>CAMNCL010000001.1 GCA_946534345.1 uncultured Caryophanales bacterium
AAGTTTATTATAATGGAACAGACCAAATCGATAAGATGTTTGAATTATATAAAGATTATGTAATGGGAGAAGTTCTAGGAGATGAACTAATTAAAGATATTAGTTTAAAAGATAAATTTAAATGTGATCTAAATGATGAAGAAGCATTTATTAAAGTAGAAAGAGTATAACTCTTTCTTTTTAATTCTATTTATTGTAAAATATTAATGTATTATAGGAGGTTGTATGAAAAATATAGTTGCCTTAGTAACAGGTAGTAATCGTGGTATTGGTGCTAGCTGTATAGAAGAATTTGCTAAACAAGGAGTTAATGTAGTTATAAATTATTGTCATCATGAAACAGAAGCGAAAGAATTAGAAAAAAGAATTAAAGAAAAGTATAATGTTAAAGTATTAACTATAAAATGCGATGTATCAAAAGAAGAAGAAGTAGAAAGTATGATTAATACTATTATTGATACTTTTGGTGGAATAGATATTTTAGTTAATAATGCTGGAGTATGTAGAGATAGTTTATTACTAGATAAAAATATTAAAGAGTTTAAACGTATCTTAGATGTTAATATTATTGGTACTTATTTATGTAGTAAGTATGCTGGTAAAGTTATGTTAAATGCTAAGAGAGGAAAAATAATTAATATTAGTAGTACTAATGCTCTTGATACATTTTATCCAGAGAGTTGTGACTATGATGCTTCTAAAGCAGGAGTAATATCATTAACACATAATTTTGCAAGAGAGTTTGCTCCATTTATTAATGTTAATTGTGTTTGTCCTGGATGGGTAAAAACTGATATGAATAAAGATTTAAGTTTAGATCAGATTCATAAAGAAAATAAAAAAATATTATTAGGTAGAATGGCTGAACCAAATGAAATTGCTAAAGTAGTAGTCTTTCTAGCTAGTTCTAAAGCAAATTATATAAATGATTCAGTAATACGAGTTGATGGTGGAAAATTTAACGGATAAGTAGTATAATATGCACGAAGGAGAGATTATATGTATAATTCTTTAAAGATAGAGGAAAAGATAGTTGAATTAGTTAATTCTTGTGAAGAAAAGTGTTTAGAAGAATTTAAGAAAATAGATGAAATATGTGACTATAATAGTTTAAAAGTATTAAGTGCTTTTCATAATAATGAAGTAACTGATTCATGTTTTAATTCTACTACTGGTTATGGATATAATGATTTAGGTAGAGAAAAGATAGAAAATATATTTAGAGATGTTTTAGGTGCAGAAGATGCAATTGTGAGAAGTCAATTTATTTCTGGATCCCATGCTTTAAATGTTTGTTTCTTTGCACTTCTTCGTCCAGGAGATACATTACTTAGTATTAGTGGAAAACCATATGATACTCTAGACCAAGTAATAGGTATTAAAGATAATCCTAGTTCATTAAAAAGTTTTGGAATTAATTATGAACAAATTGATCTAGTAGATAATGATTTTGATTATGAAAAGATAAAAGAATTTATTAGTAATACAAAAGTAAAAGTAATAGAAATACAAAGAAGTAAAGGTTATTCTACTAGAAAAAGTATTAGTTTAGAAAAAGTAGAAAAAGTAATTAAACTTATTAAAGAAATAGATAGTAATATTATTGTTATGGTAGATAATTGTTACTGTGAATTTGTTGGAAAGATGGAACCTACAAGTGTAGGCGCAGATATTATAGTTGGATCACTAATTAAGAATTTAGGTGGTGGAATTGCTCCTAATGGCGCTTATATTGCTGGACGCCATGATTTAGTAGAATTATGTGCTGAGAGATTAACTCTTCCTGGAGAAGGTAGAGAAGTAGGACCAACACTTGGAATTAATAAGAGTTTATTACAAGGTATTTATATGGCTCCTAGTGTAGTTGCTGCATCACTTAAAACAGCTGTTTTAACAAGCAAAGTAATGGAAGACTTAGGCTACGGAGTAGAACCTAAATATAATGAAACAAGAGTAGACATAGTTCAAAATATTATCTTTAATGATCCTGATAAATTAATTGAATTTACAAGAGGTATTCAAGAAGGTTCCGCAATTGATTCAAATGCCTTAGTAGAACCAGGTGATATGCCAGGCTATGAAGATAAAATTATTATGGCAAGTGGATCATTTACTCAAGGATCTTCAATTGAACTATCTTGTGATGGACCATTAAGAGAACCTTATATTGCTTATATGCAAGGATCATTAACTTATAATTATGGAAAAATAGGTTTAATGCGAGCAGTAAGCAGATTAATAGAGGAGGTAGATTAATGGGTTATTTTAATGAATTCTTTGAAACTACTTTTGATGTTTTGATTGTTGTCTGTCTTTGTATATTAATCGTTTCTCTTTTGGTTAATATTATAGGGTTAATTGGAGAATATGCTATGTTTAGAAAAGCTAAACAATCTGGTTGGCTTGCTTTCATTCCAATATACAATGACTATATATTATGTACTATTACAGGAGTAAATCCTTGGTGGGTTTTATTTAATATTTTAGCTGCGTTAATAGGTGGATTAATTCCTATAATAGGAGTATTTTTAGCAGTCTGTGTACCAATATACTTTAGAAGTTTTTTAGCAGTTTCAACCGCAAGAAGCTATGGTAAAGAAGATGTTTGGGCTGTAGGTATATTCTTTTTAAAACCTATTTTCTATTTGGCACTAGGATTTGGTAGTAGTGAATATTTAGGAGAAAAAGCTCCAAATGATGTAGTTCTTGAAGCTTTGGGTATAGATAATAAGAAAGATACAGTTACTGAAGCAAATGTTGTTCAGGAAAAAACAGTTACTCCAAAGTTTTGTCCAAATTGTGGAAGCAAAATAGAATTTAAGGAATCTAAATATTGTACTAGTTGTGGAAAAGCACTATAGATATTAAAAAGTACTTGAAAAACAAGTACTTTTATTGTATAATTATATCTGTCAGTTGAAATGTCTGCGTAGCTCAGCTGGATAGAGCAATCGCCTTCTAAGCGATCGGTCAGGCGTTCGAGTCGCCTCGCGGACACCATTTTATGTCTATAATCGAACTTATTGAGTTCGATTTTTGTTTTAAATAAAAAACTTATGATATACTGTTATTAATATAGGAGTGGTATTATGACAATGTTATTATTATTTTTATCATTATTACCAGTAATACTATTACTAGTATATATATATAATACCGATAATAAAAAAGAGCCACTTAAATTATTAATTCAATTATTTTTATTAGGAATGTTATCTAGTGTTTTAGTTATACTAATATCTAAAGGTGTAAACTTAATTATTCCATCTTTAAATAAAAAACTGACTGATTATAGTTTTCTAGAATTGTTATTCTATGCTTTTATAAGAGTTGCTTTGATAGAAGAACTGTGTAAATGGATAATGCTAGTATTTAGAGGTTATAACAATAAAGAATTTGATGAAATATATGACATAATAGTCTATGCTGTTTTTGTAGCGTTAGGTTTTGCCTTAGTAGAAAACTTAGCTTATGTATTCTCAAGAAGTAGTTTAAGGGCTGCTATTCTTAGAGCACTTTTATCTGTTCCAGGACATGCTTGTAATGCTATATTTATGGGATATTATTTAGGCCTTGCAAAAAGATTCCATTATAATAAGCAGTTTAAGTTAGAAAAAAAATATATTATCTTTAGTATATTAGTCCCAACTCTATTACATGGTATGTATGATTTTTGTTTAATGTCTAAACTAAAAATATTAATATTTGTCTTTGTATTATTTATAGCTTTATTGTATATGAAATCTTTTACGACTGTTAAAGAAGTATCTTTGGATAGGAAGAATTTAGTATCTAAACATAGATTTTGCAAATCTTGTGGATATAAAATAGATGGGGATATATGTCCTAAATGTGGATTAAAACAGGATTCTAAGGAGTGATAATATGAAAGTACTATTATATACAGAAGGAGAAAAGTTATTTTCTAAAAGTGGATTAGGAAAAGCTATAAAGCATCAAATGCGTGCTCTAGAACACGTAGGGGTAGAATATACTACTAATCTTCATGATGATTATGATATTGTTCATATTAACTTTTATGGACCAAAGTCCGTTAGAATGGCTAAAAAGGCTCATAAGAATGGTAAAAAAGTAGTTTATCATGCTCATAGTACAGAAGAAGATTTTAGAAATGGATTTATCTTTTCTAAACAAATAGCTCCTTTATTTAAAAAATGGTTAATTAAATGCTATAGTTTAGGAGATGTTATAGTAACTCCAACTCCATACTCTAAAAGATTATTAGAGGGCTATGGAATAAAAAGAAAAATCTATGCAATTTCTAATGGAATAGAGCTTGATAAGTTTAAAAAAGATAAAAAACTAGGTCAATTATTTAGAGATAAATATCATTACACAGAGGATGATAAAGTTATTATTGGTATTGGTCTATACATTGAAAGAAAAGGTATAGTTGATTTTGTCGAATTAGCTAAGAGACTACCTGAATATAAATTTATTTGGTTTGGATATAGTCCTTTAAGTGCTGCAACTAAGAATGTTAGGGATGCAGTTAATACTAAGCTAGATAACTTGGTTTTTGCTGGTTACGTAGAACAACAAGAGATAGTTAATGCAATGAATGGTTGTGATCTATATTTATTCCCAACTCTAGAAGAAACAGAAGGTATTCCAATTATTGAAGCTTGTGCGTGTGAGGCAAATGCATTAATACGTGACATTCCAATATTTGATGAATGGTTGGAAGATGGTAAAAATGTTTATAAGGCTAAGAATTTAAATGAATTCGAAGAAAAAATAAAGAAAATATTAAGTGGAGAACTACCAAATTTAGGAAAAGAAGCCTATAAAGTAGCAAAAGAAAGAGATATTAAAAAGGTCGGAGAACAATTAAAAAAAGTTTACACTGAAGTGTTAAGTAAATAGTAAATTTCACAAAATAATCCAAGGTCTATTGACAATAATAGACCTTTTTTTTATAATAAATATACAAACTAGTATTGTGTGAGAATTAAATATAAGAAAGAAAAATTTAATATTTAATTAAAGATACTATTATCAATACTAATATTATAATTTGCTTATTTCTTAATTTCTTAATTATGATTATTTGATTATTTAGTTATATTATTTAGCTACTTAATTTCTTAATTATGATTATTTGATTATTTGATAATAAGTTATTTGTTAGTGCTACATTGATAAAGATAACTATAATGGTATTAAACTTTTTGATTATAATATTTAACTTATGCATTCTACAGATTATAAAGAGTTATCAGGACTAGTTTTTTGTAATTTCATTGGAGAAAGAAAACTCCAGAATAAGTTATTCATAATTACTGATAATAATTGTGGGTATATAAAACTCGGATATAATTCCTAATAAATATTCTAATAGATATTTTACTTTGATTAATCGGAGAAATTGAGGTTAATGGTTTTGGTAAAAAAAGCTTATTCGCTATTAGAAATTGAAATTACAATGGGGAAGGAAAACCCCATCATGATAATAGATAAAACAATCAACGATTTGTTGAAATCTATCTGAACAAACCCATAATAATAATTTTTTATCAGAAAAATATTATTATCGATAAAATGTATTAGTCATATGTTTTTAAAAATATGAAAACATCGTTGATTTCATATTTTTTTTGTTTTAAAACAATTAAATATATGATATATTATTAATAGAATAAAGATAGGGTGATTACATGAGAATCTATTTGTATGCTAATAAACAAGTTAATGTTTTCTATCTACCTGAAAATATATCAGGAAGCTATAGTTTTGATGCTGATAACGATGAAGTATCTAAATTAATAAACATAGATGCTAGAGATGGAAAATGGGTTCTATTCGCAACACAAGATTGTAGAATTCTAAATGGTAAATTATATGAAGAAGAAATAGTCTTAGAACCTAATAATTTTTATGTATTACAAAGAGATGATGTAGCATACCTTATCTATGTAGAAAATAGTGATAATAATTATATAAAAACATACAGTTATAGTGCTGGATTTAATATTACAATTGGTGGACTTAATCCAACTGTTATTTATAATTGCCCATATATAAATTCATTGGAATTAACTATAAATGTACAACAACAAGGTAATATTTTATTAGATATAAAACAAGGAGATGTCTTTTTAAATAAAAATCAAGTAACAGGAAAGTATTATTTAAAAAGTGGAGATGAAGTAGAACTTTTTGGTGCTAAACTATTATTTTTAAATAAGATGGTTGTGGTTATGGCACCAGAAAATATTTTAAGAATAGATACTGCTAAAACAGATCTTTTAATGACTAAATTAGAATCTAAAGATTCATTAGAAAATATAGAAGTAAAAGATAAGGATTTATATGGACCAGATGATTATTTTTCAAAAGCACCTAGACTTAGAAGAATAATTGAAAAAAAGGATATTGAATTAAGTGATCCTCCTCAAGAAGAAAAAGCTGGAGAAATGCCTATGATTTTAACAATAGGTCCTATGGCAACAATGGGAGTTAGTTCAGTTGTAATGTTAGCAGGATCTATTTCTAAACTTGTATCAGGAGAGGTTGATTTTTCTCAAGTAGCTGGACAATTATTAGTAGGTTTAACTATGCTTATTTCAACTCTATTATGGCCATTATTAACTTCTGCATATAATAAAAAGATTCGTAAAAGAAATAATACTAGAAATACAGAAAAGTTTAATAAATACTTAGAAGGAAAAAGAGTAGAATTAGAAAATGAAAGAAAATTACAAAGTGAAATAATTAAAGAAAATGTTATTTCAATTGATAAATGTCTAGATAATTTAAGACATCGTACTCTTAATTTCTGGGATAAAAGAATTGATCAGAATGATTTCCTAGTAGCGCGTGTAGGAGTAGGTAATGAATTATTAAAAGTAAATGTTAATTATCCTAAAAAAGGTTTTACAATTGATGAAAATGAATTAAAAGATAAAGTAGATAAATTAGTTGAAGAATATAAATATATTGAAAATGTTCCTATAGGTTATTCTTTTTATGAAAATAATATAACTGCAATAATGGGATCAATTGAAAAAAGTCATAATTTTATGAATAATATTTTATTTCAATTACTTACTTTCTATAGTTATGATGATTTAAAAATAGTTGTATTTACTAATGATCAAAATAAAAAGTATTGGGATTATATTAAATATTTAAATCATAATATGACTAATGATAGTTCATTTAGATTTTTTGCTGATGATGAAGATAGCACTTCAACAGTTGCGGATGTTTTAAAAAGAGAAATATCTGCTAGACTAAATGCTATGGAAGGAAAAGAACAAGCTCCTTTATTTAAACCATATTATTTTATTGTTGTTGATGATATTGATATGTTGAAGAAAACAGATTTTATTGATGAATTAACAGAGTTAAGACAAAATATTGGTTTTAGTTTAGTAATGTTAGAGAGAAAACTAAGTAAATTACCTAGTTTATGTAATAACTTTATTAACTTAGGAGATACATCTTCTGGAATATTAAAAAATTCTTATGAAAAGCAAGAACAATTGTTATTTAAAGATGAAATTAATCCAAATATTAATATGATGGAAGTTGCTAAAATATTAGCTAATATTCCAATAGAAATTTCTTCTAATGATGATTCTGGTGGAGAATTACCTGATGCTATTACTTTCTTAGAAATGGCTAAAGTTGGTAAAGTTGAACAATTAAATATTATGAATAGATGGGATACCAATGATTCAACTGCAAATCTAAAGGCTGAAGTTGGAGTTGGTACTGATGGTAAATTATTGTACTTGGATTTACATGAAAAAGCTCATGGACCACATGGTTTGATTGCTGGTATGACTGGTTCTGGTAAATCAGAGTTTATAATTACATGGATTTTATCATTAGCTATGAATTTTTCTCCTGATGATGTAGCTTTTATTTTAATTGATTATAAAGGTGGAGGTTTAGCTTTTGCTTTTGAAAACCAAACTACAGGAGTTAGATTACCACATTTAACAGGAACTATTACAAACTTGGATAAAGCTGAAATTAATAGAACTTTAGTTAGTATCGATAGTGAAGTAAAAAGAAGACAGAGAATATTTAATGAAGCACGTGATAAGTTGGGTGAAAGTACTATTGATATTTATAAGTATCAAGCATTCTTCCATGATGGTAAACTAAGCGAACCATTACCACATTTGTTTATTGTCTGTGATGAGTTTGCAGAGTTAAAGGCCCAACAACCTGATTTTATGGATAATTTGATATCTGTTGCTCGTATTGGTCGTTCCTTAGGAGTACACTTAATTCTAGCTACTCAGAAACCTAGTGGTGTTGTTAATGATCAAATTTGGTCAAACACTAAGTTCAGAGTATGTTTGAAAGTTCAAGATGCAAGTGATTCAAATGAAATGTTAAAGAAACCAGATGCAGCTAGTTTGAAACAAACAGGTCGTTTCTATCTTCAAGTTGGATATGATGAATACTTTGCTCTAGGACAATCAGGTTGGGCAGGAGCTAAATACTATCCATCTGATGTATTACAAAAAACAGTTGATAAGTCTGTTAATGTTATTGATGAAACAGGTATTACTATTAAAAATATTCAAACTGGAACAGGAAATGCAAAAAGTGGAGAAGCTCAAGGAGAACAATTAGCGGCTGTTATGAATGAAATAATTAAAGTTGCTACAGAATCAAATCGTTTCGCAAAGAAACTATGGTTAGAAAATATTAAACCTGATATAACTATTGAAGAAGTAGAAAGTAAATATAGTTTTGAATATCAAAAGAATAACTTCGATATAGTAATTGGTGAATATGATGCTCCAGAAAGTCAATCACAAGCACCACTTGTATATAATGTTATAAATGATGGAAACACAAATATAATAAGTACTGATTCAGAAGAAACAGAAGAAACTATTAATACATTACTTTATAATATTATGAAACATTTCCAACCAAATGAATTATCTTATTATATAATTGATTATGGTTCTCAGAACTTTATTAAATATAAGAAAGCTCCACATTGTGGAGGAATAGTATCTCCTGGTGATGATGAACAATTTCAAAGTTTATTTAAACTAATTTCTGAGGAACAAAAATCTCGAAAGAAAATACTATCTGATTATGGTGGTAATTATCTAGATTATATTAAAGAAAATCCTGGTAAAATGCCAATAATGTTAGTAATACTTAATAATTTTGAATCTATTAGTGAAAGTAATGAAAATTTATATGAAACATTACCTAATTATCTACGTGATTCTGAAAGATATGGAATTGTTTATATCTTTACTTCTAGTGGAGTTGGTTCAGTTCCTGAAAGATATAAACAATTAATGAATTATGCTCTTGCATTTAAATTAAAAGATCCATTAGATTATTCATTTATGTTTAATACTAAGGATAAGATGGAACCTAGAGATTTATTTGCTCGTGGTATATGTTTCAATGAAAAACTACATGAATTTCAACTTGCATTTATCGCAAAAGATAAAAAAGATAGTAATGCAATGATTACTAATTTAATACAAGAGTTAAATGACAAACAAGTAGTTCCAGCTAATAGGATACCTACATTACCAGAACAAGTTGAATTAAATGATGTTGCTAAGAAATTAAAAGGTGTTAAGAAGATACCAGTAGGTATAGAAGTAAAAACACTTAATATAGAAACTTTTGATTTAACAATTGAAACTGGTAAAATAGTACTATCTTCAAAGATGAAATACTTAAAAAGTTTTATAAAGAGTTTTATTGATGAAGTCTTATACTTGAAAATTAATACTATGATTATTGATGCTGCAGATTTAATACCTGAAATTAAAGAAAAAACATCTAATTATTTTACTAGTGATTTTGATAATAAAATAGATAAAATAATAGAGTTTGCAGATAAACATAGTAGTAGTGGTAATAATGTACTTATTATAAGTTCTATATCTAAAATGATAGGTAAATTAGAGGATCCTGGAAAAGTAAATGAATTGTTTGATAAATTTAAAACACTTAATAATTCATTTATAGTCATTTTTGATGAAAGTTCTAAGATTAGAGATTATAGTTATGAAAATTGGTATAAGTATATAGATGTTAGTGAGGGTGTTTATATAGGACCTGGTGTTGATGATCAAAATGTCTTTAAGATTAATAACTATTCAAGAGAATTAAGTCAAACACAACCAAAGAACTATGGTTATTATATTGCTGAAGGAGCTTGTAAAGCTATCAAACTAATTGAATTTGAAAGAATTGAGGGTGATGAAGATGATGAAGAATAAAGTCATGATAAAAGCTGTTTTTCCTTCAATAGATAAAGAATATGATATTAAAATTCCTGTTAATGAATTGGTTTGGAGAGTTAATAAGCTTATTGTAAAAGCAGTTTATGACATGAATGGAATACCTATAAATATTAAAGATGATAAATTTCTCTTAATAAATAAAACTAGTGGAGAAATATATCGAAATAATGATGCAATAATTGATACTAATATTAGAAATGGAACAGAGATTGTATTTTTAAGGGAAACATAATTAAAAAAAGGCACTTTTATGTGTCTTTTTTTTGTAAACAAGCCTTATTAATACTTGTATTTATTTCGTTTAATTGGTAAAGTATATTATAGAGGAGAATAGTTATGGATGATAAGGTTAGAGTATTAAAATTATATGAGAGAATGAACAGAATTAAAAATAAGACAAGTGACTTAATTGATAGCGTTGAAGCATTAGAAGAATCTTTAGAAAAATATTTAGAAATAAATAATAAAGGATATAAGAAAAGTGCTGTAAATAGTCAAAGAAATGAGTTAAAAGAAGTAAAGAATTCAGTAAAATATAATATTATGAGTAATCTAAGAAATTATCTATAGAGAAGAGGGGATAATTGTGATAGAAGTAAACTTAAAACAATTAAGAGAAGCAATTAATAGTTATAATAATGTCATAAAAACATTAGAAGATAATAATACTGCTATTATTAATAATTTCAATGAATTAGGAAAACATTGGCAAGATGAAAGAATTAATAAACTTTCAGCTAGTTTTAATCTAGAAAGTCAAAGAGCTTTAAAACTAGAAAAGAATGTTAAGAGTCAATTAGCAGTATATAGAGAAGTAGCTAAAGGATATGAGGCTATTGGAAGACAAGTAAAATGTAATTTATCTGGTCAAGATATTATTAATGCTAAAATAGATAATATTATTAATAAGATCAATAATATTATTGCAAGGTATGATTCCTTGGGAGATATTTCCTTTTATCCAAGAGCTTATTTAATTCGCAGTAATAAAAGAAAAATGAAATTAATATTAAAAGAGTTTAAAACTATCAAATCAGAATTAAACAAGAAGTTTAATGATATTAGAGAAATTGAAAATAGTGTTCAAAAGAAAATAGCAGCAATTAAAGTAGAATATATAACAGTTAATAATTATGAAAGGGAGGAATGATTATGCTACCTACTGAAATAGGAATGGAAGTAACGGAAGTTATTACTAATAAGTCTAAATTAGATTCTTATATAAATACAGAGAAGAAAATAGATTATACTTTAAATGATATAAAAGATAATTTTAAGGAAGCATATAAATCCCCAAATTCAAGTATGTTGGACTATAAAAATATTCAAATAAGTAATTCTGAATTTGCTAAATTAAGAAACTTAAGAAGTTATAGTCAATATATAGATAAATATATTTATAAATATAAAGAAACTGGTGTTAATGCAGTTGATGCTGCTAAAAATTTACATGCTGGATTAGAATAAAAAATAGTAATTAATTATTAAATAATAGGAGAAGTATTATGGAAGAGTTAGAATTAGAAGTAGAAAAAAATGAAAAATATTTACCAATAGGTACAGTAGTATTATTAAAGAATGCTCAAAAGAGAATGATGATTACTGGTTTTTGTTGTGCAGATGAAGAGAATCCAGATAAGATGTATGATTATACAGGATGCTTATATCCAGAAGGATTAATTTCATCTGATAATAATTTATTATTTGATCATGAACAAATAGATAAAATATTTGCTTTAGGATTTAAAGATGAAGAAGAAATAGAATTCAAAGAAAAACTTGCAGAGGCATTAGAAGCAGTAGATTCTGTTGATTCAGTAGAATCAGTTGCCTAATTGGAGGTAAATATGAGTATAAAAGAAAAAAAGTTTTTACCCTTAGGATCTATAGTAAGATTAAAAGATGCTAAGTTACCAGTAATGATAATAGGTTATACTGTAATACCTGAAGAAGAACCAGATAAAATATATGATTATAATGCTACTTTTTATCCAATGGGGACATTAGATACTAGTATAGTTACTCCATTTAATCATAAGCAAATAGAAGAAATAATATTTTTAGGTTATGAAGATGAAAGTGGTAAAGAATATAGAAATAATATTAAAAAAGTAGACGCTTATTATAGAATGTCTCATTTAGTTAATCCTGAGTATAAAGGAGATAAATAAGATGGGTATAGAAACAATAGACTTCGATGAATTAATAAATGCACAACAAGATAATCCACAACAATTAGATGCAGAAGAAAAAAAATCAATCTATGACAACCTAGAAAAATTAACTGATGAGGTTCCAATAGAAGAGAATAAAGAAAAAGTAAGTTTATATCCACTTGGAACTGTAGTTATGTTAAAAGGTGGAAAAAAGAGATTAATGATAATTGGATTTAATCCATTGAACGAAGAAAGAACAAATAAAGCCTATGATTATATAGGATGTCTTTTTCCAGAAGGATTATTAGTATCAGATAGATTGGCAATGTTTAATCATAGTCAGATTGAAAAAGTATATCAAGAAGGTTTATCTGATGAAGAAGAAAAAGAGTTTAAAGAGAAATTAGAAGAAATATTTGATGGTTTAGAATAACTATTAAGTAGTTTTTTTGTTGATATAAAAAATATAAAAAAGGATGATTGCGTATGGGATTTTTTATTACAGATCATAATATCAGTACCGGTCCAGTAGGAAGTAAAGCTTCGACTATTGGTGGTGCATCAATTGATAGATCAACCGTAAATTTATCAACAGTAGAACAATCTACTGGAGAAATAAGTAAATCATCTGAAATGACAACATTAGATTTAGCGGATATCTTTGGAGAGGCTCCAAAAGCCGCAACTACAGAAGCAAAAAAAGTAGTTGAAGAAAATGTAAATTTAGAACAAATAAATACAAATTCAAGTGAAGTATCAGCAGAAAAATTAACAGAAGAAGCAACTAAAACAGAAAACATTAATCAGACTACTGGTGAAATTAATAAAGAAACATCATTAGAAGGAACTACCACTGTAGAAGGAAATAAAACCTCAAGTGGTAATACAGGAGGTACTGGAGGAGGAAACTTCTCTGTTAGTGGTGGAGCTGGTGGTAGCGGCGGCGGAAGCTGGGGATCATCTTCGGGTGGTAATACAGGAGGAAAAGTATCATCAAAAGTTGGAGGCTTACAGGGAGTAACCACAGGAATCGCTGGAAGAGGTGGCGGTGCTAATGCCACAGGCGCAAAAGTATCAGGTAAAACAATGCAATCCTCTAGACCTGTAATAACCACTGGAAATATAGATAGATCTGGAGCTAGAATGACTAGTTTGCCATTTACAGAAGAGGAAGCTGGTATTGTTTGGGATTCGATGAAAAACACTGGCGCTCGTATCGCAGGAAGAATCACAGGATTTATAAGAGAAAAAATAAATCTTAAATCTTTTGCAGCAACTGCTGCTATAGTAGTATCTTCAGTAGTATTTAAATTACTACAAATGATTGAAGTATTAGTTGATGGAGTGGATTATTATGTGGCTGCTTTAGAAGATCTCGTCGGTTTAGAAGAAGATGCACAGAGAAGAAGAGAAGGAATTGCGGTTGATAATGCTGGAGATTTAGAAAAAAAACTATATGAGGAGACAGCACTTGGTAAAGCAATTAATGAAGCTTCTATAATAAAATATGATGGTCTTGTTGCTAAAGGAATAAAAAAATTTACTGGGACAATAGTTAAAATGGCAGCAGTGTTGGGGTTGGGACCTGGTGGAGCTGCTGCAATAGGATTTTTTGTAGGTACTGGAGAAGCTGCCCAAAGTGCATATTCAAATGCCTTAGCTAATGGAAATACAGATTTAGATTTAGGTATACTTGGTAACGCTGGTATTGTTTTAAGTGGGGGATTAGGTGCTTTAGAGTGGTATTCATATAAAGGTCCTGCTGAAGGACTTGGTAATATAATTGAGGGCTTATCTGAAGCAGGTGGCCGAGAATATGTATTATCTGAAATAGGAAAACAATTCTTTAGTAAAGAGACAATAGAGTATATCAAAGATAATTGGAAGAAAAACGCTTTTAAAAGTTTTCTACAATCAACTGGTGACATAGGAAAAATTATATCAAAATATATGAACGGTGAAAAAGTAACCGCAAAAGATTATGATGAATTATTACAAGGATTTATAATTAATTTTGGTATAAATTCGATTATTGGAAGAACAGTTAATATAATAGGTGATTATAAAGTATATCATTTTAAAACATATAGAGATCGTAGAACGGAAGCACGTATACGCTATGATAACTTTAAAGAGTGGGTAAATAGTAAATTAAAAGGAAGAAATGTTTCAAAGGATGCTAAGAAGGCTAGGGAGGTATACGAAACAGTTGACGAGCATGATAGGGAACTTAGAAGATTAGGAATTAAAGTACTTAATAAACTTAAAGAAGCATTTCTTGATAGTCCGAAGCACACAGTTCCTTTTTATGAATCACTTTCTCCGGATGAAAAGGAAAATACTCAGAAATTAGTGAGAATACTAACAGGAGCTATGCTTACTGGTGGATCAACTATAGTTCCCGACCTTTTAAGTAATTCAAAACGACTTAGTGGTGCAAAAGCGGCAAAAACTACATACAGCCAAAATGTTGTGAAAGCACTAGCTGACTATGAAACACTAAATAAAGTTTCTTCTGCCCCTGAAAAAGTACGTGAAGAAAAGTTTAAAACAGCAGAGGCTCAAATTGAATTAGATAGTAAAGAGGAAAGTGCTACTAAAAGTGCTGGAAAAGATTATAACGTAGCAGATATCCCAAGATTGGGAAATGAGCCAGAAAATAAATTAAATAATGATAGTCCACTAGGAAATAGAAATTATACTAAGCCAGTTGTTGAAATATCTACGAACAATACGAATGTCAGTTATCAACAAGTAGATATCAGTTCTGGTGGAAGTAGTGAAGAAAGTCCAAGTTCATCAGGCAATAGTTCCAGCGGAAGCAGCACAGAAAGTTCAAGTTCATCAAGTAGTAGTTCCAGTGGAAGCAGCACAGAAAGCTCAAGCTCATCAAGTAGTAGTTCCAGTGGAAGCAGCGTAGAAAGTTCAAGTTCATCAAGTAGTAGTTTCGGAGGAAGCAGCGCAGAAAGTTCAACTCCGTCAATCAGTAATTCTGGTGGGAACGTAGAAAGTTCTGAATCATCCGATAGTGATGATGGTGAGAACGAATAATTAAAGGATATTTTTAACATTTTGTAAACACTTTGTGGTGTAAAGTAAACAAAAAAGGATTTACAAAAAGGGAATGTATAGTTTATAATTAAAGAGAATAGGAGAATAAAGCCATTCCTATGATATAGAAAAATAAGGAGAGTGATTATAATATGGCACTAAATGAAACTTTGTCACCAAAACAAGCACAAAATATATCTAGTCAATTTGAGACAATTATTAATTCAGCAGTTAAACAAATTGAAGACGGGTTTAATGATTTCTTCAATGATATGCAAAGAGAATGGGAAGATAAACACGCAGTAGAATTATCTAACAATTTAAAAAAAGCTATGGATGATGTTACAGATCATTTAAATACTAACTGTGATAAATTCATTGATACATTACAAGCAATAGCAAATGGATATGCTAGTACTGGTGGAATGGGTAGTGTATCTATTTCAAAATTTAAAGCAGGTACTCTTGCAATAGTAGCTAATATTAAAGAAACTTTTGATGGAGATATGTTCGGATTTAAGGATGTTGATAGTTATGACAAAATTGCTGAAGCAATTAAAACATTGATTAACAAATTAAATTCTACAATTTCTGATACAACTTCAAAACTAAAATCAATTAATGCTTTTGGAAATCAAGAAGTAATTAATAACTTAGCTTCATCTGGTGGAAAAGTAATTGAAATTTTACAAGATGCAGTTAGACAAGTAGAAACTGAAACAACAAAGAATTTAGGAGAAGCTGCAAAAGCATACAAGACTACTGGTACACGTGCTGCAGATGCTGCACAAATTTCAGCAAAATAATAAAAATAAAACTTATTTCTTTCGAAATAAGTTTTTTTATTTGTATTTATATTTTCTATTTTTCTTAATTGAGATGTTTAATAGTATTCCAACTAATAGCATATATGATAATAAGCTACTTCCTCCATATGAGACAAACGGTAGAGTTATACCCATTATTGGTAATAACCCTAAAGTCATTCCGATATTTTGTATTTGTTGAAATATTAACATTCCTAGTATTCCTGCAACTATAAATTTATCTGTATCTTCTATTTTCTTTCTAGTAAGAAGTATTATTTGAATATCTAGATAAAGAATTAAACTAAGTAGAATAAATACTCCAATCAATCCAAAGTTAGATGCATATACCGCAAATATAAAATCTGTAGATGACTCTGGAAAATAGATTGGTGTTTTATTATATCCATGTCCAAATAAACCGGCTGATCCAATCGCAGCTAAAGCATTCTCAAGTTGTAAACCAGAACCATTTTGCCAATTAAATATTCTATCTAAACGATAATAAATAGAAGATCCAAATATATTTATAAATATATTTTCTTTATAAAAATACAATCCTAAAATACTTGCGATTAGTATTACTGCTAAAGAACCAGCTCCTACAAACCATCTTAGTCTTATACCACTTGTAAACATCATTGAAAAGTAAATTATTAAATAAATTAATACTGCACCTGTATCAGGTTGTAAGAAAGTTAAAATAGAAGGTATTAAAACTATTACTAATGATTTTAAAATAAAAATAAATTCTTCTTTAATAGTAGGATCTTTATAATCACTTCTAAAATTATGAATCATAGTAGCTAAAACTAACATTATAAATATCTTCATAAACTCACTAGGTTGAAAACTACCAATACCAGGTATAGTAAACCAACATCTACTATTATTAATAGGTGTTCCAAAGAATAATAATAGTAATAATAAAATATTTCCAATAACATATAAGTATTTAGATAAGTTATATAAATATTCGTTTTTATACTTTAAGATAAATAGTACTAATATCCAACCTATAAAATACCAAATTCCCTGTTTTAAGGCTAAATTACCTAAACTAGGAGAAGTATATGTTAAAGCGCTATTAATAGTAATAATACTTATTATTGATAAAAGTATTATAGGAATTAATATTTTATAATTAATTTTGTATTTTTTCATAAGCTAATTCCTCTCCATTAATTATTATATCAAATGTTTATTATTTAAAAAGTATTTAATGCATTTTATTAGTTTGTTTGTTATAATAATTATAGATAATAGGAGGTACTATTATGGCTAAAGTAGATTGGATTACATGGAAAACTAATACTGATGAAATTATTAATATTGAAAAAGTAAATAATTTGTTAGATAAAGATATAGCTGACTTAAATAATATTATTGATAATGTCTATGATAATATTAAGTCTGAAGTAGATAAAGGTGGTTTAAATAGCGATTCTTTAAGTCTTAATGGTGAATCACCAAGTAACGTAATGGCTAATAATATTTTAAATAATATTACTGAGATAAGAACAATTATTAATAATTTAAGTAATAAAATGAGTAATCAAGTTTTAGAACAAAAGAAAATAGAAAAAGAACAGTTAGTAACTACTATAGAAGAAAAAATAAAGGAACAAGAGAGAATATTAGAAAATACTAAGTTACTTAGAAATAGAATATCTGCTGGTAGTGATGTTGTTAATATGAATGATGTTAATAATGTTATAAGTAGTACTAAAGAAAAATTAGAAATGTTATATGATAGATTAGAAAAAGCTAAAGCAATATAGGAGGAATATTATGAGTACTGATAAAAATACTGTTGATTTAGAAAAGTTATCAAGTAGTTTAAAAGTTATTGAAGGTATAAATAATAGTATTAATGATTTAAAATTATCTAATATTGTTTTAGATATAGATAATAATATAAGTAAAATTAGTTTTGAACATGGTAATTGTTTTAGTGGATATAAAGAAATATTAGATTCATTAATAGATTCTACTAATAAATTAAAAAGTGAAGTTAATGAATTAGATAAATCATTAGAAAAAACAATTAGTAGTTTTTCTGATATAGAAAATGTTAATTTTAGAAAAGAGGATTTATTAACTGATGTGACTAAGATACCTGAAGTAGAAACTGAAACTACTGAAGTTCAAGAAAAGTCTTCTATTAATACTATACCTATTGGTTTAGGAATAGGTGCTGCAGGTATTGCAGGATCTGTTGGAATGGTCGCAGCTGATTCTATGGGGTTAATTGATGATAAAAAGAAAGATGATATTCCAGAGTATAATGAACAAGTCGCAATAGTAGAGAAGAAAGAAGAACCAGATGAAGATGAAGAGTTTATAGCTCATGAAGAAAAATTTGATGATGTTACTCCATATCATGCTTCCAGAGATAAAGATGTAATGGATAAATTCTATGATGAAGAAGAGGATAATAAATAATTCTTGTCAAATTCAATAAAATAGTTTATAATTACCTGTAGATGCAAGGAATCTGAGGAGTAAGTATCTACTTAATTTAAGAGAGTTTCTGGTTAGGTGAAAAGAAATATTAAGTAATACCCAAGGTAGCAGAGGAGCATAATTATTGAAATAGTAGTAAATAATTCCGGGTAATTTCCGTTAAAGATATAAAGATTACGTAAGTAATAAATTAAGGTGGTACCACGAGAAATTCGTCCTTTGGATGAGTTTCTTTTTTTATTAGAAAGGGGACAACTATGAATAAAGCAATAATTGAGTTTTTAAATTATACTAATGACTATTTAAAGTGTGGAGGAAGAATAGATTTAAAAATAAAACATACTTTCCGAGTCATGAGATTATGTGAAGAGATTGCTTCTAGTCTAAATCTATCAGAAGAAGAAGTATATATTGCTAAAACAATTGGTTTATTACATGATATAGGTAGATTTGAACAATGGAAGAAGTATGAAACATTTAGTGATAAAGATAGTATTGATCATGCTGACTTAGGTGTTAAAATCTTAAAGAAAAATAATTATTTAAGAAAGTATATTGAAGATGAAAAGTATGATGATATTATTCTAAAGAGTGTTAAATATCATAATAAATATAAATTACCTAAAGATTTAAATGATAAAGAATTATTGTTTGTAAATATAATTAGAGATGCTGATAAGATAGATATATTACGTTTATATACATTAAAAGGAATAGATTTAGAATTAGATAAGAATCCTTTTAGTGATGAAGTATATAATCTATTATTAAATAAAAAAGAGATTAGTAGAAAATCTATTACAAATAAAACTGATAGATTATCTATATCATTAGGTTTTATATTTGATATTAACTATTTATATAGTTTTAAATATTTAAAAGATAAAAAATATTTTGATATTATAGTTGATATGTATAAAAAGAAAAGTAAGAATAAAGAGTTTGGAAAGCAATTAGATGAAATAATAAAAGTAATTAATAATTATATAGAGGTGAGTTTATGTTAGATAAGAAATATAATCATTTAGAAGTTGAAAAAGGTAAGTATAAAGTATGGAAAGATAAGGGATATTTTAAATGTGATAATACATCAGATAAAACTCCTTATTGTGTAGTAATACCACCTCCAAATGTAACTGGTAAATTACATTTAGGACATGCTTATGATACAGCTATTCAAGATGCAATTATTAGATATAAGAGAATGAAAGGTTTCGATACTCTATGGTTACCTGGAATGGATCATGCTGCTATCGCAACTGAAGCTAAGGTTGTTAAGAAGTTAAAAGATAAAGGTATTGATAAGTATGAGTATGGTAGAGAAAAATTCTTAGATGCTTGTTGGGACTGGACAAAAGAATATGGAGATAGTATTAGAGACCAATGGGGTGCTTTAGGATTATCAGTTGATTATACAAGAGAAAGATTTACTCTTGATGAAGATTTAAATAAAGCTGTAAGACAAGTATTTGTTGATTATTATAATAAAGGATTAATCTATCGTGGAGAAAAAATAATTAACTGGGATCCTGCTGCTAAGACAGCGCTATCTAATGAAGAAGTTATTTATAAATCAGAAAAGAGTGCTTTCTATCATATTAAATATGTAATTGAAGGAACTGATGAATATCTAGATGTTGCGACTACTCGTCCAGAGACTCTATTTGGAGATACTGCAGTAGCTGTTAATGAAAAAGATAAGAGATATAAAAAATATGTTGGTAAAAACTGTATTCTACCACTTATGAATAAACCAATTCCAATTATTACAGATGAACATGCTGACATGGAAAAAGGTACTGGTGTTGTTAAAATAACTCCAGCTCATGATCCTAATGACTTTGAAGTTGGAAACAGACATAATTTAGAGCGTATTGTTATTATGAATGATGATGCTACAATGAATGAAAATGTTCCTGAAGAATATCAAGGAATGACTAGAGAAGCTTGTCGTGAAGCTTGTCTTAATGATTTAAAAGAATTAGGTTTATTACTAGAAGTAGAACCATTAACACATGAAGTTGGACATAGTGAAAGAACTGGTGTAATGGTAGAACCAATGATTAAAGAACAATGGTTTGTTAAGATGGAACCACTTGCAAAAAAAGTATTAGATATTCAAGATAAGAAGAATGAAAAGATTAATTTTGTTCCAAAAAGATTTGAAAAAGTATTAAGACACTGGATGGAAATATCATATGATTGGTGTATTTCTAGACAACTATGGTGGGGACATAGAATACCAGCTTGGTATAAAGAGGGAGAAATCTATGTTGGAATGGAAGCACCTAAAGAAAAAGGTTGGGTACAAGATGAAGATGTTTTAGATACATGGTTTAGTAGTGCTCTATGGCCATTCTCAACATTAGGTTGGCCTGACAAGACTAAAGATTTAGAAAGATATTTCCCAACAGATTGTTTAGTAACTGGTTATGATATTATATTCTTCTGGGTAGCTCGTATGGCTTTCCAATCAGAATACATTACTGGTAAGAGACCATTTAAAGACTGTGTTATTCATGGACTTATTAGAGATAAACAAGGTCGTAAGATGTCTAAATCATTGGGTAATGGAGTAGATCCATTTGATATGGTAGATAAATATGGAGCAGATTCTTTAAGATATTATTTAACTACTGATGGTTCTATGGGAATGGATTTAAGATTTGATGAAGTAAAATTAGCTTCTACTTGGAACTTTGTTAATAAAATATGGAATGCTTCTAGATTTGTTTTAATGAATATAGAAGATTTAAAAGAGATTAACTTAAAAGATTTAAAGAATGAAGATAAATGGATTTTAACAATCTATGAAAAAACATTAAAATCAGTAATTAAACATATGGATAAGTATGAATTTAACTTAGCTGGTTCAGAATTATATGATTTCACTTGGAATTATTTCTGTGATTATTATATTGAAATGGCTAAATATTCATTAGATCAAGAAAGTACTAAATCTACATTATGTTATGTACTAACAGGTATCTTAAAGATGCTACATCCATTTATGCCTTTTGTAACTGAAGAAATATATCAGATGTTACCAATCAAAGAAGAATCTATTATGATATCTGATTATCCAGAATATGATAAGAAATTAGTATTTGAAAAGGAATCTCAAGCAGTAGCTGATCAAATAGAATTTATTAAAAACTTTAGAAATGTTAAAGCTGAAAATAATATTACTAAAGAAATGAAGGTTATGTTTGATACTACTGATGATAATGATCTAATAGTTAAAATGTTAAAACTAGAAGATAATATAGTAAAAGAACCATTAGGTATTAAAGCTTACAAAGTATTCTCTACTAGAGTAAAAGCACAAATTTTCTTTGAAAAGATTGAAACTGAAGCAGAAAAAGCTGCAAAGGAATCACAAATCAAGTTACTTCAAGAATCAATTAAGAGAAGAGAAAAATTATTATCCAATGAAAACTATGTAAATAAAGCACCTGAGAAGATAGTTAATATGGATAGACAAAAACTAGAAGAAGAGAAAAAGAAATTAGAAGAGTTATTAAAGTAATAACTCTTTTTTTGTTAATAATAAAAATAGGGGGAGATTAAATGAATTATCGTATTAGAGATTTACCAATAAACGAAAGACCAAGGGAAAGATTAAAAGAAGTAGGAGTTACAAATTTAAGTGATAAAGAATTATTAGCTATAATACTAAAGAATGGTACTAAGAATAAAAACGTTACAGACTTGGCTTTAGATATATTAGATAAATATAATTTAAATGATTTTAAGAATATATCTATAAATGATCTTACTTCTATAAAAGGAATAGGTATTGTAAAAGCAACTGAATTGATTAGTTCAATTGAACTAGGAAAAAGAATATTTTTAAGGGAAGAGTATAAATTAGAAAAATTGGATAATCCTAGAATTATTTGGGAGTCCTCTAAATATTTATTTGATGGTTTAAAACAAGAATATTTTTATTGTTATTATTTTAATAATAAACAAGAACTTATAACTAAAAAATTATTATTTATGGGAACAATTAATCAATCAATAACTCACACTAGAGAAATATTTAGGGAAGCCTATAAAGTAAGCGCATCATCAATAGTATGTCTTCATAATCATCCATCTAATGATGTAACTCCATCTAAGGAAGATATTATGTTTACTGAAAGATTAATAAGAACAGGTAATATTCAAGGAATACCAGTAGTTGATCATATTATTGTAGGAAATGATTCTTATTATAGTTTTTATGAAAACAAAAATAGTTTAAATATCTAAAAAATTATAATATAATAAGTAAGTGAGATGATAATATGTATAAAAAGAAAAAGAAAAGACAAAGAGAAATTATATTTATAATTGTTGGTTCTATAATAGTTGTAATTCTATTTGTTATTTCATTATTAATGGATAATAGTAATGGTTATTTTCTAAAAGATACTGCTATATTTTTTGAAAAGATAACTAATCCATTTACTTATGGAAAAAAAGAGTCCGCAATGAATAGTAGTTTAATTGAAAAGAACCTTAATTCATCTTTAGAAGAAGAAGTAAAAGAATTAAAAGAAGTATTAGAATTAAACAAAACTTTAACAGAATATAAACCTATAAATTCTACAGTATTATCTCGTAATAAAAGTTATTGGTTTAATACATTAACTATTGATAAAGGTAGAAAAGATGGAATAGAAAAGAATATGTCTGTTATTACTAAGAATGGATTAATAGGTAAAATATCTAAAGTATCTAGAAATTCTAGTGAAGTAAAATTAATTACTTCCGATGATATTAATTTTAAAGTGAGTGTTTCTATTAGAACTGGTGATAGAGATAATTATGCTATTTTAAATGGATATGATCATAAAAAAGGTTTAATTAAAGTAACTGGTATTGATAAAACAACAGTAGTTAATAAAGGTGATACAGTAATCACAAGTGGATTAGGGGAACTATTTCCTGCAGGTATTTATATAGGTACAGTAGAACAAGAAGAAAGTGATAAATATGATTTAACTAAAACTTTATATATTAAAACAAATCAAGATTTTAGTAATGTTCACTATGTTACTGTTTTAAAGGTGAAATAATATGATAGGTATTATTATAATAATTATATCTTTATTATTAGATGGATTACTTTCTAATTATTTACCTTTCTTAGTAAATGATTTATCAATATTTACTCCATTACTAACTTTAATTAGTATTTCTCTATTGTATCCATATTATCGTAAAAAAGAAAAATATTTCTTTATAATAATTTTTATTACTGGAATAGTTTATGATTTATTATATACTAACTTATTATTTTTTAATGGTTTGTTATTCTTACTAATAGCTTATATTTCTAAATTAATATATCGCACCTATGAGATGGATTATTATAAATTAATTATCTATCTAGCAATGATTATAACCATTTATGAATCAGCAACTGGATTAATACTATTTATTTTTAATTTAGTTCCAATTACTTTTAGTAGGGTAATATATAAAATTATTCACAGTTTATTGTTAAATATTATTTATGGTGAATTATTATATTTAATATTAAATCTAATTCCTAAGAAGTATAAAAGAATAAGTATTAATTAGTACTTATTTTTTTTATAAAAATGTTGACATTTAAAGATAATCTTTGTTATAATTTTATTGCCGATTGAAATTGGGGCATTAGCTCAGCTGGGAGAGCGCCACGTTTGCACCGTGGAGGTCAGCGGTTCGATCCCGCTATGCTCCACCATTTTGATTGTTAATCGTTGGTAGACAACGATTTTTTTATTAAATAAAAAGCCGATATAGTTTAGTGGTAGAACAGGTCCTTGGTAAGGATCAGAGGTAAGTTCAATTCTTACTTTCGGCACCATTATAAATAAACAACTAGAAATAGTTGTTTTTATATGCTGTAAACTCTAATTATATATATCTTGATTACGTATATATTTCTTTATATAATAATTATATAAAGATACTAAGTAGGATGTGTAGTTATGAAAAAAATCACAACTTTATTAGTTTTACTATTTGTAATGTTTTTGCCGTTGTATGTTAATGCCGAATCAAAATATCTTTATGATGTATTAAAAAATGAAGCAGAAAAAGAAAATGGATTAGCCAAAGAATATACCGGAGAACATCATGATTCATTTACAAAAGAACCAACTCATAAGATATACCATTGGTATGCTGATAATGATGAAGAAATGAATAATATTGATGATAAAAATAATATAATTTTTGGTGGCTATTGTTGGAAGATGTTTCGTACTACTGATACTGGTGGAATAAAACTTGTTTACAACGGATTCCCTAGAAATAATAATTGTGTCGATTATTCTGGTAACAGTGATATGGAGATAGGAAATTTAATATGGGTTTCCGTTGCAGATTTCTTTTATTTTTCAACTGATTTTGATATAGATTCTAATACAAAAAAATTTGTAGCTAAAGGTGATGTAAAAAAAGGAAGTGAATTAACTAACAAACTAGGTAGATATATGTTTCAAACTATGGATTTAAATGAAGCAAAGTCATCAATTTATTACATGATAGGAGATCATCTAGGAATAGCTTTTTATTCTAACTATGGACTTAATAATAGTATTGGAACCAATGATATAAATTCAAATTTTCCAGAAACTTTATCCAATATAGGTTATTTAAATGGTAACAAATATCCTATTAGTAATATGTATGCAGATGAAACAAATAATTACTCAACTTCAAGTAATACTTTTGGATATAGTGATTCATATGAATTTAGAGATGGATATTATTATCTTCAAAATCCTATAATGATGCAATATAAAGATATTAAAGATAATATAGAGTTTTTAAAAGGTAAATATTCATGTTTTAATTCAAGCAATAATTGTAATGTTCTATCTTATGTTCAAGGTGGTAATGAAACTAACTATACTAAAGTTAACGTTGCATTAAATAAGTACACTTATTATAAAAATGCAAATTATAGTGATGGTAAATATCACCTTAGTGGTGGTAGTATATCATTTGAAGATATTAAAAATAATTTAAATCTATGGGATCAATTTGGGTTCTTTTGTAATGATGGAACTGCAGAGTGTGAGAATGTATCATATATTTATAATTTGTCAGAAACCCAATCTATGGGGAGAACCTATCACCATATGAATTCAATTTTATTAACTGGAGGCGACAAACCATCAGATGTTATTGAAAACATAACCAGTGATAACAGTGGTGATTCTTATACAAAAAAAGTAATGGATTTATGGTATCAGCGTTATTTTAATGGACAGTCTAATAATTTAGAAGATGTGATTTACTGCAACAATAGACAACTAGATAGTAAAGGTAATTTAGATGAAACTGGAACAATAACTGATGAGATAGTGATTAAACCTAATATGAGTTTAAAATGTCCTAGAATAAAAGATAGTTTATCAGTAAGTAATGAAGAAGCCAAATTAGACTATCCTGTTGGATTGATGAATCTTGCGGAGGCTAGTATGATGGGCAACTTAGATGGAAGTTATCAGAGTTCATTTTTGATGGATGCATATGGAATTGGAAAGAATATTTCTTTTAATGAAATAATATATGAGTACCCTTCTTATAAAACAAAACTTGGAACAGGCAGTCGTAATAAACTTAAACCTGTAGTAGCATTAAAAAAAGATTCTACATACTCTTCAGGCTTAGGAACAAAAGAAAATCCTTATATATTTGATAAGATAGTATCGAGATATAAAATAAATGTAGAAATAGAAAACAAGACAGAGGATTTCAATGTAAATATAAATGATATGTCACAGGTAGAGTATAATGAAGAAGTTTCTTTTAAAGTAACACCTATAAAAGGATATAAAGTAACTGATTTAAAAATAATTGATTCAGATAATAATGAAATTGATTATGAGATGATTGATAATAGGAATTATAAATTTATAATGCCTGCATCAGATGTCACAATAATGCCTTCATATGAAAAAGTAAAAAATAGTGTAACTGTCGTTGATAATAAGAATACAAAAGAATTAATAATTGAAGTAAATGATTCTAAGGCAGTAATGTATGAAGATACTGTAAGATTTAGAGTAACTCCTGAAGAAGGATATGAAGTAGATAAGATTGATATTACAGATGAAGAGAAAAACAAAATAAAATATAAGAATACGACTGTTAAGAATGAATATGAATTTAAGATGCCTGATACAGATGTTACTATTGATCCAACTTATAGAAAGATAGATACAAATAATATAAATAATAATCCTAATACTAGTCGTAATATATTTTATATAATTCTAGTTATTATATGTATAGCTACTAGTTATATATTTATTAGAAAGAGAAAACACAAATTTTAAGAAGAGAAAAAACTCTTCTTTTTTTTGGATAAATATTTAGAACTGTTAATAATAAGAATAGGAGGTGAAAGTAATATAAGTGAAAGTAGTTCTTCAGGATGGTATTAAAGATTGTGGTATTTGTTCCCTTTTATCTATTATTAGATATTATGGAGGAGAAGTATCTAAAGAATATTTAAGAGAGATTACTAATACTACTAAAGATGGTGTATCTTTATATAATCTTATTGAAGGTGCTAAAATAATTGGCTTTGAAGCAGAAGGGTTATCTGGACAAATAGAAAATATAGAAGAAAATAACTTACCCTGTATAGCTCATTTTGTTGTGAATAAGAGTTATAAGCATTTTGTAGTTTTATATGAGATTAATAAAAAGAAATCCCTTGTTACTTTAATGGATCCTGCTAAAGGTAAAAAAGTAATATCTATTTCAGAATTCAACTTATTATCAAGTAATAATTATATATTCTTAAAACCTATTAAAACATTACCAATAATGCAGAAGAAAAATATAATTTATAAAAGTATAATTAATTTGTTTAAAACAAATAAAAAACTATTATTCTCAATTGTTTTATTAACATTCTCATATTTCATTATTAATATTCTCACATCTTTTCATTTTAAATACATACTAGAATACGCTATTAAATATAAAATAACTAAGAGTATATATTATTTAAGTATAATTATGATAGTATTTTATTTCCTAAAAAATATAAGTAATTTATTACGTAATATTTTACTTAGTAAATGGACTATGCTCTTTGATAATGAAATAACTAATAATACTTATAAGCAATTACTTTTACTTCCATATTTATATTATAAAAATAGAACTACTGGTGAAGTTATTTCTAGATTTAGAGATTTAAATACTATTAGAAGTTTTATTAATAGATTCTTCTGCATTATTTCTACTGATTTAATAAGCATTATAATATTTATAGTTATAATGCTTAAATATCAGTATTTATTAACTCTTTATATTCTTATTCCTTCTTTTATATTAGTTATATATCAATTTATTATTAGTTCTAAAAAGAAAAAGAATATTAAGAATATTAGTAATAGAGAAGATATAATTAATTCTTATTTAATTCAAGGTATCAGTAATGTTGATACTATAAAAGGTAGTCATCTAGAGAAACGTTTGATTGATAAATTTTCATATAGTTATAAATCCTTTTTAGAAGCAATTTATTCTTATAATAGTTTATTAGAAAGATATTATTTTAATAAGAATGTTTTAAGTGATATTTCTTTATTAATATTATTTGGGCTGGGTTCTTATTATGTTATTGATGGTAATTTATCTATTAATAATTTAATTATATTTCATTTGTTTTATTCTTATTTTAATTCTAGTTTTTTTAATATAATAAGTATTTTAGAAGAATATAATTCTTTTAAAGTTGCTTTAAATAGAGTAGAAGAAATATTTATGATTAATAAAGATGATTTTAAGAATAATTATTTTTATTTATCTTTTACTTTAGATGGAGATATTATTTATAATAATTTATCTTATAAACTAGGTAGTAAGTATTTATTTAAAGATTTAAATCTTCATATTAATCGTGGACAGAAGATTTTATTAAGTGGAGAAAGCGGTTGTGGTAAAAGTACTTTAATGAAGATGTTATTGAGATATATTGAGGTTGAATATAATACTATTAAAATAGCTGATATTGATATTAATCATTATCATTTAGAAAACATTAGATCAAATATTACTTATGTTACAGGTAATGAATACTTATTTACTGATACTATTAGAAATAATATTCTATTGTATAAAGATTATACTGAAGAAGATTTCTTTGAAGTATGTAGGATATGTTTAGTAGATGATATTGTGAAAAATACTAGTAATAATTATGATGCTTTAATAGAAGAAAATGGCTTTAATTTTAGTAACGGAGAAAAACAGAGAATTATTTTGGCAAGAAGTATTATTAAGAAGTCTAATATTTATATTTTTGATGAAGCTTTGGCGGGGATTGATATTAATAGAGAAAAGAAAATACTTGAAAACGTTTTTAGTTATTTAAGTGATAAGACAGTAATAGTAATATCTCATAGATTTAATAATAAGAAGTTATTTGATAGAGTATTAAAACTTGATAAAGGTTGTATTTATGAAAGTTAGGAATTATGAGAAGAAAGATATGATTATATTTTTTATGATTCTATTATTAATAATTGAAATAATAGTAGTAGTAATTTTATTAACTGTTAAGATAGAAAAATATCAAATAGTATCAGGAATTGTGATTAAAGATAATTTGGCTTTAGTAGTTGTTTCCTCTGATGAAAGAAGAATTATTTATAGTAATAAAATATTATATTTAAATAATCATAAATATAAATATGAAATAGTTGAAGATAGAGGCAAAGTATTAAAAAAAGATGATGGTTATTATCAATTAGTATTAAAGTTTAAATTTAATAAGAAATACAAAGTTAATGATTTATTAGAAATAGTTTTTGTTAAAGAAAAAATGTACTTGATTGAAATATTCAAGATTATTTGGGAAGGTGATTAGTATTAGTAGAATAAGTGAAGAAAAGTTAGAGAAGATAAAAGGAGGAGCTACTGTAACAGTATGGACTGGTATTGCGATAGCTTCTATAATTATTTTCTTATCCGGTGTAATCGATGGGTTAATTAATCCAGGAGGATGTACTAGTGAATAGAATTAGTGATGATAAATTAGATAATATAACTGGAGGTAATACTACTGTTAATGGGCCTATTATTAATGCAATTGTGAATGTAATTAATCTACTAAGAGATGCTGGTTATAGTATTGGTTCGGGCTTAAGAAGAATAGGCGAAAACAAGATGTGTCCACTAGAATAAAGTAAAAATATTATAAATAAAAGCTATTTTTGTTGATATTTCTTAAAAAAACTTGAAAAACAAATAATATTTTGTTATAATTCTTTTTAGTTAAAAGCGAAGGGAGGGAAAATAGTGGCTACAAAAGTAACTGTAAGAGGTAATCTTGATCAAGCTTTAAGAAAATTTAAGCAAAAAGTCGCAAGAGACGGTGTCCCTTCTGAGTGGAAAAAGAGAGAAGCTTACGACAAGCCAGGAGTAAGAAGAAGAGCAGCTAAAAAAGAAGGAATAAAGAATTCTAGAAAAAGAGAACGCTCAAATCGTAATAGAGATTATTAATTTAAGTAGTATCTTTTAGATACTACTTTTTGTTTAAAAATAGTGATATAATTAATTTAGGAGATGATATTATGGTAGAACAATTAGAAAAAGATATGATTGAAGCAATGAAGAATAAAGAAAAAGAAAGATTAACAGTAATTAGAGCTGTAAAAGCTGGTTTAAAACAAGAACAAATCGATCATAAAAAAGAAATTAATGATGATTTACTAATTGAAGTAGTTAGTAGACAAATTAAAATGAGAAAAGAATCAATTGCTGAATTTGAAAAGGGTAATAGACAAGATTTAGTAGATCAAACACAAGCAGAAATTGATATTTTAATGAAGTATTTACCTGAACAATTATCTGAAGAAGAAGTATTAAAAGTAATTGATGAAATATTTGAAGAAGTTAAACCAGAAAGTAAAAAAGATATGGGTAGAGTAATGAAAGAAGCTAATGCCAGATTAAAAGGAAAGGCTGACATGAAAACTGTTTCAAGTATTATTCAAGAAAAATTACAATAAGCATCTATGATGCTTATTTTTAATTGAAAAGCAATGAAAAAAATAGTACAATAGATATGAATAGAAGGAAGGAGTGATACTATGATAAAGCCGCTTTCTAATACAATTCAACAAGTTATTAATTTTACATGGCCAATGGTAATTATTTCGGTTGTTATTATGGTATCATGTAGAATTAGTTATTTAATAAAGAATAAAGAAAAAGTTGTTTTATATAAAGAACTAATGATGTTAATATTTGCAGTATACATTCTATGTTTATTCCAAGTAGTAACATTTCAAGATGATACATCTTGGGCAAGTAATAACTTTATACCATTTAAAGAAATATTAAGATATAATATATCTAGTAGGTTGTTTATAAAGAATGTTTTAGGTAATATGATTATGTTTTTACCTTTTGGATTCTTTGTTAGTTATTTTTTAAAATCAGAAAAAATATATATGCCAGTTATTTTAACAATAATTGCTTCTCTTTCAATTGAACTTGTTCAATTAGCAATTGGAAGAGTATTTGATGTAGATGATATTATTCTTAACTTATTAGGTGGAATAATGGGATATTTTATCTATAGTGTTATTAGAATAATAGGTGAAGGATTACCAGGATTTTGTCGAAAAGATTGGTTCTTAAATATACTAACAGTTTTATTATTTGCTGGATTAGTCACAATGATTATAATGATTTTATAGGAGGAATATGAACAAAATAGAAATATTTGTCCAAGTCGGAGAAGAAATAGAAGAATTGGATACAGTAGAAAAAGTATTATATAGTGCCATGGATAAAGAAAAGTTAAAAGATACATCTTTTAATTTAATTATTGTAGATAATAAATATATTCATGAACTTAATAAAACCTATCGTAATATTGATAGAGAAACTGATGTTATTACTTTTGCTTTAGAAGATGAAGATTCTCTAGTAGTTGGAGGTAATGAAAGAATATTAGGAGATATTTATATTTCTTTAGATAAGGCTAAGAGTCAAGCAAAAGAATATGGACATTCATTACTTAGAGAATTATCTTTTTTAGCAGTACATGGTTTTTATCATTTATTAGGATACGATCATATGACTGAAGAAGATGAAAAGGTAATGTTTGGAAAACAAAGGGAGGTACTAGAAGAATATGGGATTACTAGATAAATTAAGACGTAAATCACCAAAGAGAAATAAAGATACAGGTACTGCCTTAGAACGTTACGAAAAAAGTTTTATGCATGCCGTAGATGGAATCATTTATGGAATTAGATTTGAACATAATATGATTATTATAATTATTGCGACAATATTAGTTATTATAGCTGGATTTATATATAAGATTAGTGTTCCAGAATGGCTATTTGTTATTACAATGATTGGTACTATTAGTGCTTCAGAAATGATTAATACATCAATTGAAGCAACTATTGACTTATATACAACAGAGATTCATCCGTTGGCAAAGATTGCGAAAGATACAGCTAGTAGTGCAACATTACTTTTATGTTTTACAGCTTTGGTAGGAGCTATAATTATCTTTTTACCAAAGGCAATTATATTAATAGGAGGATAAATATGTTTGAAAAATTATTAGAATTACATAAGAATAGTTATGTACCAATTTCTAACTTTCCAGTATCTGCAGTTGTAGTTACTAAAGATGGAAAAGAATACTCAGGAGTAAATGTTGAAGATGCTTCAACTAGAGCAGGAACTTGTGCTGAGAGAGCTGCGATTTTTAGTGCTATTGCAGATGGTGTTCAAATAGGGGATTTTAAAGAATTAAATGTTATGGTATCTTCTGGTAAGATAGGTACTCCTTGTTTTGTATGTCGTCAAATGATTTCAGAATTATTTGAAGAAGATGCAAAAATTAGATGTTTTAGTACTTCTGGTGAAGGAGCAGAATATACAGTAAAAGAATTATGTCCATATCCATTTGGAGAGGATGACTTACAATGAAATGTGGATTTGTTAGTTTAGTAGGAAGACCTAATGTTGGTAAAAGTACTTTACTAAATAGTATATTAGGTATGAAACTAGCAATCACTTCAAATGTCAGTGGTACTACCAGAAATGTTATTAGAGGTATTTATAATGATGAAGATTCTCAAATAATATTTGTAGACACTCCAGGAGTTCATAAACCTAAGAATAAACTAGGTAATGTAATGAATCGTAAAGCTTATAATAATACTGAAGGAGTAGACGTTATATTATTCTTAGTAGATATTTCTAAAGGTTTTGGTAAAGGAGATCAATTTGTCTTAGATAAGATAAAAGATAAAGGTGTACCAGTTTTCTTGCTTTTAAATAAGGTGGATTTGGTAAAGAATAAAGAAGTATTATTAGAAGAAATAACTAAGTTAAAAGAATTATATGATTTTGAAGAGATTATACCTATATCTGCATCTAAAAAGGATAATATTAATGTTTTAATAGATTGTATAAAAGAAAAGTTAGATGATATGGATGCTATATACTCTGAAGAAGAATTAACTAATGTTTCTACTAGATTTATTATGGCAGAGTTTGTTAGAGAAAAAATATTAGAATTAACTCATGATGAAATACCTCATACAGTAACTTGTTATGTAGAAAACTATGAAGAAGATAAAGATAAAGTTCATATTCAGGTATTGATTGTTGTCGATAGAGAAAATATCAAAGGAATGATTATTGGTAAGAATGGATCTTTACTTAAAGAAGTAGGTACAAGAGCAAGACTTGATATGGAGAAATTCTTAGGTAAAAAAGTATTCTTAGAAACATATGTTAAAACTATTAAGAATTGGCGTGATCAAGAAAAAATGATTCTTGAATTAGGTTTAAATGATGAGGATGAATAATAAATGAAAATAGAAGATATAGAAGGACTAGTTTTAACTGAAACTAATTATTCAGAATCTAGTAAAATCTTAAATGTTTTAACAAAAGAACATGGACTTATAGGAGTTATATCTAAAGGATGCCGTAATATGAAGAGTAAGCTTCATGGAGTTAGTAGAAAACTAATTTATGGTACTTTTCATATTTATTATAAAGAGAAAGGTTTATCTACTTTAATTGGTGTAGATGTAATAAATTCTTTTCCTAAAACTACAATTGATTTAGAAAAAGTATCTTATGCCTCTCTAATACTCGATTTAACTAATCAAGTAGTTAAACAAACTGATAGTGATGAAATACTTGAATTAGTTAAAGATACATTAGTTAAAATAGAAGAGGGATTAAATCCAATAGCTTTAACTAATATTTTAGAATTAAAACTATTAGATTATTTAGGAGTGGCTCCTAGTATAGATTGTTGTAGTCATTGTGGTAGTGATAAAGATATAGTTACTCTATCTAGTGATAGTGGTGGTTATATTTGTAGAGACTGTTATAATAATGAACCATTAGTTAGTGATAAAACTATTAAAATGATTAGAATGTATTATTATGTAGATATTAAAAATATTACTAAGTTAGATGTTAGTGATGAAGTAACTAATGAGATTAATCAGTTCTTAGATGATTATTATGATCGTTATACTGGACTTTATATGAAGAGTAAGAATTTTATTAAGAAGATAAATCAGATTAATAATAATTAACTTTTCTTTTAATAAAAAATAATATATAATAAATGTGGTGATAATATGATGAATTATATACAATATTTAATTATAATTGTAGTATTAGTAGTAATACTTTTAGCTATTTTAAAAGCTACTAAGAAAGATGCTGGATTAGATTTTAATAAACTAGTTGAATTGTTAGGTGGTAGAGATAATATTATTAGTACTGAAACTAATATGTCTAGGTTTAAAGTTACTTTAAAAGATGTTAGTAAGGCTAACAAAGAAGGTATTCAAAAATTAGGAGCTAAAGGAATAGTTGAAATAGATAATCAATTAAAGATTATTTTAGGTAATGAATCTAAGCACTTAAAGAAATATATAGATGAGATTAAATAAATCTTATCTTTTATTTTTAATGTTTTTTTGATATAATGAGCTAGTTAGAGGTGATCAGATGGAAAGATTACAAAAAGTTATAGCAGAAGCTGGTATAGCTTCTAGAAGAAAAGCAGAAGAATTAATAAAAAATGGTAAAGTAAAAGTAAATGGTGAAGTAATAACTACTTTAGGTTTTAAAGTAAATAGTAGTGATAGAGTAGAAGTAAATGATAAATTAATTGAAAAAGAGGCTAAAGAATACTATTTATTAAATAAACCACGTGGAGTAATTACATCTACTAGTGATGATAAAGATAGAAAAGTAGTTACTGAATTAATAGATACTACTAGTAGAATATATCCGGTTGGAAGACTAGATTATGATACTACAGGTGCTTTATTACTTACTAATGATGGAGTGTTTGCGAATATTGTGATGCATCCATCTACTAATATGGAAAAAGTATATTTAGCTAAACTAGAAGGTATAATTAAAGGTGAACAGATTAATAAACTAAAGAATGGTATTAAATTAGATAATAAATTAGTAAAAGCTAGTCGTGTTAAATTAAAAAAAGTAGATAATACTACTAATAAATCTTTAGTTGAAATAACTATTCATGAAGGATTAAATCATCAAGTTAAGAGAATGTTTGAAAGTGTAGGTTTTCATGTTGAAAAATTAACTCGTGAAAGAATTGGAATCTTTGATGTTAAAAATCTTAAATCTGGAGAATATCGTAGATTAACACCTAAAGAAGTACAAATAATATATAGTTATAAAGACAAATAAAAAGAACTTTTAAAGTTCTTTTTTATGCTTCTTCAATAGCTCCTGTTGGACAACTTTCCATAGCTTCTTTTACATTATCAACTGATTCTTCAGGTACTTCAGAAACTTTTACTGAAGATAGACCTTCATCATTCATTTCAAATACATCATCTGCGATAGACATACAAGCTCCACATCCGATACAAGAATCATTTACTTTTACTTTCATTATAATCACTCCTTTTGATATATTCATTATATCTTATAGATAATTATTATTCAATATTAATTTGCATTTACGTAAAGAAGTATTTAAGACTTTTGTTTTATAATCTATTATGATAAAATTATTATAGGTAGGTGTATGGTATGAAACGAATGGATCGATATCAAAACGAAGACATCTTAGAGAAAAATAATAGTAGATTAGCTAATAATCAAGAACTATATCATAATTTCTCAAGTAATGCGATTTATACTAATATAACTGATGTTACTAATGCTAATGCTTTTGAAATTAATAGTCAACCTGTAAATAATTCTCGTACTACTAGAGAAGCTTATCAACAAATGCAAAAGTATCAAACTGTAGAACCTATGCCTAAGAGTAAAAAAGAATTAGATGATGTTAATTATTTATCTCAAAAGAAAGAGAATAAAACATATGATATAAATAGTTTCTTAGAAGAAGCTAGACGCAATCGTACTGATAAAGATGATTTAGATGATAAAAGAAAATTAAAAAATAATGCTTATAATATTTTAGCAAGCATAAATAAAGAACAATTAGAAAAGTATCGTGAAGAAAAGAAAAATAGAGTTAGAACTCCTGAAGAAGAGGAACTTCATGATATTGCGGAAGATCTATTATCTAAAACAATGGCTGGAGAAATAGATGCAGAAACTACAGTGGATTTATTAAGTGATTTAATGGCTACTAGTTTATTAGATACAGTATCTGCAGCTGATGCTATTACAGAAGATACTGAAGTTACTAAAGAGAATGAAAAGGTAGAAGATAAAGATAATACTGATACAATAACTGCTACTATCACTACTGAAGAAATTACTGGTACTATTGATAATAATATAAATACTGAAGAAATAAAGAAAGCTTCTAGAAGTGAGAGAAATGCTAAAAATAGTTTTGATGCTAGAGATACAGATTTTTATACTAGAAGTATGGATTTATCAGACAAAGATTTTGATTTAGGTGCTGATTTTAGTGATAATAAATTACCATTAATTGTAAAAATAATTATTGCTATATTAATAATTGCTATCTTAGTGGTTGCTGCTTACTTTATATATCAAAGAATAAGTTAAAAAAGATTAAGTTATAGTTCAACTTTTTCTTTTTTTTTGATATTATATATGTATGGTGGTGAAGTCATGAATACTAATTTCATCGTAAATGATTATGTATTAATATGGAACTTGTTATTTCAAGCTTCAATTTCAGATAGTATATATAAATTAAAACAAAAAATATGGGATACATATAAAACAGAGTATAATAATACTTATCAAGATAAAGCTAGTATTATAGCTGATTATAAGAATTTTATTCCTAATGATGATACTGTTTATAATATATTATTAGAGAATAAAGTTTATGAAAAATTAAGAAAACAAGCAGATAAGTATCGTTTAGAAGTAATGCATATATGGGATAAAAATAAAAAAGAAACTAATTATTTTTATAAGAACATCGCAAGATTAAAAGTAGCTAATCATACTATGTTTATTGTTAATAAAGAATTAAATATGATAGATTATCCTAGTCATAATTGTATGATTATTGGAAAAGATATTGATAAGAAGAATACTTTATTGATACTTTTAGATATTAATAAGAAAGTTTTATATAATAATATTAAGAGATATAAAGAAGGACAACATAGATATAAAGATGCTATTGTAGAATTAGCTCTAAATGAATATGCTACTAGACTAACTGGAAGAAGTTTTTATCAAAGTGGTAAACCAGAATTATCTGCATTAAAGAGATGGTTATATCCATATTGGTTAATGTATTTAGGTGTACCTAAAGGAGAATTAGCTAATTATATGATGCGAGATAAAATAGTATTTGATTTAGAAAAATATGCTTATGAAAAAGAATTAAAGAAAATGAATATTGAAGAGTTTATTGATTTTTGTATTCGTAATCAAAGATATATCGTAAGGGAGAGGAAGACTAATCAAGTAGAAATATTATAATTCAACAGGAGGGTTAATATGGATGATAAAATTAGAATATTACTTGAAAAAATAAATATTGATGAGAATTCTTATCAATATTTTTCTAGTGCAGTTTTGTCAAAAATAAAGATTAATCCTAATAAAGATAGTTGGATAATTTATATTGATATAGATAATTTATTACCTATAGAAGTATTTGAAGAAGTTGAAAAGAATAAGAATTTATTAGATAAAAAGGCAAGTAGTATAGATATTATTTATAATGTTAAGTATAAGAAAAATACATTGTATAAAGATTATTATCCTTATTTATTAAGTACTTTAAAGAAAGAATTAAAAGTACTTGAATTATATGAAGATTGTCTAGAACTAAGAGATGATAAATTAGTCTTAGTAGTAGCGAATGAAATAGAGAAGAAGAAGTTAGAAAAAGTACTTCCAAAGATTCATAGATTCTATAAAAAGATTAGTTATAATGAAGATATAGATATTATTGTTAATCATAAAGATGATATTAAAGAAGCTATTCAACATGAATTAGAAGATGTAGAAGTAAAAGTAGAAAAAAAGAAAGAAAAAGAACCTGTAAAAGAGACTAAACAATATAGAAGAACTCCAAAAGATGAGAATAGTATTTTTGGTGGAAAAGCTATTAAAGAAAGACCAATTAAGATTAAAACTATTATTGGTGAAGATGGAGATGTAGTAGTTGAAGCTAAAGTATTTGGAGTTGATTTCTTTGAATCTGCTAAGACTGACTTTAAGATTATTACTTTGAAAATTACTGATTTTTCTGACAGTATGTATTGTAAATTATTTGTTAGAGATGAAGAAGAATATAATAGATTAAAGAAAGAATTAAAAGAAGGTAATTGGTATTTAATAAAGGGTTATACTAAGAATGATCCATATTCTAAAGAAATAGTTTTAAATGCTAGAGATATAGTTAAAATAGAAAAAGAAGAAGAAGAGATAAAAGATACAGCTGAAGTAAAAAGAGTAGAATTACATGCACATAGTAAGATGAGTCAAATGGATGGAGTAGCTGATGAAACTGATTTAGTTAAAACAGCTATGAAATTTGGTATGAAAGCAGTCGCAATTACTGATCATAATGGCGTTCAAGGATTCCCACATGTCTTTAATATGGTAACAAGTCATAATAAAAAGTTGGCTGAGGGAGAAGAACCATTTAAAGCGATTTATGGAGCAGAACTTACTATGATTGATGACTCTGTAAATATAGTTTTAAGACCTACTGATAAAGTTATGTTAGAAGAGGAGTATGTTGTTTTTGACTTTGAAACAACTGGTTTTAATGCTGGTGGAGAAGATTCTATTATTGAAATAGGTGCTGTAAAAATAAAAGATGGAGTTATTCAAGAAAGATATGATGAATTGATTAATCCAGGAAGACCATTGCCTAAAAAGATAACAGAGTTGACAAATATCACAGATGAAATGTTAAAAGATAAAGATAATGAAGAGAATGCTGTTAAGAGATTCATTGAATGGTTTGGAGATTTACCAATGGTTGCTCATAATGCTAAGTTTGATGTTTCTTTCTTAGAGATGGCTTATAATAAATATAATTTAGGAGAGTTTAAGAATCCAGTTATAGATACATTAGAATTATCCAGGACAATGGATACAGCTTATGCTAGACATAGTTTAAGTGCTTTAGTAAAAAGATATGAAGTACCTTGGGATGAAGATGCTCATCATAGAGGAGATTATGATGCCGAAGGAACAGCTTTAGTATTTCATAAGATGTTAAAGAAATTATCTAATCGTAATATAGAAAGAATGAATGAATTAGATAAATTAGTTTCTCGTGAAAATATTCATAAATTTGGTCGTGCTCATCATATTAATATATTAGTTAAGAATAAAACAGGATTAAAGAACTTATTTAAATTAGTTAGTTTAGCAAATACAACTTATCTATATAAAACACCTAGAATACTTAGAAGTGTAGTAGATGAACATAGAGAAGGATTATTAATAGGTAGTGGTTGTTACGAAAGTGAAGTATTCAACGAGGCTAAGTCTAAGAGTGATGAAGACTTATCTAATATTATTAGATTCTATGACTATGTAGAAGTTCAACCTATTGAGTGTTATGATCATTTAATTCAAACAGGGGACTTTGCTACTAAAGTAGAAGTTGCTGCTAATATTGAAAAGATTGTTAGAGTTACAGAAGAAGCAGGAAAAATAATAGTAGCTACTGGAGATGTTCATCATATAAAAAGAGATGATAAGATTTATCGAGAGATAATAGTTAATCAAAAAGTACCAGGTGGAGGAAGACATCCTCTTGCTAAAAGTAATATTACTAGTATTCCTTCAACTCATTTTAGAACTACAGATGAAATGCTAGATGATTTTAAGTTCTTAGGAGAACAAAAGGCTTATGAAATAGTAGTTGAAAATACTAATAAAATTGCTGATATGTGTGAAATAGTAGAAGTAATTATTGATACTGGTGGTATTCCATTCTCTCCTAGAGTTAAATCAGATGATGGAAGTGAATATTTAGATTGTCCAGTTGTAGTTACTGATTTAGTTTATACAAAAGCAGCAGATTGGTATGGAGATCCACTACCATATGCAATTGAAGAGAGAATTGCTACTGAATTATATGGTGATGTAGTATTTAAGATGATTAAAGAAGATTTAGAATCTAAAGGTATCTTTGGAGAAGATTTAGATATAGAATCCCATGAAAGATTACATAATGAGATTTTAAAGGGATCAGATAATATTAAGAAATTAGTTAAAGAATATGTTAAGAAAAACAGTGAAGAGGAATTAGATGAAAAAGGATTAGAAAAAGCTACTAAGAAAGCTCTAGGAGGAGTTATTGGTGGAGGATTTGATCCGATTTATTTGATTGCTCAAAGACTTGTTAAACACTCTAATGATGATGGTTATTTAGTAGGATCAAGAGGTTCTGTTGGATCTAGTTTTGTTGCTACTATGATGGGTATTACAGAAGTTAATCCATTGTCACCACATTATCGTTGTGCAAAATGTAAATTAAGTATTTTTGAAGATGAAAATGGTAGATCATTTGGAGCTGACTACTCTTCAGGATTTGATTTACCTGATAAAGAATGTCCAAATTGTCATACTAAAATGATTAAAGATGGACAAGATATGCCATTCGCAACTTTCTTAGGATTTAATGCTGATAAAGTACCTGATATTGATTTGAATTTCTCTGATTTAAATCAAGCTAGTGCTCATGCTTACACTAAGGTTTTATTTGGTGAAAATAATGTATATCGTGCAGGAACTATTGGTACAGTAGCAGAAAAAACTGCTTATGGATTTGTAAAAGGATACTTAGAGGAAAAAGGTATTGATGATATGCGTAGTGCAGAGATTGAGAGACTAGCTATGGGATGTACTGGTGTTAAAAGAACTACAGGACAACATCCAGGAGGAATAGTTGTTATTCCAGATTATATGGAAGTTTCTGATTTTACTCCATATCAATATCCTGCAGATGATGTAAATGCGGAGTGGAAGACTACCCACTTTGATTATCACTCAATAGATCAATGTTTATTAAAATTAGATATTTTAGGACATTCTGATCCAACGCAATTAAGATTAATTCAGAATCAATCGGGAACAGATGTTTTAAATGTTCCATTAGATGATAAAGATACAATGAGTATATTTACTTCAACAGATGTTTTAGGTGTTACTAAAGAACAAATATTATGTAATACTGGTACATTAGGTATACCAGAGTTTGGTACACCATTCACAATAAAACTAGTTGAAGATACAAAACCAACTACTTTTGGTGAATTAATTAAAATATCAGGATTATCTCATGGTACTGATGTTTGGTTAGGAAATGCACAAGAATTAATTCAAAATAATGTTGTTCCATTTAAAGATACAATTGGCTGTCGTGATGATATCATGGTTTACTTAATGTATAATGGAGTAGCTCCTATAAAAGCCTTTAAGATAATGGAGTTTGTCCGTAAGGGAAAAGCAAGTAAAGATCCTGATACTTGGAAAGAACATGTTAAAACTATGAAAGAAGCTAATATTCCAGAATGGTTTATAGAATCTTGTCGTAAGATTAAATACATGTTCCCGAAAGCCCATGCCGCAGCTTATGTAATAAGTGCATTTAGAATAGCTTGGTATAAAGTACATATGCCAGTATATTTCTATTCTTCATGGTATTCATGTAAAGCAACTGATGTAGATGTTGAAAATATGATTAAAGGATATAAAGCTATAAAAGCTAGACTTGAAGATATTGAAGAAAAGGGTTATGAAGCTACTAATAAAGAAAATGGTCAAGCTGAATCTTTAAAGGTAGCACTAGAGGCAACAGCTCGTGGAATAAAATTCTTAAATGTTGATTTATATGAATCAGAAGCAACTACTTGGAAAACTAAAAATGATAAAGAGATTTATCCACCATTTAGTGCTATTGATGGACTAGGTGATACAGTTGCTAAAAAGATTGTTGAAGAGAGAGAAAAAGGTAAATTCTTAAGTATTGAAGATGTACAAAAAAGAGCTAAAGTATCTCAGACTTTAATAGATAAAATGAAAGAAATGGGAATACTTGAAGGATTACCTGATTCTAATCAATTATCACTTTTTTAAAAAACTTTGCGTATTTTATTAATATATGTTATTCTTACAGTAGGAGTGTGATTATATGGGATGGGTAGGATTAAATCCGGAAAAAGCAAAAAATAATATTAATCATTTTTTTGAAGAAGGTGAACATGCTGCAGTAAGGTTAGGAACAGCTTTTACTTATTTATCAGATCAATTAAAGATTAATTGGGCTTCTCCAAACGCTGTAAGTTTTGGTCAAGCTACAACACCACAAGTTTCTGGTATAATGGATGATTTTTGTCACTTGATTTATGATATTTGTTGTTCAGCAACAAATGCTTATAATGCAGTTGCTGCATCACAAGGAGAGACATCAATTGGATTTGATAGAAGTGTTAGTACATTTGCAATTGAATTTGATTTAAGTGATAACAAAAATGGAAATGTTGGAATGGAAATGCGTGTTATTAGGGATTATGTTATTCCAGAGTTTAATAAATTAATAAAAGATGCAATAACAGACATTGAAAGTCTTCCTACAGAAATAGCTTTGTATGATGATGAAGATTCACAACAACATTATTTTCAAACAGGAATAAAAGCCTTTGGTCAACGCGTAACTGCGACTGTTGAAGATATTAATGGAAAAATAACCGATGAATGTGAAAGAGAAATGGGTAGTACTAATCTTGGTGTTAAAAAATCTGAAGAAGAATTATCAGGTATTGGTACACATGGATCTGGCGGAGAAGGACATTCTGGAGGTGCTGGTGGTGGATATACCATCAGAACTGGAGGCGGACAAAAATCTTCAAATGGCGGATATCACATCGAAAGTGGTAGTGGTGAAAGAACTCCAGATGGTGGATATCATATTGAAGATGGAGGAGGCTACTCTGGCGGAGGTAACAAATAAGAATTTTCGGAATTTAGAGAAACCCTTTAGACCTTTCAATAAGTTAAATATAAAACATAGCTTAGTCTATGTTTTTTTTAAATTGAAAAATAGTTTAGTATATTTTATAATAAATATAGAGGTGATCGTGTGGAGAAAAAGAAGAAAGGAAATAAAGGGTTAAAAGTAATTATTGTTATCTTGATACTAGCACTCCTTGGTTGTATAGGTTATATTTGTTATGACAAAGGAATAATAAAATTACCTAAGAAAGAAACTAAAGAAGAGGTTAAGAAAAAAGATAAAAATGACAATAAACTAAGTCAAAATGAATTAGATGACATAATGGATTTTGCTAAAGAGTTGAGTAATAATTTTGCAGCATACTATCCTATGGAGGAAAAAGATTTTTCAAAAATAGATAATCAAGACTTATTATATTGGACTCTTAAAAGAATTGGCTTTAAGGAATCAATCACAGAAAAAGAAATTGAAGCAGAAGTAGGAAAGTATTTTGGAAATATAGAAGTTAAACATGAAGATATTGAATGTCCAACGGATGATGAAGAACCATTATATTTACATGAAGATGGTAGATATGTTCCTAATCCAAATCATTTTGGACATGGATCAAGTAGTAATCCAAGTGCTGCATTATTCTACTTATCTAGTGAAAAAAAGAATAATGAGATAACAGTAAATTACAAAATATTATATTCTAATACTTGCAATGATACGTGTATTTTAAATGCTTATTATAGAAAGTATGAAGATGCAGTTAAGGGATTTAATCCTGTACTTGAAGGAGATCCTGATTCTCCAGATGGACCAGGAGTAAACTTAACTGATGATATATTTAAAACAGTTGAGGTACAAGTACCAGTAACAACATTTAAAATAGAGAAAACAAATAAAGGATACTTATTAAAGAGTGTAAGTATTGGTGAGTAGGAGGATTTATGAAAAAGAAAATATTATTAATAATTATTTTATTATTAACACTTGTAGTAGTTCCAGTAGGAGCTAAATCAAAAGATAATTTTATTGCGAATGATAATGTAAAAGTAAATAAAAATATTGGTGCAACTACTTTTATGGCAGGTAATAGAGTAGAAGCTAGTTCCCAAATAGATGGAGCTAATTTTGTAGCAGGTAACAATGTTGCATTATCTAGTACTCAAGATATTTTGTTTGCTGCAGGTAATAATGTAATAGTTGATGGAGCAGTTACAAAAGATGCCTTTTTAGCAGGATCTATGATTAGTGTTGAATCATCTACAATAAGAGATTTATATGCTGCTGCATCTACTATTAGAATTGATTCTGATATTAATAGAAATGCATATTTAGGAGCTGATGAAGTTATTATTAATTCTAAAATTAATGGTGATGTAGAAGTAGCTGCAGATAAAATAAAGATTGGAGAAGAAGCAGAAATTACAGGTACAATTAATTATCCAGAGAATGCTGATATAAGTATTGCAGAAACTGCAAAAGTTGCTAAAAAAACAACTTATGAAGTGTCTGAAGTAAATAAAGAAACTGTAGTAATGACAAAAATAATGGATAAGGTATATGCTTTCTTATCAATGTTATTAATTAGTATTATATTAATGGCTATGAATAAAAAAGTATTTACTAGTATGGAGAAGATTAAGAAAGATTTAAATACATTTGCTAAACACTTTGGAATTGGATTTGTCTTCTTAATAGTAGTACCAATTGCCGCAATTATATTAATGTGTACAATGATAGGAGTACCATTAAGTATTATTTCATTATTAATTTATGGAATTATGATTTACTTATCTATAATTCCAACTACAGTATATTTTGGTAATCTATGCTTTAAAGATAAGATTAAAAATAAATATTTATTATATGCAGTTTCATTGCTAATAATATATTTATTAAGACTTATCCCAGGAATCGGAGGTTTAGTATCATTCATATCTCTATGCTTTGGATTAGGTGTATATACTGAATTGATTAGAAAGAATATTAGTACAAAATAGAGTCATAGGACTCTATTTTTTGTTATAATATAAGTGGTGATTCGATGAAATATACTGTTTTAGTTAATAAGATTAATTATATAAAAGATAGTTATCTAAATAGAATTAACTTAGTTACTACTAAGAATGTCTTAGATAAAGATATTTTAATTGAAGAAGAAACTTATAATAATTATTTAAAATTAAAAGAGTTTATTAAGAATGAATTAGATATTGAAATAGGAATAGATACCGCATATAGAAGTATTAATGAACAAGAAGAGATATATAATCATTATTTAGAAATTAATGGAGAAGAGTATTGTAATAACTATGTTGCAGTACCAACTTATTCTGAACATCATACAGGACTTGCTGTTGATATAGAAGCGAAGATAAATAGTGAATTTATTTATAGTGATGATAATTTTAATTTAACTGAACCAGTATTAAAAAAGATTCATCCATATCTTCATAAGTTTGGTTTTATATTAAGATATCCAGAAAATAAAAAAGATATTACAGGATATAACTATGAACCATGGCATATTAGATATGTAGGAGAAATACCTGCAAAAATAATTTATGAAAACAATCTAACATTAGAAGAATACTTACAAGATTTTGGTTGCGTTCTATATATAAATAAACCAAAAGATGTAACATCTTTTGATGTGGTTAATGAAATTAGTCATTTGTTTGGAATAAAAAAAGTAGGTCATACTGGTACATTAGATCCACTTGCTACTGGAGTAATGTTAGTATGCGTTGGGAAAGCTACTAAGATAGTTGAATTATTAACAGCTAACGATAAAGAGTATATTGCAGGAGTAAAACTAGGAATTGAAACTGATACATTAGATATTACAGGAGAAGTAATAGATGAAAAAGATATTCCTAATAATTTAAATATAGAAGAAGTACTAAATAGTTATAAAAAAACATATCTACAAGAAGTTCCTAAGTATGCTGCAGTAAAAGTAAATGGTAAGAAGTTATATGAATATGCAAGAAATAATATAGAAGTAGAACTACCTAAAAAAGAAGTAACTATTAAAGAAATCGAATTATTAAATAAAGATTCTAACTCATTTGAATTTAGATCTCTAGTTACTAAAGGTTGTTATATTAGAAGTTTAATTAAAGATATTTGTACTAGTCTAAATACAATTGGTACTATGACATCTCTAATTAGAACTAAACAAGGTATTATAGATATTAAAGATACAAATACTTTAGAAGATTTAAAGAATAATAATTATAACTTACATAAAATAGAAGAAGTTCTAGATTACCCAATTATAGAACTACCAAGTGATTTAATAAAAGAAGTAACTAATGGTATGAAGATTACTAATAATTGGGATATTAAAGATAAAGTTATATTTACAATTAATAATAAATTAATTGGAATCTATGAAGTTAATCATAATAATCTAAAAGTATGGAAAAACTTTAATTGAAAAAGTAATGTTTGAGATTTTTGAGGTGATTAAAGAATGCAAATAATTGAATATGAAGATAAATATCTAGAAGATGTTAAGGACTTATTAGTAGAACTTGAGGAATATATAGTATCAATTGATAAGGATAATTTAGACCATGTTCATTCAGAATATAGAGAAAAAATGGCATTGTTAGATTTAGACAAAGTTAATAAAAACAATGGTAAATGCTATTTGGCAGTAGAAAATAATAAAGCAATTGGTTTAATCATGGGATGTATATTTCCATATGAAGAATATGATTATTTAGATTATAAATGTCCTAAAAGAGGAGAAATAACAGAATTAATAGTTACAAACAAAACTAGAAATAGTGGAATAGGGCAGAAACTAATAAATAAAATGGAAGAATACTTTAAATCAGTTGGTTGTGAATATGTAATGGTAGATGTATTTGCTTATAATGAAATGGGTAAGAAGTTTTATAATAAAAAAGATTATCATACTAGAATGGATATAATGATAAAGAAAATATAATAATACTTGTAATATTTATAAAATATGTTATAATACAAACAGAAAGGAGTGGGAAAGAAGTATTCCCACTCTTATTATTTGATAGAGGTGATAGATTGAAGACAAAGATTAGTGAATTAGTAAATGAATCTATTAAAGATTTAAATGTATTTGTAGATGATGCATTTACTAGTGAAGAGGAAGGTCAAAAGATTCTTAATGTTGTGCTTGATAGTGATGAAATAATTGATTTAAATCGTGTGACTGAAGCATCAAGAATTATTAATAAGATAATTGATGAACATGAAGAATTATTAAAAGATGTTGATGTGTTAGATATCTATTCTAAAGAGAAAGGAGATAATTAAAATGGCAAAGAAAAAAGAAGAAACTCAAAATGGAATGAACGGGAAAGAATTTAAAAAAGCATTAGATAATATAGTTCAAGAAAAAGATATTGATCCTGAAGTAGTATATAGTGCAATGGAGTTAGCCTTAACTTCAGCTTATAAGAAAAACTTTAATTCTAAAACTAATGTTAAAGTAGTATTTGATCGTGATACAGGAGATATTAAAGTATATTCATTCTTAACAGTAGTACCTGATGATAAGATGACTAAAGAAGAATATGAAGATGCTTTATTTGAAAAATATGCAGAAGATGATGAATTAGATACTAAACCTGAAGAAGTAGTGGAAGAGACTGAAGCTGTAGAAGGTGAAGATGAAGAAGAAAAAGAAAAGAAAGATGCACCAAGTTTCTTCAATAAAGAAACTGAAATAAAATTAAGTGAAGCTAAGAAAATTGATAAAACATTAGAAGTAGGAGATACTATTGATACTGAGGTTACTCCAAAAGACTTTGGTAGAGTTGCAACTTCAACTGCTAAACAAGTAGTAGTTCAAAAGATTCGTGAAGCTGAAAGAAATAGTATCATGGATGAATTTGGAGATAAACAAGATGAATTATTAATTGGTACAGTAGCACTTGAAGATACAGATAATTACTTTATTGATTTAGGTAGAACTAATGGTATCTTACCTAAGAAAGATTGTATCCCAGGAGAAAAAATTGAAATGGGTTCTCAAATAAAAGTATATGTATCTAAAGTAGATAATAATGGTAAGAATTTACTTATTCTACTTAGTAGAACACATTATGGATTTGTTAAAAGATTATTTGAACTTGAAATACCAGAAATTAATGATGGTACAGTTATGATTTATAGTGTAGCAAGAGATGCTGGTAATAGAAGTAAAGTAGCAGTTTATTCAGATAATCCAAATGTTGATCCAATTGGAGCTTGTATTGGAGAAAAAGGTAGTAGAATTGCTAGAATAATTAATGAATTACATGGAGAAAAATTAGATGTAATTAAATATGATGCAGATCCTGCAGTATTTATTGAAAATGCACTAAGTCCTGCAAAAGACTTAACAGTAGCAATTACTGATCCTAAGAAATTAGAAGCAATGGTTATTGCTGACGGAGATAATTTCTCACTTGCTATTGGTAAAAAAGGACAAAATGCAAGACTTGCGACACGTTTAACTAAATTTAAAAAGATTGATATAAAGACAACAGAACAAGCAAGAGAAGCAGGAATTAACTTTAGATAGGAGGTATTTATGAAACAAAGAAAAATACCTTTAAGAACATGTGTTGTAACTAAAGAAGCTCTTCCAAAAACTGAATTACTTAGAATAGTTAGAACTCCATATGGAGAAGTATTACCAGATGAAACAGGTAAATTAAATGGAAGAGGAGCTTATATTAAGAAAGATATAGAAGTATTAGAAAAAGCACGTAAAAGTAAAATATTAGAAAAAAGATTAGAATGTGAAATAGAAGATAGTGTATATGATGAAATAAGAGAAATATTAGAGAAGTGAGGTGAGTCTTAATGATGACTTTAGAAGATTATGCTATGGACGTAGGAAAAACTATCGAAGAGATAAAAGAACTATGTGATAAAGTAGGAATTAATTATGAAGATGAAAACTCTTTATTAGACGATGTTAGTATTACTTTATTAGATAATGAAATGCAAGATGAAGAAGACTATATCGGTGGAGACTCAGAAGATTTAGAAGAACAAAGAATGGAAGAAGAAGTAGCAGATAAAGCAGAAGAACTTGCTCAAAATACAAAATTTGATTTAGATGATACTACTTCATTTACAAAAGTTAAACAAAATAGAGAAGCTAAAAAGACAGATAATAAGAAAGACTTTTTAAAGGAAAAGAAAAAGTTATATAAACATCGTGAAAAACTTCAAAGTAATGAAGTTGTTCAAGATGAAAATGTAATTCTATATAAAGATGGAATGACTGTTAGTGATGTAGCTGGTTTATTAGAAGTAAATCCTACAGAATTAATTAAGAAATTAATTGGTTTAGGAGTAATGGCTTCCTTAAATCAAACTCTTGATTATGATACAGTTGCAGTTATTGTTAGTGAATATGATAAAGTATTAAAGAAAGAAGAAACTGCTGATATTTCAAATTTTGAAAATTATGAAATAGAAGATAAAGAAGAAGACTTAGTAGAAAGACCACCAGTTGTTACTATTATGGGTCATGTTGATCATGGTAAAACTACATTACTTGATTATATTAGAAATAGTGATGTTGTTAGTGGGGAAGCTGGAGGTATTACTCAAGCAATAGGTGCTTATTCAGTTAAATGCAATGATAAAAAGATTACATTTATTGATACACCTGGACATGCTGCATTTACAGAAATGAGAGCTCGTGGAGCTAGTATTACTGATATAGTAATTATTATAGTTGCTGCTGATGATGGTGTTATGCCTCAAACTAAAGAAGCAATTGATCATGCTAAAGCTGCAGGAGTACCTATTATAGTTGCTATTAATAAGATTGATAAACCAGAAGCAAATGTTGATAGAATTATGACTGCTTTAGTTGAAAATGGTTTAACTCCTGAAGAATGGGGTGGAGATGTTATTGTTAATAAGATTTCTGCTAAATCAGGACAAGGTGTTGATGAATTATTAGAAAGTATCTTATTAGTTGCTGAAATGCATGAATATAAGGCTAATCCATCACGTTATGCAACAGGAGCTGTAGTAGAAGCAAAGAAGGATTCAAAAGTTGGATCTATCGCAACATTATTAATTCAAAATGGTACTCTACGTTTAGGAGATCCTATTGTTATTGGTAATTTTGCTGGTAAAGTTAGAACTCTAAAGAATGATAAAGGACAAAATATAACTGAGGCTGGTCCATCTACACCAGTAGAAGTAACAGGTATTTCAGAAGTACCAAGTGCTGGTGATAAATTCATGGCATTTGAAACTGAAAAACAAGCAAAAGAAATTGCTAATGAAAGACAATTACGTAGTAAAGAAAAAGATACTAACTTTAGTGGAATGACTCTAGAAGATTTATTTGGAAGAATAAAAGAAGGTCAAAAAGAAATTAAAGTAGTTCTTAAGGCCGACGTTAATGGTTCATTAGAAGCAGTTAGAAATGCCTTAGAGAAAATAGATGTAGAAGGTGTAAAAGTATCTGTAATTAGAGGTGGAGTAGGAGCTATTACTGAAAGTGATGTAGTATTAGCTAGTGCTTCAAATGCTATTATTATTGGATTTAATGTTCGTGGCACAACAGCTACACTAGATACTGCTAAACAATATGGTATTGAAATAAAGACATATGATATTATCTATAAAGTAGTAGAAGACATGGAAAGAGCTATGAAAGGTATGTTAGATCCTGAGTATGAAGAAAAAGTATTAGGTACTGCAGAGATAAGACAAATCTTTAAATTCTCAAAAGTAGGATTAATAGCTGGTTGTCATGTAACTAGTGGTATAATTAAGAATAATCTAAAAGCTCGTATAATTAGAGATGATATAGTAGTTTATAATGGTTCAGTAAAAACACTACAACATGAAAAAGATCAAGTAAAAGAAGTTAAGAAAGATATGGACTGTGGAATGACTCTAGAAAATTGTCAAGATTATAAAGAGGGAGACATCATTGAAGTATACGAATTAGTAGAGATTAAGAGGTAATAATATGGCAAGTGTAAAAATAGAAAGATTAAATCATGCTTTCCAAGAAGAAATAAGTATGATTCTAATGCGAGAAGTAAAAGATGAAGATATTAAATTTGTAACTATTACTGGAGTAGATACAACTAGTGATTTAAGTTATGCTAAAGTATATTACACAGTATTAGATGATTCTAAGAAAGAGAAGACAAAAGAAGCTTTAGAAAAAGCTGCATCATTTATAAGAACAAAACTTGCTGAAAGAGTAGAAGTAAGACATACTCCAGAATTAAAGTTTATTTATGATACTTCTATTGCATATGGAGAGCATATAGATAAATTAATTGATAAAATTAATGAAGAAAAGGCAGAATAATCTGCCTTTTTATTTTGTTTGTGGTATAATTAAATAAGATAGGAAGATGTTTATGGCATATAAAAGAAGATTAAGGTTTGATAAAAGAATTAAACATAAACGAAATATGGATATTTTATATATCATTGTTTTTGTGTTGTTTGCTTCTCTAGGAATTGGTTATTCTTATATAAGTACTAATTTGAATATTGATGGAACAGCTAATGTAACTGCCGCAAACTGGGATGTTCACTTTGCCAATTTAAATGTTACAGAAGGATCTATTACTGCAACAACCCCAGCTTCTATTACTAGTGACACAACAGTAGAATTTGCCGCAACACTAGAGAATCCAGGAGATTTTTATGAATTCACAGTAGATGCAGTAAATAGTGGTACAATGGATGCTATGATAGATAGTTTTTCTATTAATCCAACACTAACTACAGATCAAAAGAAATATTTAGAATACACAGTAACTTATTTAGATGGTACAGAATTAGTAAATAAACAGGCTCTAAGACAAGGAACTAGTGAGATAATTAAGGTAAGATTCAGTTATATAGAAAATGAAGATAAAACTAATTATCCAACTGAAGATCAAAACTTTACAATTAGTTTTAATATAGATTATTCACAAGCAGATGATAGTATGATAGAAGTTAATCATGTTTTTGCAAATGAGTCATGGACTACTATTATTAATAATATTAAAACAGGAAGAATACCAGACTATTATAATGGGGCTACTAAAGATGTTGATTTAGGAAGTCTAGGAACACATACTTTAAGAATATCAAATACTACTACCCCTAGTGAATGTTCTAATAGTGGTTTTTCTGAGACTGCCTGTGGAGTAGTATTAGAATTTGCAGATATAATTGATGAACAAAGAATGAATCATTCCACATCTAATGAAGGTGGATGGGAATCTTCTGAACTACGTACATATTTAAATAGTACAGTATATAATTTAATACCGGAAGAAATTAGAAGTAACATTATTGATACTTATGTAGTATCAGGACATGGTTCAAAAGATTCTAATAATTTTACTACTACTGATAAAATATATTTATTATCTACAAAAGAAGTATGGGGAAAAGAAGGTACAACTAATATATGTACTAGAGATACAGCAGAAGTTGAAACTAGACAACTTGACTATTATAAAGATCAAGGAATTAAAACAGATAGTAATAATGGCGCGATAAAGAAATATAATGGTAATACTAAAAACTGGTGGCTACGTACAGCAGATAGTGCTGATGGAGATGATTTTATGAGAGTAAATGATACAGGTCATTGGGGAGATAGTACTGCTAATGTAACTAATTATGTATCACCAGCTTTTAGAATAGGATAGAGGTGTAACATGAAATTAATAAGAAGAAAAAAAGATGAAGAATTGTATAAAGATAGTTGGTTATATATTTTACTATTAACTACTTTAGTAATATTAATAGAATCACTTAGAGATTATACTTTTGTCTTGGGAGGCGTATCTTTATCATATTCATTGATACCTCTACCATTAGTATATTTTATGGTTAATTATATAGTTAAAAAGTTTGATTATAGAAAAGCAGTAGAAGCAATTGCAGTATCAGGAGTAATATTTGTATGTTTTTCTGCAATACTATCATTTGCTTTTGGAGAAAGATTAATTCTAAGTAGTATAAGTGGTGAATTTTGTGGTTATGCAATTAGTCAATTTGTTAACTTAACTATTTACTATTACATAATTAATAATACAGAAGCTCCATATGTATTAGTATTATTAAATTATATGTTTTCATTAATGGTATATTACTTATTCTATACTATTATATATTTAGATTTAGTTATATATGAAGATTATTGGACAGCATATTTTATAACTATAACAATACAATTTGTAGTATGTTTAATTGTTTCAATATTTGATTGCAAAATAAAAAGAGGTCATGAATAGACCTCTTTTATTTATAATAGGAAAACAGACATAAGTGATAGAACTAAGTTGTGCATCATATGAAGTGATAGGGATGTAAAAATTGTATCTGTATCATGATATGCAAGAGCAAATGCTCCTCCTAAGGCTCCATATGGAATTATGTATAATAAATCAATAATATTATGAGCATCTTCAATTACATGAGCTCCACCAAATAATAAGAATGATAGAGCTGCAAATACCCATTTATTTTTAAAAATATCTTTTAGAGTTTTTCTAAAGACTATTTCTTCATTAAATGGAGCAATAAATCCAGCTATTATTATCATTAACCAAGGTAGACCTTTAAGCATTTCTTGAACAGCATTTTCATTATTGGCACCACCTGACTTTAAAACAAATGTAAGAAATAAATTAGATGCCATCATAATAATTAATCCTACAGTCCAATACTTTAGACCAATATCTAAATTGTTTAAAATATTTTTCTTAAATATTTTAAATTCTTTCTTTAAATCTTTACGATAAATAAAATAAAAAATGAATGCCATACATATACTAGAAAAAGCTGATAATAACACTAACATTTTTTTACTAACATTTGTATAATCTATATTAAATAGTTTAATAGGTATTAGTTGAAAATATACTCCATAATGAAATATTAAAAAGACAAGTATTCCTTTTATAATTAATCTTATTTTTTTATCTTTTAACATCTAATCACCATATTAAATATATCATATTATTATTTGTTATTGTAAATAAAACTTGCATTAAGTGTAAAACAATAGTATAATACTGTTTGTTACCGGTACTAGGAATAAGAATTTCCGACTTATTCTTTGTATTAGGCGAATTATTAAGAAAGGAAGTGTACAAATGGCTTTAACAAAAGAAAGAAAACAAGAATTAATCAAAGAATTTGCTAAAAATGAAAAAGATACAGGTTCTGCTGAAGTACAAATTGCTATTCTTACAGAAGAAATCAATAACTTAACAGAACACTTAAAAACACATATTCATGATTTCCATTCTCGTAGAGGACTTTTAAAGAAAGTTGGACAAAGAAGAAATATGTTACAATATTTAGCAGATAGAGATATTCAAAGTTATCGTAATGTTATTAAAAAATTAGGATTAAGAAAGTAGACACATTTTTTTCAGTGTCTATTTTTTTTGAAAGGAGTATTTATGAAAAGTAAAAAGAAAGTATTTGAATTAGACTTTCATGGAAGAAAAATTGTAGTAGAACATGGTGAATTAGCTAAACAGGCTGATGGAGCTGTACTTGTTAGATATAATGATACAGTTATTTTAACTGCTGCTGTTGTATCTAAGAATGTTAACTTATTAAGTGATTTCTTCCCACTAACAGTTAATTATCAAGAAAAACTATATTCAGTAGGCAAGATCCCTGGAGGATTTATTAAAAGAGAAGGTAGACCAAGTGAAGCTGCTACTTTAGCTGCTCGTATGATTGATCGTCCTATGAGACCATTATTCCCAGAGGGATTTAAGAATGAAGTACAAATTATTTCAACAGTTTTATCAGTAGATCAAGATTGTTCTCCTGAATTAACTGCTATGCTTGCATCAAGTCTTGCAGTATCTATTTCTAAGATACCATTTAATGGCCCAATTGCTGGAGTTAAAGTAGGTCGTGTTGATGGTAAATTTGTAATTAACCCAACACCAGAAGAATTAGAAGTAAGTGAGCTTGAATTAACAGTTGCTGGTACTAAAGATGCTATTAATATGGTAGAGTCTTCAGCTAAACAAGTACCTGAAGATGTTATGTTAGAAGCATTAATGTTTGGACATAAAGCAATTAAAGAATTAATTAAATTTGAAGAGAAAATTATTAAAGAAATTGGTGAAGAGAAGATGGAATATGAAACTCTTACACCAGAGCCTGAATTAGTAGAAAGAGTTGAAAAACTAGTTACTAAGAAAATGGATAAAGCTCTTCGTATAAAAGATAAGTTAAAGAAATATGATGCGATTGATGCTATTAAAGAAGAAATGAATGAATTATTCACATCTGAATATGAAGATACAATGAAAGATGATGAATTAAAAGAATTACTTGTAAAAGTACAAATGGTAATATCTGATATTGAATATAGATTATTTAGAAGTATCGTAGTTAAAGAAAAAACAAGAGCTGATGGACGTAAGATGGATGAGATTAGGCCTTTATCTACAGATATAGATCTATTACCTAGAACTCATGGTAGTGCTTTATTTACTAGAGGTCAAACTCAAGCATTAAGTATTACTACACTAGGAGCTTTAAATGAACATCAAATTATCGATGGACTTTCTATGGAAGATCAAAAGAGATTTATGTTACATTATAACTTCCCACAATTTAGTGTCGGAGAAACTGGAAGATATGGTGCTCCAGGACGTCGTGAAATTGGTCATGGTGCCTTAGGAGAAAAAGCTCTTGCTCAAGTAATTCCAAGTGAAGAAGAATTCCCATATACAATTCGTGTTGTATCTGAAATTCTTGAATCTAATGGTTCTTCATCACAAGCAAGTATTTGCGCTGGATGTATGTCTTTAATGGCTGCAGGTGTACCTATTAAGGCTCCAGTTGCTGGTATTGCTATGGGATTAATTACTCATGAAGATGATTATACTATTTTAACTGATATTCAAGGTATGGAAGATCATTTAGGAGATATGGACTTTAAAGTAGCTGGTACTAAAGATGGTATTACTGCTCTACAAATGGATATTAAGATCAGTGGTATTACTGAAGATATTTTAAGAGAAGCCCTAGCTCAAGCTAAAAAAGCTCGTATGGAAGTATTAAAAGTAATGACTAAACAAATTAAAGAACCACGTCCAGAAGTATCTAAATATGCTCCTAAGATGGAAACATTTATGATTAACCCAGCTAAGATTAAAGATGTTATTGGTAAGGGTGGAGAAACAATTACTAAGATTATTTGTGAAGCATCTAATGTTACTGAAGTTACTAATATTAACGCAGTAAAAGTAGAATTAGAAGATGATGGTCGTGTAATTATCTATCACTCTGATAAAGAAATAATTGAAAAAACTAAAGCTATGATTGAAGAAATAGTTAGAGAAGTAGAAGTTGGAAAAATCTATGAAGCTAAAGTAGTTAAAGTAGAAGACTTCGGTTGTTTCGTACAATTATGGCCTGGTTGTGAAGGAATGGTACATGTATCTCAACTTGCTCATGAAAGAGTTGATAAAGCTGGAGATGTTGTATCAGTAGGTGATGAAATTATTGTAAAAGCACTTGGAATGGATAAGAAAGGAAGACAAAACTTCTCAAGAAAAGATGCTTTACCACAACCAAAGAAAAAGGTTAAAAAAGAAGAAAAAAAAGAAGAAAGTGAATAATTCTTCTTTTTTTTGATATTATGTGTTATAATATCCTCAACGGAGGGAGATCGGAATGGGAGATTTAATTAGAACTATTATTAGATGGATAATAATAATACTAATAGTTATCTTAATTATTTTCTTACTATTTAAAATTACAGATAAGAGTAGTAAGGCAAAAAAAGCTGTTGATACTGGTGTTACTACAGTAAAGAAAACAAAAGATAAAGTTAAACAAACAGTAAAAGATACAGTTCAAGATATTAAAGAAGATACTGCAGATGATTCAACTGTAACTGGTGAAGATACTTCTTCAACAGGAACTCAAGATGAAACTATGGTAGTTGAAACACCTGATACTGCTTCATCTAGTGCTGTAGGTTTAATTGGTGTTATTATTTTATCTTGCGGAACATATTACGTATATAAAAGTAGAAAAGCACTAAATTAAGAGATTCTTAGGAATCTTTTTTTTGTAGAAAAAACCATTGTATTGTGCTATTATATTCGCAAACGGAGATGTCTTTATGAATAAGAAAGTATTATTGTTAGTATTTATATTATTTTTATGTATCTGTCATAAAGATGTTTTTGCTTTGTCTCGAAGTGAGTTAACTGAATTAAATTTAAAACCTATAACTACAATAGATAAACCTGCTAATTTCACAAGTGTTCAAGGAGGAGTAACTACAGATAAATATGTGATTACTATATTTATTAATGAAAATGAAAACAGTGATCATAAAGCAGCTATATTAGTTTTAAATAAAGATAATTATAAATTAGTTAGATTAGTAGAAAATCCTATAATAGAATATGACTTAGGACATGCTAATGATGTTACTTTTAATGATAAAACTAATGAATTATTAGTACTTAGTGGTCGTAAAATAAATGTTATTGATTTAGAAAATGATAGTTTTGCTTTGAAAAGACAAATTAAATTAAACTTTTATTATAGTGGATTAGGATATGATTCTTTAAATGATCAATATGTTTTCGCAAGAGGAATAGAAGGTGGATCTTTCATTGAAATTAGAAATAGTGATTTTAGAATACTTAGAACATTTGTCTTGAAAACTAATTTAACTAAACAATCACTTACAGTTTATCAAGGTAATATTTATTACGTTTGTTACGAAGCTGGAAGATTAACTAAACATCAAACTGTATATGATGGATTATTAAAAAGAAAAGAAAATTTAATTTATGTATATGGATTAAATGGTAAGAAAAAAGTTATTTATTATATTCCTTTTTCTTATAGAAATATTATATTTGGAGAAATAGAAAATATATCTTTTAATGATGGTAAGATGCTAATTCAATTTAATCATGCTAGTAAAGCAGGATATTTTACTGCTAGTTATAATTCTAATGTAAGTACTAATATTAAAATTGATACAGAAGAGGGAAATAATAATATTTATAGTGTACTTTTAAATGATAAAGAAATCTTAAAAACTAAGTCTAAGAATAATACTATTCCTATTAGTTTGAATTATACTTCTGAAGGTGAATATAATTATGATATTAGGAATAATGAAGAGTTAAGTGAACTAGAAGATAAGTATCAAGAAATAGTTAAAAATTTAAAAGTAGAAGTCTACTATGATCCATTATCTAATAAATTAAAAGTAGATAGTAATGCAGAAGACTTAGTATTTTCTAATGATTATTTATATGATAAAGAAGAGTTAAAAAAAGCAAATGAAACTTTAATAGTAGATGTTCCAGATACTAATAGTAATGATTATTTATATTTGATAGGATTATTATTTATTATACTTAGTATTATTTACGTAAAAAGAAGACTTATTTAGTCTTTTTTTTATTTGTCAAGTATTTGAATTTATAGTATAATTCTAACTAGGGTGAAGAGATATGTACTTAAAGGAAATAAATGCCAGTGGTTTTAAATCTTTCGCAGATAAGTTAGAAATAAAACTAGATGGTAAGACAACTTGTATAGTTGGACCTAATGGTTCAGGTAAAAGTAACGTTGTAGATGCTGTTCGCTGGGTTTTAGGAGAACAATCAGTAAAATCTCTTCGTGGAGAAGGTTCAATGACTGATGTAATCTTCTCAGGTAGTAAAACAAGAAATCCATTAAATGTAGCTTCAGTAGAATTAGTATTTGATAATAATGATCATTTTTTAAATGTTCCATATACTGAAATATCTATTAAGAGAAGAATGTATCGTAGTGGAGAAAATGAATATTATTTAAATAATGAAAAATGTCGTCTAAAAGATATAACTAATTTATTATTAGATACTGGTATGGCTAAAGAGTCATTTAATATTATTTCACAAGGTGAAGTAGATAAAATATTATCTAATTCAGCACACGATAGAAGAATAATATTTGAAGAAGCATCAGGTATTTTAAAGTATAAGAAAAGAAAAGAAGAAGCGCTTCGTAAATTAGATAGAACTCATAATAACTTAGATCGTGTAAATGATATTATTACTGAGTTAGAGATACAAGTAGGTCCTTTAAAAATACAAAGTGAGAAAGCAAAAGAATATTTAGAGAATAAAGAAGGATTAGATAAATATGAAGTAGCTTTACTAGCTTTTGATATAGAAAATATTAATAATAATTTAGAAAATGATAAAGTTAAAAAAGAAAAAATAGATAATGAAATAGTAACTTTATCTAATGCTAGTAGTTTGAGTGATACAAAGAGTATTGAGGATAATAATAAATTATTAAAATTAGAAAATGAAAGAGTAAAGCTAAATAAAGAATTATTAGAGGTAACTGCTGAAAAAGAAAGATTAGATGGAGAAAGAAATCTTTTAAGAGAAAAGAGTAAGAATAGTGATTCTAATGATAAAGTAAAAGAGAACTTAAGAGAATTAATAAATACAAAAGAAAAATTAACTGGAAGTATATCTATTATTGAAGAAGACATAAAAGGTATAAAAAAAGAGTTAATTAATAATGATAATAATTTAACTGATATAGAAAGAGAATTACAAAATGCTAAATTAAAACAAAATATGCTTAATAATGATTATTCTACTCATAATCAAGAATTAATCGCAACTTCTCATAAGATTGAAAATTTAAAAATAGAAATAGAACAAAATGGAGATATGCCTAATAGTGTTAGAAAGGTATTAAAGAATAATACTTTATCTGGTATTCATAATACTATTGGTAATATCTTGTCTGTTGAAGAGAAGTATGTAAAAGCTCTTAATACAGCAATTTCTTCTAACAAGAATTTTGTAATTACAAAAGATGAAGATAGTGCTAAAGGCGCAATTAATTATTTAAAAGATAATCATTTTGGAAGAGCTACTTTCTTCCCAATGGATGTTATAAAAGAAAGATATGTTGATAATGATACTTTAAATATATTAAAGAATAGTAATGATTTCTTAGGTGTTATGTCTGACTTAGTTACTTATAATAGAATGTATGATTCTATTATTAAGAATCAATTAGGTATAGTAGTAGTTGTTACTGATATAAATGCTGCAACTAGATTGTCTCATATGATTAAAGCTAAATATAAGATAGTTACTTTAGATGGAGATGTAGTAAATGTAGGAGGATCTCTTACTGGAGGATCTACTTATCAAGGTAAAAGTACTATTATTCTAAAACAAGAATTAAATCATTTAGAAGAGAAAGCTAACTTGTTAAAGAATGAAGAGTCTGAAATAAAGAAAGAATTATTAGATAGTAATAAAGAGATTAATGAGATAGAAGAGAAGTTATTTAGTCTATCTAAAGAAAAAGTATCTATTAGTGAAAGATTAGATGCAAAGAATAATGAATTAAAAGAAGTTAAAGAAAAATTGTCTTTTACTAATAAGGAATATACTTCACTAGAATCTATTAGTAATAATTCTGTAGATAAGAAAGAAGCTGAATTAATTAAATTATTCCATGAAAAAGAGGCTTTAAAAGAACAATTAGAAATAAGATTAAAAACTCTTAATAAAGATATAAGTAATTTAAAAGATAAAATAGAAAAAGATCAAGCAGATGATAAACTAAAACAATCTCACTTGAGAGAATTAGAAAAAGAATCTCGTGAATTAGAAATAAGTATTAATAGAAGTGATGTTAAACTAGATAATATGTTAGAAACACTTGCGGTAGATTATGAATTAACTTATGAAAGAGCTAAGTCTGAATATGTTCTAGATATAGAACCTGATGAAGCTAGAAGTAAAGTTAATAAGTATCGTGCTAATATTAAAAGAATTGGTATGGTTAATCTAGATGCAATTGAAGAGTATGAGAAAGTTAATACTAGATATGAGTTTTTAACTAATCAAAGAGAAGATTTACTTCATGCAGAAGACACATTATTAGAGATAATGAATGAAATGGATGAAGTAATGAAAGAAGAATTTAAAACTACTTTTGAAAAGATTAGAGAAGAGTTTTCTAAAGTATTTAAAGAATTATTTAAGGGTGGAAAAGCTGACTTACATTTAACTGATCCTAGTGATTTATTAAATACTGGAGTAGAAATAGTTGCTTCACCTCCAGGTAAGAAGTTAACTACTATTTCATTGTTATCAGGAGGAGAGAAAACATTAACCGCAATTAGTTTGTTATTCGCAATACTTAATGTTAGAAGTGTACCATTCTGTTTATTTGATGAAGTAGAAGCAGCGCTTGATGAAGTAAATGTAGAAGCATTTGGTAAATACTTAGATCATTATAAAGATAAGACTCAATTCTTAATCATTACACATAAGAAAAAGACAATGGAATATGCTAATACTCTATATGGTATTACAATGCAAGAGTCTGGTGTATCTAAACTAGTAAGTGTTGTCTTAGACAATTATGTAGAAGTAATATAAACCCCCTAGGGGTTTCTTTTTTTCTTATTTTGTGGTATAATATGTGGACATATGAGGGGTTATTATGAAAAGAATAGAAGAAATAAGTTTAAAATCTAGTGATATTGATAAGTTAAAAGAATATCCATTACAAGATGTTTTTTGTACTGAGAGTCAAATCTATTATTATAAGATGAATAATGATAGAAGTAATATTTTATTAAAGAAACTATTTGTTACTGATGAGAAAAGAGTAAATAGAAAAATAGAAACAATTGAGACTCTACAAAATAGTGAATTGTCTACTTATAAAGAATTAGTAATACCAGATGAAGTAGTATCTATTAGTGGTATTAATTCAGGTTTTACTATTAAAGAAGTAAATGATTGTGTTAACTTATCTGCTTTTTTAAAATCTAAAAATGTATCAGATGAAGATAAAATAATGGTGCTTGAAAAGATTGGTCATTTATTAAGAAAAGTACAAAATCAAGATCAAGAATTCTATTTTGGAGATCTCCAAGAATTTAATTTCTTGGTAGATAGTAATAATGATATATATGTAGTTGATTTAGATAGTTCTGCTGTTAATAGAAAAAAACCATTAGAGACTAAATATATAATTATTGATAAAAAGACAAGAGATGTTCCTAAGTATAAAGTAAATAGTGCTGGTAGATGTTATCCAAATCAAAATATTGATACATTCTGTTATAATACGATGATTTTAAATTATTTAGCAGGTAAAGACTTACATAGATTAAGTTATGAAGAGTATTATCAATATATGGAGTATTTAAGTTATTGTGGAATACCTAGAGAAATGATTGAAATATTTGATAATCACTATAGTAATAAAGATAATGAAAGTGTAGTAGACTATTTAGATGAATTAAAGAATGGTCATAGAAGAGCTCATTATAAAGTATATGAAGCATTAAAGGAAAGAAAAAGATATTAAAATATCTTTTTTTGTTTTATAATATTATTATGAAAAGAATAAGTATAATGACAATTATTTTAATGATTTTATTTATTCCTATGAGTATTAGAGCTTTAGATTTTGATATCTATTCTAATAATGTTATTTTATATAATACTAAGGAAAATAAAGTTGTTTATGAAAAGAATAGTAAAGAAAAAATAAGTATTGCATCTCTTACTAAGATAACTACTGGTATAGTCGCAATTGAGAATATAAAGGATTTAGATGAGAAAGTTACTATTACTAATGATGACTTTAAAGGTTTATATGAAGCACATGCTGCACTTGCAGGATTTAAAGTTGGACAAGAGGTAACATATAGAGATTTATTATATGGATTAATGCTTCCAAGTGGTGCAGAAGCTGCTAGAGCATTAGAGAGAACAGTCGCAGGCTCTGAAGAAGAATTTATTAAACTAATGAATACGAAAGCCAAAGAATTAAAGTTAGAAAACACTCACTATACTAATCCTACTGGTTTAGATGATAATAATCATTATTCTACTGCTAGTGATGTATTAAAAGTATTTAAATATGCTCTAAAGAATAAAGAATTCAAAAAAATAATCACTACTAAAAAATATGTGACTAGCGATAAATCAGTTACTCTTAAAAGTACACTAAGTAGATTAAATACTCTTGATATGGATTATGTTTTAGGAGGTAAAACAGGTACTACTGATAATGCTGGCTTATGTCTAGCTACATTAGCTAATTATGATAATACAGATTTTATATTAGTGACTACAGGAGCAGAATACTCTAGAACTAGTCCTAGAAGTTTCTTAGATCAAAAAGAGATATATGAATATATTAGAGATAATTATGATTATCAGGAAGTAGTAAATAAAAAAGATGTTTTAGTAACACTTCCTACTAAATATTTAAAAGAAGATGAAATAAAATTTACTAGTGATAAAAATATTAAAATGTATTTAGAAAATAATTTTAATAAAAAAGATTTAAAATATAAATATATTGGTGAAAAAATAATTACTCATAAAATGAAAAAGAATCAAAAGATAGGTAGGGTAGATATCTATTATCATAATAATAAATTAACTACTGTAGATATTAAATTAAAAGATAAACCTAGATTATCAATAATTAAATATTTATGGGGACATAAATTAATAGTAGGTATCATTTTACTAATAATTATTTTTATTCCTAAAAATAAAAAGAAGAGAAGAAAAATAAAAATTAAAGTAAAGAAAAAAAGGAGATAATTTATCTCCTTTTAAATTCCTCTCATTTGATCTTTACCTTTAAATGGATTCTTAGGATCAATATGATCTACAAATAATATACCATTTAAATGATCTAATTCATGTTGAAAACAAATAGCTATTTCTTCACGTCCTCTAATATGAATCTTTTTACCATCCATATCATAAGCTTCCATTGTAACTCTAGCATATCTTGGAACTATGCCTTCTACAGGACGATTAACACTTAAGCATCCTTCACCTTCATCAACATATATTTTTTCCATTGAATTACTGATTATCTTAGGATTAATTAATACATAAGTTTCAAATTTTTGTTCCTTATCATCTTCTTCAGTTATTTCGTTAACTACTACAAAGTATCTTTTAGGAACTCCTAATTGAATTGCACTCATACCCATTCCTGGACGTAAATCATATTTTTCAGCTAATTCTTCAATTTGACTATCATGTAAATATTCAATCATAGTGTTTATTAAATCTCTATCTTCTTTAGATAGAGGGAATTCTACTTCTTTACTAATAGTACGTAATCTTCTATCTTTTTCATCAAGTATTTCTTTAGTTTTTAACACTGTACCACCTCGACCTCTTATATTTTATCAAAAAAAGTTAATTTTGCCAATGTTAATTGACACCTTTTTAAATACTTATTCAAGTATAATATTGAAATATATGATATATTTATAGTAAAGAAGGGATTATATGAAAAAGACATTTAAGTATTTAGATAAACCTTTACTTATTGTGACTGTAATTTTATTCTTAGTTGGATTAATTATGGTTTTTTCAGCATCTAATGTTACTGCTTATATGTCTTATGCAGTTAGTCCTTATAATTATTTTTTAAAACAAGGTTTGTTCTTACTATTAGGATTATTTGTATTCCTATTTATGATTAAAATGAATACTAAGACATATGGAGTCTTTTCTTGGGGATTATTATTAATATTAATCGCTTCTTTAGCAGTTTTATTAGTTATTGGTACTGCAAAAAATAAAGCAGTCAGTTGGTTTGATTTAGGTTTTATTAGTATTCAACCTAGTGAATTTGTTAAAGTTGTCACAATAGTTTTTTTAGCTTATTATTATGATCGTAATAAAAGTAAATTAAAGAGTTGGGGAAAGAGTTTATTTCCTATAGGTATTTGTGGTATAGTCGCAGCCTTAATATTTATACAACCAGATTTAGGTACTACTATTATTTATTCATTATTAGTATTTTGTATTTTTGTAATTTTACCAATTATTCCCGAAATAAAGTATAAGACTATTTTTGCAGGTTTAGGACTTGTAGGTTTCGCAGTATTAAGTATTTTTGGAACTGGTAAGGGGGTTCTTTTAGAAAGACAAATGGAGAGATTTGATTTTAAAAGACCTTGTGATAAGATTCTAGAAAATGGTAACCAAGTATGTAATTGTTATATTGCGATGAATAATGGTGGATTAACTGGAGTTGGTTTAGGTAATTCTACTCAGAAATATTTATATTTACCGGAACCATATACTGACTTTATATTCGCGATAATAGTAGAAGAATTAGGAGTTATATCAGGAGTATTATTAGTATTAGCTTATATGTTTGTTTTATACCGGATATTGCTTATTGGTAGAAGATCATATACTAATATGGGAGCTATACTATGTTATGGAGTAGCTATTTATATTTTTTTACATATTGCGATTAACTTAATGGGTATTATGGGTATGATGCCTATGACAGGTGTACCTCTTCCATTTATGAGTTATGGTGGTAGTTTTACTATCTGTTTAATTGCGGCACTAACTATAGTTCAAAGAGTAAGTGTAGAGAATGGAAGGACTCGTGATAGAGAATTAAAAGGCAAGTAATTGCTTTTTTTTATGTTTTGTGGTAAAATATAGCTAATTTTGAAGGGGATATATATGAGTCCAATTGATTTTAAAAATTTAAAGAGTACACTTGAATCAGAAATTAAAAAAAGTTCTAATGTCTTTATTGTGGGCCATAATAGTCCAGATTTTGATTCTATTGGGGCTTGTATTGGCTTGGATATTTTAGTCGAGAATTATAATAAAGATGTATATATTATTGTTAATGATAAAGAAATAAGAATGGAACCAGGTGTAAAAAGAATAATTGATGAGAATAGAGAGAATTTTTATTTTATTACTAATGAACAGTTTTTAAAATTAAAAGATAATAAATCTCTTCTTATAGTTACTGATGTTAATAAAGATTATATGATATCTGTAAAAGATTATTTAGATGAAATGAATAGTGTAGTAGTTGTAGATCATCATGCTGAAGATGAACATACAATAAAAACTGATAAAAAGTTTATATTTCCAGATGCTTCTAGTGCTTCAGAAATAGTTGGAAGATTATTAAATCTTTCTAGAGTAAAGTATTCTAGTAGAGTAGCCAATTATTTATTAGCGGGTATTAGTTTAGATACTAAGAGATTTAAACAAAATACTACTTCTAAAACTCATGATATTGCTGAAAAGTTAATTGATAATGGAGCAGATATTGATTATGTTAATAATCTATTCTTAGAAGAGTTTGAAAGTTTTTGTAGAATTAGTAATCTAATTATTAATGGAACTACTATTAAGAAATTTAGTGAAGATACATTATCTCCAATTCAAGTATCATTTACTTTAGATAGAAATCATCCTAAAGAAATATATAATAAGGAAGATTACGCTAAAGCTGCTGATAAGATGATGAAATTTGAAGGAGTAGATGCTGCTTTTGCTTTAGGTTTAGTCGATGAAGATACTATTCATATTTCCGCAAGAAGTGGTAAGAAGGTAAATGTTGAAAAGATAATGGAAGCTATAGAAGGCCAATGTGGTGGAACTTGTCAAGCTGCAGGTGGTAGAGTAAAATCAAATGATATCTTCGCAGTAGAAGAAGATATTACAAATAAAGTAATTTTAGGAATTTCAGATGAGGAACAAGTAATTGAAGAACCTCCTGTTATTAAGAAGAAACAAATTAGAAGACCTGTTTTTAAAGAAAAGTCGTAAGACTCTTCTTTTTTTTTGAATAATATAATAGAGGTGAAGATAATGACATTTAAATATAGACATCGTAGAGAAATAATAATTGGTATAATCGCAACTATTATAATTAGTAGTCTTATTATTTTTACTATTATTAGTATTAAAAAAAGCAATAAAAAAGAAGAAGATGTAGTAGTAGAAAAAAAGATAACTAAGAGAAAAGAAAAAGTTATAGAGGAAGAATTAAAAGTAGATATAAAAGGACAAGTAATTAATCCTGGTATATATTCTTTAAAAGCAAATTCCAGAGTGATAGATGTAATTGCGGCAGCTGGAGGATTAACAGGAGAAGCTGATACTTCTGTTATTAATTTGAGTAAGAAGATTAAAGATGAAATGGTTATTATTGTCTATAGTAGAGAAGAAGTAATGGATTTTCATAAGACAAAGGAAATAGAAAAACAAGTAGAAGATAAATGTATTCAAAAAGATGAAGAATCTCTAAAGAATGATGCTTGTATAAGTAGTGAAATTGAAAAAACTGTAATAGGTAAAGTATCTATTAATAATGCTACTAAAGAAGAATTAATGACACTAACTGGTATAGGTGAGTCTAAGGCTAAAGATATAATTAGTTACCGTGAAAAGAATGGACCATTTAAAACTATAGAAGATATTAAAAATGTATCAGGTATAGGAGATAGTTTATTTGCTAAGATTAAGGAAAATATTACTACTTGATTATTTATATGTAGGTATAACTGTACTAGTATTATTGATAAGTATAATTAGATTATCTATTCCTATAAATTCTAATTATAATGAATCATCTACTAGTTTTATTGGTATTATTACAAAGATAATTATTAAAGATGATAAAGTAACACTCTATGTAAATAATAAAGAAACTGTAATAGCTACTTACTATGATTCTAGATGTAATTATAAATTAGGAGATAAAGTAAAAGTACTAGGTGAATTTAAGTTACCTAGTACTAATACAAGTGATTATTTATTTGATTATAGAAAGTATTTAAGAAATAGAAGAATATTTTATTTAATAGATGTAGCTAGTATTAAAAAAATAAAAAGTAATAGTAATATTTATTATTATTTAAAACAAAAATTAATTGATAGTTTAGATTATAATCCCTATCTTTTTACTTTTATATTAGGTGATAAAAGCTATTTAGATAGTAATATTAAAAGATCATATCAAAGTAATGGTATAAGTCATCTATTCTGCATAAGTGGAATGCATACAGCTTTATTGATTAGTATTATTAGTAAGCTTTTAAAGAAATTTAAACTAAATGAAAATAACTTATTTGTAATTACTACAATAATTCTAATAATCTATTTATTCTTAGTAGGACTCTCTCCATCAATTCTAAGAGCAGTACTTTTCTATATAATTTTTTCTATTAATAGAATTAATTGCTTTTATATAAAACCTACTAATTTATTCTTTTTAGTACTAAGTATTAGTTTACTAGTTAATCCATATTATATTTATGATGTTGGTTATTTATATTCTTATTCAATAAGTTTTGCTTTAATTAAAATGCTTGGATTTCTTCAAACTAATAAGTATTTTAAAACTCTATTTAAAACATCAATTCTATCTTTATTAATAAGTCTACCAATTACTTTATATAATTTTTATGAAATAAATATTCTAAGTATTATTTATAATTTAATATTTATTCCTATAATTAGTTTAATCATTTTCCCATTAAGTTTATTAGTAGTAATAATTAAACCATTAATTCCTATTTATAATTTATTAATAAAAATAGTAGAGAATTTATCATTATTACTTAGTAAGATATCTTTTGGTAAATTATTATTTAAAAGATTACCAATTACTATTTATATTATATATTTTATTATTATAATTATTTATTTATACAAACCTAAAAGATTAGTATTATTAATACTATTATTTTTATTAACTATTCATCTTTTTATACCATATTTTGATTCTAATTATTTAAAAATAATAGATGTTGGTCAAGGAGATTCTAGTTTAATTCATTACAATCATAAGAATATTTTAATAGATACTGGAGGGATTACTTCTTACTATAAAAAAACTGATGGAATAGTTTTTAATAATACTCTAAATCCACTATTAAAAAGTTCAGGTATTAAAAAAATTAATTATTTAATACTAACTCATGGTGATTTTGATCATATGGGTGAAGCTATAAATATTGTAGAAAACTATAAAGTAGATAAAGTTATATTTAATTGTGGAGATTATAATTATCTAGAAAAGGAGTTAATAAAAGTATTAGATAAAAAGAACATTAAATACTATACTTGTATTAATGAATTAAATATTAGTAATAATAAATTATACTTTTTACAGACAATAGACTTTAATGATGAAAATGATAATAGTAATGTTATTTATACAGAACTAAATGGTTATAAATTTATGTTTATGGGAGATGCTTCAACTAAGACAGAAGAAGAGATAATAAAGGAATATGATTTACCTAAAATAGATGTCTTAAAAGTAGGACATCATGGATCAAGAACAAGTAGTAGTAAAGAATTTATAAATACTATAAAACCTAAGTATTCTATTATTAGTGTAGGAAAAGATAATAAGTTTAAACATCCAAATAAAGAAGCACTGGATAACTTAAAAAATTCCAAAATATATAGAACAGATAGGGATGGAAGTATTGTGATTAAAGTAAAGAATAATGAATTAAAGATAGAAACTTATGAATCATAAATATGATACAATAATATTAGGAGTTGATATTAATGAATCAAATAACAATAAGACACTTGACTGTTAATGATGTTTTGGGAGCTGCTGAAATAAGAGTTGATGGTTGGAAAAAAGCCTATAAGGGAATTATTGACGATAAGCATCTAGATTCATTAAGTATAGAGGAACAAGCTAAGAAATTTGAAAAACTAGTTGGTAATGATAATTTTATTGTTGCTATACATGATGAAAAAGTAGTTGGTTTCTGTAGATTTATTTACGATAACTCTTTTTCATCAGATTTAGATTATGTAGATTGTGAACTTTCTGCAATTTATGTGCATCCAGATTTAAAAGGGAAAGGTATAGGAACTAAGTTATTTGATTATGTATTAGAGAGATTTAATTCTCAAAATAAAAACACAATGATTTTATGGTGCTTAGCTGACAATGTTGATTCTATTATTTTTTATAAACATATGGGAGGTCATATTAAAGAATCAAAGCAAGCTACAATTGGTAATAAAAACTATGAAGAACTTGGCTTTGTTTATAATGTAAAGGAATTATGTAATAAAAAAACAGAAAAAAATATAGGACGTGATTAATGTGAACTTTGATTTGAAAATTCAGAATAATGAATTAACAGTTTTGTGCTCAAATTCATTAGAAAAATTTTCTAATGAATTTATAAAATATTATGATGAGAATATTGAAAGAATTAAAGAAGAGTTATCAATTAATCAAGAAATAAAACTAATAGTAGCTTTAACTGCTGAAGAAGAAAAAGCAGGTTTTGTATATGGAAAAACATCTTTTTCTGGATTCTTTACCGATACAGGAACATTCGCATATATTAATTTGGATGGTAAAAAAACTAAAGAAGATATGTTTAAAGGATTAATGCATGAACTAATCCATCATCTTTATAAATATTATGTATATGGAAAAGACAAAGAGAGAATTACCTGGGTTGATGAAGGAATTGCTCAATACTTTTCTGGGCAAAAAGATGATATGAAGGATGATGAAAAATACAAATTATTTTTAGAAGAAAATTTACAATCTATTGATAACATTAATCTAAATGAATTAAATCACAATGATAGAAGTTTTGGAGATAATAATGGTTATAATCTATCTTACATGGCAATTAGATACTTATATGAAAATAATAGTCATGAAGAATTTATTAAAATTATTAAAAATCAAGATTTACTTAAGGACTATGGTAATACTGTGTTAAATACTATTAATGAAAGGTATAATAGTAAGAGTAAATAAATTGACTTGTAGCTATCATTCAGTAAGGAAGCAAAGACTTCTTTTTATTGTGTAAAAACAAGTAAAAAGGTGGACTTTTATTGATATTTTCGATACAATTTATATAGGTGGTGGTAAGTTTATGAAAAAAGATTTATTTAAAACAGATTCAATTAAACTTACCCAATCTTTTCAAGAAGCATGTGCTGATAAAGAATTTAAAGATTTTGTATACGGTTTAAATATTAAAGAAGAAATATTAGAAAAATATACATCTTCACTACAAGATGCTTTTTTAGAGTGTAAAAATTGTGATAAATGTAAAGGGTTAAGTACTTGTAAGAATATGGTTAAAGGATATAAATATACTCCAGTATTAGAAGGGAATATAATTAACTTTTGTTATGACGAATGTCCTAGAGAAACTAAGAGAAGAGAAGCTAATTCTTATAAAGACAATTTAGATTTATTTGAAATGCCTATGGAAGTAAAAGATGCTTCTTTTAAAGATATTTATAAAGATGATAAAGCTAGAATTCCAATTATTAAGTATTTTAAAGAATTCATGGATAATTATAAAAATAGTGATAAACCTAAAGGTATTTACTTAACTGGATCTTTTGGATCAGGAAAAACTTATTTAATCGCAGCTTTGTTTAATGAGATGGCTAAAAAAGGTGAGAAGTCAGTATTAATCTATTATCCAGAATTCTTAAGAAGTTTAAAAGCTTCATTTGGAATAGATTATAATGAAAGATTTGAATATATAAAAAGAGTTCCATTATTATTACTTGATGATATAGGAGCAGAAAATTGTAGTAACTGGTCTAGAGATGAAGTCTTAGGACCAATATTACAATATAGAATGGAGAATCATTTACCAACATTTTTTACTTCAAACTTAACTTTAAATGAATTAGAAAAATCTCTTTCAATCACTTCTTCAGGGGTGGATAAAGTAAAGGCAAGAAGAATTATTGAACGAATTAAACAATTAACAGTTCCATTGGAATTGGTAAGTAAAAACAGGAGGGATTGATAGAATGAAGAATATCGAGAAATCAGTTGTAAATTTTATCAAAGGCAAAGGGCCAATTGTAAGTAATGATATTATTTGTACTTATGCCGCAAAGAATGCTAAACAGGCTGATGAAGTAATCGATATTCTTTTTAATGTTATAAATGATGAAGTAGATACAGTAACTGGTATTGAATCATTAGAAAGAGTTAGAGAATTATTTAAAAGTATAAGTGTAGTTTTAAGTACTAATGATTTAATAGATAGAAAAAAAGTTGCGAGAAAGATAAATAAATTAGATGAAAAAATAGATCGTATTGAATTAGAAAATAAAAATAAATTTGTTGATGAAAAAAATGCTATTAATGAGTTGGAAGCTGTTAGAAGTGAATTAGATAGCATTGAAGGAGAAACAGTTGTTAAAGATACTAAACAATATGATTTAATTAATTATTTAACAGAAGAGAAAAAAGATATAAATTATATAGAATATACTTTTAAGAAGATGCCTACTTTAGTAAATGCTAGAGATAAAAAAGATGTTTCTCTATTTAGAAATATAGTTAAAAAATATATTCAAAGTATTAAAGATGAAGATAATGAAAATGCTCTTTATTATAATAATTTAATATCATTAATACTTTCTCAAAGAAGTTTTAATTTAAGTACACAAGAAAAAAGACAAACACTTAATTTAGTATATTCCGCAATAGATAGATTAAGTATTAAGAAAAGTTATGCTAAAAAGAATAAAGCTAAAATAGACTGGTTAAATAACTTAGCTGATATTATTAAAGGTGATGAATCTAAAGATACTAGAATTGAATTACTTGCTAATAAATATAATATCTCAGTATTCTTTAATGAAGATATTTTAGATAAAGCAAGATTAGTAAAAGTAACTGATAAAGATCATAATATAAGAGAATATGTAGATGAATATATAATCACAATTGATGGAGATAATGCAGTTGAAATAGATGATGCCCTAAGTTGTAGAATGCTTCCTAATGGTAATTATTTATTAGGTGTACATATAGCTTCAGTATTAGGTTATTTTCCCTATCATGATGAAATAGTAAATGAAGCAATAGGTAGAGGAAGATCTATTTATTTATCTAATAAATATCAAACTAAAGAGAATGATTATAATAGAACAATACCATTATTTCCATATGAGTTTTCAGCTAAAACTGGTTCATTAATTACAGGTATTCCAAAATTAGCTAGAAGTTATTTCTTTGAAATAGATAGTGAAGGAAATATCGTTAATGAAACTTTTCAAAAGACAATAATTGAGAGTAATAGACAAACTACTTATAAAGAAATAGATAAAGTATTAAAACATGGTTCTAAAGATAAAGAGTTACAAGATACAGTATTTAACTTACAAAGAGTAACTGAACTATTAGATAGAAAATATAAAGGTGGAGACCAAGTATATGAAAATATAAAAGCTAGTACTGATGATTTATCTGATTTAAGAGTACAAAAGATTGGTTCTGAAAAAATAGTTTATCAATGTATGTTATTAACAGGTAATAGAGTAGCTGAGTTTTTTGCAGATAATAATTATCCATGTTTATATAGAGTTCATAGTGTTAATCAATCAGATAGTCAGAAATTACAAGCTTTGATAGATAGTTTAACTAAGACATATGGAGGAGAACAATATAGTAAGTTATATCAATTAATTGAAGGTATTTATCCTAAAGGTTGGTATGATGTAGAAGGTTCTCATGATGGATTAGGATTAGATCATTATTGTCATTGTACTTCTGCTTTAAGACGTAGTGCAGATATTGTAGTAGAACATGCTTTAGAAGTTTGTTATGACGATAATCCTAAAGATAAAGAATTAGTAAAACTAGAAGAAGAAGTGGCTAGAAGAAAGAATGAAATAAATAGTAAATTAGATCCAATAGAATGGTTTGGTAAAGACTATAAAAGAGCTTATCAAAAAAGGAGATAAGCTCTTTTTTTTTTACATACTTTTACAAAAAAACATATTGTTTATTGTATATTAATACTACAAAATGTATAATCAAAGTAAATAAGATAGTAGGTGATTATATGAAAATGAAGAAAATATTTGTATTATTAGTTGTATTGTTTATGCCTTTTATGGTAAGTGCTAAGACATGTGATACAAGTAAAATAACAATCGACTCTATTAATCTTGATAATAAATCTAATACAGTAAGTGAAATAACTCCCGCAACAGCCAGTGGAAAGAATGTTAATCTAGATTTAGCTATGTCTAAAAAAGGAGATAATATTCAATATAAAATTGTTATAAAAAATGATTCTGATGAAGATTTTGAAATAGATAGTAATAGTTTAGGACTAAATTCTAACTATGTAACATATACTATTGATGCTGGAGATGACAATATTGTAAAAGCTAATTCAACAAAGACAGTACAATTAAGAGTAGAGTATACTAGTTTAGTACCTGCAAATGAATATAAGTCAGGAGTATATAAAGATAGTAAAGACTTAGTAGTTAATCTATCAAATGGAAGACAAATACTAAGTAATCCAGAGACAGGTAGGAATATACTATTCTATACTTTATTAATAGGAGGATTAACTATTGGTACTTATATTGCGATTAGAAAGAAAAAACATAGTTTAATGGTAATACTATTAATAGGTATTATTACAGTACCTGCGAGTGTTTATGCTTTATGTAAATGTGAATTAAAAGTAAATTCTAAAGTTGCAATTCAACAAACTAATTTTACAGGAGTAATATATAGAAACAATACTGAAGAATTATATCCAGGAGATTCTATTCTCCCTTACGAATCATGGTATATATATAATGAATTAATTAATAAAGTGTACAGGATGGTAAGATTTGATACTAAAGAAGAATGTGAAGATTTTGTAGAAGATAGATTTACTATAGATATTAGTGGAGTTATACAAAAGGAGAAAACTATGTTTCTGCCTAAAGAAAGTTTTGTATGTAAATCAACCATAACAGGAGCTGGTGATTACGTAACAAAAGCAAGTGATTTAAATAAGAATTACTATATTAGAAATGAAGTGGAAAATGATATAGTAACCAAGGCTCAAGTTTGCTTCTTCACAACAAAAGAAGTTTGTTTAGATCCTGAGGAGAAAGATTATGTAAATAATTACAATTTAATTCAAGGACAATCTAGTTGGTTTGAAGGAAAAAATGGAGAATGTCATTTCAGCTTAGAGAACAGTTATAATGGGTGCTTTTCTGATACATTAGGGGCAGTGATTTATCGAGATGGATATCCATTTAATGTTATTGCTGGAATTAAGCCTCAAGAAAGAAAGTATTGTACAGCATTTTTCTGTGGCTTAGATCCAGAAGAATTTACGATTGCACCAGGTGAATTCCCAGATGATGATGGAACAGGAGGATCAGAAAGAACAGAGTAGGTTTTAATTCCTACTCTTTTGTTTAATTGACAAAAACACCATTTTTTAGTATAATAAGCATCACTTTTTGGAGGGCTTATTATGGGAGAGGTAAAAAGAAATATTATTAAGATTATTTCTTTGGTATTTGTAGTTTGTGCTATTGCACTACAAGTTACAAATAATATGTCAAAAGAAGAATTATATGATGATATTAGTTTTGAATATATTAATACTAAAGATATGGCTAAGACTAAATTAGCTACTAAAGTAGATAATCAAGTTGATTTAATAGATTCAGTATTTACTGGCTCTACTAGTTCTTCTGTAGAAGAAGTTGCTCTTCCTAAAATGAATGGTTTCCAAGAAGTTGAATTTGCTGGTGTACAAAAGATAGTAGAACAACAATCAGTCCCAAAAAGAATTTGGTATTTGCCAACAGAAATGGGTAGAGTAACTCAAAATCCTCATTATGGACATGTTGCCTTAGATATTACTAGTCCAAGAGGATCTAATGAATTAATATTCCCAGTCGCAAATGGTAAAATATCAGGAATATATAGAGATAATGCAGGAGCTTTAATAGTTACTGTATTACATGATATTAATGGTAAGAAGTATACATCACAATATGTTCATTTAGCTAGTTATGCTGAAGGATTGTATGTAGGTAAACCTGTAACTATAAATGATTGTTTAGGAAGAATGGGAACTACAGGTTATTCGACAGGTATACATTTACATTTAGCAGTTCTAGATTGTGCTTTATTTGATCCAAGTGATTATAATTGTCGAGACTTAAATGGATTCTTTAGATATGCTAATTATCGTTTAGGTCAAGGATATATTGGTTTAGGCACAATGATGACAGTTCCAGGTAGTTGGAATCAAAGATAACTTGCATTATTCAAAAATAAGTGTTATAGTGATTTAGGAAATACATTGACAAAGGACACGATTATTAATAGAGTCTTTTAGAGAGTTCATGGTAGGTGGAAATGAACAGATATATTAATAGTTACTACCTTTCGAGTAGAATTATGAAAAGTAATTCCGGTGAAAGCCGTTATTGATTTAAGTTAAACAAAGGATGGTACCGTGCACATGCACTCCTGTACTATCCTTTTTATTTTTTTAAGGAGGTGGTTAAATGACCGATACTGATACTTTTACCAGATACAAAGAACAAAAGGCAATCTTTGAACATGAATTGAATCATCAAGCTAGATTATTAGAAAAAAGAACTGATAGTAATGGTTTTAAAGGATCTAGAGAGTATCAAAAGAACTTAACTAAATTACAAAAAGAATTCAAAAAATTATTGAAGTCATTTACCCAAGTAAGAGATAATAGTGTTTCTTTAGATAAATATAGTCAAGAATTAAAAGCTATTAGAAAATATACAACTACTGTGGAAGGATTTATTAAAATAGCTAATACTTCTTATATGCGTACCGGTATGCCTAAAGAAGATACAGATATCTATGATTATTTTAGTGAAATAGATTCAGATACTTCTTATATTTGTAAATTTCTTAAAAACAATAGTCAAGTAATTGGCTTAGAGGAAGAAGAGGTTATTTCACTAATACATAAAGTTTTAAATAGTAAAAAAGAAACTACTAAAAATATTATTAGAAGTACTATTAAAAAGCCTAAAATTGAATTAGACTTTAAAGATGTTAATAGTGGTGAAATGTTACACAAACTTAGAAGTGAACAAGTGACTATAAAGTATTTACTTAGAGAAGAAACAGATTATGATACTATTAGAGATTATGAAGAAAGATTATTAATATTAGAAGAAAAAATAAAATTAACTAGAAAAGGATTAACTAGAGAAAAATCAGAAAAGAGAGGAATGAGAAAATGATAAATATTAAAGAAGATGAAAAGTTAAATGTATTAAACCACTCTTGTGCTCACTTACTTGCACAAGCAGTAAAACATTTATATCCAAATGCTAAGTTTTGGGTAGGACCAGTAATAGAAGAAGGTTTCTATTATGATATTGATTTAGGTGATGAAGTTATTACTGAAGAAGATTTACCTAAAATTGAAAAAGAAATGAAAAAGTGTTCTAAAGATAATAAGAGAATTGTTCGTGAAGAAATATCTAAAGAAGAAGCTTTAGAAAAGTTTAAAGATGATCCATATAAAGTAGATTTAATATCTAGAATGGATGAGAATGAAGTAGTTATTTCAATGTATACTCAAGGTGACTTTACTGATTTATGTCGTGGGCCTCATGTTGAATCTACTAAGTTATTAAAGAATTTTAAATTATTAAAGGTTAGTGGAGCTTATTGGAAAGGTGATGCTCATAACAAGATGCTTCAAAGAATTTATGGTATTTGTTTTGAAAATCCTGAAGATTTAGAAGCTCACTTAAAAGCACTTGAGGAAGCTAAAGAAAGAGATCATCGTAAGATTGGTAAAGATTTAGGAATCTATATGATGAGTGATTTAGTAGGTAGAGGATTACCTATGTATTTACCTAATGGATTTATTCTTTGGAATAAGTTAGAAACTTATATTAGAGATAAAGAGATTGCCAGAGGATATTTACATGTACAAACTCCACCACTAGGTAATGTTGAATTATATAAAACATCTGGACATTTAGATCATTATAAGGATGCAATGTTCCCTATTATGCAAGTAGAAGATGAAGAATATGTTCTACGTCCAATGAATTGTCCACATCATATGGTTATGTATGGAAATGAACTACATTCATATAGAGATTTACCATTAAGAATAGCAGAGATTGCTAGAGACTGTAGATATGAAGCAAGTGGAGCTTTAAAGGGAATTGAAAGAGTACGTACTTTCTGTCAAAATGATTCACATATCTTCTGTACTCCTGATCAAATAGAAGAAGAATTCAAAGGAGTAGTAGATTTAATTCTAGAATGTTATAAAGAATTAGGTATTACTGATTATAGATTTGAATTAAGTCTTAGAGATCCAGAAGATAAGGTTAAATATCATCAAGATGATGAAATGTGGGATAAGGCAGAAGATATGTTAAGACAAGTTCTTAATGATTTAAAAATTGAATATGTAGAAAAAATAGGGGAAGCAGCTTTCTATGGACCAAAATTAGATGTTCAATTAAAACCAGCTGTTGGTAATGAAATAACTGTTTCTACTTGTCAATTAGATTTCTGTTTACCAGCTAAGTTTGATTTAACTTATGTTGATAAAGATGGATCTAAGAAGACTCCAGTAGTTTTACATAGAGCAGTATTTGGTTCAATTGACAGATTTATTGCTTATTACTTAGAAGAAACTAAGGGAATCTTACCATTATGGTTAGCTCCTAAACAAATATGTGTTATTCCAGTAAATTCTGAATATCAAGGAGATTATGCTAAAGAAGTAACTGAAAAGTTAGAAAAAGAAGGATTCAGAGTATTCTTAGATGATCGTAATGAAAAACTAGGTTATCGTTTAAGAGAATCTCAAACTAAGAAGATTCCATATACTTTAATCTTAGGAGATAATGAAAAGAATGATAAGACAATTAGTTATCGTTTATTTGGAGAAAAAGAGACAACTACATTATCTTGGGATGAATTCTTAAAACAAGTAAAAGATGAAGTAGATAATAAGAAATTATTTAAGAAGTAATATTAATTACTTCTTTTATTGACTTGATATAATATTTAGTCTAAGATAATTACTCAAGAGGGTATAAATATGGAAACTTTAGAAGAGATGATTGATGAATATGAAGCCTATGGTTTAGTAGATAATTATAATAGTAGTATGGATAATATTATTACGTATTTAAAAAACGAAATAGCCGGGAATAACGAAAGCTTTGTATTCTTTAATAAGAATTATAAGGATAATAAAAGTTTCTTAAAGAAAATAAAAGAAATTATTTCTAATCCAGAAAAATATGAAAAGACTAGTAAAATAATTGGTGAGTGTCAAATGCTTACTATTTTACAAAATAAATATTTAGAAACTCTATTAGAGATAATTGATGAAGATAATTTAAAAGAGATAGCTAAGTTAGTAGATTTCTTAAGTTATTATTATCAAGAATCAATTGTTCATTTAGAAAGACAATTATATGCTTTAGAGGATATTTATGATGATTTCTTCTTTGGTGGAAATAAGTATGAACAAAGACAAGTGGCTTTTAATGAATTTATGGAACATAAACTTAATGAGTTAAAAGGTGTCAAATCTATAGAAAAAAGTCATAAAATATGATATTATATATAAGTAGTTGAAGGTGGCGGTAAGGTGAATCATGATCTAGCTAATGAAATACGTAGTAAAGTAGATATTGTTGATATCATCGGTGAGAGAATACCGTTAGTTGCGAAGGGCAAGAATTTCTTTGGAGTTTGCCCTTTTCATGATGATACAAATCCTTCGATGAGTGTATCAAGAGAAAAACAAATATATACTTGTTTTTCTTGTCATGCGACTGGTAATGTTTTTACATTCTTAATGAATTATGAACATATAGATTTTAAGGAAGCACTTAAATACTTAGGAGATAAAGTTGGTGTTGATACTGGTAGTGTTAAGATAGCCAAGAAGAGTACTAAGTTTGATAATTTATATGATGCTTATAAGTTATCTTTAAAATATTATCAAAATAATTTACATAGTAATTATGGACATCAGGCTAAGAAGTATTTAGCTAGTAGAAATATAGATGAAGCAACTATTAAAGAGTTTGAAATTGGTTTATCTCTAGATAAAAGAGATGATTTAACTAAATTACTTACTAGTAAAGATTATGATTTAGCTACACTAAATAGAATTGGTTTAACTTCAGACAATCATGATATTTATAATAATCGTATTATGTTTCCACTATATGATATTAATGGAAGAGTAGTAGGTTTTAGTGGTAGAAGATATGATGATATTAAAGATAATAAATATGTTAATACTAAAGAAACTCCTATCTTTAAAAAGGGAGAAATGTTATATCACTATCATATTGCTCGTGAAGAATGTAGAATAAAGAAATCTGTTATTGTAATGGAAGGATTCATGGATGTAATTAGAGCTAGTACTATTGGTATTAAGAATACTATTGCTTTAATGGGTACAGCCTTAACAAAAGAACAGATTAATTTAATTAAAAGATTATCTAATAATATTATTTTATGTTTAGATGGAGATGCTCCTGGAGTTAATGCTGCCCTAAATAATGGAGAATTATTATTAAATAGTGGAATAGAAGTAAAAGTAGTAGAATTACCTGATAATGATGATCCAGATAGTTTTATCTTGAAACATGGAAAAGAGAGATTTGAAGGATTAATCAATAATGCTCAAAATTACTCTGATTTTAAACTTAATAAATTACGTGATAATGTTAATTTTAAAAGTGATGAAGAAAAAGCTAATTATATAAATAGAGTAATTGAAGAAACAGCTAAATTAGATGATGCAATTAGAAGAGAAGTTGTCTTAAAAAGACTTGCAAAAGAGTTTGATATAGGTTATAATACACTGGAAATGCGTATGAATAGCCTTCTTAAGAATGAAGAGAAAAAGGAAGTAATTATTCCAAAGAAAACAATTACTAAGAAGGATAAATATACGAAAGCTTTTGAACAGATTATTTACTTTATGTTGAATAATGATTGGGTAATAGAAAAGGTAATGGAAGAGAGATTGATATTTCCAACTACCGTAATGAGAAATACTTGTAATGAGATAAAACATTATTATAGTAGTTATGGAAATATTAATGTAGCTGATTTTTATACATCTATTCAGGATAAAGAAGATATTATGTTACTAATTAATGGTATTTTAGCTGAAGAGTATAATGAGACTATAGATGAGATGGAGTTAAGGGAATATTTTAAGGTTGCGAAAGAATACGCAACTAAAGAAGAAATAAAAAGACTCACGGGTTTGATGAAGAAAGAAGTAGATCCATTAGAACAGGCTAAGATAGTAGAAAAGATTAGGAAGCTTAGGTTAGGAGATAAATAGGTATGGTTGAAGAAATAAAGACTCTTGATGAGAGAAAAGAAAAGTTATTAAAACTTGGTCAAAAACAAGGATATGTTACTTATGAACAATTAGCAGAACAATTAAAGGGACTAGAAGTTGATAGTGATTCATTAGATGAATTATATAATTTCTTAGTAGATGCTAATATTGATATAGTTTCTGAAGATGGTAGTGATGATGCTTCTGGAGAAGAAATAACTGAAGATATCGCAGTTGAGAATTTAACTCTTACTAGAGATGTTAAAATTAATGATCCAGTTAGAATGTACTTAAAAGAAATAGGACGTATTAACTTACTTACTTCAGATGAAGAATTTGAATATGCAGTAAGAGCAGAACAAGGTGATGAAGAAGCTAAGAAGATGTTAGCTGAATCAAATCTACGTTTAGTTGTTAGTATTGCAAAAAGATATGTTGGACGTGGAATGTTATTCTTAGATTTAATTCAAGAAGGAAATATTGGATTAATGAAAGCTGTTGATAAGTTTGATCCAACTAAAGGTTATAAGTTTTCTACTTATGCAACATGGTGGATAAGACAAGCAATTACACGTGCTATTGCAGATCAAGCTAGAACTATTAGAGTACCAGTTCATATGGTTGAAACTATTAATAAACTAGCTAGAGTACAAAGACAATTAACACAAGAATTAAATAGAGAACCAACAGATGAAGAAATAGCTAAGAAGTTAGGTATTACTGTTGAAAAAGTTCGTGAAGTATATAAAATAAGTCAAGATCCAGTATCACTTGAAACTCCAATTGGTGAAGAAGATGATTCTCATTTAGGAGATTTTATTAAAGATGAAAGAACTATGGGTCCTGAAGAATACGCAACAGTTGAGATGTTAAAAGAAGAATTACGTGGAGTACTTGCTACTTTAACAGAGAGAGAAGAAAAAGTATTAAGACTTAGATTTGGATTAGACGATGGTCAATGTAGAACTCTAGAAGAAGTAGGACAAATCTTTGGAGTTACTAGAGAGAGAATTCGTCAAATTGAAGCTAAAGCTTTAAGAAAATTGAGACATCCATCTCGTTCTCGTAAATTAAAGGATTTCTTAACAGATTAATGAAAATAAATGATAGATTAAAAAAAATAGGAGATTTGGTTGAATCTAATTCAGTTTGTCTAGATGTAGGATGTGACCATGCATTACTTGATATTTATCTAGTTAAACAAAAGAAAAATATTAAAGCAATTGCTAGTGATATAGCAGAAGGACCTCTAGAACAAGCTAAAAATAATATAAAAAGAGAAAGATTAGATGGAGAAATAGAAACAAGATTAGGACCAGGATTAACTACATATAGTGATGATATTAATACTATTATTATTTCAGGTATGGGTGGTAGAAGTATTATTGGAATATGTAAAGATAGTCCTAAAGTATTAAAAAAAGTAAAAACACTTATATTGAGTCCTAATAATTATCAAGAAGATGTAAAAAGATATTTATGTAAGAATGGTTTTTATATTGATAATGAACAATTTGTTAGAGATAAGAGATTTATATATCAAATAATTATCTTTAAAAAAGGAAAGAAAAAATATAATAAAAAAGAATATTTCTTTGGACCAATATTTATTAAAAACAAAGGACCTCTATTTAGAGAGTATTATGAGAAAGAAAAGAAATCTAGAGAAATATTACTTACTTTATTACCTAAGAATTTTAGATATAAAAGATACCAAACTCGTAAGGAAATCGAAATGATTAAAAATGAAATAGAAGACTAGTAATTAGTCTTTTTTTGTCATATAATAATTCTAATGAGGTGCTTTTATGAAAAAAAGTAGTTTTATCTTAATATTATTATTTACTATATTTTATAGTTTTAATGTATACGCGACAGATACTGTAGTATCAATGAATAAATATAATGAAGAAAAATTTATGTTTATTGAAGACTCTTTTGATAATGAAAATAAAAAAGATGGTTTTATTACTGGAGGATATATATTAAGAGAAGTAATAGAACAGGATAATCAAGAATTTAATGATTATCAAGCAATTGTAGTTAAGTATGATAGTAATAATAAAATTGCTTGGAGATACATCTATGGTAGTACTAAAGAAGATTATTTAGACTATTTATCATATAGTTATAATAGTGAAGGAACAATAGATGGTTATTTATTAGTAGTTAAACCTACTGCTAATATAGGTGAAGAAGTAAGTAATGAAAGTTTATTTATTAAATTATCATTAGATGGTAAAAAAGTATTAGAAAAGAATTTAAATATTAATAAAGATATAACTATTAATAAAATAATACCTTCTTATAATGGTGAAGGTATAGTAGATGGTTATATTACTATAGGTAATAATAATGATAATAGTTATTTAATTAAATTAGATCGAGACTTAAATGTTATTTTTGAAAAAGAAGTATATAAAGATATTTATACAGATATTAATTATAATGATATAGAATTAGTTTATAAAGATAATTCATTAATAGGATATGTAGTATTAAAAGAATTAGTAACAGGTGATGATAAACATCTACAATTAGTTAGATTTAACATAAATGGAGAAGAGGAAACAGTAATTGCAGATGATTTAGATAAATATGAATCATGTAAATTAGCTGAATCAACTGATGGATTTATTCTATATGGCGCAACTAATGATGTTAAGTTATCTAAAGGAGATGTTAGTTATTATTTAATAAATTATAATTCTAATAATGAAAACAATTGGGAGATATTTGGAGATACTCCATTAGATAAAAATAAAGTAGTTAAACTTTTACCATTAAAAGATAATGGTTTAAAAGAATATTTATTACTATATTCTAATAATGTAGATAAGAGTACTGAAGTAATTAAAGTTGCTCTTGATGGAACTATAAAAAATAAAGTAAAGAAAATATATGATGAATATTATACTATTGAGGATTTTAGTCTTTCTAATAATATTATTTATCTAGTAGGACAAATCAATTGTCCTAAAGATGATACTTGTGAATATGACTCTAATTCATTATTCTTAATTAGTGATGAAGAAAAAGTAATAGAAGTAAAAGATAATGATAGTAGAAATATATTAATTATAACTTGTATATTTGTTGCATTAATCGCAGGAACTATAGTGATTAGAAAAAAGAAAGTTGTAAAGAAGAAAAAATAATACGTTAAGCTTAACGTATTTTTTTGTAAAGTAAAAGCAATTTTAATTGCATTTGAAAAAACTATGTTATAATTAACTTAGGGTGATAAGATGAATAATAAAGGTTTTACATTAGTAGAATTACTAGCAATGCTAGTAGTATTAGGAATATTGATGGGAATAGCTATTCCTAATATATCAGGTATTTTAGCAAACAATAAAACATCTGTAATGAAAGCAGATGCTACAAAAATGGTTGATACAGCTAAATTAAAGTTCTCAAGAATAAATGCAGCAAATAGACCAACAAATGGTCAATGTATTGTCTATGCGCTTAATTATTTAAATGATAGTGATGATATTTCAACTGGACCTAACGGTGGACAATATTTACAGTTTAATTCATTTATAGTTGTTACTAGAAAAGGTAATCAATTCAAATACTATGTACGATTAATTGAAGAAAAAGACTCTAAAAGAATTGGTTATAATCTTATAGATAGAGCTAGGATATCCGCAGGAGAAGATGACTTAATAACAGAAATTTCTAATGATCAACTAATAGATGGATTAGTTGGAGCAAAAGAATCTGATATGGGCGCTATTAATGATAGTCATAAATTAGATAGCATATGTAGTAGGGTGGTGGATTACTACCCAGGTAAAGTTTTAAAATAATTGTAAAATTTTGTAATTTTACATAAAAAGTATTGTAAACGAAAAAAAAGAATGATAATATTAATTTATAAAATAGAAAGAGAGGAAAAGAAAAAATATGAAAAAAATAAATAGTAAAGGTTTTACATTAATTGAGTTACTTGCAGTTATTACAATTATGGGTATTTTAATGTTAGTTGCAATCCCAGCAGTTTCAAGAACAATTGAAAATTCACGTCGTGATACATTCATGAACACTGCAAAATCATATGCATCAGCAATTCAAAATTCAGTAGCATCTGATGAAATTAGATGTTATGCAAATGGTTCTGCTACTACTCAAACATTAGCATCTGCATTACCAGCTGGAAATTCTAAAGCAAATGCAATTAAGTATGCTTATTATTTCGATAGTAGTACTAATTCAGGAACAGATTTAATGGAATCAGGAGGAAAATCTTCTTGGGCAAATCAAGAAGTAGCAGGATTCGTAGTTATCGCAAAATACGAAGTAGCTGTAGGTGGAGAAGGATTAAAGACTACTCACTATGATTATTATGTATCTATGACAGATGGAACTCATGGAATTAAAAACCCAGTTTTATTAGATCAACTTGCTAGATCAAATGTACTTGTAGCTGGAGCTGCTAAACCAACAGCACCTGCAACTACTGCAAAAACTGCAAGCGTTACTGTAGTAGGTGGATCTGCTGCAAATTTACCATTATGTTCAATCGCATAATATAAGAGAAGAAATATAAAGGATGACGAAAGTCATCTTTTTTTGTTAAATAAAATTTAGTTAAGATTATTTTTTGTGTTATTATAGTAATAGAGGCATTTTATGAAGAAAAACAAGACTAATAAAAAACATGTTAATTATGATAAGATAATAAGTGCAAGATTTACACTTTTTTTAGTCGTGATTTTATTATTATTTAGTATTGTTTTTATAAAAGTAGTAGATGTTATGATAATAAATAAAAAAGACTATTCTCATCAATTAGCCTTATTAGATTATAAAACAGTTTATGGTACTAGTAGTCCTCGAGGTAGAATTTATGATAGAAACTATAATATTATTGTAGATAATAAGTCTTTGAAGACGATTACTTATCGCAAACCTAAAGGTGTTACTAATACTGATATGCTTGAAGTGGCTGAGAGATTATTACCACATATAGATTTAGATTATAGTAAGTTAACTGATAGAGCTAAGAGAGAGTATTACTTTTTTAAGAATGAAAAATTATGTGATAAGTTGGTTACTCAGGAAGAGAAAGATAAAGTCATTCAAAAGAAGATGACTGAGAGAGAATTAGAAGAACTTAAAATTAGTAGAATAGCTGAAAAGGATTTAGTTTTTTCTGAAGAAGAGAATAAACTAGCTTACTTATTTTATCTAATGAATAAGGGTTATACTTATGATGAAAAAATAATTAAGAGTAATGTTAGTGATAAAGAATATGCTTATGTATCTGAGAATAATGAATATTTAACTGGTTTTAATACTAAGATAGATTGGGAAAGAGTTTATCCTTATGGAGATGTATTTAAAACTATTCTAGGTAAAGTTTCCACAAGCACTCAGGGTATTCCTGCAGAAGATAAAGATTATTATTTAGAAAAAGGATATAGTCTTAATGATAGAGTAGGAATTAGTTATTTAGAGAAGCAATATGAAGAGTATTTACACGGGGAAAAAGCTGTTTATGATGTAGTTAATTCCCATGAAGTTAAATTATTAAAAGAAGGTAGTCGTGGTAAAGATATTGTTTTAACTATAGATATTAACCTACAAAGAGAAGTTGAAAGAATTCTTGCTGAACAAATAATTAATGCAAAAAGTGAGGCTAATACTGAGTATTATGATCATTCTAGCGTTGTAATACAAGATCCTAAAACAGGAGAGATTTTAGCTATGGCTGGTAAAAGAATAATTGATGGTAATATAGTTGATAATACTACTAGTATTTTAACTTCACCAATTACACCTGGAAGTGTAGTTAAAGGAGCTTCAATCTTAGTAGGATATAATACTGGAGCTATTCATATTGGAGATAGAATAAAAGATGAATGTATTAAAATATCAGGTATACCTAAAGAAAAATGTTCATCTGTTAATAACTTAGGTGTTGTGAATGATATAACTGCTTTAGCTAAGAGTAGTAATGTATATCAATTTAAAACAGCTATTAGAGTTAATGGACAAGAATACTTTTATAATATGAAACTTAATTTCAATCAAAAGTCTTTTGATATTTATCGTAATATGTATCGTTCTTTTGGATTGGGTACTAAAACAGGTATAGATTTACCAGTTGAAAGTAGTGGTTATACTTCTAAAGACAAAGCAGCTGGTAATTTATTAGACTATGTAATAGGTCAATATGAAACATATACTCCTATTCAGTTATCTCAGTATATTTCAACTATTGCTAATGGAGGAGAGAGACTAGAACCACATCTTTTAAAAGAAGTTCATGCATCTAGTGAAAATGAAAATATAGGTAAATTAGAGAAAAAAGTAGATGTCAAAGTATTAAATAAAATAGATACTAAACCAGAATATATGAATAGAGTTAGAGAAGGCTTTATTGCAGTACTTAATTCTCCTGGAGGATATGGAGTAGGTTATATGAATAGTGATATGAAACCTGCAGGTAAGACTGGTACTTCTCAAAGTTTTATTGATACTGATAATGATGGAAGAATAGATACTGAGACAATAACTAGTTCATTTATAGGATATGCTCCATATGATAATCCTAAGATGAGTATTATGGTTACTTCACCAGATTCTTCTCATCCTAATTCAACAACTGATCATGCATCACTAGTTACTTATAGAATTACAAGAGAAATAACTAGTAAATATAGTGAAATGTATGGTTATTAGTTGCTTAAATTAAAAAAGTAGTGTATAATACCGATAGACGTGAAGGAGGGATAAAAATGGCTAAGGTCGGAAATAGACAATATAAAACTCTAGTATGTAGTGAATGTAAAGAAGAAAATTATAGAGAACCAAGAAATGTAAGAAATACAACAGAACGTCTTGAAATGAATAAATACTGTCCTAAATGTAGAAAACACACTGTACATAAGGAAAAGAAATAAAATAAGAAAATAAGCTAATAACTTATTTTTTAATTTAGGAGTGAGAGAATGATAAGTACAAATGATTTAAAAAATGGTATTACTATTGAATATGAAGGAAATATTTATGTAGTAATGGAAACTCAACATGTTAAACCTGGTAAAGGAGCAGCTATTGTTAAAGCAAAATTAAAGAATTTAAGAACTGGTTCAATTATTGAACAAACTTTTAATGCTGGAGTAAAAGTAGCTACTGCTAGAATTGAAAAGCAATTAATGCAATATTTATATAATATGAATGATGTATATTATTTTATGAATATGGAAAGTTATGAACAATTAGAAATTCCTGCAGAAAAAATTGCTGATCAAGCAAAACTATTAAAAGAAAATCTAGAAGTATATATTACTAGCTATGAAGGAGAAATACTAGGTGTTGCTTTACCTGATAAAGTAGAATTAGTAGTAACTCATACAGAACCTGCTGTTAAAGGAAATACTACTCAAAATGCTTTAAAAGATGCAACTGTTGAAACAGGATTATTAGTAAGAGTACCTTTATTTATTGAAGAAGGAGAAACTATAATTGTTTCTACTGCAGATGGGAAGTATGTATCAAGAGCGTAAAGCTCTTTTTTTTATTATTGAAAGTATTATTAAATCTATCTATAATTATTATAGAGGTGGTATTGTGAAAAGAGAAGGTTTAAGAGTTAGTTTGGTAGTAATAATAATTGGTATTGCAGCTACAGTTTTACCAATAATTAGTGTTCTTAAAGACGATACTGTTCCTAATGAATTGGCACCATTAACTACATTACCTGGATTGTTTTTTCTAGGAGTTGGTATTTGGATGTTTAATGAAGAAAATAAAGCAATAAAAAAATATAATAAGATACAATCATCTCCCGTAATTATTAAGACAAAATTTAAAGAAATTAGAGAACATTATGATCGTGATACTGGATCTGATTATTATATAATTACGTCATGGGTTAATCCTGATGATAGAAAAATATATTTTTTTAAAAGCGATAATGTTGTATATGATTATACTGAAGCAATTAAAAAGAATGGTATAACAGAATTTACAGTTAACTATGAAGCTGGTAATATAGAGAATTATAAGGTTGATACTAGTATATTAAAGGAGATTAATCATGAACAAAGCGAATAGTTCTTTCAATAAGAAAAAGCAAGAGATTATAGTTGCTACAATTATAAGTATAATTCTTATAGTTTTTGGAGCCTTTTTTTTATATTTATATTTACTAATAAATTCCCGTGATGGGGATGGTTACTTAGCTATGATGATTTCATGCTCTGCAATTGGAATAATTACATTAATATTGAACTTAAAAGGTTTATTAAAGATGAATAATGAAAAAAAGAAATTGGAAGTTCTTAAAAATACAGGAACAATAATACAAGCAAAAATAATAGATGAAAAACATAGCTTTTTAGAAAATAATCAATTAATTTGTAATGGTGAAATTAATGGTACTTCATATGAGTTTATTAGTTCAACTGTTCCTAGGTATTCTTTATATGCCTGTAAAGAATTAGGTATTGAAGAATTACCAGTATATGTTAATATGCAAAATCCTAAAGAATATGCTGTGGATGCAAGAGAAGTAGAAGATAGAATAGTTGACTTAACATAAATAATGTAAATTTATTGTAAATGTTTAATTGTTTTACACTTTTTATAGTATAATATAGTTAGGAAGATAGGAGAAATATATGGCAAAGAGAAGAAGAAGAAAAAGAAAAAATACTTTTGAAATGTCTGCAAGTTTATATGCTATATTATTTATAATACTAGCTATTTTAGGTTTGGGTAAATTAGGACCTGCTGGTAGAATAATAGCTTTTTGTAGTATGAGTTTAACTGGTTCTTTGTATATGGCTTTCTTAGCTATATTATTAATATTAGGAATATATGTTTTATTTAAAGGTGAATGGCCAGACTTTTTCTCTAGTAAAATGTTTGGAATATATTTATTAGTACTTGGAGTACTTACTTTTACGCATTGGAGTATAGTATCTAATGCTAGTAATACAGATGCTATATTTAAAATAACTTTAGATCAATTACAATTAGGTTTTAAAGATATGATGGCTAATGGTACTATTGGAGAAAATATTACTTTAGGTGGAGGATTAATTGGAGGAGTATTTTCATTAACTTTTACTAAATTATTCTCATATTTAGGAATGCAAATAGTCACAATAGTATTTATAGTTGGAGGAGTATGCTTATTTACTGGATTCTCTATTGTAGAATTCATTAAGAATAGAGTTGAAGATATTGAAGAATCTAAAGCTAATCGTAAAACAGCATCTGAAGAAGATGAACATCCTAGTAAGAAAGTTAAGATTAGTAATGGTAATGAAATGGAAGAAGTGGAAAAGCCAGTTGTTAAAAGAGAAGATGTTATGAAAACATCTAATCAAGCAGTAGAAGAAGAAAAGGGAACACCTAGTCAAAACTCTGTTATTAATCCTAGTTATCAATTACCTTCACTTGATTTATTAAATAAACCTAGTAATAAAAATACAACTACTGATAATGCTGCAATAGAGGCAAATATTGAGAAATTAGAAAAAGTATTAAAGAGTTTTGGAGTAGAGGCAAAAGTAGTAGAAGTTCATGTTGGTCCTACTGTAGCTCAATATGAATTAGAAATAGCTAGTGGTACTAGAGTTAATAAAATTACTACTTTGAGTAGGGAAATAGCCTTAGCTTTATCAAAGAAAGATGTACGTATTGAAGCGCCTATTCCTGGTAAGAGTACTGTAGGTGTTGAGTTTGCAAATGATAAACCATTACCAGTTAGTTTCTATGAAATAATGGCTAGTCGTACAATGCAAGCAGCTAAGGATAAGAAATTAATGGTACCTTTAGGTAAATCTATAATGGGAGAAATTGGTGTTTGTGAAATTAATAAAATGCCACACTTACTTATCGCTGGTACTACTGGTTCAGGTAAATCAGTATGTGTTAATGGTATTATTTGTTCTATATTAATGAGAGCTAAACCAGATGAAGTAAAACTAGCCATGATTGATCCTAAAGTAGTTGAGTTATCAGTATATAATGGAATACCACATTTAATGTGTCCTGTTGTATCTGATCCTAAACAAGCAGCAGTATTACTTCAAAAAATGGTAGCTGAAATGGAAAAGAGATATCAAATGTTTGCTAGTTCGGGTACTAAAAAGATTGAAGGATACAATGAATATGTAGAAAAATATAATAAGAAACATAGTGATGATCCATTACCAAAAATGCCATATGTAGTAATTATTATTGATGAGTTATCTGATTTAATGATGGTAGCTGCTAAAGAAGTTGAAGATTCGATTCTACGTATTACGCAAAAAGCAAGAGCTGCAGGAATACACTTAATAGTTGCTACTCAAAGACCATCAACGGAAGTTATTACTGGATTGATTAAGGCTAATATTCCGTCCCGTATTGCATTCGCAGTAGGTAGTGGTATAGATTCTAGAACTATTCTAGATCAAGTTGGTGCTGAAAAACTATTAGGTAAAGGTGATATGTTCTTCTTACCAATTGGTATGAATTCACCAATTCGTATTCAAGGATCATTTATTACTGATGGAGAAATTCAAAAAATAATTGATTTTACTAAGAATCAACAAGCTGCTTCATATGATGATTCTCTAATGAAATTAGATGAAGTAAAAACTGATAGTAAAGGTGATAATGACAGTGTTGGCGGAGGCAATGGTGGAGATGAACTATATGATGAAATTGTAGATTTCGTTGTTAAGTCTGGTAAAGCTTCTGCATCACTATTACAAAGAAAGTTTAAAATTGGCTATAATAAAGCTGCCACTATGATAGATTTATTAGAAGAAAATGGTATTATTGGACCAGCTACTGGTAATTCTAAACCACGTGAAGTTTTAGTACAATTTAGTGAAAATGAAGAAGAATAGAGAAATGATTATCATTTCTCTTTAACTAAATGAGGTGTCTTATGAAAATATTATTTGTTAATCATTTTCCACTTACTGGTTCTGGAAGTGGAGTATATACTTTAAATTTAGCTAAATCTTTAATGAAGAGAGGGCATGAATGTGCGGTTGTTTTCCCGGAAAATAGACGTGAGTATGAAAAGTTTCCAGGAATTAAATTATATCCAGTTTTCTTTAAAAATGAAGATAAAATAGAGGGTCAATTGGATTTTAATTTTCCTTGTTTTAGTACTCATCCTAGAAGTGATTTTAACTTTATGGATATGACTAAAAAGGAAAGGTCTGCATATCAGGAAGCATTCTATCGTAAGACATTTGAAGCAGTATATGATTTTAATCCTGATATAATACATGGGCAACATTTATGGACTTTATCTGGTATTAGTTGTACTTTAGGAGAAATATATAGATTACCATTAATTGTTACTTGTCATGGTACAGATATTATTGGGATTAATAATGAAAGAGAAAAGAATATTAATTGGGGTACTGAATGGGCTCATGAAGCTTTTGAATACGCTAGTAGTGTAATTGCTATTTCTACTGATAATTTAAAATTATTAACTAAAGAATTTGGTAAAAGTAAAAAAGTTAAGTTAATAAAAAATGGTATTAATACTGATATATTTTATAGAGATAGTAACCTAAGTAGAGAAGAAGTTTTAAAAGAATATGGTATTGAAAATAACTGTGATAATGTTATTAGCTATGTAGGTAAACTTACTGAGATTAAAGGTGTTGATACATTGCTTGATGCTTTGGCAATTAATAATGATGATAATCTAATGACTTTAATTGTTGGAGATGGTGAATTAAGAGATGAATTAGAAGGAAAAGCTAAGTTATATGGTTTAAAAAATGTTCATTTCTTAGGTAATCTTCCTCAAGATGAATTACAAAAAATATATAATATTGTGGATTGTTCTATTGTTCCATCTAGAAAAGAAGCTTTTGGCTTAGTAGCGGCTGAAGCACTAGCTTGTGGGGCTCCTGTAATCGTATCTAACATTGGTGGATTAACAGAAATAGTAAGTGATGATTTGGGATTAGTTTTCAAAGTTAATGATTCTAAAGACTTAGCTTCTAAAATAAATGAAGTATTAAGTAAAGAAAAAACATTTAATAAGAATCATTTATGTTCAGTAATAAAAAATAATTATTCACAAGATAAAATAATATCTGATATAGAAGATATTTATAATGAAGCAATTAAAAAGAATATTAAGACTAAATAATTTTATTGCAAAAATCAAACTGTTTTATTAAAATCAAATTAAGGAAGATAGCCTTTTTCTACAGACGAATTCCTTTTGGATTTCATCTGGGGTCTAAACCCAGATGTTTTTTATTTGAATATTATAATTAGAAAATATTAAGCAGTAAAAATTTTACTGCTTTTTTATTATTGTTATTTTTGATATAATAAATAAGAAAGAAGGTATGAATATGGCTACACCTCATATTGAGAGTAAAAAGGGAGATATTGCGAAAGTAGTTTTAATGCCAGGTGATCCCTTAAGAGCAAAATATATTGCGGAGAATTTTTTAGAAGATGCAAAACTTATTAATACAGTGCGTAATATGTATGGATATACTGGTAAATATAAAAATAGAAGAGTAACTGTATTTGCTAGTGGAATGGGCATTCCAAGTATTGGTATATATGCTTATGAATTATATAAGTTTTATGATGTTGAAAAAATAATTAGAATTGGTACTAGTGGTTCATTTAATGAAGATGTTAAATTACTAGATGTAGTATTATCAACAGGAGCTTATTGTAAGAGCTATTTTGATGAATTATTAGATGGAGTAGATGTTGATTTTATTCAGTCATCTGCTGAGTTAAATAGAGAAATAATGAATGCTGCTAAAAAGAATAATACTGATTTAAAAGTTGGTAAAACTATTACTAGTGATGTTTTTGATTTATATTGTGATGATGAAAATAAATTCAGAAATACATTTCCAGATATGAGTTTTTTAGCTGTAGAAATGGAAGCATTTGGCTTGTTCTATGTAGCTAAAAAATTAGGTCGTGAAGCAACTGCTTTAATGACTGTAGTTGATTCATTATATGATAAGAGAAGTTTATCTAGTGAAGATAGAGAAAAATCTTTAAATGATATGATTGAATTAGCTTTAGAATCTATAATCTAATAAAGAGGGGCAGATTATTAAACAGGAGGGAATTTATGGATTATATTAGAAAAGATTTAGGATCTTTTAATTTACATATGATTAAAACAGAGAAGTTTAAAACAATTACTGTTAAAGTATTATTTCATACACCAATTATTAAAGAAGAAATTACTAAACGTAATGTTTTAGCAGACATTTTACTTCAGTCTTCAAAGAAATATAAGACTAAAAGAGATTTGGTTATTGCGGCAGAAGACTTATATGCCGCAAGTATTAGTAATAGTAATAGAAGATTAGGTAATTATATTTTAACTAGTTTTAACTTCCAAGTATTAATGGATAAATATACAGAAGAAGGTAATTTAGAAAAAGCTTTTTCTTTTTTTAGTGAGATATTATTAAATCCAGATATAAGTGATAATAAGTTTAAAAAAGAAAAATTAGATATTTCTAAGAATAATGCTTTAATGATACTTAATTCTATTAAGGAAAGTTCTTCTAGTTACAGTATGATTAAAATGTTAGAAGCTTATGATTCTAACAGTCCAGTATCATATAGATCTATTGGTTATTTAGAAGACTTAGATATGATTACTGAGAGTAGTTTATATGATGCATATCAAAAGATGATTAATAATGACTATGTAGATATCTTTGTAGTTGGTAATTTTGATAATAAAGAAATGCTTTCTTTGATTAAGAAATATTTTAAATTTAAAAGAATTAAAAAGAGAAAAGCAAGTTATTCTTTAAAAGAACATATTCCTCGTAAAAAGAGATTGTTTACTGGAGAAGAAATTAATAATACTCAATCTAAACTCGCAATAGCTTGTCCAATGAATAAATTAACTGAATATGAAAAGAACTATCCTTTAGTATTAGCTAATTTAATATTTGGTGGGGGAGTAGAATCAAAACTATTTAAAAATGTTAGAGAAGAGAACTCTCTATGTTATACAATTAGATCTTCTATTAATAAATTAGATAATTTATTATTAATAGGTGCAGGTATAGATAGAGATAATTATGCAAAAACAGTTAATTTGATTACTAGAAATTTAAATGATTTAAAGAAGGGTAAATTTACTGATAGAGATATAGAAGTAGCTAAAGAGTTTTACTATACATCAATAGAAGAATTAGAAGAAGATGAATATCGTATTATTAATGAATTTTTAAATGAAGAATTATTAGGGTTACCTCCAATAGTTGAAAGATTAAAGAAGATGAATAAGGTAACTAAAAAAGAAATACTAAAGGTATATAAAAAGATTACTATGGATACAGTATTTTTATTGGAGGGGGTAAAGAATGAAGAAGATTAATCTAGATGGTTTAGATAGAGATTGTTTTATAGAAACCCTTGAGAATGGATTAGATATCTTTATGATACCTATGGTTGATAAAAAGAATTATTTTATTAGTTATGCTACTAGATTTGGTAGTGATATTATAGAGTTTAGTAGGGATAATAAGAAGTTTAAACCACCTCTTGGTATAGCTCATTTCCTAGAACATAAAATGTTTGAACAAGAAGATGGTATAGATCCATTTACTTATTTTTCTGAAAGTGGTACTGATTCTAATGCATCTACTTCTTTTGATAGTACACAGTATATTTGTTTTGGTACTAAGAATTTTAAAAGTAATTTAAAATATTTATTGAACTTTGTAAATGATCCATATTATACAGATGAAAATGTTGAAAAAGAAAAAGGTATTATTGCTGAAGAAATAAATATGTATAAAGATATACCTGACTTTGAATTAGAAATGAAATTAAGAGAATGTATCTATCATAAACATCCTCGTAGAATAGATATTGCAGGTACAGTAGAAGAGATTAATAAGATTACTAAAGAAGATTTATATGACTGTTATAATAATTTCTATGTACCAAATAATATGTTTATTTTAATAGTAGGTAATTTTTCTAAAGAAGAAGCTTTAAATATTATTAAAGAAGAATTAAAAGATAAGAAAAAAATAGATTTACCTACAGTAAAAGCTGTTGAAGAAAAAGAAAGTGTTAATAAGAAAGAATTATCTATTAAAGGTAATATAGAAGTACCTAAGGTAGCTTTAGGGTTAAAGATACCTACAAAGGATTTAAAACTAAATGATGTAGAATTAGATTTATATCTTAATATGCTTTTTACATTATTATTTGGAGCTTCATCATTATTTAGAGAAAGAGTTAGACAACAGAAATTACTATTAGGACTATCTACAGAAGTAGAAAGTATAGAAGCTTATAAAGTTTTCTATTTAATGGCTTCTACTCCTGATGCTGATAAGTTAATTACAGAGATAAAGAATGTATTAGATAAGGTTAAATTAGATAGTGCTTCTTTTGAAAGAATTAAAAAAGTTTGGATCGCAAATGAAGTAAGAATTTATGATAATGTAGAAATGGTTGTTAATAATAGTTATGATGATATTATTAAATATGGTGATATTATTCCTAATAGGATGGAATTAATTAGAAAAATGAAATATAAAAAACTAGAAGATTTAGTTAAGAATATTGATTTTAAAAACACTAGTATTGTTAAAATGAATCCTAATAAATAGAAATACAAAAAGGTATTTCTTTTTTTCTTAATTTATTGTAAAATTAAATAGAATAGAGGTGAATCTATGGATGATTTCAAAATAGGTGATGACTTCGATGAAAATGGTAATGCTAAAGAGCATAAAATGGATAAAAAAGTAGTTATTACTATTGTTGTAGTTATATCAATTGTTATAGGTTTATTAGTATTCTTTATTAGTAATGCTATATTTGGTGGACATGATGAAGAAGAACCAGTTGTTGATAAACAAGTACCTATTAGTGATGAGAATGTTAAAATATTGTATAAATATGTTTCTTATGATGTTGGTAATTATGGTAATGATAAATTATTAAAAGGAACTAGTATACAAGCCAGTTCACTTACTGATGAAGATAAACTATATTATGCATTGTATTTTATACCACCAGAAGATTTAACTTATAGTGGTAAATTAACTGAAGAAAAACAAAAAATATATGATTTATCTGTTTCTAAAATTAAGAAACAATTACCTCGTTTCTTTGGAAAAGATGTTAGTTTTACACCACCAGCAGAATTACAATATAAATTTAATTTCACAATTAATGATTTAGGTGTTGCAAAATTAACATATTCAGAAGAGGAAGAAGTTTATAAAGTAGTGTTTAGTAAGGATGAAAAAGAAGAAGAATTAATAAAACCATATTATACAGAGTTATCTTCTGCTACTAAGAAAGCTAATGGGGATTTAATTATTAATGAAAAAGTAATATATACTACTTCTTCTAAAGAAGGAGATACATATAAGATTAATATTTATAAAGATGCTAATCATACTACTTTAATTGAAATGATTCAGAGTGTTACAGAAGAAGACTTAAAAGCAAATCCTATTTCAATTACTAAGTATAAAGATAAAGCTGCTACTGTATCTTATACATTTAAAGTAAATGATTTAAATAAGAATTATTACTTTGATAGTAGTACAATTACATATTAGAGGAGAATAGTTATGAAAAAGAATGGTTTAATTATTTTACTGATTGCTATTATTCTAGGCTTAACAATAAATACTTCTAAAGTAGTAATTGGAGTAGATAAGAAAGAGTATAAAGCTAGTGAAGAAGCAGAAGCTTTAGGGTTTAAATCTGAGTCATTATATACTTGTGTATTAAATAGTTTTGATGAAGAAGCAACTGTTACAAAGGCTGATTTAGCTAATGTTGAATATTTATATTGTGTAGGTGAAAAGATAGAAGATACTACTGGTATAGAGCAATTAACAGGGTTACAATCAATTAATTTAGGTGAAAATAAAATAACTAGTATAGATTTATCTAAGAATACAAATTTAGTAAGTGTTTCATTATATGATAACAAGTTATCAAGTATTAAATTACCAGAGACTAATAATATAGAGTATCTAGATCTACAAAAAAATAATCTAAGTAGTATAGATTTAAGTAAATTAACTAGTCTAAAGAGGTTATCTATTGCGAATAATAATCTATCAAGTTTAGATGTCTCTAAAAATACTTTTTTACAAAAGCTATATGCTGCTAGTAATAATATAAGTAGTATTAATTTAGATAATAATACTCAATTATATATGTTAGATTTATATAATAATTCTATTAGTAGTATTGATTTATCTAAGTTAACAGCTTTATATTATTTGAATTTATCATTAAATAATTTAAAAGATATAGATTTAAGTAAGAATATAAATCTTGCGGAGTTATATATTTCATCTAATAATTTAGATAAATTAGATTTATCAAATCAAGATTATTTGATGTATCTAAATGCAGTATTCAATCACTTTAAGGGCTATGATATTAATCATAAAGAAAGAATTCGCTATTTAGCTGTTGATTATGATTGGTTAGATAGTTTTGGTTTTAATGATTATTCTAGTTTAGAGCTTTTAGATGTTAATTATCATGGAATTATTTCAGTAGATGGTACTCAAATTAAAAGGGATGAAATTCTAAAACGTTTACCAGAGGATGTTAAAGTTGAAGATGTAGGAGTATTTTCATCTGACAATTATTTAAATCCTGCTTGTTCTAGAGGTTATGTTTCTTCACCAAGTGCTCAGGTATTTAATATGCTAAGTGCAAATGCTGGATTTATGGTTGCTGCTATGCCTACAACTAATTTCATGGAAAGTTCTATGGGATTTGATGACAATATAGGTTATTCTGATATTTGTCAATCACAAATATTAAATAATTCAGTAATAAGTGAAGACGATTCTGATAAAATAGAAGTTCGCTCTCTTAACTTTAGAGTAGATGGAGTAGATGATGATGTACAAGTTAGATTCACTGCTTATTATGATATAAACTTTATGCAAACTGGTGTTGATAATAATGGAGATACTATACTAACTAATGTACCAAATACAGGAGCTACTATTGCAAGTATTATTGTTTTTGGAATTATGATATTAGGAATAGGAATGTGTATAGTATTAAGATCAATACAAAATAAAGAAGTTAGAAATGACTAAGTCATTTCTTTTTTTTTCTTCTTTGTGATATAATCTTATTAATACTTAACTACACCTAGATTGGAGGTCTTATTGATGCAACAAAATATTAGAAACTTTTGTATAATAGCTCATATAGATCATGGTAAAAGTACTTTAGCTGATAGAATTCTAGAACTAACAGGCGCAATAGATAAAAGAGAATTGAAAGAGCAAATGTTAGATTCAATGGATCTAGAAAGAGAAAGAGGAATTACCATTAAGTTGAATGCTGTTCAACTAACTTATAAAAAGAATAATCAAGAATATATGTTAAATCTTATTGATACACCTGGACATGTAGATTTCTCTTATGAAGTATCTCGTAGTTTAGCAGCCTGTGAAGGAGCAATTCTAGTAGTAGATGCTACTCAAGGAGTAGAAGCACAAACTCTAGCTAATTTGTATTTAGCTCTTGATAATAATTTGACAGTTATTCCAGTTATTAATAAAATAGATCTTCCATCTGCAGATGTAGATAAAGTAAGTGAAGAATTAGAAAACTTAGGTTTTGATAAAGAAAATATTGTTCTAACTTCAGGTAAAACTGGAGAAGGAGTAGATAAACTACTTGATAAAGTAATTGAATTAATCCCAGCACCTAAAGGTGATGCAAATAGTAAATTAAAAGCCTTAATATTTGATTCTAAATTTGATAATTATCGTGGAATAATTACTAGTATTAGAGTTATGGAAGGTAAAATATCAGTAGGGGATGAAATACTAATGATGCAGACTAATGCAAGTTATGAAGTATTAGGAATATCTATTGATACACCGAATGAAAAAAAGGTTAAAGAATTAAAAGCTGGAGAAGTTGGTTATTTATATGCATCAATAAAGTCTCTTAAAGATGTCTCTGTAGGAGATACTATTACTTTAAAAAAGAATCCTGCAGAAGAGAAGTTACCTGGTTATAAACCAATGAAAGCTAGTGTTTATTCAGGATTATATCCAATAGATCCTAGTAGATTTGAAGATTTAAGAGAAGCTCTTGAAAAACTACAATTAAATGATTCAGCTTTATCATTTGAACCAGAAACTTCAGCTGCACTAGGTTTTGGATTTAGAGTAGGTTTCTTAGGATTATTACATATGGAGATAGTAGAAGAGAGAATATCTCGTGAATTTAATATTGAGATAATTGCTACTTCACCATCAGTAGTTTATAAATTAATTTTAAATGATAATAGTGAAATAGAAGTAGATGCACCTTATAAAATGCCTACTCCTGAGAAAATTAAAACTATAATGGAACCTTATGTAAAAGCAGTTGTTTTCTCGCCATCTGACTATATAGGAGATATTATGAAACTATGTCAGGATAAAAGAGGAATATTTATAAATATGGATTATATAGATACTACTAGAGTAACTATTGAATATAAATTACCTTTATCAGAAATGATCTTTGATTTCTTTGATAAATTAAAATCATGTACTAAAGGTTATGCTTCTTTTGACTATGAAGTGATTGGTTATGAAGAAAGCAAATTAGTTAAGATGGATATATTAATTAATGGAGAAGTAGTAGATGCTTTATCATTAATTGTATATAAAGATTTTGCTTATAATCGTGGTAAAGAGATAGTTGAAAAGTTAAAAGATATTATACCTAGACAACTATTTGAAGTACCAATACAAGCAGCACTAGGTAATCACATAATATCTAGAAGTACAGTAAAAGCACTTAGAAAAGATGTTCTAGCAAAGTGTTACGGGGGAGATATCACAAGAAAGAAAAAACTACTAGAGAAACAAAAAGAGGGTAAAAAAAGAATGAAGAAAGTAGGTAGTATTGAATTACCTCAAGAAGCATTCTTGTCAATTCTTTCAAAAGATTAGGAGGTTTGAATATGGAAAGGAATAGTACAAAGAGAGGTTTAGTAACAGGAAGAAGTTATGTAGTTGCGAATGCAATTATAAGAGCAAAAGAAGTAGAAGATAGAGTTATTATTGATCAAAAAGATGTAGAAAACTTAGAATTTATGGTTTTAAACAGATTAAATTATATGGGAATAAATGCTAAGTTCGTTGATGATTTAAAAGAAGATATTTTAAATGGAGAAATATTATGTATAAGTGATTCAAAAGATAAATTATATATGTTAATTCCTGGAGTTGATATAGAAAAGTTTACTGATGAATATCGTAATAGAATAGCTCTTACAGAACTTGCTGATGCATTTAGATCATTAGATCATAATGATAACTTATTAAGACATGAAGATGATGTAGAATATTTAAAAGAAAAAGAAAAGAAACTACAAGAATTTTGTTCAAAAGAATTAATTATTCCTGTAAAAGAATCTAAGCCTAGACAATATACAAAAGTAAGTGAAAAGTAAAATAACTAATTGTTATATACACATTCCCTTTTGTAATACGATATGCTCTTACTGTGACTTTTGTAAATTATATTATGATGATAAATATATTAATAATTATCTTAGTCAGTTAGAAAAAGAAATTAATTCTATTTATAAAGGAGAAGAATTAGAAACTATCTATATAGGAGGAGGTACTCCTAGTTCTCTAAATATAAAAGAGTTAGAAAGATTGTTTAATATATTAAAAGTATTTAATAAATCTAAAGATATAGAATTTACTATTGAATCTAATTTTGAAAATATAGATGAAGATAAATTAAAACTATATAAGAAATATGGTATTAATAGATTAAGTTTTGGACTAGAATCAATAAGTAAAAAGAATTTAGATTTTCTAAATAGAAATATTAGTAAAGAAAAAATTAATAAGACTATAGATATGTGTAGAAAGTTAGGTTTTAATAATATTAATGTAGATTTAATGTATGCTTTACCAACTGAGTCTATTGAAGATTTAAAGAGTGATTTAGATTATATCTTTTCTTTAGATATAGAACATATATCTACATATTCTTTAATAATAGAAGATCATACGATGTTAAAGATTAATAATGTTAAAAATATTTCTGAAGATTTAGATTATGAAATGTATAAACTAATATGTACTGAGATGAAAAAACATAATTATGAACATTATGAAATAAGTAATTTTTCTAAACCAGATTTTTATTCAAAACATAATTTGTGTTATTGGAATAATTCTAATTATTATGGTTTTGGATTAGGAGCTAGTAGTTATGCTGGTAATAAGAGAATTACTAATACTCGTTCAATCAATAAATACTTAGAAGGTAATTATATATTAGAAAATATAGAATTAGATGATAGAGATTTATATGAGTATGAAATAATGTTAAATTTAAGAAAAGCTGATGGTATTTTAATCAGTGATTTTGAAAATAAATATAATTGTAATTTAAGAAGCAAGTTTAAAGAATTATTAGATGATGGTTTATTAGTAGAAATTAATGGAAGAATTAGAATACCAGAAGATAAATGGTATATTAGTAATGAAATAATTGTAAGGATGTTGGAGGATTAATATGAGTAGAGAAGATATATTTAAAGAAGAGTTATTATTGATTAAAGATAAGTCTTTAAGAGAATCTCTTTTAAAAATAATTAATTTATTACCTGAATATTGGTTACATGAAGCAGCTTCTTCAACTGGTAAGTATCATCCAGAGTATGCACTTGGAGAAGGTGGACTACTTAGACATTCTAAGGCTGCGATGAGAATAGGTTATGAGTTGTTGAATGATCCATGTATTGGTGATAAATATACTTCTCATGAAAAAGATTTAATGTTAATGTCTTTACTAGTACATGATGGATTAAAATTAGGAGATCCACAAGAAAAATACACTAGGTTTGATCATCCTATTCTTATGGCGAATTTTGTAGTAGAGAAGAGTGATGAATTAGAATTGTCACCTGAAGATGCAAAATTTATGGGGGATGTTATTAAAACTCATATGGGTCCTTGGACTACTGATTATAATGGTAATGAAGTTTTAGAGAAACCAAAAACTAAATATCAGAACTTTGTTCATATGTGTGATTATTTAGCTAGTAGAAAATGTTTACTAGTACCATTTGATGAAAATAGTAAAATAAGTGTCTAATAGACACTTATTTTTTGTTCTTTATTGTGCAGGATGCTTATGTTTGTTAATATTATAATAGAAGGGGAAATAGCTATGGGAAAGAAAAAAAGGACTAAAAAACTTACTAAAAAACAGCTAAAACAGAGAAGACAATTATTAAAAAATACAGTTATTAGTACTTTGTTACTTTTATTAGTATTAGGTGTTAGTTATCTAATATTTGTTACTGATGTATTAGAACCTCATGTTAATGAAGTTACTGCTGGCTATATTTCTTTTTATAATAATGATACTACTGATATGATAAAAATAAATAATTTAAAAAAGTTATCTGACGATGTAGGTAAAAGTATTGTTAATACTAGATCACAAGAATTAAAAGTTACAGGAGAGAATAATAATAAATATCAAGTTGTTGTATACCCAATGATTAATAATATTGATTTGAAATATATTAATTTCTCTATTACTAAAGGAGAAATTACTTATACAAATAATTTAGAAGATATGCCTATAGGTGACGATGAAGGAATAATTGTTTATCAAGGAAATGTTTCTGAAGGTAAAGAGTTAACTCTTAGAATGTGGATTTCAAAAGAATATGAGGGTAAAATAGATAATAATTCATTTAGTGTTAAAATAAATCCAGGACAGGAGAATTGATATGGCAGGAAAAGTGATTGTTATTGAAGGAACTGATTGTTCAGGAAAGGAAACGCAAACTAAACTTTTGGAGGAGAGATTAACTGAATCAGGTAAAAAATGTATTAGATTTAGTTTTCCAATGTATGATACTCCAACAGGTAAAATTATTGGAGGAGATTATCTAGGTAAACCTGAAATAGGAGAGAGTTTGTTTAGTGAAGGAGCAGTTAATGTTGATCCTTATGTAGTTAGTCTTTATTATGCTGCTGATAGGAAATATAATATGCCTAAGATACAAGAGTATTTGAAGAAAGACTACTATGTCATTTTAGATAGATATACTACTTCTAATTTAGCTCATCAAGGAAGTAAGATTCATGATAAAGATGAAAGATTTGATATGTATCAATGGATAGATAAATTAGAATATTGGTTATTAAAATTCCCTAAGCCAGATAAAACTATATTTCTACATGTTCCTTATGAGTATTCTCTTGAGCTTCGTAAGAATAGAGAAACTATTGATGAACATGAAAAATCTACAGAATACTTAAAAGCATCTGAAGAAGCATACGTTGAATTATCTGAATTATATAATTGGGATAAGATAGAATGTATAAAAGATAACAAGCTAAGAACTATAGAAGATATTAATGATGAAATACTAAATAAAATTAATGAATTATAAAAGCTACTAATTAATAGTAGCTTTTTTATTATTTCTTTATTGGTTGTATTTGTTGAACAGGTTGTATAGGTTTAATTGGTTGTATTTGTTGTACGCTTTGTGTTGCTTCTGTACTTTGGGCAGCTGTTTGAATAATTGGTTGAGTTTGAAGTGTTGACTGTGCTTGAACAACAGGTTGTGCTCCACTAGAAGCATTTATTCCAACTACAGCTGTACTTGCTGGTGCTTGTTTAATTGGTTGAACAGGTTGTACAGTTGGAATAGTTGAAACTTTTGGTACAGTTTTAACTGGAGGTACTGTTGCCTGACTGTTAGCAGTAGGAGTTGTTTGAGTAGGAGTATTTTCCTTCTTTTCTTCTCCTTCACCTTCTTTTTTCTCATCTTCAGCAGGTAATAGTCCAGCTTCTTTCTTTTCTTCTTCACTCATAAAGTCTGCTGCTGTAAATGCAGGAGCCTCAATTACATTTGAAATATCATTTTCAGTATTTGTTTTCTTAGACTCATCTAATAAGTCGTCACTTTCTGTTTCAACAATAGCTTCTGGAATAGTAGCTTTAATTTCTGTTGCCATTTCATTTTCATAGTTATCGTCATCTTCATTTTCAATTTCAATTGTACGATATACTTCTTCAAATGAAGTTTTTCCCTCTAAACATTTTATTAAAGCATCTTGTAACATTGTAATAGTACCACCATCGTAAACCATTTTAGCTAAATCTTCTTTTTCAAGATTTTCATTACTAATAGCGGCTCTTATTTGATCAGTTAATTCTAATACTTCATGAACTGCAATACGTCCATGGTAACCACGACGACAATGATCGCAACCATGTGGATTAGCATCCCAAACAGTAGCTACATCCATATGCATATATTTTTTAAATACTTTTTTCTCATATTTAGTAGTTTCTCTTTGATATCTACAGTCAGGACATAACATTTTCGCAAGTCTTTGTGAAATGATACCTGATAGGGCAGTAGATAATAAGTAACGTTCAACATCCATATCTAATAAACGTTCAACAGTAGCTAAGGCATTGTTTGTATGGATTGTAGATAAAACCAAGTGTCCAGTAATAGATGCACGTACGGCAATTTGTGCTGTTTCAGAGTCACGAATCTCTCCGATTAATATAACGTTCGGGTCCTGACGTAAGATAGAACGTAAGGCAGCTGCGAATGTCATACCAATTTCTGCATTAACTTGAACTTGATTGATACCTTCGATATTCATTTCTATCGGATCCTCAACAGTAATAACATTAGTCTCAGGTTTGTTTAATCCTTGTAGAATTGAATAAGTAGTTGTAGATTTACCAGAACCAGTAGCTCCAGTAGTAAGAATAATACCATTAGGTATTCCCATCATTCTCTTAATCTTTTCAAGGTTTTTAGGATGGAAACCTAAACTATCAATACCTTGCAAACTACGAGTATAATCTAAGATACGAATAACTATTTTCTCACCTTCATTAAGTGGTAGTGCAGACACACGCATATCTAGATAAGTATCACCAAACATACCTTTAATCGCACCATCTTGTGGAAGACGAGACTCTGTAATATTCATATTTGCTAATAATTTTAAACGTGTTGTTAAGTTTCTTTCATAAGCTTTAGGAACAAAAGTATAATCCTGACAGTCACCATCAATTCTGAATCTTACCATCATTCCTTCTTCACGCGGATCGAAATGAATATCTGAAGCGTTATGCTTAGATGCAGAAATAATAATATAATCAGCTATTTGTGTAACAGGAGTCTTAGTAAAATCAAAAGACACCATGAAACTTTCGGTTCCCTTTTGGACACGTTTGACATCAAATTGAACCATCATTTCAACCCCTTTGTCTACTTTCTATGGTATTTTTATCATAATTATTATATAATGATTTTAAGATAATATCAAGGAAAGAGAGAAATAATTTATGAAAAAATTTAATAATAAAGGTTTCGTTCTTGCTGAAACCCTGGTAGTTACAGTTTTCCTAATGACTATTTTTTCAATGATTTATTACTATTTCTATCCTTTAATTGGTGAGTATGAAAAAAGAGAAGTATATGATGATGTTGACGACAAGTACTCAGCATATTGGATAAAAAGAATAATAGAAGACTCTGGATATGGAAGTAGTATTGCTAGAACTAGTGTTAAAGGAAAGAATTTTACCCAATATGGTTATTTACGTTTTGAGTGTAAAGATGTACCTAACACAGATGAAAAAGCTCAAATGTGTAAAACACTTGTCAATGCTTTACAGGTAGCAAACTGTTCTTCAGATGGTAATATGTGTGATATCTTTTTAACTCCGTATAGAATTGGAGATAATGATCCAACTAAATTGAAGAATTTTAAAGATACAGTAGCTATTCAAGATAGTAAAAAGAAGGGAACTAAAGCTCTTAGAAGGTTTAGAGAAGAGTGTACTGGAACTGATGCAGCTTGTACTAATGCCTTTGTTGCTAAATGTAAGGCAGCTCATATCTATGATCAAAAAAAAGAAGATGAAAAGTGTAAGGAATTAGCTAATGAAAAAGTATTTAGTAGTGCTTTTCAAGAATATGTTGCATTATTACCTGATTACAGAAATGCTTCTGCTAATAATGCTAAATATAGAATTGTAATAAGATTTAAGCATACTGTTGATAATAATAATTTTTATTCGTATGCTACGATAGAGGTGGGGTAAGATTATGAAACATTTAAATAATAAGGGAATTACTACCATCGAAGTAATAATATGTTTTATTTTAGTTGTTACTATTTCATCTTCTATGTTTTCAACGGTTGCTGCATTTAATGAAAAACGTATTCTAGAACAATATAAAGAAGAAATATATACATATAAAAACTTATTAACAAGAGAAATACAAGATGATTTTATTAAAGTAGGTATAACTGAAGCCCACTATGATATAAAGGTTACTGGAAATCAAACTACACATACTGTTGATTGTATTATGAAAGATGGTACTAATAGAAGATTAGTAATTAAACAAGCTTTTGCTTATTCGGATTTTCATCCTTCAGGATCTAGGACTACAGATGATAATTTTATGATTTCTTATGGTACTCAAGAAGATTTAATTGATTATCCTATTCCAGAACTAGGATATACCACTAATGAATATGGAAAGAAAGTTCAAGACTTTAGTATCAATAACGTTTTGATTAAGATTGAAAATGATAATATTTTAAGAATTTATATAGGTTTTTATCATCCAGAGTTAACTACTAGATTTGGTATTCAAGTTATATGTCCTATAAACTATGTTTCATCAGGAAGAGATGTTTCATCAAGCCTTAATTTATATGGTTAAGATCTAATAGCTTCTTTGAAAAATTCTCAAGTATTTAGAATAGTTAATAGAGTACAGTTTAAAACTGTACTTTTTTTGACAAGTATTATGATGTTTCAAGCTTTTTCATTCATATTTTTCTTATTATTTGTTATAATTAAATAAGGTGATAATATGAAGAAATATCTACACGAAGTAAAGAAAACTATAGTAGAAGAATATAAGTTTATTATTACTTTACTTGTTATATATTGTCTTTTACAAATACCTGTTAATTACTATATTACTGTAGGGGGAGGAATTAGTGATGTATCAAGTAGAATTAAAGTAGAAGATAAATATAATAGTAAAGGTAGTTTTAATATAAGTTATGTTACTGAATTAAAGGGTACAGTACTTACATATTTATTAAGTTATGTAGTTCCTACATGGGAAAGAGAAAATGCTAATAATTATAAATATAATGATAAAGAAAGTATTGATGATATTGAATTTAGGAGTGATTTAGATTTAATTAGTGCTAATGAAAAAGCTAAATACTGGGCTTATACTTTAGCTAATAAAGATATTAAAGAGAAATCTTCTAAATTATATATAATTACTATTTTAGATGGATTTAAAACTAATTTAAAAGTACAAGATCAAGTACTAGCTATGGATGATAATTCATATACTGATTATCATGATTATCAAAAATATCTTCAAACAAAGAATGAAAATGATATAGTAAATGTAAAAGTACTTAGAAATAATAAAGAAAGAATTATTAAAGCTAAATTATATAAATATAAGGATAAAAATGGAGAACGTTTAATGTTAGGAACAGGCCTTCAAAATGTAGTTGAATATACTACTAATCCTAAAGTAACTATTAAGTTTAAAGAATCAGAATCTGGTCCTTCTGGAGGTTTAATAGCTACCTTAGAAATGTATAATCAATTAACTAAAAATGATTTAACTAAGGGTTATAAAATAGCTGGTACTGGTACAATAGAAGCAGATGGATCAATTGGTGAAATTGGTGGAATAGAACATAAATTATTAGGCGCAGAAAAAGATAAAGCAAAATATTTTTTGGCTCCAAAAGGTAATTATAAAGCTGCACTTAAGTATAAGAAAAAACATTCATTAAAAATAAAAATAATAAAAGTAAATAATATAAAAGATGCGATTACAAAGTTGGAGAAGATAAAATGAGAATAGGAATAGACTTAGATAATACTTTATGTAATACTTCTACTATTATAAATGAATTAGCTTCTACTTACGCAACAAGTCATAATATTAATCAAGAAGATATATTTAGTAATATAGAAATAAAAGATGATTTCTTTATACAAAATATGACTAATATTTTTAAAGATGTACCTATAAAGAATAATGCTAGTGAAGTATTAAGATATTTAAAAGAAAAAGGTCATGAATTATACGTAATAACTGCTCGTAGTAATCATTTCACTTCTAAAGAAATAGATATTATAGAACCTACTATGAATTGGTTAAATAATCACAAAATATCTATAGATAAGATTATTACTGATTCATATGGTATAGATAAAGCTACTACTTGTTTAGATAATAAAATAGATATAATGATAGATGATGATTTACATAATATAGAAGAAATAAGTAAAGTAGGTATAAAATGTATATTATTTGATGATAATAATAAGTATAATATAGATAATAGAGTAACTAATTGGTTAGAAGTAAAAGATATAATTGAAAGGAATGAATAATATGAAAAAATTATATATATTAAGTTTATTATTAATTAGTTTGTTTGTCATAAATGTAAAAGCGGCTAATTATGATTTCAAGGAATTAATCCCAGCTGATATTAAGACTACTTTAGTCACAAATAATTTTAGTTATAGAGAATTCTCTTATAATAGTAATTCTGGAACAGTAGAATTCACAAATATAAAGAATTTAACTAATAAAGAATTACCTGTATCTATTTCAATAGCTTTCTTTGATGAAAATAAGAAGAATTTAGGAATAATGAATTTCTGTTCTAAGGATGATGTTCTTAAATCAAAAGAAGAAAAGAATTATACTATTCACATTGATAAAAGTGATGTTGCTGAAGGAAAAAGTGTTAATGATATTAAATATATTGCTATTATAACTGATAATATTAATTGTAATACTGAAAGATATTTTGATTATGTAGGTTATGATGTTAGTTATATTGGTATGCCTAAAAATACTTCTTTAGATGATAAAACTAATCGTTTAATTTTAATAATGAGTGTATTAGGCTTAGTATTATTAGTATTATTCTTATATAACTTTGTCTTCACAAATGCTTATCAAAATATGGATGGTGATGATGTAAGAAAAGGTTATAAGAAGTATAATAAACAGTTAGCTAAAGAAAGAGAAGAAGAATTAAAGAGAAATCCACCTAAGCCTAAAGAAAAAGTAAAAGTAAAAACTGATGAAGTTATTGCTCAAGAAGAAAGTGCTAAGAAAGAAGATAAATCAGATACTGATTTACATAAGTTATATAAGTAATTATGGAAGAGATAATTAGATTATTAAAAGAAAAAGGTTTATATATCTCTACTATGGAGTCTTGTACAGGTGGAGGATTAGTTAATGCTTTGACTAATGTTGAAGGCTCTAGTGAAGTATTAAAATATAGTGCAGTAACTTACTCTAATGAATTTAAAATTAAAATGGGTGTTAGTAGTGAAGTAATAGATAAATATAGTGTTTATAGTATTGAAACAGCTAATGAAATGGCTTTGAAAATAAGTGAATTTACTAATAGTGATTTAGGAGTAGGTATTACTGGTAAATTAAATAGAGTAGATATTAATAATAATTATGGTGATGATAATAAAGTATTTATAAGTATTTATGATAGGAATAATAATACTTATATGGATAAAGAATTATTAGTTAATAAAAGTAATAGAGTAGATAACAAGGAAGATGTTATAAATACTGTAAAAGATATGTTATTAGAAATATTAAGTAGATAATAGTATCTACTTTTTTTATTTGTGTTATAATTGTTTAAAGAGGGCATGTTATTATGAAAGGTTATAAAGCATTTAATGCAGATATGACAAACCGTTATGGAGCTTCTTATACTGAAGGTTCTATTTATAGTGTTGAAGGGGATTTAAAGTTTGGAATTGATGGAAATGGTATTCATTTCTGTAGAAGATTAGAAGATACTCTAAGATATGTTCCTGCTATGGAAGAAGAAGTTCAAATAGCTGAAGTTACTAGTTTAGGAGAAGTAATAGAAAGTTATGATGAATATTATGGATATTATGATTTGTATGCAGCTAGAGATTTAAAAATAGATAAAGTATTAGATAGATCTGAAATAATAACAATGTACTTAAATATGGAAGAAGAGAGAGTAATAAGATTTGTTTCAGGATATAGATTAACTCCTGAAGAAATTGAATTATTTAAAATAAGGTATAGTGATAATAATAGAATAATTAAAGCAATTATGTATTATCAAGAGAATAATAAAACAGTATATAATAAACAGAAAGTAAAAAAGGGAGATTTATGACAGATACAAAATTTTATAAAATAGTAAAACCATTAGTAAAAATATATATAAAATTATTCTATCCTTCTCAAGTGATAGGTCTAGATAATATACCCAAAGAAGGACGTATACTACTCGCAGGAAATCATACTAAATGGCTAGATCCAGTATTGATTGTTGGAGTTGTGAATAGACAAGTACATTTCTTAGCTAAAGATGAATTATTCCATGGAATGACAAAGGGTATTGTCAAAGGAATGGGATGTATTCCTGTTAATCGTAAGATTCATGATAAGGATGCCCTACATGGAGCTATTGAATGTTTAGATAAAGATTTATGTGTAGGTATATTTCCTGAAGGAACTATTAATAGGACTAATGATCCTGTTATGCCTTTTAAAATAGGAGCAGTTAAAGCTTGCTCTGATAGTAATTCTAAATTAGTTCCCTTTGTTATAAAAGGAAAGTATAAGCTATTCAGAAAGAATGTTACTATTGAGTTTTTAAAACCTATTACTATAGGTGATGATTTAGAGAAAGACAATGAGATATTAATGAATTTAATTAGTAATAAATTAACTGGAGGTGAGTAAATGGATCATCATACAAATGAGTCTATGCCAGTATATAAAATAGCTAAACCTATTTTAGGTATAATCTATAAACTGTGGTATAATCCCAAAATAATTGGTAAAGAAAATATTCCTAAGACTGGATCTTTCTTAATAGTTGGAAATCATGTTCATTTGATGGATCAATGTAATGTTATAATTGCGACTAAAAGACATATTCATTACTTGGCTAAAATGGAATATTTTGATCCTAATAATAAAGTGGGAAAATTTGCTTGGTTCTTTAGAGGTTCAGGTTGTATTCCAGTAGATAGAGAAAAGAAAGATACAGAAGCAACTGATATGGCTCTAGAAGTATTAAAGAATAATCATGCTTTAGGTTTATTCCCAGAAGGAACTAGAAATGCTTTTAAAGAGCCTAGAATTAAAGAATTATATGATGAATTTTCCCCTGAAAATATGACATATGAGACATTTTATAAGAAAATAAAAAAACAAAAGAGAACTTTTGTGGAATACTTAATTGAGTTAAGAAATAATATGTTTATTACTCAAGATGAATTTGATGATAACTTGTTTAATGCAGAAGAATTTTTAGATGATTTATTGTTGAATCATAGAATAACTCTTGAAGAATATGTAGATCATTATTTATTACCATTTAAGTTTGGAGCAGTTTCAATGTCGCATAAGAGCGCAAGTGTAATAGTTCCATATGCAATTACAGGTAAATATAAGTTTAGAAGTAAAGATTTAACAATTAGATTTGGAGAACCATTTATGGCAGAAGATGATCTAGAAAAGTCTAATTTAGAACTTCAAGAGAGAATTAAACAATTGATAAAATTAAGTCTAAAAGATAGTGGCAAATAGTGTCAACTTAAAGGAACTAACTAATGATTAGTTCTTTTTCTATGATATGATATATTTGGTGATAATATGGGAGAAGTTAAACTATATAGAAATATTAAAGAATTATTACATCCATCCATTTCAAAGAAAAATATAAGTAGTTATACAATTATTATTGATGAAGATATTTTACCTGTACAAGTATATTATCCAAATAAAGTATCTAGTATTAATAAAGCTATTATTTATGTTCATGGTAATAGTGATGTTACTGAGACTGATTATTCTAATGTTTATAAATTACTTAGTAAAGAATTAGATAGTGTTTTAATTGCTATTGAATATGAAGATACTAATTATAAAAAATTATATAAAGATGTTTATGAAACAGTTAAATACTTATATAAAGGTTTAGAGAGAAATACATTGGAACCTAATAATATTATATTAATGGGAGATTCTACTGGTTGTAATATAATTACTGGTATTAATTATTTAAATAATAATGAATTTGAAATAGATAATGAAATATTATTTTATCCAGTATTAAGCTTAGATTATGATAAAGCTAACTATGAATCTATGATTAAGAATAAAGATTTTAATTTAGGTATCTTATCTAAGTTAAAAAACTATTATAATTCATTAGAATATGAAAATGATGATATGTTAAAGCCATTAAAATTAAAAGATTATAGTCATGTACCAAAGACATTAATTATATCTGGTAATGTTGATTCTTTAAAGGATGAAGCAAAAGAATATTACAATAAGTTATCTGGTGATAATAAATATTTAGAATTAGAATTTTTAGCTCATGGCTTTTTAAAAAAAATGGATAAAGAAGTAGAAAAAGAAGTTTTTAAAGAGATTACTAAGTTTATTAATTAAAAACAAAAGAACAATTATTTGTTCTTTTTTTATTTGATGTGCTATAATTAATATGGTGATAATTATGGAAGCTAAAAGAACTACTAAAAAAGAAATTGTTAAAATGTTATTAAAGAATGCTGAATTAGATTCTCAAGATGAAGAAGAATTAATTGATTTACTTATTGATCAACCAATTAGTATTGATATAGATAAACAAGAAGAAGCTAAACTTACTTTTGGAGATAAAGTAGCAGATAAAGTAAGTGAAAAAGCTGGTTCTTGGGGATTTATTTTTGGATTTACTTTATTTTTAATATTTTGGGTTATTTTAAATACTGTAATAATGATGGATGGTCAAGAAATAGACCCATATCCATTTATTCTACTTAATTTAGTATTATCATGTATTGCAGCTTTACAAGCTCCAATAATTATGATGAGTCAAAATAGACAAGCTGCGAAAGATAGTTTAAGAAACCAAAATGATTATCGTATTGATTTAAAAAGTGAAATTATTCTAGAAGAGTTACATGATAAAATGGAATTGATTTTAAAGAATCAAAGAAAGATAATTAGAACTTTAGAGGAGGACGAAGATGAAGAAAAGTAGTCTATTGTTACTATTATTATTCTTAAGTTTAGTTGTAGTAACTGGTTGCGAAAAACAAGAGACTATTGAATCAGATGGAGAAGAGATTAATGTTACTAAGATGGAACATAAACATTGTACTAGAGCTGCTACTGCAACAGGAGCCGAAGTTAAATTAAATTATGATATTTATTATACTGGAGATATTTTAAATGTATTGAAGTCTGAGGAACAAGTTATATCTTCAAGTCCTGATGTTTTAACAACTTATGAAGATGCTTATAAGAAGATTCAAAAGAATTATGAAGGATTACAATATTATGATACTAATGTTGTTAGAGGGGATACTTCAGTTACTAATACAATAGTTATTAATTATGATAAAGTAGATATTGATACATTAATTGATATTGAAGGTGAAGAAGATAATATTTTTGAGAATAAAAAACCTATGGTTAATAAATGGTTAACATTAGCTAAAAAGTTTGGAACAGAATGTGAAATTGTTGATGATAAAGAAAATAGTGAAGAGTAATCTTCACTATTAATGTTTAGGTAGTTTAATGGATAAAATGTTTCCCTCCGACGGAAGAGATGGAGGTTCGACTCCTCTCCTAAACACCATAAATATTACTATTTATAGTAATTTTTTTTATTTTGTGCTATAATATGACACCTAGGAGGAATATAGTATGAAATTATTAAGAGATATTGTTTGTTCTAGTACACCTTTTGGTGAAATGTATACAAGTAATGATTTATCGGGAAAAGTAATTGTTGATGATAATAAATTAGAAGGTTTAATAGGGGATGGTTTTACATCATATGTAGTTTTTGGAACTATAGATGATAATGAAATCAAACTTATTATGAGTAGTAATCATGATAAGGAAGTACCTAAGATGTATAAAGGGGATTTTAATAACAAGAAATATTGTGGAGAGAAATTAGTAGTGAATAGATTTTGTGAAATTCCATATGAAGAATGTCAGGTTGCTTTATACAATCCAGATATCTACCGTGATGTATCAGAAAATGAAATAGATGATTTAGAAGAATTAATAAACTTACGAAAAAGATTATTTGGTGAAGAATCTAAGTATTTATATGATAATTATCAAGAAAAGGAATCTGTTTTAAAACATATTTAATTATGCTATAATGAAATGGTAAAGCCGATTTAGCTCAGTTGGTAGAGCAACTCATTCGTAATGAGTAGGTCAAAGGTTCAAGTCCCTTAATCGGCACCATTACAGTAAAAAAAAGAGAATTTTTTCTCTTTTTTAATTTGGTAAAAAGAATTGTTGTATTAACCAGTTATCGTTGTCTTTGACAATTATAAAGTCTTCTGTAATTAAACCATTACTATAAGTAGATGCAGCTTTAAAAGTGATTTTGTCTTCCTCAATAGTTCCAATACTTAATTCGGTTTTTTCATATGTTGATAAGCTTCCTCTAGCTCCGGCACTACCACAGTCTGCAGGTACAAAATTATCTATCGTATCTTCCATAACATCTTCGGTGCTTCCTTGAGCTAAATATTTGTATTTAAAATCACTAGCATATTTTTTTAGAACTTCTTCTTTAGTAGTATCACATTCTACAGGAATTCCTCCAGCTTCATTTTTTTCACCTTCATGAGTAGGCCAAGCAGGTTCTCCTCCCCAATAAGTAGTTCTTGCATATTCCCATAATTCATTTCCGATTTTTAGAGCTTCTTCATCAGTTAATTTAGAATCTGTAACTTCTTCAGTTGTAGTTTCTTCTTCTTCAGTAGTTTCATTTGGAGTGTTTGCTTCCTTTTTAGTAGTCATATCTTTATATGTTAAATAACCACCGGCGCCACATAAACATAAAGCTATAATTATTAAGATAATGGCAAAAGTACTGCCACCTTTCTTTTTAGTTTCTGTTTCCATAAGTACCTCCATTTTTACTTAATTATAACATAATAATATTTTTTTGTTGAAAAGTGTCAATAAAAGACTTTACTTTACTGTAAATATGGTATAATTGTTTCTGAGGGTGTTATAGATGGATAAAGATGTAGAAGAAGTAATTAAAAGAATTAATGAACTTAGTGGTAAAGAACTAGGAAGTTATATAGATCAATTATTAAATGAAAATGATGATAAGATTATGAAAAACAAAGAAGTACTTCTTACAATAGCTAATAGAATAAATGGATTTGGTTTTCATCATCGTATAATTAGGGAAAAATTTCATGATATTGGGCTTAATATGCAAGCTGAGTTAGATAAATTAGATTACGAGAAAACAGTCCAATACTTAGAAGATCATCCAGAATTAATTGAGACTATAGATATAGCTGTTAATTGGTGGATAAGTGTTATTAAGCAACCATTTTTTGCAAATTATAGTAATTTTCAAATACCATTAGAAATGGCTCCTTATTTTCAATTAGATTATTCAGAGAAAAAGATTGAGAAATCAAATCAAAAAAATATAACTCCTGAAAAGGAAAAAGTATTTAGACAAGTACTAGTTCATGAAATTGCAGATGCAATTAGAAAAGAAGGTTCATGTAGGTTAAGAGCAGATACTTTTGGTTTTGATAGATTAGGACATGCTTTAGAAAAAGCTAATTTAAGAGTTTCTTTTCCTAAAAATATTAATATGTTAGTTAAACCAACTGAAATTGAATTAGCTAATAGTAGTGGACACTTTGATGTTGTGTATGAAGCTAGTAATAATTCTAAGAAAAAATAGTCACGATGTGACTTTTTTTGTTTACTGTAAAGTTAGTCCTATTTACATCTAGTTAGTCATTTATGTGTTATAATGAAAATGTAATATATAATAATTAGGAGGATATAATATGTTTGAATTAAAAGGAAGAGTAGCTGTTATAACTGGAGCATCTAGTGGCCTTGGAAAACAAATGACTAGAGCATTTGCTAAACAAGGTGCTGATTTAGTTATTTTAGCTAGAAGAATAGAAAGATTAGAGGAATTAAAAGAAGAATTAGAAAAAGAATATGAAGGAATTAAAGTATTACCAATTAAGTGTGATGTTACATCAACTGAAGATATTGATGCTGCAGCTGCTAAGGCTAAAGAAGTTTATGGTAAAGTAGATATTTTAGTAAACTGTGCAGGATCTGCTAAAAATGCAGGAGTACTTACTATGACTGATGAAGAATGGGATTTTACTATTTCAACAGACCAAACTTCTGTATTTAAGATGACTAGAGCATTTGCAAATATTATGAAGGAAAATAACTATGGAAGAATCATTAATATTGCTTCTATGTATGGATTAGTAGGTAATACTGCATTAGATACAGTAGCTTATCATTCATCTAAAGGTGGAGTAGTTAATTTTACAAGAGCTGTGGCTGCAGAACTTGCAAAATATAATATTACATGTAATGCAATTTGTCCTGGATATTTTGATACAGAATTAACTCATGAAACATTAATTACAGATGAGTTTACTCAATATATGAAAGCAACTGTACCACTAGGAAGATATGGACATGAAGGTGAATTAAATGCAGGAGCAATCTTCTTAGCTAGTGATGAAGCAAGTTATGTTACTGGAGTAATTTTACCAATAGATGGTGGTTATACAGCAGTTTAAGAGAATTAATTCAGGAGGTATAATATGCCTAGTTTTACAAACGAAAAAGTAAATGACATTAATTTGGGTATAAAAGCATCTGAAGTAAGTACAAGTGGTGGATATGTACAACAAAATAGTGTATATGTTGATGATATTGTTAAAAACGATCCATCTTCTGCTGTAATTGTTGATTTTGGAGAATTAACAACACCAAATAATCAAGAACTTGTTGATTCTTTATACGATGAAATTGGTAAAAGAAGTTGGGATTTTGATGATTCGCCAGTAAAGTTTACTGATAATAAATGGTGTGCGGATTTTGTAAGTTATATGCTTTGGAAGAATGGTTATAATTATGAATGGGGTTCTTGGGCTGGTAGAGAAAGTGTAGAAGGATCCATATTTACAGCATTGCGAAAAGGCGGAGCAGAGATTCATTATGGGGAATATGCTGCTGCAAGTGGGCATACTCCAGATCTTGATTATGTGCCTCAACCTGGAGACGTCTTTTTACTAAACACTGAGGAAAATCCACCCGGAGATGTATATCCAGATCATGTTGGAATAGTTGTTAAAGATAATGGAGATGGAACTGTCACAACTATAGAAGGAAATACAAGTAATGAAAATGGTGAGATTGTGGATGGTGGTATAGTCGCAATAAAGATAAGACCTAAATCAGAGATATATGGTTATGCTACTCCTGAAAAGTCTTAATAATATGTAAAACTGTAAAATTTATAGTTACAGTTTTTATAAAAAAAATATGCTATACTAAATACACATTGAGAGAAAGTCAGGTAGAAATAAATGATTAATAATGATAATAGATTTGGATATCTAAGAGTAGAATCATTAGAAGATTTAGAAGAAAAATATCGTGCTTTAATTGATGAAAGAGATAGTTGTGAAAAATTTTTACAAAGAAAAAATATTCGTAGTGAAGCAAGAACTGATATCCATAATGATATTATGTATCTAAATGATATTATTGATTATATTGAATTATTAATTAATGAAAAAAGAGAACAGAAATCTAGATAGATTTGTTCTTTTTTTATGCTATAATTATTCTAGGTGAGAATTATGAGTTATATTCAAATTCTAAGTTGTAGTAATGATTTAGGTAATTGTTGCAACGATAAAGCTTTATTAAAAATTTGGTCAATTACTAGTAATGTTTTAAGTATAATTCAAATAGTTGTTCCTATCTTATTATTAATAGTAGTTACAATATCATTGGCTAAGTTAATGATTGATCCAGATAATAACAAAGAATTAAAAGCTATTAAGAATAAATTTATTGCGGCAGTTATAGTATTTTTTATTCCAGTATTTATAAATGCAGCAATAAATATAACTTCAGAATCATCTTCAAAGTCATTAAATTTTGTTGATTGCCTGAAGGAAGCTAAGAATGTTAAAATTGATATGAAGTCGAAGTATATTCCAATCGATGAAAAAGGTACTGTTCCAATAGTCCCTACTGGTGATTATGAAGAGGGCACTCCTAGTAAAGAGTCTATAGGAGATAAGATCTCATCAAGAGTTTGTACTGTAGGTGATAAATCAGTAAAGTTAGTATATAATGATTCGCATGCTGAAGCTAAGATTTCAAGAAAAGTAAACGGACAAGAAGTTGTGGACTATGCTAAATCTTGGATAGGAAAAATGTCATATGAATTTACTGCTCAAGGACCATTGAAAGTTGGAGGTAAATGTAGTTGTTCACATTTTGTCTATCAAGTATTAAAACATTTTGATATGATTGAAGGAAACTTTATTCGTTCTACTGTTTGGGGATCATGTAATGTAAAAGGCACAACAATTTACTCTGATTATTCAAAACTAGTACCTGGTGATGTAGTATTTATGACTCTAGGTGGAACTGCAGGACATGTAGGAATATATGCTGGTAATGGAAAAGTAATCGATTGTAATACTGGAACGGGTGTAAGAACATCTAATGCTAAAAACTATACTGCTTTTATTCACTTAAATGCTTATGATTAGGAGAAAAATATGAATGAAAAAAAATTAAAAAAATATTTTCTATTAGTTATTCTTATTATTATATTATTGATAATATATGGAATATATCTATTAGCTAATAGAAATGAAAAAGTAGTTAAAGATTCTTCAAAAAATATTGTTTATACATATTATGAAAATAGTGATTATAATCAAAAGATACCTAATGTTAATATAAATAAACTAGATAAGAAAATAAATGATTCTATTATAGAATTTACTAATAACTTTAAAGATTCTAAGACTGCTTCTATATCATATCAATATAGTTTATCTGGAAATATTTTATCTTTATTGATAACTGTAGAAGATTCTAAATATGAAGGTTCACCGGATGTTAGTTTTAAATCATATATTATTGACTTGAAAAAATTAAAAATATTAAATGACGATCAAGTGTTAAAATTATTTGCTATAGATAAAAAAACTGTTGTGGATGAAATAAACAATAGATTTAAAAAGTATTATGAAGAAGAAATTGATAAGAAAATAATATCTAATATGACTTATAAAGAATACATGGATAAAAGAAATCTTAATAATATAGGAGATAGTATTTATTTGTATATTGAAGATGCTAAATTAAATGTTTATCTTGATTATAATTCTTTTGTTGCAGAAGAGAAGACTTATTATTTAGCTAATATTGGTTATAAATTTGAAATTAGTTGATGTAAAGAAGGTAAATACCTTCTTTTTTATTTGTGTTTATATGTTATAATGTTATAAGAATAGGAGTTTGTGTTTATGAAAGAAAATCGATATTATTCAATGACAATAGATGAAGTTTTTAAGAAATTTCAAGTCGATGATAGTGGACTTAGTTCTAGAGAAGCCCTAAAAAGAATTAATAAACATGGTAAGAATGAATTACCTAAAAAAGAAAGAGATAGTATCTTTAAAATCTTTTTTATGGAATTATTAGATCCTATTGTTTTATTACTAGTAGTAGCAATAATTGCATCTCTTGTAGTAGGAGAAGTAGTAGATGCTTTAGCTATTGCATTTATTGTTTTAGTTGATTTAATAATTGGAACTTATGAAGAAAATAAGGCCAATACAACAGTGGAAGCATTAGCCTCTCTAGTTCCAGAAAAGGTAAAAGTAGATCGTGATGGAAAAGAAGTTTTAATAGATGCTAAAGATTTAACAGTAGGAGATTATGTTTATCTAGAATCAGGAGATAAGATTAGTGCAGACTTACGTCTAGTTGAAGCTCATAATTTTACTGTTGATGAATCTATTCTTACAGGTGAGAGTATTACAGTAGATAAGAATGCTAAAATGTTACCTAATAAAGAATTAGCAATTACATCTCAAACTAATATGGTATTTGCTGGTACTACAGTAGTAACTGGTAGAGCAAGAGCAATCGTAGTAGGTGTTGGATTAAATACTGAAATAGGTAAGATTGCTAATACATTAAATGAAACAGTAGAAGAGAAATCTCCACTTACTATTAGAGTTGATAAATTCTCTAAGCAAATAAGTATTTTAATTGGAGTTTTAGCAGTTATTTTAGCTATTATGTTATTTAGTAAAGGATTACCATTCCAAGAAGTATTAGTATCAGTTATAGCTTTAGCAGTATCTGCTATGCCTGAAGGACTACCGTTAGCCTTGACTATGGCTTTAACTATTGCATCTAATAAGATGGCTAAAAGAAAAGTTGTTGCGAAAAAATTAAATTATGTAGAATCTCTTGGTAGTTGTACTGTAATTGCTAGTGATAAAACAGGAACACTTACAGTTAACGAACAAACTGCTAAGAAGATAGTATTACCAAATGATTTAGAATATGAAATATCTGGATCAGGTTATTCAGTTGATGGAAACGTAGTTGGACGAAACTTAAAATATGCTCGTGAAATTGCTAAACTAGGTGTTATTAATAACGAAGCTAAGTTTAGTAAAACAGAACAAATAGGTGATTCTATTGATATAGCATTCTTAGTCTTAGGAGAAAAGATGAAAACTAAGATTAATGATATTAAAGTATTAGAGACTATTCCATATGAATCAGCTAATAAGTATTCTGCAGTATTCTATGAAAAAGATGGAGAAACTTATTGTACTATTAAAGGGTCATTAGAAGTAGTAATGTCTTTCTGTAATAAAATAAATCTAAAGAAAGATTTTAATTCTAAGAAAATAGAAGAACAGAATGAAGCTTTATCTAGTGATGGATATCGTGTTATTGCTGTAGCTAATGGAAAGATTAGAAAAAAACATGAATATAGTGAAAAAGATATTAAAGACTTAACATTTATGGGATTAGTTGGTTTTATTGATCCTATTCGTAAAGAAGCAGTTAAAGCTATTAAGAATTGTACTAGTGCTGGTATTAAAGTATTAATGATTACTGGGGATCACCCTTTAACTGCATTTAAAATAGCTAAGGATTTAAAATTAACTAATACTTTTGATGAAGTAACTACTGGTAGTGAAGTGGAAGAATATCTTAAGAAGACTGAAAAAGAATTTGATAAGTTTGTTATGAGTAAAAAAATATTTACTAGAGTTACTCCAATGGAAAAATTAAAAATAGTAGAATCATTAAAAAGACAAGGTGAATTTGTCGCAGTTACTGGTGATGGAGTAAATGATGCTCCTGCTCTAAAGGTTGCTAATATTGGTATTGCTATGGGTAGTGGTACAGATATTGCTAAAGAAACAGCTAAAATGATTGTTATAGATGATAACTTTAAATCTATTGTTAATGGTGTATTAGAAGGAAGAGTTGCTTATGCTAATATTCGTAAGATTACTTATTTCTTAATATCTTGTGGTTTAGCAGAAGTATTATTCTTTACATTATCTATTGCTTTTAATATGCCAATGCCATTAGTTGCTATTCAATTACTTTGGTTAAATGTTGTTACTGATGGTATACAAGATATTGCTTTATCATTTGAAAAAGCAGAAGATGATATTATGAAGAGACCTCCTAGAGATCCTAAAGAAAGTTTATTTGATAAAAACTTATTTAGTGAAATAATTGTATCTGGATTATTCATTGGATTAATTGTCTTTGGATTATGGTATTACTTATTAAATGTTATGCATATGGATGCTAGTGTAGCTAGGGGTTATACTATGGCATTAATGATTATTATTCAAAATATTCATGCATTTAATTGTCGTAGTGAAGATAAAAGTTCATTTAGTATACCATTATCTTCTAATCCAATATTCTTAATTGGAGTAGTAGGTTCAATGGTTTTAGGAGTTGCTGTATTAGAAGTAGATTTCTTAACAGTATTCTTAAAAACTGCTCATGTTCCTGGATTACATTTATTCTATTTATTACTTTTAGGATTAACTATTTTAGTAGTAATGGAAATATACAAAAAACTTAGAAATTTAAAGAAATAATAAAATATGTTATAATATTAGAACGATGGGAGTGGATTAATTATTTATGGAAATAGAAATTAACGAATCAAAAATAATTGATCAAATTAGATGCTTAGGTATAGATATGATAGATAAGGCTAATAGTGGACATCCTGGTATTGTTCTAGGAGCTGCACCTATCATCTATACTTTATATGCTCATCATTTAAATTTTGATCGTAAGCATCCTGATTATTTTAATAGAGATAGATTTGTAATGTCTGCAGGTCATGGATCAGCCTTATTATACGCAACTCTTCATATGGCAGGGTTTGGTATTGATTTAAATGATTTGAAGAACTTTAGACAAATTGATTCAATTACTCCAGGACATCCTGAATATGGAGTAACTCCAGGAGTAGATTGTACTACAGGTCCATTAGGGCAAGGTATCGCAACTGCAGTAGGAATGGCTATCGCAGAAGCTAATTTAAGTAATAGATATAAAGGTTTAGTTGATCATTATACTTATGTTTTATGTGGTGATGGAGATTTAATGGAAGGTATTTCATATGAGGCTGCATCTCTCGCAGGTACATTAGGATTAAATAAATTAATAGTATTATATGATTCTAATGATATATGTTTGGATGGTAAAACATCTGATACTTTTAGAGATAATGTTTCAATGAGATTTGTAGCTCAAGGATGGAATGCTATTACAGTAGATGATGGAACTAATATAGAAATGATTTCTAAAGCTATTGAAACAGCTAAACAAAGTACAGATAAACCAACACTTATTGAAATTAAAACAATTATTGGTAAATATTCTGAATTAGAAGGAACTAATAAAGTACATGGAGCTCCTTTGAAAAAAGAGGATATTACTAAGATAAAAGAAAAGATGGATTTTAGAGATATACCTTTTGCAGTTAGTCAAAAATCTATGGAAGAAATGCAAGCTATGATAGATGAGCGTTGCATTGATTTAAATGATAAGTTTTTAGAACTTGTATCTTCTCAAGATGATAAAACTAAAGAAGAATTAGAATACTTTATGAATAAAGATAAAAGTATTGAATTAAAAGACTTTTTCTATGATTTACCTGATAATAAAATGGAGTCTCCTAGAGATGCTTCATCTAAAGTATTGAATGCTATAGTAAAAGATTCACCATTCTTATTTGGAGGAGCTGCTGATTTATTCGCAGCTAATAAGACTTATATTAAAGATGGTGGAGATTTTTCTAAAAATAATTATCTTGGAAAAAATATTTTCTTTGGAGTAAGAGAACATGCTATGGGAGCAATCTTAAATGGATTATCTCTTCATGGATTTAGACCATATGGTTCTACTTTCCTAGCATTCAGTGATTATTTAAAACCTGCTATGAGACTTGCTTCTATGATGAATTTATCTAATATATATGTATTTACACATGATTCTATTGGAGTAGGAGAAGATGGACCAACTCATCAACCAGTAGAACAATTAGTTATGCTTAGAAGTTTACCTAATTTAGATGTCTTTAGACCAGCAGATACTAATGAGGTTTTAGGTACATATCGTACAATTCTAAAGAAAGAATCTGGTCCAAGTGCTATTGCTTTAGCTAGAAATACTCTTCCTATTTTAGAAGAAACTAAAGCAAGTGAAGTAGAAAAAGGTGGATATGTTGCTTTAGACACAGTAGAAAAACCTAAAGGAATTGTAATTACTTGTGGTGAAGAATTACATGCAGTTCTAGAAGCTGCTAAGAATTTAAAAACCAAGGGAGTAAATATTAGAGTAGTATCTATGCCTAACTTAGAAAGATTCTTAGTACAAAGTGATGAATATAAAGAAGAAGTATTACCAGTAGAAGTAAGAAAAATAGTTGTAGAAGCATCATCTAGTTTCTCTTGGAATAGATTAGTATATAATAGTAAATATCTAATTACATTAGATAAGTTTGGTTGTAGTGGACCATCATCTGATGTTTATAAGAAATATGGATTTGATGCAGAATCATTAGAAGAAAAAATAGATAATTTATTAAAATAATTATCTATTTTCTTGTCTAATATAATAATTTTATGTAAAATATAAACAAGGAGATGAAATTATGTTACATGATATATTAATATTAGTAGTAGGATTATTACTAGGTGCAGTAATAGGTTTCTTCGCATCAAGAAAGTTTATGCAAAATTATTTAAAGAAGAATCCACCAATAAATGAAGATATGATTAAAGCTTTAATGATGCAAATGGGTAGAAAACCAAATCAAAAACAAATTAATCAAATGATGAAAGCAATGGAAAAATACCAATAATGGTATTTTTTTGTTGACAATTTTTACAGTATAAATCATTGTTTGAAACTGTTATATATATTAAAATAGTAGTAGGTGAGACTATGAAAAAGAGAAGTAAAACATTGAAAGTAGAATCATTAGTTTATATATTTGTATTTTTATTATTAGGTGTTGAATTATCCGCAATAGCAGGATTGTTTATAAGTATTAAATCAGGCTATCCCTTTGATGAAATGCCAGTATATTTAGTGTGTTCATTCTTTGTACTAGTATTTTTTATAGTATGTATTGTTTCATTAGATAGTTTTTTACAAAAAAGAGGTAAAAATAAACTATTTAAAGTACCAAGTAATATATATGGGCCCTTAAAAGTATTATTAGCTATCGTAGTTACTATAAGTGTACCAATAGTATTATTTTTAATAAGTTATGAAGACTATATTAATTTTATGAGAGGATCTAACACAATATATCGTTATGGTTTAGGTGAACAATTAGTAAAAGAAAGCACTGAAATAGATTCGTTAAATACAGTGAAAAAATATAAAAAACTAAAAAGTAATATTTTTATAAGATATGAATTAAATGATAATAGTATAGTTAATCAAGCTGTATGCTTTATTAAAAATAAAAGACTAGTATGTTTAGATGGAAATCTTGACAGTAACTATAATTCTAATTATATAAGTTTGATGAAAGCTTTTGGAGATAATAACTGTACTGATTCAAATAAAGTAATTTGTTCTGATGATGACTTAGTTGCTACTATGGATAAAAATGGATCGGTATATGTTAGTAATAAGAATAAGACTTGTAGAATCACTGGTGAAGGATCTATATGTCATAATAAATAATTAGAGGTGTATTATGAATAATAATGAATATAAAGAAATAAAGCTACCAGAAGAAATGTCAAAAGAAGAAAAAATAGATCTAATGTTAGAAACTCCTATTTCTAAGAATGAAGGAGAAAATGTACATGGATTACTATATAACATTGTTGGATTTATTGGGTTTTTGTTTTTTACTGTTTTTTTTGGTGGAGCTGGATTATTAGCCTTACTAAATGAAGATAGCGATAGTGGTACTAAAGCAGTAGCTAGTATATTTTTGATATTTACTGTTGTACTTATATATAAAACTATTAAATATGCTATAAGTATTAAAAGTGTTTTAAAAGGTATGAAAGAAGAAAAAAGAGTAGTTATTTCTCTTCAAAATATAGGATACTTTATCTATTCTTTAGCCTTTTTAATAATAATGAGTATGTTTATTCTTATGTTTATTAATCCAGAAAGTAAGTTATTAAATGATAATTTTATGTTACTTCCGTATATCGCAATTGGTTTTGGTATTGTTGGTACAATAATAATATATATAGATCGAGGAATGAGATTATTTCATAAAGAAACAAAAGTTGTAGAAATAAACAGTGATAAAAAGGATATTGATAAATAGATAGATTTGATTTAAAATAATAAAATATTATTTTGGGATGTGATTATATGAAAGATTTTAAAGAAAAATTAGCTTTAGTCCCAACTAAACCTGGTAGTTATCAAATGAAGAATAAAGATGGAGTAGTTATCTATGTTGGTAAAGCTAAGAATTTACAAAGAAGATTAAGAAGTTATTTTACTAGAACAGTTACTGGTAAAACTAAAATGTTAGTAGAAGATATAGATGACTTTGAATATATTGTTACATCTTCAGAATTAGAAAGCTTAATATTAGAAATAACTTTAATTAAAAAATATGATCCTAAATATAATATCTTACTTAGAGATGATAAATCATATCCCTATATAGAATTAACTAATGATAAATATCCTACTTTAAAAATAGTTAGAAATGTTCATAGAAAAAAGAATAAAAATCATTTATATGGTCCATATCCAAATGTAAGTGCAGCTCGTAAGACTGTTAATATGATTAATAGAATATATCCATTACGTAAATGTGATAAGTTAAAAAAAGATTTATGTCTGTATTACCATATTGGAGAATGTCTAGGTTATTGTAAAAAAGATATAGATCCAACTGTAATAGAAGAAATGAAAAAAGAAATAATTACTTTCTTAAAAGGAGATCCTACTCATATTACTGAAAAGATTAAGGCTGATATGGAAATTGCTTCAAGTAATATGAATTATGAAAAAGCTTTAGAATTAAAAGGTATGTTAGATGATATAGATACTACATTAAGACGTCAAAAGATAGATCTAAATAAAGGATATAACTTTGATATGGTTAATTACTATTATGATAATAACTATTTAAGTATAGAATTATTCTTTATTAGAGATGGATTATTATTTGGTAGACATAATGAAATAATTAGTTCTTTAGGAGATATTTCTAATGAAATTATTGAGTACTTAATTAAGTTTTATGATAAAGGAATTCTACCTCGTGAATTATTAGTCCCAGGTGATATAGATAGTGAATTATTAAGTAATTATTTTGAAATAAAAGTTAATTGTCCACAAAAAGGCAAATTAAAAAGTTTATTAGATTTATGTGGAGAGAACGCAAAAGAACAAATGGAATTACAAGAAGAGACTCTAAAGAAAGATGATGAAGAAAGATTAAAAGCAATTACTGAGTTAAAAGAATTATTAGGTTTAGAAAAACTAAGTAGAATGGAATCTTTTGATAATAGTCATTTATTTGGTACTTTCTATGTAGGTGGAATGGTAGTATTTGATGACTTCTTACCTAATAAAGATTTATATAGAAAGTATAAGATTAGTACTGATGTAAAAGATGATTTAGGTGCTATGAGAGAAGTAATATATAGAAGGTATTTTAAGACATTAATGGAAGAAGCTTATACACCAGATTTAATAGTAATGGATGGAGGTAAACTACAAATAAGTGTCTGTAAAGAAGTATTAGATTCTCTTGGATTAAAGATACCAATCATAGGATTAGTAAAAGATAAGAATCATAGAACTAATCAAATTATGAATGATAATTATGAGATATTAGATGTAAGTAAAGACTCTAAATTATTCTTATTCTTAACTCGTATTCAGGATGAAGTACATAGATATGCTATTACATATCATAGAAATATTAAGGCTAAAGGTGCTCTTTCTAGTATTTTAGATGTAGTACCTGGAATAGGTGAAGTAAGAAAAAAAGAATTATTAAAAAAGTTTGGATCTTTAAAGAAAATGAAGGAAGCATCACTTGAAGAATTAAGTGCTGTAGTAGGTAAAGATGTAGCAGAAAAACTAAAAGAATATTTAAATGAAGTGTAAAGAACTAATAACTAGTTCTTTTTCTTTTTCTATATTATGGTATAATTTAGTTAATAGAAATAGGAGTGAATAGTATGAAAGATAATAAAGATATAGAAGAGTTAGAAGAATTTTTAGATGAAGATAATTCGAAAGAATCTAAAATTAAAAAGAATCTAGGCTTTGATGAAATATTTAAACATTATAACAAGAAAGGTCCTAAAATATTTAGTGGTTCTTTAGTAGTGTTTATAATTATTTCAATATTAGTTGTATTATGTATACTATATTTTTATTTCTTTGTAATACCAGAACTTCAAAATTTTAGATAGAACAAGGAGATATTATGACAAAGAAGCAAAAGAAGATTAAAGGAAAAATATCTAAATACTTAAAATTTGAAAATGTTATTAGTTTAGTAATTGTATTATTACTTTCATTTGGATACTTTTTAGTAAGACTTACTGATAGTTATATGTTAGAAACGTTCGCTATGATTGTATCTTTCATAGTATTATTACTACAAGTAGCATTTAATAAAGCTAAGTTTTCTCATTCTTTATGTACATTATTAATATTTATAGTTTTAAATATTATATTAGGATTTATCTTAGGTTTTATTAATTATCCAAAGGGTGGAGTGTTTGTTTATTTTAATATGCTTTATGCATTATTATTTTTTGTAATTTATAGTGTTGAAACAGCCTTTAAAAAAGAAAAGTATTATATAATTGTTGGAATTATAATCGCAATAGGAGTGATATTATATTTTGCATTAAATTATAATATTAAACATATACGACCAGGATTTTGGTATAAGCCAATAATTTATATTTATCCAGAAGAAGATACGGATGTAGAAATAACTGTATCTAATCCGGAAAATTTAACAGTAACCTATCCAAAGTATAATGATGGCTGGAAAGTAAAAGCATTAAAAGATGGAACTTTAATAGATAAGAATAATAAAAAGTATTATGCATTATACTGGGAAGGTAAAGGAGATAATAATACTATTAAGAACGATGGTTTTATAGTAAAAGGTGAAGATACAGCTAGTTTCTTAGAAGAAAAATTAGAAACACTTGGATTAAATTATAAAGAAGCTAATGAATTTATAATGTATTGGTTACCTAAACTAGAAAGTAATAAATATAACTATATTAGATTTAAAACAATGGATGAAATAAATAGTAATATGAAATTAAATATTACTCCTGAACCAGATACATTAATCAGAATAATGATGGAGTATAAAGGATTAGATAAGAAAATAAAAGTTAAAGAACAAAAGCTAGAAAGAAGAGAAAGATCAGGTTACTCAGTAATTGAATGGGGCGGAACTGAAATAAAATAGAGGTGATAAGATGAATAATCAAGAAGAATCAAAGGTATTGGAAGAACAAAATGCTGCAGGAACAAATCCTGAAAAAATAGAAGTGGTTGAACACGTTGAATCTAAATTTGATAATCTTCAACCAAGAACAGAAATGAGTACTATTACTCCGGAAGAAAAACAAGAAATACTTCAAGCCAATCCAACTCCTGAACAAAAGTCAGAAACAAGTAATATGCAGGAACAGCCAGTTAATAAAAAGAAGAGTAGCGCAACTCCTGTATTAATTGTACTTTTAGTTATATTTGGAGGCATTATTGGTTTTTTCTGGGTAATGTGGCCAAGTATTCAAGCGTCAATTAATAATCAATGGGTTAAGCCAGTTATTTATATTTATCCAGAAGAAGATATGAATGTAGAAGTAACTGTATCTAATCCAGAAAAGCTTACAGTAACTTATCCAAAATATAATGATGGATGGAAAGTTAAAGCATTGACTGATGGTACCTTAATAGATAAAAACAATAAAAAATACTATGCTCTATATTGGGATGGTGAAGGTGATGATAGTACTATTAAGAGTGATGGATTTATAGTAAAAAGAGAAGATGCAGAGAAATTTTTAGAAGAAAAATTAGAAATATTAGGATTAAATTATAGAGAAGCTAATGAATTTATAATGTATTGGTTACCTAAATTAGAAAGTAATAAATATAACTATATTAGATTTAAAACAATGGATGAAATAAATAGTAATATGAAATTAAATATTACTCCTGAACCAGATACATTAATCAGAATAATGATGGAGTATAAAGGATTAGATAAGAAAATAAAAGTTAAAGAACAAAAGCTAGAAAGAAGAGAAAGATCAGGTTACTCAGTAATTGAATGGGGCGGAACTGAGATAAAATAGGAGTGCATTATGGCAAAAAAGATAAGAGCAATATATATTCTTTTAATTGTTTTATACTTACCAATATTTATATGTGGTATCTACAGTTTAATTAATGATCCATCAATGATAAATGGTATATTCTTTTTACCAATTGAAATAATTGTTCTATTTTTACCATGTTTATTGTTATATCTAGGGTTAAAGCTCAAAAAAGATAATTCAGTAATAATAGGATTCTTAATTATTAATATTATTATTTCTTTCTTTTGGTTTGTATGGCCAATAATCAATAATCCAGTAACAACGGGACCTATTGCAATTGAAAAAAGATAATAGAGGGGATGATGTTATGGCAAAGAAAAAAGATAAAAGTAAGACTTTGAATAAAATTGATATCGTAGTAACAATTATATATACATTAGTATTTTGCTATGGCGTATATGCTGTGTTTATAATACCAGAAAGTCTTGATATTAGTAGTTTTATTATATTAGGTGTTTTGATTCTACCATATTTATTAAGATTATTTAGTAAGGACTCATTACTCGCAATAATAGCATTAGAAATATTACTAACAATTATTTTTGGATTCTTTATTGTTACTTGGCCAACAATTAAGTCAAGTATTAATTATGATTGTGGCTGGGGAGAGATGGATTAATATGAAGAATAAAAAAAGTGTGATTTCTAAACCGTTATTAATCACATGCATTGTTTTAACGATTATCTATACGATCATTATAATAATTCCATTATTTGATTTTATAGTGTTAACTGTAACTAGTATGGTAGATAATGAAACTGATTTGATTTCAAAGATAATGGGTTTATTTACTGACTTAATGTGTCTGGGTGTACTTATTTTACCTTATTATTTTCTTATGGAAAAAGTTAATAAGAAAAAGAGTATATGTAATGCAATAATAGCTGAAATTGTAATTGGTTTTTCATTATGCTTTTTTCTTTGGGTTATGGCACCTAGAGTATTTTGTACATCGGGTGATAGTTCTGGTGGACAATGGATTCCTATAAATGAGCAGGATAATGCTAAAGTAAACAAGGATGAAAAAAACGACTCATTAATATGTAGAATATTTAATAAATAAAAAGTAATGATTAATATCATTTCTTTTTATTTTATGTTATATTATTAATGTTAGAAGTAGGTGAGACTATGAGTAAGATACATGTAATGGATGAAATTCTGGCTAATAAGATTGCTGCTGGAGAAGTAGTTGAAAAGACTATGAATGTAGTTAAAGAATTAGTTGAGAATTCTATTGATGCAGAAGCTACTGAAATTAGTATTAAGTTAATTGATTCTGGAGTAAAAGAAATTGAAGTTAGTGATAATGGAATTGGGATGGATCCAGAAGATGCTAAGTTAGCTTTTGAGCGTCATGCTACTTCTAAATTAAAGAACTTGGATGATTTATTTTATATTGAATCATTAGGATTTCGTGGTGAGGCACTTCCAAGTATTGCTAGTGTATCTGATATGAGACTTAAAACTAGTAATGGAGAAGTAGGTACTCTAATAACTATTTCTGGTGGAAAGAATATGAAAGTAGAGAAGAGTGATCTACAAGTTGGTACTACTATAACTGTAAGTAATTTGTTTTATAATACACCAGTAAGATTGAAATATTTAAAGAACTTATATGTCGAATTATCTTATATAGTTGAATATATAAATAAGATGGCATTGTCTTATCCTAATATTAAATTTACTTTAATCAATAATGATAAATTATTATTAAGTACTGATGGTAGTGGAGATTTATTAAAAGTAATCTATGAAATATATGGAGTAGATATTACTAAAAAGATGATTCCAATAAATGCAGAGAATGATGATTATAATATAAGTGGTTATATATCATATCCAGAAGTTAATAAAGGAAATAGGAATTCTATTACTACATTAGTTAATGGTAGAGTAATTAAAAATAATGATTTAAATAAATGTATAGTTGATTGTTATCACACATATATGCATAAAGGTAGATTTCCTGTAATAGTATTAAATATAGATGTTGATCCTATACTAATAGATATTAATATACATCCTACTAAGATGGATATTAAGTTTAGTAAGATGGATACTTTAAAAGAGTTAATTGAAAAAACTATTACTAAGAGACTAGAAGAAATTACTTTAATACCAGAAGTATCTGTTAGAGATAGTTATTCAGTTAGTGAAGTAAGTAGACAAATAAAACATAATGATGTAGAAGTAGTAAAAGATGATAAAAAGTATGAAGAGATTAAATTAGATTTTGAAGTATTTGAAGAAAAACAAGAATATGATAAACAAGTAGAAGAAGAATTAAAAGAAGAATTACCATTTGAAATAGAAGAAGAAAAGGTAAAACCTAAGATTAAGAAAATGATTCCACGTGGTGTGGTTCTATTAACTTATATAGTTGCGGAGAATGAAGATGGAATGTATCTGATAGATCAACATGCTGCGGCAGAACGTATTAATTATGAAAAGATACTAAAACAAATGAAAGAAAAGCCGGTTGTAATTGACTTATTAATTCCAATTAAGATAGAACTTCGTAAAGATGAGTTTATTCTTGCGAAAGAAAGACTTGGTTTATTAGAAGAATATGGATTCTCTTCTGAAGAATTTGGTAAAAATACAATTATTATTAGAAGTCATCCAGCTTGGATTCCAGAAGACAGGGCAGAATATATTATTAGAGGGCTAGTTGATTTAGTAATTGAAAAAGGTGAATTTGACTTTGATCAGTTTATTTGGAGAATGGCTGCGACTACCGCTTGTCGTATGAGTGTTATGGCTAATACTTATATTTCTCCTGAAGATGAAGAATGGATATTAGAGAATATTAGATATTGTGATAATCCATTTACTTGTCCACATGGAAGACCAACTATTATTACTTATACTAAATATGAATTAGAGAAGTTATTTAAAAGACAACTTGATTAGTTGTCTTTTGCTTGTTATAATATGACCGAAATGAAGTGTTACTATGATGAACTTTAAGAAAGATGTATATCTTTTTACGACAGAGAATATTTGCGGTTATATAAAAGAATTAGATTTAGATGGTAAAACATTATTAACTTTGGGTTCTAGTCTAGATCAAGCTTATAATGCTTTATTAATGGGTGCAGATAGAGTAGATGTATTTGATATAAATGTAAATGTAGAAAAGTTTCATAAATTAAAGAGTAATTTAATATTAACTCATCCTAGAGAAGAATTATTTACTGAAGTAATGCATACTGGTTTTACTGATGATACATATCCAAGTGATCGTAAAAGTGCCTTTATAGATAATTTATATCTTCAAAGTGATGATAATTATGAAGTATTAAGAAATAGATTATTAGAGAATAGAATAGGTTTTATTAATGGTAGTATATTTGATATTGGAGATAATCTAGATAGTAAAACATATGACAGAATGATTCTATCTAATGTTATTCAATATTTAGAAATGTATAGTATAAATACAGATAAGTATAAAGTTCTAAAAAATATGTTTGAGACATTAAAAGATCATTTAAATGAAGAAGGTATTATTCAATTACTATATTACTTTAATACATATTTAATAAATGGCTATAATAACTATGATGATTTCTTTGATGGTTATAATTTAGATAAAATATTAGATGTTTTATCTGAAGATGATAGAGATAGTTTTAAATTAATAGAGTTTTCTAATGATTATGTTGGAAAAGATGCAGCTGTTTTATATAAAAAAAGGTAGTGATTAGATGAAAGATATTATTGTGATAGTTGGTCCAACTGGTGTTGGTAAAACTAAAATGAGTATTGAACTTGCGAAAAAGTTAGATGCTGAAATAATTAATGGTGATAGTGTATCTATCTATAAATATTTAGATATTGGTAGTGCTAAACCTAGTGTTGAAGAGAGAGAGGGTATAGTACATCACTTAATAGATATAAAAGATCCTTGTGAAGATTATACTGTATTTGATTATCAAAAAGATGTTAGAGAGTTAATTGAAGATATTAATTCTAGAGGTAAAAGAATAATCATAGTAGGTGGTACTGGTCTATATATAAAAGCAGCTTTATATGATTATAAGTTTACTGAAGGTACTACTTATAATGAATATAATAATCTAACTAATGAAGAATTAATTAATAAAATAAAAGAATATGATATAGATGATATTCCTGATATGAATAATCGTAAAAGAGCAGTTAGACTTCTTAATAAATTAGAAAATAATGAAGAGATTACTCATGATAAAGATAAACTATTATATCCTGTTAAAGTAATAGGTCTTACTACTGATAGAGATATTCTATATGATAGAATTAATAAAAGAGTCGATATAATGGTAAATAACGGCCTATTAGACGAGATTAATTCTCTAAAGGATAAATATATGGATTCACGTGTTTTAAACACAGGAATAGGTTATAAAGAGTTTTATGAGTACTTATTTAATAATAAAGAATTAGATGAAGTCTTAGAAGAGATAAAAAAAGACTCTAGAAGATTTGCGAAGAGACAATATACTTTCTTTAATCATCAATTTGATACTAAATGGTTTAATGTAAACTTTGATAACTTTAATGAAACAATAAATGAAGTAGTTGAATATATAAAAAAAGAAACTTAATTATTAAGTTTCTTTTAATTCTAAATAAATATCCTGATTATAGATGTGTTGAGTTCTTTCTAGTTTTAATAATTTATTAGTATCTATTAAGAAATAAACATCTTCTAGGAACTCTTCTCCATCTATGGATACTGGATCATCCCAAGTTAAATCTAAATGTTTCCAACTACCATTTATATAAACTGCATTCCATACATGTTGATTACTAGAAATTTTATAACTTTTTATATTCATTCTCTCTAAGAATAATTCCATTACATCAGTATAACCACCACATATACCATAACCTTCTATTAAAGGACCATATGCTATATCAGATTTATAATTAATAATTTTTTTATCACTACGATCTGAATCATATTTAGTATGAGTAATAATATAATCATGAATTGTTTTAATATTTTCAACATCACTTTTTTTCTCATCTACTAATTTAGGATATAACTCATCAATTTTAGCATTAATTTCACTTATATCATTAATACTATAACTCTTATTAACTCTAATTGATACTTTACCTAGAGAATTAAATTCTGTCTCAATATGAGAAAAACCATTATATGGATGAACAAAATTATTTATATCTGATAACATATCTTGACTTCTAGCTAATACTTGAACATCATTTAAACATTCAGTATATTCTTTTGGACAATAAAATGAAAATTCTGTTTTACCTGCATTAATAACAGTATAATAAATATTTAATATATCTTGCATACTACTTGGACTAAAATCAGTTGTATTTTGTACATACAAAAAATCATAATCTCGGTAATACTCATTCTTTTCTCCTAACTCAACATTATGATTTGGATATAGATAAGTATTAATAATTGTCGTTATATCATCTTTTCTTATCATAATTAATCCAGCTAGTATCATGATAAGACCTAAGGTAAGTATCTTTCTCATATTATCCTCCAATTATAATCTAATTTTAATCTATATTTTCTCTAAAGTAAATAAAAAGTACTACTACAATAGAAGTACTTTACGTATTATTTTATTCCATAGTATTTTTCATTTTAGTAAGTCTTGATTTTAAACGAGCTGCTTTATTCTTATGAATTTTACCACTTGACATAGCTTTATCAATTCTTTGAATAGCTATATTTAAGTTATTGCTTGCTTCTTCTTTATTTCCTGCTTTAACTTCTTTTTCAAATTTTTTAATTGCAGTCTTCATGCTTGAAGTGATTAGTGTATTAACATCAGCTTTCTTCGCATTAGAACGCATACGTTTTTTAGCACTTTTGATATTTGGCATATTTTCACCTCTCTTTTTGTAAACATATTAATAATAACAAATAATTTGGAAAAAAGCAAATGAAATTGACTATTTCTCGAAAATATGTTATAATATGCCCTTGTATTAGGGGGTTATTATATGAAATATTCATCAATTAAAGATTATCAAGCAAATGATAAGTTACCAGGAGCAGTCTCTGTAGATACTGAATTTAGTTATGTTGACAATAATGATGTATCTTTTATTCCGTTAAGAGACTATGTTCCAGATAATTATGCAGAGGATTTAGAGAATGGTTTATTTGTCAGTCATGATGGAGCAGTAGCTAATGCTTTTGATATGAAGTTTTTAAATGAAGAAGAAAAAAAGGAAGCTATTAAAGAAATATTAACTGAATATCGTATGAAGTATCCTGAATATGATTTTGAATTAAAACAAGCACAATTCCCAGTAAAAGTTGATTTGGGCTATAAATTGACATCAGGTTATAGATTACAGAATTATTCAACTATGTCTACTCATGTATTATTTATTAAGAATTTCGGTAAATATGTAAAAACACCAAAATTATTAATAAAAAGAAATCAGGTGAAATAATGGAAAAAGCAACTATTAATTTAAATACTAAACAATTAATTAAATATTGTTCAAATGGAAATCTATCAAATGAAGAATTATTTCGTAAATTAAGTTTAATAAATAGAAAATCAGAGAGTAGTGTTCATAATGTATTTGGATATAGAAAGTTTAATGATGACTTCGTAGATAGAGTAACTGTTTATGTAAATGAAGATGGTAATAGTACTATTAAATTAAGTTATGATGATTTCTTAATTAAACTATTTAAATATTTAAATATATCTAAGAAGCCGTTTGAAATGACTGAAGAAGAAATAGAAGAAACTTTAAATGAAAGATTAAATGTTTTAAATAGTTCTAATATTAAACAAAGATTACGTTATGAATTTCCTCTTATTTATGAAGATTATATTCAAGGAAATAATTACTTAAGAGATAATCAGAGAAGAAATATTAATACTCCAATGGATAAAAAACGTAAAGATTATAAAACAAATTATTTTTATAGATGTGCACTTCATTCTAGTTATAATAAGTTCTTAGATAGACAAAAGGATTTATATAGTAGATTTGTAACTAGAAGAGAAGATTATAAAAAGGCAATTGAAACTGGAGGATTAAACCATTTCTTTAATAAATTCTTTGATATGGATAAAGTAGCTATGTATATTGCTAATAGTTATTTAAATGTTTGTGATTTAAAAGATGATCCTGACTTTATATTAGACTATGTATCATTAGTAGAAGATTATTTAAATTCTGATTATGACAAGAGTGTTGAAATAGAAGTAGAAAATAATCGTAAGATTAATATCGATGTAATTAAAGAAAGATTAGCAGAAGCTAAGAAAAAGATTGCTCCTGAAATAGCTTTAGTAGATTGGGAATTAGTTCCAGCAGGAAAAGATTATATAGTTAGAGGAGAACCATCATATCATAGAAGAAAAGCTCTTTTATCTGAAGAAGAATTAGCATTTATGAGAGAAAAAGGTAAGATTAAAACCGAATTTTATGATAGATCTAATCCATATGCAAAAGCTTATAGTGTATTAAGTCCAGTAAGTTATGTTGCATATATCTACCGAAATGGAGAAGTATTATTAGATACTATTTATGATGATGATAATCCTAAGACTGCTATTGGAAATGCTACATATAATATTAAGGCAAAAGACTTTGATAGAATATCTGGTTTAGATAAAGGTGAGTTAAAACTTTGTCCAGAAGCTAGAAAAATAAATCACTCTAAACATTGGGAAGATAGGGTAAACGAAATAATTAATCGTGAAAACAATCAAAGTGATAGAGAAGCAGCAGTTAAACTAGTTAAGAGGTTAAAAAAATAGAGAATAGAAATATTCTTTATTTTTTTGTAAAAAAACATGTCTAATTATGTTTAATAAATCAGTTTAATTGTCATTTTTTCTTATGATATATTATAATTATATAAGATAGTAGTGAAGATGGTGTTGTATAATGAATAAAAAAGGTTTTACTTTGACAGAATTATTAGTCACAATTGTAATACTAGGAATAATTACAGGATTAGCAATTCCAGTATTAAGAATGGTTGAAGGAACTCAAACTGAGAGGAAATACTCCTTGTATTTAGACAATGTTAAGTATGCTGCGAAAGTATATGTTGATTCATATTCAGTAGATCTCTTTGAAAGTGATACTGGATGTAATTATATTACCTATAAGGATATGAGTAAGTATAATTTCTTGAAGGATATTGATATTCCAGAAACAAGTTGTAATACAGATTATACTGTTGTTAAAGTAGTTAAATATTATGACCAGTATTATTATAGTCCATATATAGGATGTGGTTCTAAAATTAATAATAAAGTAACTCCTGATATCTTTAAACCATATAAAGTAGGAAAAATAGATACTTGTGATGGATCTACTAATGCTATTGCTATAACAGCTACTCCTGATAAAAGCTCTAGTAATACTAATAAAGTAGTTTCTCCTTTTGTAAAATTAGTATCAGAAACGGGAGTAAAGAAGTCTCCTTTATTAATTGAATATGGATATAGTAGGGGACAAAATATTGATGTAATTAATGGTTGGACTAAATTAACTTTTGATGTTCCAGCTAGAGATGTTCAAGAGAATAATATAAAGGCTGTTCGAACTCAAACGATAAATGCTCATAGTCCTGCATTAACTCCTAAAGATACTGGTGAGTTTTATTTGGTAATAAAAGTTACTTCACTTGTAGATTTACAAGGTAGACCTTGGAAAGAAATTGATGAAAAAGATAATAATAAACTAGATCATTATGTAATTATTGGACCATATAAAGTTGATAATTCAGCTCCTAAGATTAATTCAATTAATGTTAAATCAAGTAAAGATACACATAATGATAAAACTCCAATTCTAGAAATAGATGCAGTTGATGAAAAATATTCTTCTATAGGAGAATTAAAAATGTGTTATTCATATGACGATAAACAAGAATGTCCTATTCCAAAGAATGGAGAAGAATTAAAAAATATGAGTATGTATACTAAATATAATAGTACTCTAGCTTTAAATACAATTAATACAGATTATAATGGTTCTAATCATAAAATATTTGTAACTGTTGCAGATGCAGCTGGTAATACAACAACACAATCTGTGGATTATGCAGTTTCAAACACTCATACGTTGACATTTAATACTGAGGGAGGCAGTACTTGTGATCCAATTAAGCAAATAGAAAATAAACCATGGAATGCTAAAGTTATAGAAGATGCTGGTTATGCTAATGGTAATTTCTGTAATACAACAAAAGCTGGGTCTACATTCTTAGGCTGGTATACAGGTAAGGATGGTACAGGTACTAAAATTAATGCAACTGATTTAGCAACTAAAGATGTAACTGCTTATGCATTATGGAGCTCAACTAAACCATCTTGTTCAATTACAGCATCAGTAAAACCTAATGCAAATGGTTGGAATAAGACTAATGTAAAATTAACATTAAATAGAAATGGTCAAGGAATAACTAGTTATGGTTTAGCAAAAACTAAAAATTCTACAAACCAAACTACATCTGTAACAGTTACTGCTAATGGAACTACCACATATTATGGATATGTAGAAACAGCAACTGGTAGTTATACTTGTTCTTATACGGTTAAAATTGATAAAACAGCGCCTACATGCGGAAAATTCACAGGTGGATCTACAACATGGTCAAACGCTAAGTATAGAACGATAAAAGTTGCTTGTAAAGACAGTGGATCTAAATGCAAAAAAACTCAATTCTCAACTAATGTAAAAAATGAAGTAAAAACAAAAAATGTTTCTATTACAATAAAAGACAAAGCAGGAAACACTAGAATTTGTAAAAGTACTCGTAATATTTATCTTGATAGGACTGCTCCAAGATATGTACCAAAGAGTAAGGGACAATTTATTGCTGATGGTCATAATCAGTGGTATAGTTATTGGGCAGATAGTTTATCTGGACTATCTACCGCAAACTCAGGAAATTATTCTAAAATATATTATTGTTATGCAGATTGCAATAGTGGATGTAGTAGTAGTTGCTGTAAAGCTCCAAGACCAAATTTTGAACATCGTGGTACAGATGGATATTATTTAAGAGAAGCAGATATTGCTGATAATTTAGATAATGGTAAAAATAAAGATAGAGTATTAATGCAAACACTTAGACGTTGTAATTACGGAGAATATGCTGTAAGAGCAGATTTCCATATATGTGACCGTGCTAATAATTGTAGTAATTTGTTCTTATATTATAGTTTTGATTAAATAAAAAAAGAGAAAAATAAATTTCTCTTTTTTATTGATATAATTCTTTCTTTATTAGTTCAAGATTATTAGTCATTATAGATATATAATCTTCTTTATTACTTCTTTCTTCATCACTTAAATTATCTAGTTTATGAAGTTCAATAGTTTTTAAATCACTATGATTATTAATAATATTATTAGCATTTTCATTAAGTTTTTGATCTTTAAATAATAATATATAACTAATAGAACCATTATTAATTAATTCTTCAGCATCACTTAATGTCTTTTGACTAGCATCACTATCTATACATATTACATTTAATCCAAACTTTTCTAAGTATTTTAAAGCACTATCCGCAACTATAATAGTTTTATTATCAGTACTATCTACAGTTAATCTATATTCAGCATCTAATTCACTTAATTTTATTTTTAATTCATTATAATCTTCTTCTACTTCTTTCTTTAAATAAGTACTAGTAACATATTCATTTAAACTATTTCTAACATTTTGACTCATCATTAGTAGTGAAGAAGGATTTAGCCATAATTCTTCAGGTGAATAATCAGTTTCTAATACATATGCTGTATCAATAATTTTTAAATCTGGATTAAGAGCTAATAGATCAAGAGCAAGATTTCTTTCTTTTTCAAGTAATCCATTATAGACAAATAAATCTTTAGTAGAGTATTCTCTTTTCTCTTTATTACTAATAGTATAATTATTAATATCAACTCCATCTGGATAAATAGACTTAATAGTAGAATGATTACCATATAAGTTTTTAACTATATATTCATTAGGATAATTAGTTACTATAACTTCAATATTATCCATAGTATCGTTAGTACAACCAGTAATTAATGGTATTAAGAATAGTAATAATAAATATTTAATTTTTTTCATGTTTTTTCTCCTTCTTTATTGGTACTGGATCATATCCATAAGGACCAAATGGGTTACACTTTAAAACTCTTTTAATTGCTAAAAAAGTACCTTTAATTGATCCATAATTTAAAATAGCTTCTTTCGCATAATTACTACATGTCGGAGTAAAACGACATTGTTTATGACTAGAGAAGGGTATTTTTTGATATAAATTAATGATAGAAATCAAAAGATATTTCATACTATCACCATATTCATTTTACTATGGATAGTATCTTTTTTCAAGACTATTAATCTTATCATTTTTTTGATATAATGATGATGGTGGTAGTATGAAAGAATTGTTTAATAGATTGAAAATTAAACCTAAGAATCTAGATTTATATAAAACTGCTTTTTCTCATAGTTCTTATGCTAATGAACATAAAGCTAAGAGTAATTATGAAAGATTAGAATTCTTAGGAGATGCAGTTCTTGATTTAGTAGTAGCTGATTACTTATATAATAATTATAAGGAAGACGAAGGTGAAATGACTAAAGAGAAAGCTAGTTATGTCTGTGAGAATGCTAATTACAGTTATGCTTTAAGTCTAAATCTACAAGATTATATCTTAGTAGGTGAAGGTGAGAAAAAAGAAGGTCTAAAGAAAGCAATAGTTGCGGATATATTTGAAGCTTTAATGGGAGCTATTTATTTAGATTTAGGATATGCTACTGTAAGAAAAGTTATTTTAAATATTATAGTTCCATATATAGAAGATCCATATACTAGTTTCTTTAGTGATTATAAAAGTGCTCTTCAGGAATATGTTCAAACAGAACAAAAATCTATTGAATATTTATTAGTAAAAGAAGAAGGTCCTGCTCATAATAGAAGATTTACTGTTGAAGTTAATATAGATGGAATTGTCTATGGTAGAGGAGTAGGTAATTCAAAGAAAGAAGCAGAACAAGAAGCTGCAAAAGAAGCAATAAATAAGATGTCGAAGTATTAGATATATATCTAATATTTTTTGTATATCTTTATTTTCTAAAAGAAAAGTGTTATAATTATAATGCTGTTTGTTGCTTATGAGGAAAGGAGAAAAAATGAGTAAAATTAAAATTTTTGCCTTAGGGGGCTTAAATGAAAATGGAAAAAATTGCTACGTTGTAGAAGTAGATGAAGATATTTTTGTTTTTGATGCCGGTTTAAAATATGATAATGCTACTAATTTAGGAATTGATTATATTATTCCTAATGTAGATTATTTAATGAAGAATAAAAAAAGAATTAAAGGAATTTTCTTAACACATGGACATGATGGTAATATGGGGGCTATTCCTGATATTTTAGAAAGAATACCTGAAGTTCCTGTTTATGGTACTAAATTAACTTTAGAAATAGCTAGAAGTGATATGAGTCAAGAATTACTTGATAAAGTAAAACTTATAGAAATAAAACCACATGTAAAAATAGATTTTGGAAAGAATTCAATATTTCCAATTAGTGTAACACATTCAATTCCAGATTGTGTTTGTTATGTATTATATACACCAGATGGAGCTATAGTTTATACTGGTGACTATGTGTTTGATTCTACTATGAGAGGTAATTATAAGACTGATATAGGTAAATTAGCTTATGTTGGAAAACAAGGAGTATTATGTCTATTAAATGAGTCTTTTTATGCAGATAAACCGGGTCATACTTCACCACAAAATAGAGTAAGTGATTTTGTTAGAGAAGTAATAAATAAATCACAAGATAGAATAATTGCGACTATTTTCCCAGCACATTACTATCGTATACAAGAAATATTTAATGAAGTAATGAAAACACATCGTAAAATTGTTATTATGGGTAAAGCATTACAAAATCAAATAAATACTGCTATTAAAGAAGGATATTTAGTAATAGATAAAGATAAGATTGGTACATTATCTGATTTAGAAAGTAAAAATGCAGTAGTTTTAATATCAGATGAAAAAGAAAAACCATTTGCTAATCTAGAAAGAATTATAAAAGGATTTGATAAATTCATAAGCATTAAAGAAACAGATACTATTTTTATTACTGAACCTTCATATGCAGGAATTGAAAAAAGAATGGCTGTAATTATGGATGATATCGCAATGCTTGGAGCTAATGCAGTAAGTTTATCTAGTAAGAAACATTTATTACACCATGCATCAAGAGAAGACTTAATGCTAATGATTGATTTAATGAATCCAAAGTATTATTTCCCGGTAAAAGGAGAATATCGTAATCAATATGCAAATGCTGAAATAGCTGAAGAAGTTGGTATTCCAAAAGAAAATATTATTTTAAAATTAAACGGTGATGTTTTTGAAATGGTTAATGGAGAAAACACTAACTCATTAGAACATATTGATACTGATGAAATATTAATATCAGGAAACAAAAGTGAAGATATTGGAGACTTAGTATTAAAAGATCGTGAAATGTTAGGTTCAAGTGGAATAGTTATTATTAGTTGTACACTTGATAAGAATACTAAAAAAATATTAGGTGGACCAGAAATATTAACTAGAGGATTTATCTATGTTAAAGAAAGCCAAAGTTTCTTAGAAGAGACTAAAGAAATATCACGTGAAGTAATTGAAAACTGTATTGAAAGTAATAAGAGAGTAGATTATGCAAAAATAAAAAATGATGTACGTGATGTTCTAGGTAAATTCTTCTATCAAGAAACAGAAGCTAAACCAATGATTATTACTGTAGTACAAGAAATATAGGAGATATGTTATGGAAAATAAGATTACTGGGGCTATATTTTGTTTAACAGCTGGAATAATGACAGGGATATATAAGATGATTCACTTTTTAATTTATTCTAGTGGCTATAATGAAGTTAGTTCTTTTGCTACATATGATATTTTACAAATATATGCACTTATTTCTTTAGTTATAGGTATAGCATTTATTTGTTATGGGTTCTATGTAGAATTTAAGCAAAAAAAGAAAAAATAAGCCATTGGCTTATTTTATGTATCCGTAGCTCAGTAGGATAGAGCAATCGCCTCCTAAGCGATAGGTCACGAGTTCGACTCTCGTCGGGTACACCATATAAAAATAACTATGTGTTATATAGCACATAGTTTTTTATTGTATATGATATAATAAAAATATAGAGGCGATTAGGTATGAGAAATAATAGTATCTTTGATAAATATATCAATGAGAATAAAAATGATATTATTGTATATTTTATGGTACTTATAGTAGTAAGTATAGTTCTATTTATAATTGGTAAAATAACAAATTTTTATTATATTTTATTGTTAGACTTTTTTTCTTTAAATTCTTTTTTATCTAAGATTATTGTAAGAAGAAATCTTATACAAATTGAAAAGTATATATATGATAACAACTTAAATAAAAAAATAGGGGAAATAGAATATTGGAATGATAATAATTACTTTTTAACAACTAATTGTATTATTTTACTTGAAAACAAAGTAATAGATATTATTCCATATGAGAAGATTAAAAGTATTTATTATAAAAGTAAAATGAATTTAGATTGGATTAGCCATATCGATAGAATGTTATATATTATTCTAGACAATGACAAGGAATATAGTTTTCTAGTTCATTCTACACTTCTTGTAAATGAAAATACAAAAGATATTGGATCATACTTAAAATCTAAAAATAAAAAGATTAAAATAATAGAGAATAACTAATTGAAAAATGGAATGAGTAGGGGATAATAATACTTTTTAAATAAAAAAAAGATTATGCTATTAAACATAATCTTTTTTTATTAATTTACTATATTTATAGTTGGAATCCTTTTGTATCACTTTCTTCTTTATTTTCAGAAAGCATTTCATCTAATTCATTTTTTTTTGTGTCATCATAGATATCAGAAAAACTAATGTCTGGATTATTAGATTTAAGTGTAAATAATTTGTTATAAACATCTAATTCCATTGGTTCTTCATTATACGTTAATTCTATTTTAAAATAGTAATCTTCAGAATTTTGATACTCTTTCATTTTGGATTTTTCGTAAAACATAAGAGTTTTAGTTCCAAATTCTTGCATATCTCTTTCCGCTGTTTCTTTGATATCTATACTAATTACATCAACTCCTGGTTTATTCAATCTAGAAATTATTTCATCCAAAGTCATATCTTCATATACTACCATTTGTTTCTCTATTCTATCGTCTAATACTTTTCTTCTTTCATTTGCTTTTTTTAGTTTTTCTTTTATTCTTTGTAATTCTTCATCGTAATTATTCATTTATATACCTCCTAAACCCACTTAATTCTAAAATTATTTTTACTTAAGAAATCAGTTATACTTTCCACATAATCTGAGTATGAACTAAGCTCTTTTATTATTTTATCGCTTAATTCTGGATATTTGTTTAATAATTCTTCTATTGTTCTTTCTACATTATCATTACCATTTATGCTAATTTTTTCTGGAAGGAATTTATTTAGTCTATTCGTTAATCTCGCCTGACTTGTTTTAGTTAATTCATCTAGTTTTTCTGTTCTAAAACTATCCATTCTTTTTTGATACCATTTTCCTAATTCACTATCTTCAGGAATAGACAATTCAATTTCATATGTCCTTTCTTTACAATTAGTATATGTAACTACTTCTCCAGCTCTTTCTTCTACCGCTTCCATTGTTGAGATAGGATTAACTGTAGCATCTTTGATTTTAGCAGTTCCATCGTATATTCTATCACTACCATTTTTGGCATAATTTGAAGAAAAATCAATATTCATTTCACCGGCATGAATTCTTTTACTCAAATCAATATCTATATCAACATAATTACCATCTGGACCCTTTTTTCTTGTTCCATCTTTATTATATACATTATCTATAATGTTTTTTGATTCTAAGCTTTCATATTCTTCTTTCACCTTTTTAGACATCGATTGATTTATTTGATTTTCTGTTAGTTCTTTTCCCTCTTTTTTTGCTTTATCGATTATTTCCTGTCGTAATTCTTGCAACCTACTTTCTGTTATTGTGTATTTTGTTTCTGGTGTTTCATCTAAGCTTAGTCTGGTTTTCTCTACATCTAATATAACATATTCACCTGTTTGCATCAACAAATTACCATCTTTAGTTAATGCTAGTTTTGCCATGGCATCTCCATCTCTTATACATAAAGCAGCATCTTTTAATTTAACAAATTCATCTTCGCTATCTATTAGTTTTCTTAATGAATCTCCATCTATTAAATCGCCTTTTCCGCAGTCGTTCATTACTTCTTCTAACTTATCAACACACTCATACCACATTTCTTTATCATCAAAACTACTTATTCCTGATGTTGATTTACTATGTGTCATTGCTAGTAGTGCAGAAATTTGTGGGTCTATGCCGTCTGGTACTGTTTGTTCTTCCAATATTATTACTGCAGAATTAAGAGGGTGATTCTTTCTAACTGTTAGCGCTAGATTAAACTCATTTATTTTAAAAGTTGCACCTTCACCTAATGTTTCCTTTATAGTTTTTTGTAATCCTTCAGGATCTAATGTTAAGTATTTTTTGTTATATTTTTCCAAGAATTCTGTTGCTTGTTCTTCAGATAATCCTATTTTCTTTAGATCTTTTACAGATGGTTTAAAAACTCCACCTTTCATACCTAAATCATGACATTCTGCACTATATTTAATCATTTCAATTTCTTCCTCGGAAAATCCTGCTTTTTGTGCTAACTCAACGGCATAATCTCTAACTAATTTTGTGTGTAGTTCCGCATGTTCTCTAAAGTTTTTAAAGAATGCATTATAATTAACTCTTGCGACTTCCATTCCTTCATCATATAAATTTGACACTTTAGTTTCATATGCCTTCATATCAATTTTCTTAAACAAATCTTCATCACATATTTTTCTTAAATCGTCGGTAGATAAATTATCATTTTTATTTATGACTCTATAAACGATTTGATTAAATATTTGCTTTTGCATATCATCGCCATACTTTGATAAGTCATCAAGCGTTAATTTAGAACCATCAATTTTAATTAAGTCAAATGATGCTCTTACAGCAAAATCTGCTTTTTGAGTATCATTCATCATATTTACTATTTTTATTATATCTCCACTTTCTAGCTTTTGAATATTTATATATATATCTTCACCTGCTAGATTATTAATTATTCTTTGTATTGATGAATCATTATATTCTGTTAAATACTTTGTAAATGATGCACCCTTTTTGCCAGAAAGGAGATTGTCTGCTAACATTTTTGCTTTCTTAGGACTTATGAATCCTGATGTAACATTTCTCATTCCATCAGAAACTGTATTTAATCCAAAATATCCAATGATTTCAAATGTTAATAATGCTACATCTCCAGCTGTTAATTCTCCGCTTTTGGCTTTTTCTACAACTTTCATTATCTGAGGACTTGCTTGGAATCCAGCACCTATAAAATTCATAATAACATTTCCTTTTGAAAACATCATGTTTAGATTCTTTTCAGATATGAAGTCATTTTTTACAATAGTTGCAACTTCAGACCAGCTAGAAACTTTGGCAGCGTCTATCATTTGTCCTATTCCAGCACCTGCTTTAGCATTAAATGCCCAGGACATTGCTTCTAAGCCACCTCGGCCGATTATTTTTAAGTTATCTAATAATCCTAAAGTTAAATCAGTTTCTCCATTATATATGGCATTTTGATAAGCGCTTTCAGCTGCCTCTCCGGATCCTTTTAAGAATCCTAAACCTGCAAATGTTCCAATTATCAATGGAGTTGCTGTTCCTCCGGTAAATACTTCTACTGCGGCAGCAGCAGCAATTACAATTGTAACTTCTGCAAATGTAGTTATTCCTTTGGCTATCTTACTGTCATATTTTATTAATGACTTTTGATTTATATATTTCCCTAAATCAGTTTCTTCATAAAGCTTTTTATTTATTTTTTCAACATGGTCTACTGCTGCAAATTTTCTTAAGTCGTTTGCAGCATCATCAGCACCTAATAAGTCGAGTGCCCCTGCAATTGCGTATCCAAATAATCCATCTATTATTATTGCTTCTAATATATTTCCTAGTGCACTCAATATAGAAGTTCCTATTACAGAACATGTTGCTAATTGAGAAACTTTTACATTTATTCTTTCTCTAATAAATCCTGTGAAATGTTTTCCTATATGAGCACCAGTATTTTTAAATGCATCCCAAAGATGATTAGATTCATTTTCTGTAAGTGGTAAACTAGTCATTCTAGCTCCAGTTGCATCAATGTTTCCTGTAGTTATTACAGGTCTTGAAGATTGCATTGTTTTACCTGCTACCTTTGCACCAGTGGCACTAACACCACCACCTCTACCAGCAATACCTGTAGTTATTCCAGTTAAACCTCCAGACTTTGAAGATGATTTAGTGCTACTACTTGAAGGTGATGACCAACTACCACCACCACCGCCACCAGAACCACTAGTAGCAGAAAAACTACTTCCTCCTGTATTTGCAGTACTTCCTGTGGTATGGTTTCCAGGAATGTTAGTATTACTATCTAATGAAGTATCTTTATTAATCTCTCCTGTTGTTTGATTTATAGTATCTGTCTTAGTAGTTTCGTTTGTTAAGTTTTCACTTGTTACTTCACTTGAACTTGTAGTAGTATTTTCTATATTTACATTTTCTTTAACAACTTTTTGAGCTTCAGTTGTTGCGGCTTTTGCTCCTTCTCCAAAGATATCTCCTAAATTTAATGTTGTCATTTCTGAAGATTTGTTAATCTCTCCAGTAGATTGTTCTACGGATGATAAATTGATAGTAGATTTATCAATTGATGAACCACCGATAGAAGAGGCTTTGCTTCCTACTGGTCCGGTACTAATATTATGATCTGTTATAAAATAACCCATAGAACATCTTCCTTTTGCTTATTTTTTATCCTAAATTAAGTATAGCATATGCCCAGAATTATATAATATAAAAAATGTTTACTTTACGTTAAATAACTGTAGATAAAAATGATTTAATCAAAGTATTTATATGTATCATGTATTTTTGTACCATGTATATAACTATGTTACTTACTCAAAGTACATCGTTTCTATTTTTCGGAAAAACTATATATAGTATAAAGAATATGTCAAGTTTACAAAAAAGCAATGATATTTGTAATTTTGTGTGATAATATTAGTATAGGAGGTAATAATTATGGGAGAAAGAATACATGTAGAAGAAAGTGCACTAAATGAATTAAAGAGTGCTTTAGAAACAGCAGGTAATGGATATAAAAGAGAACTTGCTAGATTAACTGCTTTAATTGAAGAAATCACAAGTGGTCATATACAGGGAGACCCTGCTGAGGATTTATTAGCTAAGTATAAAGCTAAGGAAGATGATTTCAAATCTCTTGCAAAAGCAATAGATGATGCTGAAGAATATGCAGGAGTTAAAGGAACAAGTTTTACAGATATGATTACAGAATTAAAACAAAGAGCAAAATAGAAGGGAAGATGAATTATGAATTTAACAATAATGCCAGGAGCAGCTACAGAAGATGTGGCTCAAATTGAAAGTCTTGTTCAAAATATTGATGAATATATGACTGAACTAAATGATGTAATAAAAAAATTAATACCTAGTGGAATAGAAACAGATTGGTCTGAAGAATTATTAAATAAATGGACTGAATGCTACAATGGAAGTGTACAAAATGCCATGGAAGGTATGCTTTTAAGTGCTAAGAACTTAAAAATGGCTATTGATGCAGCATTAGAATATAATAAATAATTAGAAGGTGAAACGTGAGTAATATGTTACCTGTTGGAAGCAAGGTAAAATTAAAAGATGGAAGAATTTTGGTAATAATTGGTTATTTACCAAATAAACCTAATGATGAAAAACTATATGATTATATTTGCTGCAGAAATATATATGGTATTAGACACAAAAAAGAAGATTTAGTTTTAGATAGAGATTATTTTTATATAAACAATGAAGATATTTCAAAAATTCTATATATTGGCTATAGTGATGATGAGTTCGATTTGTTTAGTCACTATACTGATCTAGTAAAAGAAAATATAAGAAAAGCAAAAAAAAATAATAAAAAATTATCTGAAGAAGACATAAAAGGATTATACACAAATATTTTAGATAAAGTTAACAAAGAGATTGGTGGAGATAAAGATGAAAAATGATATTTTACCAATTGGTAGTATAGTTACTGCTGCAGGACAAGATATTATGATTTGTGCATATATTAATAAAGGTTCTTTAATTAATAATGAACAATATGATTATGCTTGTTGTCTCTATCCTAATGGGATGTCTAAGGATGCTATTTTAATAAAAAAAGAGCAGATTCAAAGAGTAAAATTTGTAGGATTCCAAGATGGTAGGTTTGTTGAATTTAAGAACAAGTTGAGGGATAAAAATGAAACAGATGCTTCCTAATGGATCTGTAATAAAAGCTAAAGATAATGATAATCAATTAATTATCATAGGACGACTAACAAAAAATGATGATTATGATTATATTTGTGTTAAATATCCATATGGATATGTGGATAGTGAAGATTTTTCTTATATTAAGAGAACAGATGTTATTTCAATAGTTTGTTTAGGAGATATTAACTATTAAGAAGGTGTTTAAATGTCATGGGTAATTGATGAAGAAGCAAAGAGAAAATTAGAAAAGAAAAGGGATAGTTTGCGAGAAAAATTATCAGAGTATGAAGATGACTTTGCAATTTTAGTAGATCAAGAAATGGTAATTGCTAAGATTTATACTATCTGTAAAGATACAAATTATTTAACTGTATGCTTAGATGGAACTATTGATCAAATGACTCAGTTAGCTGATACTGTACATATTACTGGATTCAATGAAGTGTTTGATTTTACAGATTTAAAAAGTGATAACACTATGATTGCAGGATTAATAGAAGATAATGATGCTTATAGTGATTATATAAATAATATTGGTAAAAAAATTGATGAATTAAAAGCCGAAGTTGCCTCTAATATTAATAAAACAAATAATCAAATATCCAATGTGATAGATGAAATTCAAAGCATACTAGATCATCCGGTTTGGGTGGAGGATTAACTATATGGGAAGAGCTTATAACATAAATCTTAATGAAATATCTATTGATAGTTGGAAAATGTTTGTAGATAACAACGAAATAATAGAAAGAGGATTAAATAGTTGCTGTTCTAATGTAGCAGATATGATTGCAAATATTGATGCTATTAATGCTACTGTTCCTGAAGTAAATAAAGCCTTAGGTAAATTAAAAACTGTTACTGCTCCACCTATTAATTCCGCTTCCGAACTACATAATAAAATAGTAACTATTAATGATTATATGAAAGATAAGTCTGTAGTAATTATTTCTACAATAAGTTATGCAGAAAAAGCTATAGAGGCTTTTCAAAATGGCGAGGAAGTTGACTCCTTAATTAAAGAGGAATATTTAAATATTATGCAAAACATAGCTGATAGTAATATTTATTGGGTTGCCTATGCATTATTGGAAAAAACTCCTTTTTCTGCAATAGGGTTTACTTTGGCTTATGGAACTGATGCGGCACACGAAGATGCTCATTTTGTTGTTGGTGATGGAATGACTAAACTATTTGGTGAACAAATTATAAAATTTTATGATATTGTTGAGGATGGAGTTTTAGCCAAATGGGTTAACCTTTCAGTTGGAACAGCATCTGTAGCCATTTTTACGGGAGTTCTAGATCTATTAACTGATAAAGGTAAAATGACTTCTACAGATTGGAAAAGATTAGGATTAGATACTGCTTTTGGAGCTTTATCTTACGCAGAATGGACATTGGTTGCTGGAGCAATAGGAGGGGTTCCGGGTGTAATCGTAGCTGCAGCATTAGCAATTCCTACAGCGGCCTTATTTAATTATACTACAGATCTGATTACTCACGAAAATATTATAGATACATTCGAAAGAAATGGAAATACATATGAAGTTCCCGCTAATGGTAAAGGAGAATATGGAACTTTTGATGTTATAACAGAAGAATATATAAAAAAGATAAAACACTACAAGATGGGCGATAGAATTGTTTCTGAACATGAGTTTAAAGAGTATATGTACTCAGATTTTGAGAGTTTTATTAATGATGAGAAGATACTCAATTATAATAGGATTTCTGATAAATATTCTGCCGCTAACATGAAAAATGCATTGGATGCTATGGTTGCATGTGATACTTTTGAGGAAGGGTTGGATGCTTATAATAGCTGTTATCGAGATCCAAGCGGAATGTCATTGATGATGGATTTATCAGAGAGATATGGTTTTAATTTGGAAGAGTATTATAATTATAAGCATAAGGGGTGATAATATGTTAGAAAAACCTAAAAATTATGAAGAAGCAAAAAAAGTTATAGAGACTGCGGTGGATGATGAGTGGCAAACAAAAGATTTAAAAACAGCTAAATTACGTTTATTATTAGCTGTTGGTGTAGGAGCTGCTGCTTCAGTTGCTGCTGGTGTAATGACTGAAGATCCCACTATGGGTGTTATAGCTTTATCGAATGCAATGATTCTTGCCTCTCCTTTTTCTATACCTTACTTGAAACGAAAAAGGGTAATAGATGCAGTTCATGATGGTTCTTATTTTGATAAAGTAGACGCTGATGAAATGCTTGATGCTGCTAATCAATATGTTGACTTATATAATGAACGAGAAGAAAAACAAGGGAGATTAAAATAATGTTGAATGTTGGAGATACTATAGAAATTGGTGGAAGAAAGGCTATTGTATGTTATGAAACAAAATATAATGATGCTAATTATATTTGTGTTGCATTTGAAACTGATAAAATCGAATATGATGTGTATGAATATAAGTATGAAAATGATAAGTTACTAGTTTCTAATGAACTTAGTGAAGATGAAATGAAAAATGTTTTAGCCATATTTGTTCAAGAAGGATTAGAAGAAAATAGTGATAATGAAGAATTAAACAAATTATTAGATAAAATATCAGAAAAACTTTCTGATGGTGAAAATGAACAAGAGAATAATTAATATTCTCTTTTTTGTTTTTAATACTTTTATGATACAATATATTTAGGTGGGTATTGGTATGAAGTATTTTAAAGATGGAGAAATACTTTTATCAGATTTTGATGGAGTATTTTTAGATTCTCAAAAGAAATTTAATGAAGTAATGAAAGAAGAAACTGATCTTGATAAATGGATGGACTTTTTGAATGGAATTAATTGGAAAAAATTTGTTCATGAATGTGAACTAGTACCAGGAGCAGTTGATACTTTTACTGAACTTCAAAGATTAAAAATATTAAAGGGTTTTATTACTAGAATTCATTCTTTTGATGAAGGAAAAGAAAAATGTTTATTACTTAGAGAATTAGGTTTAGAAGTACCAGTATATTATGTCCTACCAGAACAACCAAAAAGTATAGTTTACAGACCAAATCGTAAAGTAATACTTTTAGATGACAACTTAGAGAATTGTGAAGAATGGTCTTTAAACTGTGGAAAATCAATACTTTATAATCCTAACGAAAAAAACACTGAAAAAAAATATGTCAAATCATTAACTGATTTATTGAAATAAAATTATTATGTGTATAAAATTAGAATAGAGAGTAGGTTGATGATATGAGAAATACATATTTTAGACAACTTAATCTATTGTTATAAAAGTGACACTATAAGTGCCGCTTTTTTTAGGGAGGAAAAAAGTGGAAAGAGTAAAAGGCGAAGATATTTTGACAAAAGAATATTCAAAAGAAACTATTGATGAACTACTAGAGATTATCAAGAAAGAGAAAAATATTTCTCAAGTAGCTAGTTCACTAGATTTATCACCTTTTGAAGTATTAGGGCTAGTGTATGATTTAAGAGACAGCGGATTTAATATTATTGTTAAGGAATACGATGATGGTTTTCATTTGCTTAATCAAGGAGATCAAACAAATACTGATAGTAATCATTATGAAATGGAAACTGATGAGAATAATGAGTTTAAGTTTGTCGCAATTTCAGATGTAAGATTAGGATCTAAGTCTCAACAATTGGGTATCTTAAATGATATTTATAAGAAAGCAGCAGAACAAGGTATTCATAATGTTATTGTATGTGGTAATATTTCTGCTGGATTAAAACCAATAACTGATACAGAAACTAATTTTATTGATGATACTCAAGCTCAAATTGATTATATTGTTTCTAATTATCCTAAAGTAGATGGTATAAAGACATATTTTATATCAGGGAAATTAGATGATAAACATCTCTCTCAAAATAATATTAATATTGGTCAAAGAATTGCCGATCAGAGATCAGATATGATTTATTTAGGAGAAGATTCTTGTGATATTGAAATAGATAGAATCAAGATGCAAGTAATGAGTTCTAAATTAAGTAAGACTTATACAGCTTCTTATCGTACTCAACAAACTATAGATGCTTATCGTAGTGAAGATAAACCAGATATTTTATTATATGGTGGATTACTTCAAATGGAAAAATATAATTACCGTGATGTTAAATGTATTTCTACACCTAGTGTATGCGCAACTGATAAAGAGATGAAAGCTAAGAGATATGCTAATACTATAGGTGCTTGGTATGTTACTTTAAAAGCTAAAGATAACGGTAAATTAGATAGTATTACTGCTATTGATTCTCCATACTATATTACTAATAAAGATGATTATAAAGGTACTCAAATATCAGTAAATAAGAGTAAGAAATTACCTGATATAGATAGTGCTAGTGTAAAGACTGCATTAAAGTTACTTAACTATGTTAAAAATGGTATGCCCATTGATAAGTTTATGGAGAAATTTCATATTAGTTATAAAGAATTGCAAGGTTTATTATTAATATGGGAAAGTTGTAATAAGAAAGTAGATATTATCCAAGAAGGAAAAGAAATGGTCTTTAAAAAGAATTATCAAAAATCTATCTCTATTAATAAACCTAGTTTAGATAATTTAACTGAAAATGAAATATTAGTTGTTTCTGATACTCATTTTGGTAATATTCATAATCAATTACATTTATTAAACGAATTATATCAAGAAGCTTATAATAGAGGTATTAAGACAGTTTTACATGTAGGTGATTTAACTGATGGAAATTATCCAAATAGACCTGAAAATCCTCGTCAACAGTTCTTACATGGTTTTGATGAACAAGTAGGTTATGTTGTTGATATGTATCCTGAAATAGATGGTATGGATACTTATTACATTTTAGGTAGTCATGATGAAACTCATTATAAGAATGGTCAAGCTACCGTTGATTTCTGGGTAGACAGATGTCGTCCTGATATGCATTTCTTAGGACAAGATACAGGTGAAATTGTTATTGATAAAGTTAAATATGTCCTAGATCATCCAGGAGGAGGCTCTGCTCAATCTGTTTCATATAAACCACAAAAGAGAATAGAAATATTAGAGTCTCACAATAAACCAAAAGTATTATTAATTGGACATTATCATAAATCATATGCTTTTGTATATCGTAATGTTCAATGTATTCAAGTACCGGCATTATGTGATAAGACTCAGTTCCAACAAAAACAAGGTTTAATTAATAATATGGGAGGATATTTCTTAAAAGTATATTCTGATTCTAAGGGAAATATTCAATATTTAGAGCCTGAAGAAATTGTTTACGGACATAAAGATGTTTGGGATGAGGCAGGTAAAGATAAAAGAAAAGTTAAGAAACTAGAAATAAAAAATAGTAATAGTATTTATTAAAAAAACACAACATGTGTTTTTTTTGGTATTTATGTGTAAATTTTTTGCCTATTAATTGTAAAATACTTGCTGTGTTTTTATACATTTGATATGATATAATCAAGAAAATAAGATAAAGGAGATATATTATGGAAAAGAAAAGAAATAGTCAAACAATTATTATTGCAGTTTTAGCAGTAGCTGTATTATTTATGTCAGTAGGTTTCGCCATCTTTGCTCAAACATTAACTATTAATGGTAATGTTCAAGTTGAACCTACTAAATGGAGTATTCATTGGGATAAGGATTCATTTGAAAAAGCTGCCAACAGTGTAGATCTTTATGATGGAGCACTAAAGGCTGATCCAACTGATAACCAAAAACAAGTTATTGATACAACAAACGGAGTTAATTTAACTGATACTACTATTAGTTTCGGTGCTAAATTAGAAAAGCCTGGAGATGTTGCTGAATTCTCAGTTGATGCTATTAATGATGGAGATTTTGATGCTAAGTTAAAAGCAATTACACTTTCACCATTAACTGCTGAACAACAAAAATATTTAGAGTATACAGTAACTTATGCTGGAACTCCATATACTGCTTCAGCATCTGGTTTATCAATCAATTTACCACATAGTGGTACTAATACTGTAACAGTAACTGTTAAAGTAAAATATATTACACCAGAAAATGCTTCAGAATTACCAACAGAAGCTAAAATTGTTAGTTTAACTGCTGCATTTGAATATGAACAAGTAACAAACGCTTAATATATAACCTAACTATTATTAGGTAGGAGAATTTATGAAAAAAAATATTAAAGTTATATACTGGATAGAATTGGCGTTATTAATAATAAATTTAATATTTTATGGACTAATTAAAGTGATACCTAGTGAATATAATTTGTTTCTAGTTATCACTTTCTTGTTATTATTAATTGTTCCACTAAGACTGTTTTTTGGTAAAGAAAAAGATAAAAGTTACTATATGGGTTACACCAATAGAACTGTTATTACAGTCTTAATGGTAGTAGGAATAATTATCTATTTATTAGGTATAATGATGGGTTATACTAGGGGTTATGCTTATAATATTCAATCATTTAAGAGTATGCTATCAGTTATTATACTAATAGTATTGATGGAATATTTTAGATTAATAGTTATTAAGAATAGTTATTCTAATACTAAGTCTATGATTATCTTTAGTATATTAATGGCCTTATTAGAGATATTTGCTTATGTAAATATTGGAGGATTAAATTCATCATATAAGATATTTGTTTATATATGTGTAATGATCATTCCTATTTTTGCAGAACAGTTTTTATGCTCATACTTAACATATAAAGTAGGAATGACACCTAGTTTATTATTTAAATTAGTAATTAAACTATATCCTTATATATTACCTATAGTACCTAATTTAGGTGATTATTTACTTGCTTTTGTAAAGATATTAACGCCATTTATTATATTTTATATTATTAATAGGGCGATGGTTGAAGAAGAAAAGAATAAAAGAATAATTACAAAAGATACACTAAGGGTATTAAGTATTCCAATTATAGTAGTATTAGTAATCTTAGTAATACTTGTATCTGGTATTTTTAAAGCACGTTTAATCGCAATTGCGACTAATTCAATGTCTCCAACATATAGTAGAGGAGATGCAGTTATTTTAGAGTATAAAAAACCAGATGAATTACAAAAAGGGGATATTATGGTATTTAGATATGATAATGTCATAATAACTCATAGAATTGTTGATATTAAGTTTAAACAAGATAAGTATTATTTTACTACTAAAGGAGATGCTAATGACAGTATTGATGGATTTACTACTACTAGTGATAATGTAATCGGTAAAGTAGATTATGTTATTAAATATATTGGTTATCCAACAGTATTAATTAATGAATTATTCGAAAGGAGTTAGACTATGAATACGACCAATAAAGTTATTAGATATTTCATAATAATTTTTTTGCTAGCTGCTGGTTTTGCACTAACTATTTTTGGTCTAACTAAAAGTTATATTTCATTAGAATATGAAGAAGATAATTCAGTAAGTTATAGTGTATATTTAAAAGATAATAATTATTTTGATAGTAAAATTCTTGGAGAGAATAGAACATATATTACAAGTATAATTGATTTTATAAGAGTTAAGTTTTTATATAATTTAGATTTTAGTGAAAATGTTAATGGAGAATATACTTATTATATTCAAGCAGTTGTATCTGCTAATAAACCTAATGGAGATAGTGGTTATTATTGGCAAAAGAAATATAATTTGCTTGAACCTAAAACATTAAAACTAAATAATGTTAATGCTCTATATATAAATGAAATGGTAGATATTGACTATAGTAAATATGATAAAATTTTAGAAGAGTTTAAGACTGATTATTCTATTCAAACTGATGGTCAATTAAAAGTAGAATTAGTAGTAGAAAGTAAAATTACTGGTGAAAAATATACTGATTCTATAGAAGTACCTTCTAATTTAAGTTTAAGTGTACCATTACTTCAAAAAGCAGTAGAAGCTTCAATTGAGAAGAATGCTGTTAGTAATGATAGTACTTTAACTATGGTTGATCCTATAGCTGCTAAATTTAAATTTGTATGTTTAGTTTTAGGCTTAACAATCATTTTCTTAACAATTTTCTTAGTCATTAGAATTATTATTAATAGAAATAAGAATCGTCAAAGACATTTATATGAATCAACATTAAAGAAGTTTGTAGATAGTCATGATAGTATAATTGCTAATGTTACTAATCTACCTGATGTAAGTAATTTAAGTCTTATAAATGTAAGTTCTTTTGATGAATTAATAGATGTATATAGTGAAGTAAGAATGCCTATTAATTTCTATGAAAATAAAGAACATACTAAAGCAATATTTAGAATTATAAATGATAATATGTGTTGGGAATATGTTTTAGATAAAAATAAAATTGAAAAGAAATAAAGGAAGATTATTATGAAGAGAAAGAAGACTAATAATTTAAAAGATAATAAGTTTATTAGATTGAATTTAGTTCTTTCTCTTTTTTTAGTGATTTTATTATTAAGTATATCAGTAGGATTTGCTATTTTTACTCAAGTTATTCATATTGGAGGAAACGTTTCCTTTGGTACTCAAGGTAAATTTGAAATAACTAATGTTACTAAAATGGAATCTAGTAATACAAGTGATGCTATACCTAGTTGGACTGCTGATAGTATTGATTTTAATTTAACATTTATTAAAGGAGAAGGAGAAAATCCTGAGTATAGTGCTACTTATAATGTTACTCTAACTAATGATACTTTTTATGAAAGATTAGTTTCTGCTTTTAATTTTAGTTTTGAAGTTAATGGGGCAGATGATCAACCTTTAGGTACTATTACTTATGAATTAGATGGTATTGAAGAGGGAGAAGTAATACAACCATTATCTGAGAAAACATTCTCAGTAATATTTAATTTTACTCCAACAGTAGATGCTGATACATATGATGTTAGTGGAGATAGTTCTATTGAATCAAACGAAAAGGCTTTCGGAGATATAACTGTTAATAGTATGAATCCTACTACTGGTAGTGTTAAAGATAATAATCTTCAACAAGTAACAGTAAGTCTAAACAGTACCTATCAATCTGATGTAGATCTAAGCTTTAATATTGTAAGTGATAAATTAGAATTGGTTACTGCTGGTGGAACTGCATTAAGTTCAGTTACAGTACCTGCTAATTGTGAAGGGCAAACTTATACTTTCTATATTAAGGCTAAAGAAGATGCTTTGTTTCCAGAAGATACTATTACAGCTAAGATAATAGGTGTTGCTAATAGTTTACCTAATGTTAATTTTGGAAATATTACTCTAGATGTTAATAAACATGAAGAATATGTTGATACAACTCCACCAATAATTAGTGGTTTAATTGCTACACAAAGTAATGAATTAGGAGTAGTAGATTTAACTTGGAGTGGAACTGATGACTATAGTGGTATTAAGAGTTATACTGTCTTAGTTTGTGATAGAAATGGAAATATATTAAATACATATAATGCTGGTACTAATACAAGTTATTCTGTTTCAGGATTAAATAATGGATCAAACGCAAGTACTTATATTTTTAAAGTATATGGTATTGATAACGAAGATAATACTGCTAGTAATAGTGATATAAGTGGAGCAACTACAAGTAGTGGATATTGTACCGCAACAGAATCTAGTTCTTACCAATGGACATTTACTGTTACTAGAAAGACTACTAACTTGAGTAGTTCTGGAGAAAATAGTGCTAATATCGGAACTACTTATACCTGTACTTTGACAGCTAATAATGGTTATTCTCTACCAACTTCTATTACTGTAAGAATGGGAAATACAACATTAACTGAGGATACAGGCTATACTTATAATAGTAATAATGGGCGAGTATCTATTCCTATTGTTAATGGTAATATTACTATTACCGCAACTGGTAGACAAAATGGTATTTGTTTAATAGAAGGTACAAAAATATTAATGGCTAATGGTAAATACAAAAACATTGAAGATGTTAAGTATGATGACTTAATGGCTGTATGGAGTTATAATACTGGAGATTTAGTCTATGAATATCCAATTTGGATAGAAAGAACAAATATTACAGAAGAGTATTTACAAATTACTTTTGATGATGATACTACACTAAACACTTCCGGAGACCATGGTATTTATAATTATGATTTGGGTATGTTTGTATCCACAGAAGACAGAGAACATTTAAATGTTGGAAATAGAATAGCTAAAGTAAATAATGGTAAATTACAAATAGTAAAGATTAAAGATATAAGATATGTTTCTAAAAAAGTAAAATTATATCATATAATTTCTTCATATTATTTTAATATAATATCAGATGATGTAATTACTACTGATCGTAATTTAATGATATCTAATCAATATGGTTTTACTAAAGAACTGACTTGGCCAAATAGTATTCAACATAAAATTATGAATGATCCTAATCATTTATATAAATATAAAGATTTTAAAGATATAATGCCATATTATATTTTTAAAGGATTAAGAGTTGCAGAGGGTAAATACTTAGTCGATTTAGGATTAACTACTTATGATGAATTAAAAATGTATTTACATTTATTCCCAGCTAATCCTGATTATTATAAAAAAGTAGATACAAATGAATCTGGTAAAAGATTATGGATGGTTACTACTTCTTATGATAAAGTTACTAATTGGAATAAAGATAAATATAAAGTAGAAGAAGGTAGTTATTATAAATTACCTAATAAAAGAAAAGTAAAATGTTTTAGAAATAGTATTAATAATGAATGCTACAAACCTGGTAGTAAAATTAAAGTTTATTCAGGAATGCATTTTATTGCAGAAAAATAAAAAGACTATAAATATAGTCTTTTTAATTTACTTTAATCTTTTTAATAGGTACTATTACCATGCATAATGATAATAGTATTAATAATCCTTCATCATCAGTATTTGTAGTACTTATGCCAGTTTTTGGTGGAACTATTTCTGCTTTCTTCTTTGGTTGTTTCTTTGGCTCTTCTGGTTTAAGTGTATTTTTTACTTCTAATTCTACTATATAATCTTCATCATATGGATTAAACCAAGTGATTCCAAGTAAGTTTTGATATGCACCCTCATCAAAATTGTTTGGTGATGGATCAGATGAAGTATTATTAGTTGAATAAATATAAATATGCATATCAGATGGATGATGATCTCCATCACTTACTAAGAATTGATATAATTCATAGTATCTAGCAATTATTTTTCTAATTTCTTCATCATTTTTAGCATTATGTGTTCTAGGATCATCCCAGTGTCTAGCTAAATTACCAAAAGCATCACCTTCACCAATAACTGTTTTATAGATACTTTTACCTAATGGACTAGTTGGATCATATACAAAACTTTTATACCATGGATATAAATACCACATATATCTACCATCATCAGTTATATAGTAATCAGTTTCTTCATAGTTTTCAGGCTTACTATTAACAGATACTCTTTGAGTTCTAGTTAAACCAGCATTAGTATAATTTTTTAATGCAGCTTCAGTTACATATCTAATTTCAGCTTCAGATAAATCACTAAATTTTTCAGTAGCTTGTTGTCTATGATAGATAACATCAAGTACTTTATTATATAGTTCTTCATCAGTTAATGATTGATCAGATACATCTTTCTTTTCTTGATTTCCATGAGCATCAATATAAGTAGTTTGTTGTGTATAGTTTCTAATATCTTCTGGTGTAATTACATTACCATCATATTTAGATTCTTTATCTGGTGTCTCCCAATCTTGATTGATACAGTAAACTTCGCTTTTAACTCCTTTGCTTTCTACATAATATAATGGAGTACCATTATAATGTTCACAAGGTGTTTCAGAAAAGTCTACTCCAGCATCTATCTCATTAATTTCTACTTTAACAGTAAAAGATTGATCTTCTGCACCTTCATATCCTTCAGGAGCACTTGCTTCATGTAGAGTATATTCTCCTTCTGGTATGAATGATGTATGAGGATTACCATCTGATACCCATTCATCCACAACAGTACCTTCATTATCAATTATTTGTAATGTTGCGCCTTCCAAGGCATTACCATCTTGATCTACTTTAGTAGTAATTACTGCTACTTTGTGTACTTCAATAGAACTGTCATCATTACTATTATCAGTAGGTGTTTCAGTCATCGCAAATACATTAGTAGGAGTAAATAATACTACTGAGAAAACAATACCTAATACTATTAATACTTTTTTCATACGAACCTCCCTAATAATTTTAATTGTTTTCTATACTAACACTTTATCTAAATAAATACAAATACTTTTTTTGTAAATTTTTAGATTACTTTTAGTTGATTAAGCAAAATATTAAACATTTATGTGTAAAGTAAAGCAAAGTATACTCAATTAATTGTATCCATTTTATTTTTTTGATATTATAGTAGTAATAATAGGAGTGATTATATGGAAAATAATAATGAAAATATTCAAACAGAACAAACAAACGAAACAGTTCAACAAGGAGTAACAAATCAACCTAGTGTTGCGGCACAACCAGAACAACAACCAGTGTCTCCTCAACCAGTTCAACAAGAACAGCCTGTACAACCACAAACTGTACAACCACAGCCAGTTCAACCACAGCCAGTTCAACCAGAGCAACCTCAACCTGCACAACCACCAGTTACACCTCCAACAGAAAATAATGGAGCACAAAGTACAGAACCAGTAGTTGAACCCGAGAAGAAAGGTAATAAGAAGATAATAGGAATAGTTGCAGGAGTACTTATTTTAATCTGTGCTGCAGTATTATTACTACCAAAACTATTATTGACTGATAAAGTAATAGTAGATCAAGGAGTAAAAACAGTATTTGAAGCTGCTAGAGAGTCATTAAAAATAGCTAAGGAGAATAGCTTAGATTATGATATTGAAAAGGATATTGTTGGTCTAGATGGTACTGTTAAAATTAATTCTGATTATAAAGATTCAGAAATAGATTTAACTAAATTAAAAAATTATAAATTATCTTATGATGCTGCTATAAGTAAAAAAGATAATAAAGCAAGTGGTGGCGTATCTCTAACTAATGGTAAAGAGAATATCGAAGCAAATGCTATGATTAAAGGTAAAGATGTTTTTATTAGTTTAGGTGATTTATATAATAAAACTATTAAAACTGAAACTGAGACAGAAATAAAAGATATTGAAGTAAGCAATATAACTACAGAAGATATAGAATTAGTACTTAATAAAACTGAATCAGTTATTAGAGAGAAAGTAAAAGATGCAAAAATCGAATCAGAGAGTGTTACTAAAGAGATTAATGGTAAAAAAGGTAAATTTGATAAAGTGTCTTATAAAGTAGATACAGCAGCTTATGTTAAGTCAGTACTTGAAGCATATCAAAGTGATGAAGAAGTCTTAGATTCTTTAGCTAAAATGTCTAACAATACAAAAAAAGAAGTTAAAGAGACAATAAAAAAACTACTTGACAGTTTAAAAGATGCTGAAAAAGAAGAAATAACTATTAATATTTATACTTCAGGTTTAATTCCTTCATCTAAAGAGATTGAAATACTTATTGATAAAGATGATAGTATGGTTATTGATATCGATGGAGATGTATATAAATATAAGTTAAAGGCTGACAACAAAGAAGTTGCTTCTGGAACTTATAATAAAGATAAGAGAGAGTTTACTCTTAATGTAAAAGAAGAAACTACTAAAGTAGATGTAAAACTTACTGCTAAAACTAACAATAAATTAGTTGGAAATGTAAGTATCAAATCTGATTCAACAAATATTACTTTTGATTTCGAACAAAATACAAAAGTTAATAAAAAAACAGCTAATAGTAATTTCAAAGGTACATTGAATTATAAAGCTGGAGAAGAAAAGTTTAAATTTGATATTGAAGTAGATACTAATGCTACTGTAGGAGCTAAAGTAAAAAATGTCAGTGAAGCAAATACAATTGCTGCAGATCAAATAAGTGAAGCAGAAATGAATGATATCTATACTAAGTTATATGGAAAAATTAATAATGTATTGAAAGATATTGTTCCTAATTATGATATGAGTGAGATGGCTAATAGTTCACTATTTAAAAAGATTGCCTAAAAGTAGATTAATTTCTACTTTTTTTGTATAATGATTAAGTGGTGATTTTATGAGAACTTGCTTAGTATTAGAAGGTGGAGGACTTAGAGGTATATATACAGCTGGAGTTCTTGATGAAATGTTAAAAGATAAAATAAAAGTAGATGCTATTATTGGAGTATCAATGGGAGCATTAATTGGTATAAATTATAAATCTAAACAACCTGAGAGAGCTATTAGATATAATTTAAGATATTGTAATGATAAAAGATATATGGGACTACAAAGTTTAATTAAAACAGGTAATATAGCTAATAAAGAATTTGCTTATTATAAAGTACCTAATGAATTAGATAAGTTTGATTATGATACTTATAAAAAATCTAAAATTAAAATGTATGTTACAGTTACTAACTTAGAAACAGGAGAAGCAGAATATATTGAAATAAAAGATGCTAAAGATAATATTGAGTACTTGAGAGCATCCTCTTCAATACCAGGAGTATCAAGAATTGTAGAAGTGTGCGATAAAAAGTATCTCGATGGAGGTATAGCTGACTCTATACCTGTAAAAAAAGCTTTAGAATTAGGTTATGATAGAGTAATAGTAGTATTAACTAGACCAATAGAGTATCGTAAAAAGTTAACTGAAATGAAATGGCTACAGGCTAGATATAAGAAGTATCCTAAATTTAAGAAAGCAATTGCTTCTAGAAATAAAAACTATAATAAAACATTAGATGAAATAATTAAGTTAGAAAAAAACAATAAAGTATTTTGTATAAGACCAAGTAGACAAGTAAAAATAAGTAGAGTAGAAAAGAATGAAAGAATCATCTTAGAACAATATAATCTAGGTAGAGAAGATTACTTAAATAGAAAAGAAGATTTACTTAAATATTTAAAAAAATAGGTGAAATTATGGAAAAAACAAATGTAATGCGTATCCTTGATCAAAAGAAAATTAATTATAAGAGTTATTCATATGTAGATACAGATGCCGTTAGTGGTATGGAAGTTGCTGAAGTATTAGGAGAAGATCCTAATCAAGTATTTAAAACTCTTGTTACAGTATCTAATACTAATAATTATTATGTGTTTGTCATACCAGTAAATAAAGAATTAGATTTAAAAAAAGCTGCGAAAGCAGTAGGTGTAAAAAGTGTTTCAATGTTAAAACAAAAAGACTTACTACCTTTAACTGGTTATATACATGGAGGATGTTCTCCTATTGGTATGAAGAAGAGTTTTCTAACTACTTTTGATAGTAGTTGTGAGAACTATGAAACTATTTTATTTAGTGCAGGTAAAATAGGTTATCAAGTAGAAGTAAAAGTAAGTGATTTAAAAAGTATTATAAGATTACAAATTGACAATATAATTTATTAAAGAGTAGAAATAATCTACTTTTTTTTATATACTAATACTAGGTGATTATATGGATAATAATTCAATAATTGAAAGAGAAAAGCACTTTATTGATGAAATAAGTGATAAATATAATTACGATAGTAATATTAGACATTTACTATATATAATGATTCCAGCTTTTATAATAAAGTATGGTATAAGCAAAGAAAAACTAATATTAAATACATTTAGAAATATAAGAATAATGAGTAGTAATAAAGAAAGTAAAATAATAAGAGCTTACTATTCATCTACTCCATATAAAGATATTAATGAATATAAAACTAGAAAATATATGATGATACAAAACTATAATAATATTAGTTTAGTAGAATTATTAGATAATTTAGTACATGAATTTAATCATGCAGTTAATTCATATTTAAATGAAATTAAAGTTACTAATAAATATGTATTACTTAGGACAGGTTTAACTTATAGAATTTATCGAAAGAATGATTTAAGTTTTGTTAAAAAACATGAATCTTATTTATTAGAAGAGATTATTAATACTAAACAGACTGAAGATATTATTAATATTATTAAAACATTTGATTCTAATGATCCAACTATTTATGCAATTAATTCTGAAACAGAACATAAGTATAATTCTAATGCTTATTATCTACAGAGTTATGTATGTAAAGAAATACTTAATAATAGAACATTTATATCTACTTTAGAAAACTTAAGAATAAATGGAGAAATTTATGATATAAGTAGTTGGTTTGATAATATAGTAGGAACTAAAGGTAAATATAAAGAGTTAAATAATTTATTAAATGAAGCATATAATTTAGAAATGTCTTTAGTAGATAAAAAAGTATTTAAACAATTTACTATTAATAAGATTAGAAGTGTCTTAAGAGATATTCTTAGAATAGTAAATGATTTTAATAATAATGTTAATTTCAAATAATTGACTTTGTAAATGTAAACAGGTATAATTTTTAAGTAATTGGGAGTGTTTGGTATGAGTAATAACAATTATGTAGCGACAATTATGAATAGACACTATTTAACAGGAGAAGCATTAGTATTTAGTTGTGATCGAGCTGTGATAGGACAATATGATGAAGAAGAAGATGCTTTTGTAGATAGAAATGGTAATTATTACCATAAGATGGGTACTGATGTTACCTTGAATAGTAAAGTACCATATTCTTATTCTAACTTAATGAAGTTATCTGAATTAAGTGAGTATTTTGAAAATAATATTCCAATAAAAGAAGCAGTTAGACAGTATGAAAATCTATGTAAGCAATATCTTCATTTTGTAGGAGTTAATAAAGAAGGAGAAACTTACTATACTGTTTTAACAAGTGATTTCTTATATCAATTATCTACGATTACTGATAATATTGCGGAAGAAAAAGAAGAGGTAGAAGAAGAACAATATTTAGACGATGTTGATGAATTTATACTAAGTGTAATTGATGGTAAATATTCATTAAAAGAATTAAAAAGAATGCGTGAACAATTTAGTAATGAATTTGAAGATATAGAGAGTGTCATAGATGCTATTACATTACAAATAGATGCTTTAGAAGATGCTGAGTTTGAAAAAGAAATGGGTATTACTAAGAATGATACTGAGACTAAGACTAAGCCTAAAGAAAAGAATGAAACAGTAGAGAAAAAAGAAGAAAAAGTAGAAGCTATTAATATAGAGGATTTATTTAATAAAGTTACTAAGACATTAATTGCTCAAGATGAACCAACTAGAAGAGTAATTACTGAATTAGCTCGTAAAGAACTAGATGATCGTAAGAAAAAAGAAGGTATTCTATTAACAGGACCTACAGGAGTAGGAAAGACTGAGTTAATGAGATTAATTGCTAAACATTTAAATAGACCATTCTATAAGATTAATGCTACGCAATTGACAACTCCGGGTTATGTAGGAAAAGATATTGAAGAATCTTTATGGGATTTATATATATCATGTGGTAGAGATAAGGATAAAGCAGAGCAAGCAATTATCTTCTTTGATGAAATAGATAAAAAAGGTTCAAGGAAGAAAGATGATCCAAGTGGACAAGGTGTTTTAAATGTCTTACTTCAATTTATTGAAGGCTCTACTTATGATGCTTGTCAAGATATGAGAACTGCTCAAGAGAAAGTAAAGATTGATACAAGTAATATGATTGTAATACTAGGTGGAGCTTATACTGATGTATATAAGAATCTAGTTGAAAAGAATGGTATTGGTTTTAATGAAATAAAATCATCTAAACCAAGATACCGTAAAGCAACAACTAAAGATTTTATAGATCGTGGTATGATGACTGATGAATTTATGGGTCGTGTTACTGTAATTAAGTTAAATGATTTAGATGTTGATGATATTAAAAGAGTAATGTTAGAATCAGATGAATCAGCAATGAAGATACAAGAAGAAATATTTAAAAAACTTGGTGTTAAATTAACATTTACTGATGGATTTGCTACTGAAGTTGCAAAACAAGCAGAAGAGAAGAAAACAGGAGCTAGAGGATTAAATGGTATTATAGATGAAGCTACATGGAAAGCATTTGGAGAAGTACATGAGCATTTAGGAGAATATGAAGAAGTTATTCTAGATGAAAATACTGTTAATGATGCTAGTAATTATCAATTAGTTAAGAAAAAGAAAGAAAACCTATAATTATAGGTTTTTTTATTTTAATACTTGCAATTTTCTCTCTATTTTGTTATTATTAATATGCAACTTGTCATGGCGAGATAGCTCAGTTGGCTAGAGCGCTCGGTTCATACCCGAAAGGTCGTGGGTTCGACTCCCTCTCTCGCTACCAATTAGTATTTTAAAATCGTTATTTATTAACGATTTTTTTATTTTATATCAGAACTGAATCTAGAATTAAAAAACATTTTATTATATAATGATGTTTAGGAGGTATATATGGATAAGAAATTAGGCTTTGGATGTATGAGACTTCCTATGAAGAATGGAAAGATTGATTATGAAGAGTTTAATAAAATGGTTGATTATTTTATTGAACATGGTTTTAATTACTTTGATACTGCTCATGGATATCATAGTGGTAAAAGTGAAATTGCTCTAAAGAATTGTTTAACATCTCGTTATAAAAGAGAAGATTATATATTAACTGATAAGTTAACAGAACCATATTTTAGAAAAGAAGAAGATATTAGACCTTTCTTTGAAAAACAATTAGAAATATTAGGTGTTGATTATCTAGACTATTATTTAATGCATGCTCAAGATAGAGATAGTTATAAACATTTTATGAAAAATAATGCTTATGAAGTAGTAAAAGGATTAAAAGAAGAAGGACTTATTAAGCATATAGGTATTTCTTTTCATGATACTGCAGATATTTTAGATATGATTTTATCTGAACATCCAGAAATAGAAATAGTTCAAATTCAATTTAATTATGCAGATTATGATAATGCTGGTGTTCAAAGTAAAAAAGTTTATGAAGTATGTCGTAAATATAATAAACCTATTTTAATTATGGAACCTGTTAAAGGTGGAGGACTAGTAAGACTTCCAGATGAAGCAAAAGAAGTGTTTGATAAACTAGGTAATAATAGTTATGCAAGTTATGCTATTAGATTTGCTGCTTCATTTGATGGAGTATTTAAAGTATTATCTGGTATGAGTACTCTAGATCAAGTAAAAGATAATATTAGTTTTATGGAAAAGTTTGTACCTTTAAATGAAGAAGAGATGGATGCTTGTTTTAAAGTAGCAAATATCTTAAAAGAATTAGGAGGTATTTCATGTACTGCTTGTAGATATTGTGTAGATGGTTGTCCAAAGAAAATAGCTATTCCAGATTTATTTGCTTGTTATAATGCTAAAAAACAATTTAATGATTGGAATAGTGGAATGTATTATGAAATACATACTAAAGAAAATGGTAAAGCAAGTGAGTGTATAAAATGCGGTATGTGTGAGAAATCTTGTCCTCAACATTTACAAATAAGAGACTTGTTAGAAGAGGTTGCTAAAACTTTTGAATAATATAAAAAATAAAGCTTCAAATTGAAGTTTTTTTTATGTTATACTAACTAATAGAGGTATATTATGAACAGAATAAAGATTTCGTTAACATTAAATATTATAATTGCAGTACTTACAGTATTAGGAGCTGTTTGTATGTTTACAGGTTTTAAATTTATGACTGGACCTATTATGTATGAAGCTCATCAAATGAAAATGTTTAAATTTTTTACTGTTGATTCCAATCTATTTATGGGTTTAGTTGCTTTAATTTTTGCAATAAAACAATATAGAGTTCTTACTAAGAAAGATAAAAAGATTTCAAAGAAAATGTATATATTAAAATTAATGGCAACTTCTGGAGTAGCATTAACTTTTTCTGTTGTTTTTCTTTACTTATCTTGGATTATAGATAATGGCTTTTATGTAATGATTATGAATAGTAATTTATTCTTTCATTTAATTATTCCAGTTCTTAGTATGATTACATTTATGTTTTTTGATGGCCATAGTGGAATTAATTATAAAGAAGCATTATTTGGACTAACACCTATGCTTATTTATGGAACATATTATATTATTAATATTTTGATACATAGGGAAAATGGTAAAGTATCACCAATCTATGATTGGTATTGGTTTGTTCAATTAGGAGTATGGTTTTTACCGATTGTCTTAATAATTATTACTTTATTAACATATATACTTAGTTTATTATTAAGTAAGGTTAATAATAAACAATCTAAATAGGAGGAATTATGAAAGAAAAATGTAAATTATTTGGAAGAATATTAATATTTATATTTTGTATAGGTATATTAGTAGGAGGTTTATTATTTGTGACTAATAAAGATAATGATAAAGAAAATACATTAAAATTAGCTAATCCATTAACTGAAGTATCATCTGCTTCAGAAATGACTGATTATTTAGGATTTAATGTACCAATCATAAAAGATAAAGAAGTTAGTAAATATATTGTGATTGGTAAAGATGATAAAGCTAATCATGCTAGAGTTATTTATAAAGATAAATCAGAATTTGATATGGAACAAGGTGAATTAGATGTAAGTGGTATATATGGATCTAAATTATTAAAAGAAGAAAGTATTGGTGGAGTTAAAGTTATCATTAATACTTATGAAGATACTATATATGCTATATGGACATATAATGATTATTCTTATTCATATTCTATGGTTAATAGTAATGAAGAGACTATTAATATAGAGATTAATAAAATAATGGGATTAATTAGATAGGAGTAATTATGTATTTAAAGAGTCAAAGTTCATATATATCAGGTTTAATGAATTTAGCATCTAGTATTTCTAAAACAATTAGTAAATCATATATACAAGCAGATTGTTTTGAAAAGAAGAATTATCAGAAGAGTTTTACTACAATGTATGAAATACCTGAAGATGTTTTTCATTTAAAAGAATATAATAAAGATTTAGAAAAATTATTAAGAGAGTTACTAGGTAATAATAAAGATCTAATAGAAGGTTTATTACATTGGTTATCTTTAGAAATAGGTACAGTTAAAAAGATATATACAGTAGATGATAATAAAGCATTAAGTTTTATTGGGGGAGAAACTGGAGGGTATGGACCATTCTATTTTTGTGAAGATGTCTATTTTATTGAGACAGATAGACTAGTACTATGCTTATTAATTGGAAATGATGAATAGGAGGACATATGAGTATAGACAGAGCACGTAAGCATTTAAAAAAATATAAGTTAGATAAAAATATAATGGAATTTGATGAATCTAGCGCAACAGTTAGTGATGCGGCTAAAAGGGTAGGCTGTAAGGAAGAAGAAATTGGTAAAACTCTATCTTTCTTAGTCGCAGGAAAACCTATTGTGGTAGTAGTTAGTGGAGATGCTAGAATAGATAATAAGAAATTTAGAGAAGAGTTTAAGATTAAATCTAGTATGATACCATTCGATGATGTAGAAAAACTAATTGGTCATGCAGTAGGTGGAGTTTGTCCATTTGGAGTAAATGATGGAGTAGAAGTTTATTTAGATGAATCTTTAAAGAAATTAAAAATAGTATATCCAGCTAGTGGTAGTAGTAATAGTGCAGTAAAACTAACAATAAAAGAATTAGAAGAAGCTTCTGAATATATAAGATGGGTGAATGTTTGTAAATGAAAGAAATAATTCACAATGATTATAATTTAAAAGAAGAAGAAATAACAGAAGTAGTTGTTAGATGTAAAGCACTTATAATTAATGATAATAATATTATGTTAGGCAATGAACGTGATACTTATCAATTTCCAGGAGGACATTTAGAAGAAGGAGAAAGCTTTGAAGAATGCTTAAAAAGAGAAATACTAGAAGAAGTAGGGATAGAGATAAATGATGATGAAGTATCAGGACCAATTATGAAAATATCAGGTTTATATAAAGATTGGCCAGAAAAAGGTAAGAATAGAAAAACAGAAATATATTATTACATTGTAAAAACAAATGAAGAGCCTAATCTAAATAAAGTAAGCTATACTGAAGAAGAGAAAACAGGTAATTATAGAATTGATATTGTACCTTTAGATGAAGTTATAAAAGTATTAGAAGATAATATTCCTAAGAATCCAAAGAATGAAGCAATAACACCAGATATGATTTTAGTAATTAAAGAATATCTTGAAAATTATAGTTAAAAGTTATAAAATTAATATGTGCTTGCCCCATAGCCAAGCGGTAAGGCAGTGGACTCTGACTCCATTACGCGTTAGTTCGAATCTAACTGGGGCAGCCATTATTTTGACAAAATAAAAATATTATGTATAATAATAACCACTATGAAGGAGTGGTTTTTTTAAACCAATAAATAGATATTATGTCGAAAAAGAAATCTAAATATAAGAACAAATCTAAGAAAAGGGATAAATATATAGAATTTTTTGATCCTGTAATCTTTGATAAACTAATTAATATTGGTGATTTAAGTTATGAAGAAGTACTTGTTCTTGAAGAAGAAATGAAAAATAATTTGTTTTTTAGTACTAACTCTGAATTTATGTCTTATTTATATAAGAAAAAGGCATTTTTAGAGTTTAAGATGAATAATCCAGATATAGATATGAATGAGATGTATCGAGAGTTTGTAAAAGTATATAAAAAAAACAAAGATAAATAATTTATGTATGGGGGAATAATATGCAAGATTTAAGTTCAATAGAAATAATACTATTAATGTATCAAAGAAATAATTTAAGAGAGTATTTAAAATTATTAAGTGATGATGAATTAAATGATGCATTTAATAGTGTTAAATATGAAGATGTTTTAGAAATAATAAGAGAAGAGAAAGCATATCGTTATTATAGTAATATGCTTAATGCTTTAAAAGAAGGTAAATCAAAGTAGATTTACTTTCTTTTTTTAAGATTTTAGTGTATTATTATAATGTATTTAAAAAGAGGTGTATTTATGACTGAAGAAGAAAGAATAGAATTAGCTAATCTTTTGTTTCCAAATATAGATAAAACAAGAGATTATTATGAAGATAAATATCCAAAAAGAAATCTAAGTGAAGAAGCAATGGTTACTAGATATGGACCAAGTCCAACTGGATTTGTACATTTAGGTAATTTATTATCTGCATTTGCGGATATGGTATATGCTAAACAAACTGGTGGTAGTTTCTTTTTAAGAATTGAAGATACTGACCAAAAGAGAATGGTTGATGGTGGTATTGATAATATAGTTAGTGTATTACATGACTTTGATATATTACCTAATGAAGGATATTCTTTTGGAGGAGAATATGGACCATACCAACAAAGTGAAAGAACTGAGATATACCAAACTTATGTAAAAGATTTAATTGTTAAAGGATTAGCTTATCCATGTTTTATGACAGAAGAAGAGATTGCTGAAATAAAAGAAGAACAAGAAATTAATAAGACTAAAATAGGTATTTATGGTGTATATGCACAGGATAGAGACTTATCACTTGAAGAGGTTAAAGAACATCTTAATAATGGTGATGAGTATGTTATTAGATTAAAGAGTCCTGGAGATGCTAAAAAAGAAATAGAAGTAGTTGATTGTATTAAAGGTAAAATGAAATTCCCAGAACATGATGTAGATACTATTTTATTAAAGAAAGATGGTACTCCTACATATCATTTTGCTCATGCAATAGATGATCATTTAATGCATACTACTCATGTTATTAGAGGAGATGAATGGGTAAGTAGTTTACCTCTACATGTTCAATTATTTGAAATATTAGGTTTTGAACCAGTTAAGTATGCACATATCGCACCTATTACTATTAAAGATCAAGAAACAGGTAATATAAGAAAAATAAGTAAGAGAAAAGATCCTTGGTTTGGAGTTAAGTATTATGATGAAAACGGTATTCCAATAGAAGCACTTCACCTTTATTTAGCTACTATTACAAATACTAATTTTGAAGAATGGTATTTAAGTAATAGTGATAAAGATATTACTGACTTTGAATTTAGTTTTGATAAACAAGCAATAGGTGGTACTTCATTTGATGAAGCTAAATTAATTAATCTATGTAAGACATATTTCTCTCGTAAGAGTGGAGAAGAAGTATATAATGAAACACTTAATTGGGCAAAAAAACATGATGAAGAATATGCTAAGTTATTAGAAGATAATAAAGATGATATGATTAAATTCTTAAGTATTGAAAAAGATGGACCACGTCCACGTAAAGATATATCTAAATATAGTGAAGTAAAAGAAGAATTTAGTTATGCAATAGATAGTTTATTTAAAAAAGAAAACTATTCTAAGAATGAATCAGAAAAAGAATATGATATAGATTTAGTATTAGATTATGTTAATAATCATCTAAATCTAGATTGTGATAATGAAGAATGGTTTAATGGAGTAAGAGAATTTGCGAGTTCTAATGGTTATGCAGCTAGTCCAAAAGACTATAAGAAGAATCCTGATGACTATAAAGGCCATGTAGGAGATATCTGCGAAGCTATTAGAGTAATGGTTACTGGTAGACTTAAATCTCCTGATTTATTTAGTATTATGAAAATTCTAGGAAAAGATAGAATATTAAAAAGAATAGATTTATATAAAAATAGATAAATCTATTTTTTTTTATAAAAAAATTTTATAGCTATAAAATTATTTAAAAATTATTGCTTGAGAAATATTAGTGGTATATAATTGAATTAAATAGAAAGGAGAGTATGTATGGAAGGCTTTTTAATTACAATTATTGTCATCGTTGGTATTATTTTATTATGTTCTATCAGACAAGTTAATGAATATGAAAGGGGAATTTTATTTCAATTAGGAAAATATAAGAAAATAATGAATCCAGGTTGGAATATAGTATTACCAATTATTCAATCATTCCAAAAAGTTGATGTTAGAACTAAAGCAGTAGATGTTCCAGAACAAGATGCAATTACTAAAGATAATGTAACTATTAGAATTAATGCAGTTATCTATTATAAAGTATTTGATGCTGGTAAAGCTATTTGTGCAGTTGAAAATTTCCATTGGGCAGTATCACAACTTGCTCAAACTACTATGCGTAATGCAGTAGGTACAGTTTCTTTAGATGAATTACTTACTCAAAGAGATAAGATTTCTGAAGAAATTTGTAAAATAATTGATGAAGCTACTGATCCATGGGGAATCAAAGTAGAAAATGTTGAATTAAAAGATGTTAAATTACCAGATGAAATGCAAAGAGTTATGGGTAAAGTTGCAGAAGCTGAAAGAGAAAAAATGGCTGTTATTACTAAATCTATTGGTGAGAAAGAAGCTGCTGTTAACTTAGCAGAAGCTGCTAATGTAATGGGTTCTACTCCAGGAGCATTACATTTAAGAACTTTATCTACATTAAATGATTTATCTTCAGATCAATCCAATACAATTATCTTTGCAGTACCTATTGAAGTATTAAGAGCATTTGATGGTATTAAAGATTCAACTCAAGTACAAAATGTGGTTAAAAAGATAACTAATAAAGATAACAATATGTAATTGTTATCTTTTTTTTCTTTGTTTTTGTAATATCTTATGATACAATATTTATAGGAATAAAAGTAAAGGGTTAAACCTTATTTTTTATGGTTTATAGTACAATAACTAACTTATGACAGTGAGGTAATAACATTGAAAAATGAAGATTTAACTATGATAAAAAAGTCAAAAAGAGTAATTTATTTCACTATAAAAAGACTTTTTGATATATTATTTTCAATAATTGGAATAGTATTAATGATCCCAATTATGATTATTATAAAAATAATATATATGTGTACAGGTGATTTTAGTTCTATGTTTTATTCTCATGAGAGAATTGGTAAAGATGGAAAAGTATTTAAATTATATAAATTTAGAACTATGGTACCTAATGCAGATGAAGTATTAAAGAAATTATTAAAACATAAGAAATATCGTAGAGAATGGCAAAAGAATCATAAATTAGAAGATGATCCTAGAATTACTAAAGTAGGTAAATTCTTAAGAAAATCTTCATTAGATGAATTACCTCAATTTATTAATGTTTTAAAGAATGAAATGAGTTTAATTGGACCTAGACCATTAGTAGAAGGGGAATTAGAAAAATATCATGGTAAAGCAAAAATATATCAAAGTATAAAACCAGGAATAACTGGATGGTGGGCATGTAATGGTAGAAGTGATACAACTTATAAGAGACGCCTGGAATTAGAATATTATTATGTTAAGAATTGTTCTATCCTAATGGATATAGCCGTAGTATTTTTAACTATTAAAGCAGTATTATTCAAAACAGGTGCTAAATAACACCTGTTTTCTATTAATAAAAGTATATATATGATACAATATATATACATACCAATATACTAGGAGAGAATTATATGAAAGATGTTAAAGTAATAGTCGCAACACATAAAGAGTATCAGATGCCTACTGATAAATTGTATTTACCATTGCATGTAGGAGCTGATTCTAATAAGAATAAGACTTCTTTTAAGAAGGATAATACTAAGGATAATATTAGTAAGAAAAACCCATATTTTTGTGAATTAACGGGTCTTTATTGGGCTTGGAAGAATTTAAAGAATGATTATATTGGATTAGTTCATTATAGAAGACATTTTTCATTAGATAAAAAGAAATATAAAACAGAAGAAGAAAAGTTTAAACATTTATTAACTTTAGAAGAAGTAAATAAATTATTAGAAGATACTGATGTAATTGTACCTAAAAAGAGAAAATACTATATAGAGAATTTATATGATCATTATAAACATACTATGTATATAGAACCTCTAGATGAGACTAGAAAAATAATTAAAAAGAAATATCCTAAGTACTTAGATGAATTTGATAAATTACATAAGAGAACAAGTGCTCATATGTTTAATATGTTTATTATGAAAAAAGATATTTTAAATGATTATTGTACTTGGTTATTTGATATTCTATTTGAATTAGAAAAGAAAATAGATAGTTCTAAATATGATGCTTTTCATGCTAGATTCTATGGAAGAATATCTGAATTATTATTAGATGTATATCTAAATACTAATGGTATTAATTATAAAGAAGTAAAAGTAATAGATATGCAAAGAATAAATTGGTGGAAGAAAGGGACTAGTTTCTTAAAAGCTAAGTTTTTAGGTAAGAAGTATGACAAAAGTTTCTAAGGACAAAACTATCAAAACTATTCAAGATAATATTTTACCTATTGCTAAAGATTTTCATAAATTTTGTAAAAAAGAAAAACTAAGATATTATATTATTGGTGGTACGTTTCTAGGAGCAATAAGACATAAAGGATTTATTCCTTGGGATGATGATATTGATATAGCAATGCCTAGAAAAGACTATGAAAAGTTTTTGAAGAATTACCCACAAAAAAAATATTTTATATTGAACTATAAAACTAATCCTGAATATAAATATTATATTTCTAAATTATGTAGCAAAGATTTTCTTATAAAAGAGAAAACAGGCAATGAGGTTAATCTGTTTATAGATATATTTCCAATAGATGGGATGCCTAATAATAAAATATTAAGAAAAATACATTGTTTAAGAATTTTGTATCATCGAATGAAACTATCTTTTTACTATAATGATACAATAGATAAAGCAAAAAAAAGAAAAGCATATGAAAAAGTATTAATTTTTTTCGCAACAACAATTCCATTTAAAAAACTAATAAATCCATCTAAAGAAAAGAAAAAGATAGATAAACTTCTTATGAAATACAAATTTGAAAAATCAAATCATTCTGGAACAATAATGGGAGCATATAGAGAAAGAGAAATAGTTGAAACAAGATTGTTTGGCGAACCAACTTTATACAGTTTTGAAGACACTAAGTTTTATGGCCCAGAAAAATATGATGAGTATTTAACTCATATGTATGGTGATTATATGACCATACCCAAAAATATCGATAGAACAAGTCATTGTGGTGAATTAATACCAATATCGAAAAAGAAATAATAAGAACTCGGGAGGAATATATGTTTAATAATTTAAACTTAAAAATTATTAAAAAAGCGATTTTGAAAAAAAAGGTTGTTTCTTTTGATGTGTTTGATACATTAGTATGTAGGAATTGTCTTAATCCAAACGATGTTTTTTATTATGTAGAAAAAAAGTATAATTCAATTTCAAATAAAAAAATTGTTGATTTTAAGGCAAAAAGATTAGAAGCATATTATCAAGCAAAAAAAACATATGGAGTTGAAGAGGCTACGCTAGATCAAATATATGAATTCATAGATGATAAATATGATAAAAAACTATTGCACAAATTAGAAATGGAAACTCAGATTGACTTTTGTGTTGCAAATAAATCGGCAAAAGAATTATATTTATATGCTAAAGAAAATAGAAAAAGAATAATATGCATATCAGATATGTATCTAGACTCTAAAACCATAAAAAAAATACTTGAAAATTGTGGCTATGAAATTGATGAAATATATGTTTCTAGTGAATATAAAAAACAAAAGAAGACAAAATCTCTATTTAAAGAATTGATGTCTTTAGGAGTGTTTAACAGTAAAGATATTGTGCATATTGGTGATGCTGAAAAGGTGGACTATTTATATCCTAAATTATTAGGAATAAAAACCTGTTTGTTTACATGTAATAAAAAAACAACATTTTTATCACAAAAGGATGTTGATTTATCCAGTTATAACAATAGGTTGATATATTCATTATTAATTAATAATAATAGCAGTAATTGGTATTACAATTTTGGTTATGAAGTTTTAGGTCCAATATGCTTATTTTTTTGTATATGGATTCATATCAAATTTGATGATCAAAATCATAAAAAGCTATTTTGTGCTCGCGATATGGAAATGATTTATGATATGTATAACAAACTATTTCCAAGCGACAATAATTTGTATTTTTATGTTTCAAGAAGAAGTCTAAGGCTTCCATATCTATACATATTTAATAACTTTGGCTCTTTTTTATCATCAATTACTGATAATAAACAAACATTGTCTGATATACTAACAAATTTAAATCTATCAAATAATAGTATCAAAAAATCAATATCTGATATCTCTAAAATCGATTTAGAAAAAAAATACACTTATAATGAATTGATTAATAGTGATGAACTAAAAAAAATATATAATAAAGTTTTAAAGGAATCTATTGAAAAACAAGGAAAAAAGCAATTTGAGAATTTTGATAGATATATAAAAAACATGCAAATTGATGATTTCTATTTGATAGATATAGGTTGGAGATGTACTACTCAATCAATTTTGAGTAATATTTATAAAGAAAAAAATATAAAAGGTTTATATTTTGGGATTAATCAAGGTGGAAGTTTGTATAAAAACATAAATGGGAATAATGCAGAAGGATATTTGTTTAATAAAAAAACTAATTACGTAAAAGAAGCAAATTTAAAAATACACTCATCCATGATTTTATTTGAAAAGTTTTTTTCTTCTCAAGCATCAACAACAATAAAATATAGAGACAAAGAACCTTATTATGTTTTTTCTTCTGAGAAAGCAAAAAAAGAGCATAGTATTGAATTAATCCAAAATGGTGCTAATTGTTTTGTTGATGATATTATTAGATATAGAGATTTTGTTGATAATATTAACTCGTACGAATATATAGAATTGTTATTTAAATACTTTACTAATCCAAATTTAAAATTTGCAAAAAGCTTTGGTGAGATTTTAAATGATAATATATACGTTAGAAAGTTGGCTTCTCCTAGAAGTTTAATATATTATCTAATACATCCGAATAAGTTTAAAGATGATATAGGTCAAAGTGGATGGAAAATTGGATTTATGAAGCGTTTATTTAAAATACAACTTCCATATTATGATATCTGGAAGAAAGCATATTATTCTAAGAAGAAAAGGTGATATTGGTGTATACATATTTTATTTTAATTATTTTGTTGTCTTTAATATTATACTTTAATATTAAAATATATAATTTTGATTTGCTTTCACCATCATTTTTGTACACCACTGCAATGATATTGTCGTCTACTTTGGCATTTATAGGCTTGTTTTTGTGGAATGATGTATCATATTTATCAATAAAAACTATTTTGATTTGTATATTATCTGTTGTTTCATTTAATGCAGGTGAGTATATCATTAGAAAGATATGTAACAACCAAAAGAAAAGTAAAAAGAAAAAAATAGAATATATAGATGCTGATATTTCTTGGTGGAAAATTATTATTCAATTTGTATTTGTAACTGTTGTATTTTGCTTGATTTATAGTGAAGTATATCGAATAGCCACTGTCGTTGGATATAAGGGTGAGGGAATATCAACAATGATTAAGTATTATCGTAATACTTCGATTTTGTTTTCCACTAAATATATTAAAGCGGGAATAAACATCAATATAATAGTGTCCCAATTACAAAAAATAGTAGAAGTTATATGTTTTGTTAATATATACTTGATTGTTGCGGTTATATTTAATAAAGATACTATAAAGAATAGAAAAGTAAGTTTATATGCATTAATAGTTGCAGTTTCAATCCTTTCAAGTTTATTAACTGGTGGAAGAATGAGATTAGTTGTATATGCAGTGTTTACAGCTGCTATCATTCTTTTTAAACTTAATCAGAAATATAGCTATGTCGATATGATTAAAAAATACAAAAAAGAAATTGTAATTATTATAATTGTCATGGTGACTTCTTTTTATTGCGCTCTGCCACTTTTAGGAAGAAAAACAGATACTAATATAATTGAATATACTACGTTTTACTATGGAGCACCAATTCCATCGCTTGAAAAAATCATTAATGAAGATGATAAACCAGCATTTTTTGGGGAGGAAACATTCCGAGGCATTCAAAATGTAGCATACAAGCTTAAAATATCAGACTATATTCAGCCTATAAGTATTAAGTGGGTATACTTTTATACAAAAGATAAGGATAAACTATCTAGTAATATTTATACATCAGCTAAGAGATATTACCATGATTTTGGTTATTTAGGTGTAATATTATTACAGTTAATTAATGGATTAGTTTTATCCTTGTTGTATGTTATAATGAAACAGAAAAAGACAACAGTATCTATTATTTTTTATTCGATGTATGTATATATGGCTATTGATCAAGTGCGTGATGAACATTTTTTTAGTAACTTTGTACATATTAACACTATATTTAAGCTTGTAGTGTTAGTGTGTTTAATGTGGCTTATTAAATTAAATTTGAAAGGTGATAAAGATGAAAACAAGAACCGAAAACTCAATTAGAAATTTAATATTTGCAATAGTCGGTCAAATTATGGGAATCCTAATTAGTTTAATATCTCGTTTGGTTTTTATTCGTATTTTATCTACCGAATACTTAGGATTAAGCGGGTTGTTTACGAATATTTTGACTATATTGAGTCTCACTGAATTAGGGTTTGTTACAGCTATGTCTTATCAGCTATATAAACCAATAGCAGAAAATGATAAAGAAAACATTAAAACACTGATTAACTTTTATAAAAAAGTATATTATTCTATAGCTATTGTTATATTTATTCTTGGCTTAATCACTTTACCATTCTACAAATATTTAATGGATAAAGTGCCAAATATACCTAATTTGAATTTAATATATATGCTTTTTGTGTTAAACACATCAGCTTCATACATGTTTTCACATAAAAGACTACTAATAATTGGTGATCAGAATCGATATATAGCCACAATTTATAGATACGTATTTTATTTTATTTTAAATGTATGCCAAATTATAGTTCTTATTATTACTAAAAATTATATTCTATTCTTAATTGTTCAAATTGTTATTACATTAGCAGAAAATATCATGTTAAATATGAAAGCTAATAAAATGTATCCATATTTAAAAGAAAAGAATGTTAAAAAGTTATCTAAAAAGGATTATCATCAGATTATTGTAAACGTTAAGTCTATGTTTTATCATAAATTTGGTGGAGTGGTACTAAATTCTACGGATAACATTGTAATATCGAGGATATTAGGATTAATCAGTGTTGGTATATACTCTAATTATATGTTAATTATTTCAGCTTTAAAAACAATTATAATGCAAATTTTCAGTTCTGTAATTGCTAGTATAGGTAATTTGCATGTTGTAGCAGATAGAGAAAAAATGACCGAAATTTTCCGAAAAACATTTTTTGCTGATTTTTTCATACACATTATAAGTACAACTTGTATTATATGTTTAGCAAACCCTTTTATTAAAATTTGGTTGGGTGAAAAATTTTTGTTAGATACATTTACAGTTTACTGCATAGCTATAAACTACTATTTGTTTGGTATGAGAAGAACATGTATGTCGTTTAGAGAGGCAACTGGAAATTATAGTAAGGATAGATTTTCTCCAATAATAGAAGCTATTATTAATGTAGCAACTTCTATAATTTTGGCAAAGTATATTGGATTAGCCGGAGTTGTTTTAGGAACTATTGTTTCGTGTTTATTAACAAATTTCTGGTGGGAACCATTGGTTATTTCTAAAAAATCGTTAACTATTGATCTTAAAGGTTATTTTGCGATGTATTTTAAATATTCAATTGTAGGTGTGATAATTGCTATTATTACAATATTCATAAACGGATTAGTTCCGTTTGGTAATTTTTTTGGTTTTCTAGTTAAAACTATTGTTACACTTATTACTTCTGTTTCATTATTTATAGTCATATATAGAAAAAATGAAAACTATATATTTTATAAGTATCTAGTTAAAGAAATGATATTAAAAAAGGGAGAATAATGTACGAAGGATAATATAAAAAGATTGAAGGAAACAAAAAAATTACTAATATAATTGCTAAAGTAGCTGATTGTAGTTTCGGAGTATATTTACTTCGCTTAATTGTTAAATACTACGAAGTTGAATTATTAAGTATTAATACTCGTTCATGGGAATGGAGAACATTTGGAATTATCACAACATATTTAATATCATTAGTAATAGTTTTAATTATAAAGAAAATACCAATTTTAAAAAGAATAGTTGGATAGGAGAGATAATATGAAGTATGACTATTTAATAGTAGGATCTGGATTATTTGGAGCTACTGTTGCAAACAGATTAAAAGAAAAAGGTAAAAAGGTATTGGTAATTGAGAAAAGGAATCATATAGGTGGTAATGTTTATACTGAAAACATAGAAGGTATAAATGTTCATAAATATGGAGCTCATATATTTCATACAGATTATAAAGATGTATGGGATTATGTTAATTCATTTGTAGAATTTAATAGATATACTAATAGTCCTATAGCTAGATATAAAAATGAAATATATAATATGCCATTTAATATGAATACATTTTCTAAAATATGGGATGATGTAATTACTCCGGAAGATGCATTAAGACATATTAATGAAGAGAAAAAGGAAATTACTGGGGAACCTAAAAATCTAGAAGAACAAGCTATTTCATTAGTAGGTAGAACAATCTATGAAAAATTAGTTAAAGAATATACTGAAAAACAATGGAATAGAGATTGTAAAGAATTACCAGCATTTATTATTAAAAGATTACCTGTTAGATTAACATATGATAATAATTATTTTAATGATCGTTATCAAGGTATACCAATAGGAGGATATACATTATTAGTAGAGAAAATGTTAGATGGAGTAGAAGTTAAATTAAATACTGATTATTTAAGTGATAAAGAACATTTTGATTCTTTAGCTAAGAAAGTAATTTATACTGGACCATTAGATGAATATTTTAATTATTCTTTAGGTGAATTAGAGTGGAGAAGTTTAAAGTTTGAAAATAAAACATTTAATACTGATAATTATCAAGGTAATGCAGTAATTAATTATACTTCTCATGATGAAAAATATACTAGAAGTATTGAACATAAACATTTTGAATTTGTGACTGATAATAAGAAAACAATAGTTACTTTTGAATATCCAGCTGATTATAAAGAAGGTATGGAAAAGTATTATACTGTTAATGATGATAAGAATAATGCTTTAGCTGATCAATATCGTGAATTAGCAGAAAAAGAAAAGAATGTTATATTTGGAGGAAGATTAGCTGAATACAAATACTATGATATGGATGATGTTATTAAGAAGGCATTGGATTTAGAATTATAATTTATAGTTGGAGGTATTTATGAATGTAGATATTAAAAAAGTAAGTAAAACTAATCGTGGTAAACTAGAAAAATTATTACAATTATATTTACATGAATTAAGTTATTATTTTCCTGCTGATTATGATCCTAATACTTGTACATATAAATATAATATTGATAAGTACTTTGAAGATAATTATGCTTATTTTATTACTGTAGATAATAATATATGTGGTTTTATCTTATTAGATGATAATAAGAATGATAATTATGAAATTAGCGAGATATTTGTAGTTAATAATTATAAGTTTAAAAAGATAGGGGAGAGTGCAGTTACTAAGATGTTTAATAAATATAGAGGTAATTGGACTATTAAAGCAGTACCTAATTCTCCTTTAGCAGAATCTTTTTGGACTAAAACTATAAATAATTATACTAATGGTAATTATAAGTCTGATCATACTGGTAAGTATAATAGAGCAGAGTTTTATTTTAATAATTAACTAAGATAATATCTTAGTTTTTATTTGACTTATTGTATTCAATTAATTATTATATTTCACATAGGTGATTTTATGGAAGAAAAGTATATTGATTTTTTAAAGAGATGTGAATTGTATAATGAAGAGGTTTTTAATTATATTAAGTACAGAACTACATATGTTGATTATAGAGAAAAAGGTGCAATGGACTTTGTGGGATGTTATCCAATAATTGAAGATGGTTTAGTTAAAGATATTTGGTTATGTGTACCTAAAATAGTAGATGATATATCTATTTCAATAAATATACATGAATATGTTCATCTACTTAGAGTATATAGATATTTAGGTAAAGAATTTAGAGAAAGTGAATATGAAGAATTATTACCTGTTATGTATGAATTTGCATTTTTAGAAGAGATTGGTAATACTGAGTATTTAAATAAATACAAAGAAGATATTAAAGATGATAAAGTATTAAAAGTATTACTTAAAAGCAAGTGATAACTTGCTTTTAAATTGCTTTTTTTTAAGAATTGTGATATAATATTGCTCGTTTAAAGGGGTGCTTACTATGAGTAAGAAAAGTTTTACTAATAAGCTTATTTTTGATATGTATAATAAGTTAGAATCTATAGATGATTATTTAGTAGAAGACTATTTAGATTTTGATGAAACATTAGAATTAGCTTTATCTCTAGTATATATGACTTTATCTAAAGAAAAGCTTATTGATAAAGAAATAAGTAATCCTGATCCATTAGGTAGATTAACTAGAAATATACCTGTTAGTGAGATAGATTCTTTGTTTACTGGTAAATATTCTTCAATGATTATTAATACTGCTGAAAATGATAATACTTGGATATTAGATGCGATTAGAGATAGTATTATTCATAATTGTTTTGATATTGATGAAGCAAACAAATTAGTTTTAATTAATAATAATTATGGTACTAGAATATTAAATGCAGAAATACCATACGAATGGTTTAAAGATTATATAAAGTCTGATATTGTTAGAAAGAAAACTTCTAATAAATATGTATACAAGAATTTTTATTATAATAATTATATTAATAAAGATAAACGTGTGTTTTTAGATTATGCTATAGATAAAAATATTTTATATAATATTTATATTGAAGGTGCTGATATTCCTATAAAAGAAACAGATGATTATATAAGAGATTTAATGTCTAAATATAGTGTTGAAGAGTATAATAATTATTCTGAATCATTTAATAATGCTAGAAGAAAACTAATAAGAGAATTAAAAGCTAAGTATCCATATGCTAGAATAAAAATTAATACTATAAAGAAAAAAGATAAACTTAAAAGGAAAGCTAAAAAGAAATGCTTATATAGTTATAATAATTATGATGAATTATATGATGACTTAAGATATTTAATGAATAGAGATAATAATTTATTAAATAATATTTGTGATATGTATTCATTTGTATCAGACTGTAATAATTTAGATTTGTCTTCTGAAGAGAAGAGAAAAAGATTACTTGAATTAACTAGTTATAATAAGAATACTTCTTATTATCAATATTTAGATGAAAGACAAAGAATACATATGTTGTTTTTACAACTATATGGATTAGTAACTATTGTATTAAATGAAAGCGATTTAAAAAATACTTACTTTCCAATGGCTTTAAATTCACGTGTTGACTCATATAGTAAGAAAGCATTAATAGAATATCAGGATGCTAGAAGAAAAATTATTAATAATTTAATGTCTTCAAGAAGTTCATATGATAGTTTTAAAAAATCAGTTAAAGCCACTGGTGGTACTAATAAAGTAGTTATAGAGAACTATAAAAAATCTATACAAAACTATAATTCAGCATATAATGAGTATTCTACTTTTAATTGGTGGCCTGACTATATGATTAGTTCTAGTAAGGATAGAAATGAAATAGATTTAGTTAGAGACATTCTTTTTAATGAATATAAAGATAAGTTAGAGGCTTTTTATAAAGCTAGCGATAAGAAAGCTAGGGAATTGGCAAAAAAAGAAGTATTAAAAGCTATTGATAAGTTAAGTTATTATGAAAAAAATAATATTTTCACAAGAACTAATCCTAATGAAACTATGACAGTATTAAGAAACTGTTTTGCTCATAATGGTCGTATTCAGTGTTCTAATTCTATACCAATACGAACAAGTAGATTATGGTTTACTGATTATAATGATGATGGTGAATTAACTGGAATTGCTACTTGTAAATATATTGAACTTATAGATATGATTTATTATTCTCATGCTTATCTAAATTCTAATGATAAGTGTAAGAGTTTAGTTAAACATATTTAAAATAAAGAGTTGAATTTTATTATTATTTTGTTATAATAGGTTTAATATTAATTATCTTGCCGTGAGTTAATATGACAATTTGGACGCTAACGTTCTAATTCTTTAAGGCAAGGAAGAATTATTGCATGCTGCGGGATATCCCTTTAAATAGGATGAAGGGGATATCCCTTTTTTTTGTTTTTTAAGGAGGTGAGTAAAAGGCAAGATAATTAATAAATTGAAAGGAGATAATAAAATGAAAAATGAAATTAAATTATTTGAGAATAGTGGAGTTAAATTAGAAGTAAATGTGAAGGATGAGACTGTTTGGTTAAATACAAATCAAATGGCAGAATTATTTGGTAGAGATAAATCGGTTATCTCTAGGCATATAAAAAAAATATTATTAGATGAATTAGATAATTCAGTTGTTGCAAATTTTGCAACAACTGCTGAGGATGGCAAGACATATAATGTTGATTATTATAATTTAGATATGATTATTAGTGTTGGATATAGGGTAAATAGTAAGCAAGGAATTTTATTTAGAAGATGGGCAAATAATGTTTTAAAAGATTATTTATTAAAAGGATATGCAGTTAATGAAGAAAGATTAAAATATCTAGAACAAACTGTTAAATTAATAGATATTGCTTCTAGAAACAATTCTTCTAAAGAAGTAGAATAACTATTAATTACTTTAATTCTTAATCTATTAAATACAAAATAAAAGAAGTTCAATTGAACTTCTTATTATTTTACTTTTACTTTATTTTCTTTTCTTCTTAGATTTATAACATATCCTAGAGCTGTTAGTGAAGATCCTAATCCTGCTAATGCCCAAGCAAAGTCTGTTTCATCACCAGTTTGTGGTGAGTTTTTAATCTCTGCTTTTTCTACAGTTTTCTTAACTGGAGTTTCAGGTTTAACTGGTTTCTCAGGTGTAACTGGTTTTTCTGGTTCAACAGGTTTTTCTGGTTCTTCTGGAACATATGGTTCAGCCTCATCGATTAATGATAAAAATACTTTGTAATCTTCATCATATGGATCAAACCATCTAACACCTAATAAGTTTTGATATGATTCACCATCAGCAGTCATATTCTTAGTAGAGTAGATATATAAATGCATATCTTCAGGATGTTTATCAATTTCACTAACTAGGTAATTAAATAATTCTACATATTCAGCTGGAATCTTTGTATGATTATGAGCTGTCCACCAATGTTGTGCTAATTTACCAACACCATTACCATTATCTCTATCTTCTACATAACCTCTTGGGTTTTCTGGATCATATCTATATTGTCTTAAGAATCTAATGTCTTCATATATTAAGTTTCCATTTTCATCTCTAATTAGTTTACCATTTTCATCTCTCATAGCTTCTCTAGTTGTAACTTCTGCAGATGTATAAGTCTTAAGAGCATATTCAGTAATAAATCTAATTTCAACTTCTGATAAATCAGGGAAATACTCTTCAGCCTTGCTTCTATGATAAATAATATCTAATACTTTATTATATAAGGCAGTATTTGACATTGATTTATCTGCATCTGGAGTAAATGTTCTAATATTGTTTTCATCTAAAACTACACCAGTATAGTCGATACCATCTGGTTCATCCCAGTTTTGATTAATACAATAAACTTCTTCTCTTTCTCCCTTACTTTCAATATAGTATAGAGGAACTCCACCATAGTGCCAACATACATCATGACTATCATCATGTTCAACATCAGCATTAATATCGTTTTCAACAACTTCAACTTTAAATGTTTTATCAGCTGCAGTTACATATCCTTCTGGAGCACTCTTTTCATGTAGAATATATTCTCCTTCAGGTAACATTGAAATATGTTCAGTACCATCAGATACCCATTCATCAACTACATTACCATCTTTATCTAGAATTTGCATAACAGCTCCTGGTAGTGCTTTACCGTCAGTATCAACTTTAGTTGTAACTACTGATACTTTATGAGATTCATTTGGAGTCTCATCATGTGTAGTTGTTGTCTTCGGAGTAGTAGCCTCATTAGTAGTAGTTTCTTCGGTAGCTTCTTCTTTAGTTTCAACTGGAGTAGCTTCTACTTTTTCTTCTTCAACTTTTTCTACATTTTCAGTAGGAGTTTCAGATTTAACTTCTTCCTTTACTTCTTCTTTAGTTTCCTCTTTAACCTCTTCTTTAACTTCTTCTTTCTTTTCTACTGGAGTCTCTTCAACTGCTTTTTCTTCATTAACAGTTTCTACAGTTTTTTCTTTTTCTTCAGACTTAACTTCTACTTTTTCTTCTTCTTTAACTTCTTCTTTAACTACTTCTTCAGTCTTTTCTTCGTTAACAGTTTCATCTAAAGATTGTTCGATTGGCTTAACATCGATATCATCTTCAGCAAATACAGGTAGAGCAGTTGCTATACTAGGTCCACCAGCTAATGCTAATGATAATCCAAGTGAAGCCATTCTTACTTTTAAATTTTTAATTTCCATAATATACCTCCTATATAAATACTAGCGTTTATTATTGTAAACCAATTGATAATGTGTGTCAAGGAAGAGACGGTTATAGATTTAGATAATAAAATGAATTTTAAGAATTCACTGGGCTTTTAGATATAAAATGTATTTATAGGTATAGAATATGTTATAAAAATGTTTTTTGCAAACAAACTTTTATTTGACTTTTAAAATGCATGAAATTATTATAGTAAGCCAAATCCTTAGGGAAACTATGTGTAAAAAAGAAAGGAAGGTAAGAATGAAAAATTCAGGGGGAAAAATGAAAAAAGTTTATAAGCTTAAAAAGAGAAACTTTTTAATATCAAGTTTACTCGTTTTAGGTGTGTTCTTGATTACTTTAGGTGGACTATTTAGTGCCAAGTCTATTATGAGTAATCTACGTAACTTTTTCGATGAAAACGAAAAACTAGGAGAGAAAAATATCTCTCCAAACAAAATAGGAGAGCAATTTGATGGTACCTATAAGTTATCTCTTACTGTAACAGGTGATGCTGTAAAGAACCCTAGTAATGTTAACATTATAGTTATCGTTGATAGATCTGGTTCTATGGATGAAGGTTCTGGAACTGGCGCATATGTGGCTTCAAATTCGAACGCTGCCACAATGTATGGTTTTATAGATGGAGAGTATAGAAGATTAACTCGTCAATCTAGTGGTTATGGACCATGGACTACTTATAGCTATTGGTATAACGGAGAAGAATATACTGGACAACGTTATATCTATGATGGTACAGCTACACGTTTAGAAGCAACTCAAGCAGCTGTAAATGGACTTGCTAACACACTATTAGGATATAATGGAAAAGATGGTAATCCTGATGATGTTGTTGAAATGGCATTAGTTTCATTTGCAACAACTGCTAGAACTGATAGAGCACCTACAACATCTGCAAGTGATTTTGTAAGTTCTGTTAATAGTTTAAATGCAACTGGTGGTACTAACTGGGAATCTGCTTTACAAGAAGCAAATGAAATTAGTTTTGGCGCTAATGATAATGATCCAACATATGTAATTTTCTTCTCAGATGGATCTCCAACATTCCATTCAACAAATGGTGGATATAACAATTGGAATAGAGACTATGGAGTATATGGATCAGGTGGAGAATCTGAGCCTAATATGGAAAGATCATATACACAAGCTGTAGATGACGCTACAACACTTGCTACACAAGTTGGAGCAAGTAATTTCTATACAATATTTGCTTATGGTACTACAACTGGATCAAGTTATATGAAAAGCTTAACTACAGCAGCTGGAGCACCTGCAACTAATAATTATTCGGCATCAAGTACTGCTGAATTACAAGAAGCATTTGCTGCAATCTTGGAAGAAATTGAAATGTCTGGTATTGGTAATGTAGATATAGTAGATGGAACTACTAATAAAGTAGCTACATCTTCAGGTGTTGCTGAATTACTAGAAATAGATAAAAATAGTTTCCAATATTGGAGAACTAAAGATGGAGTAAGAACAGAATGGAAAAAGACTGATGATCCTGCTCCACCAGATGCAGAATTTGTTGAATCAACAGGAGAAGTTAAATGGGATTTATCTTCGCTTGGAGTTTTAGAAAATGATGTTACTTATGAAGTTACATTTGATGTGTATCCTTCACAAGAAACATATGATTTAATTGCAGATTTAAAGAATGACAAAATAGATTATGATACAGAAGTTGATCCTGCAATTAAAAAGTATTTACATAAAAATGGAGATAGTTATTCTCTAGCTACTAATACTGTAGATGAAAATGGTAACTCAACAGCTACTATTACATATACAGATACTAGAACTGATGAGGGTGAGAAAAGTTATACATATACTAATCCTCAACCAGTAGCAACTGATGCAAGTTCTATATCTATTAAGAAAACTTGGGATAATGACATAGATACTAGAACTGAAAGACCAGTTAGTGTTAACTTACAAAGAGATGGAGAAAACTTCTATCCAGCTGAATTAAATAGTAATAATGGTTTTGAATTAAATGATATTGCTATTGCTGTTGGATTAGCTAGATTAGATGGTGATACATTAACAGTATTAGATACAGGACATGATTATAAATTTGCAGAGTTAGGTTCTGAATCTTATAACTGGGAATTACAAACTGAAACAGTTCACCCAATGTTAATTAATGGAGTGATAAAGAAATTAATTCTTGTAGAAGATGAAAGTACAATTCCTTCTGCAATGGGTGATAAAAAATATTATGATGGATATTACAAATTAGGAAATAAATATTATAAAGATGAAGGAACTAATCCTACAATTCATGCTATTAACCACCGTAGAAGTAACTTAAACGTTAAGAAAATAGTTAATGGTGAAAATGCTAATCCTAATGATACTTTTGAGTTTACTATAAGAGTTACTCAAAATGGTGAAGATGGACAAGCAATTGCTGATGATACAACAACAAATAATGACGATATATGGTTCTCAATTTGTGATACAACAATAGATTCAACATGTAAAGATCCAAATAGTTTAGTAAAAGATGAAAGTCTTGTTACTGGAGCTCAAAAAGAAATGAGAGATGGGGCTTGGACAGGATATTACTATGTTACTAATACTAGTGAAGTAAAAGTAAAATTAAAAGATAAATATAATTTAAGATTTACTAACTTAGTATCTAATACTGACTTTAGTGTAGTAGAAGGAAATACTACTAATTATGAATTAGAGAAAATTGAAACTACTAGTGGATTTGATTCTAATAAAGATAGTAAATCTATTAGTGGAAAAACTATTACTGGTCATATAGGACAAAGTAATAAGGTATATCAAATTGAATATACAAATAAAAATACTAACCCTGAAACAGTAGATGCTAAAGTTAAGAAAGTATGGAATGACGCTAATAACCAAGATGGTAAGAGACCTGAAACATTAACTGTTACATTAAGTGATGGTAAAACTGCTACTTTATCAGAAAGAAATAATTGGGAAGCTACAATTAGTGGACTTCCAAAATATAAAAATGGTGAAGAAGTAGAATATACTTGGACAGAGGGAACTTTACCAGCTGGTTATGAAATGACTTCAAATAAAACTGAAGGATTAATAACTACAATTACTAATAAACATGTTCCTGAATTAACTGAAGCAACTGTTGTTAAAGTTTGGGATGATGATAAAGATAGAGACAAAGAAAGACCAGATACTCTTAAGGTTACATTAACTTCAAGTGATCCGGATTTTAAAGCACGTGAAGTAACATTAAGTAATGATGATTGGACTGAAACAATCGCAAACCTTCCAAAATATGAACATGGACACCTTGCGGTTTATACATGGACAGAAGATACTGCAGGTTTACCTGAAGGATATTCTTTAAGTGATAAATCTGTAAATGGTACAGTAACTACACTTACTAACCATAGAGATATTGAAACAACTACAGCAACTGTTAAGAAAGTATGGGATGATGCTAACAATCAAGATGGTAAGAGACCAACAACTATCTCAGCTCAATTAAAAGCAGATGGTGTAGCTGTACAAAAAGATGGAAAAGATGTTGTAGTAGAATTAACTGCTGATAATAGTTGGACTGCAACAATAGAAGATTTACCATTAAATAATAATGGTGAAGCTATTGAGTATACATGGTCAGAAGATGAAACTGGATTACCAGCAGGATATAAATTATCTGGAACTTCTAAAAGTGGAACAGTAACAACATTAACAAATAGTTATACACCAGAAAAAGAAAAGATTACTGTAACTAAGATCTGGAAAG
>CAMNCL010000002.1 GCA_946534345.1 uncultured Caryophanales bacterium
AATGCAGGAAATTGTTCAAACTACAGTGGATTAAAGAAAGTCTGGGTAGATTTCAAACCTCCTGAATGTAATGTAAGTATAAAACATGATGGAATAAATAGTAGTAAGTGGTTAGGAATAGGAGAAAGTGCAACAATAACAGCAGTGTGTAAGGAAGATGCGTCAAAGAATACTGAAAGTGGATGTGATAATGTATCACCATGGAAGGCAACATTCTCTAAGACGTATAATTCAAATATGAATGTTACAAATGCAGGAGCTGTTGATGTAGGAAATGGTGGAAAAGTAAGAGATATAGCCAAGAATGAAAGAGATTGTGCAAAGAACTTCACAGTAAAAATTGATCATAATGCACCAACTTGTTTAACGACAGGAGAGACAACAAAGAATAGTAAAGGAAACTGGATATGGAGACAAACAGGAACTACAATTACTAGAGAATGTCGAGATACTGGAGGAAGTGGATGTGAGAAGAAAGTATATAAATCACAAACATATAATACATCCGGGCATACATATAAAACAGAAGATTATAAGGCATATACAATATCGGACAATGCCGATAATAAAGTTACATGTCCAGCAAAGACGATTCACATTTATGTAGATAAACAAAAGCCAAGTTGTAGTGGTGATAAATCACATCAAAATACAACTGATGGTGTAACTATAAAATATTCATGTAGTGACCATGGAGGTTCAGGAGTTGCAAATTGTCCTTCCAACGAGTCAAAAGTAAAGAAGGATAGAAGTTATACTGTCAAAGATAATGTAGGAAACAAAATGACATGTAGTGTAAATGTAACGGCTTATAATCAATATAGATATATAAAGAAAAATGTACCAAAAACATGCACTAATGCTTGCTGTGGTACCAAAACATGTACGAGTGGATCATGCTGTGGATGGAATAAACATACAGGACAAAATTGTCGTAATTGTGGTTCTTCTACTGCCTGTACTACAAGTTATAAGACTTCTTCTGGAAGTGGTTGTCCTTCAGGATGGACGTATAATGGTTGTGCCGAAATGCATACTAATGGATGTGGAAGAGCTAGTTGTAAAAAGAAAAAATGTGTAACTACATGCAAAACATGTACATGGAATACAACTGCAAAAAGATGTACTAAAGCTTGTTGTGGTTATTATACATGTACAAGTGGTAGATGCTGTGGATACGCATGTGGATCTCAATGGACATCTTGGGGTGCAAGCAAGACTGGATGTAAATCAGATTCCAGAAAACTATATAAATAAGAAACAGTTTACTGTTTCTTTTTTTGTCTTAGATATTTGTGCTATAATAAGAATGGTGGTAGTATGCAAAAACTGATAATTTGTCCTAATGATATAAAAATGCAATTACTAAATAATAATAGTAATTTATCAAATATGAAGTTTATGACTAAAAATGAATATTTAAACAAATATTTTTTTAGTTATGATGAACAAGCAATTTACTATTTAATAAATAAATATAATTATAATATAGATGTAGCTAAAGTTTATTTAGATAATTTATATGTAATTGATGAAAATAAAAATTATAAGAATGATAAATTGAATTTCTTAAAAGAATTAAAAATAGATTTAATTAATAATAAATTACTAAACTATTCTAAAACATTTAAAAACTATTTAACTAATTTTGATGTAGAAGTTAAAGGTTATTATGACTTGGATTTATATGAAGAAAAAGCTCTTAATTATAGTTTCAAAAGTATAAAATCTGTGATAAATAAACCTGTATTTGAATATAATACTTTAGAAGAAGAAGTTAATGGTACTTGTATTAAAATAATAGAATTGATTAATAAGGGTATAAATATTAATAATATATATTTATGTAATATAAATGATGAGTATTTATATACAATAAAGAAACTATTTAATTATTATAAAATACCAATTAATTTAAATATTAAAAATTCTATTTATAGTTCAAAAATAGTTTCTAATTATTTAGAAACTGGTGAAGTTAATTTAGATGATACATCCATTACTAATAAAAAACTAGTAAGTGTTATAAATAGCTTATCTTTCCTAGACAATAGTACAGATATTTATAAAAATATTTTAATAGATAAACTAAAAAATACTTATTATCCTAATGATAAATATGATAATGCCGTTAATATTAAAGATTTATTTAGTCATGAATTTAGTGAAGATGACTATGTCTTTGTATTGGGATTTAATCAAGATAATCTACCTAAGATTAGAAAAGATATTGATTATATAAGTGACAATATTAAAGAAGAAGTATCTATGTATAAAACTAATTATTTAAATAACAGAGAAAAAGAAATAGTTACTTATTTATTAAGTAGAATACCTAATCTATGTTTATCATATAAGTTGAATTCTTCTTTTAATGAATATTATCCATCTAGTTTAATTAAAGAATTAGATTTAGAAGTAATAAAAGATAATAATGATAATTATAGTTATTCTAATATTTATAATGAATTACATTTAGCAGAAATGCTAGATAAATATAATTTATATAATGAAAAAGATGAATTAATTGATATTTTAAATAGTCATTATAAAATACCATATAATACTTATAGTAATAGTTATACTGGTATTAATAATGATCTATATATTAGGAGTATTATAAGACCATTAAGAATGTCTTATACTGCATTAAATTCATATAATGAATGTGGCTTTAAGTATTATTTAAATTATGTTTTAAAAATTAATTCTTATGAAGATACATTTGAAGCGTTTATTGGTTCAATGTATCATAAAATATTATCTTTATATAGAAAGACTATTTTTAATTTTGAAGAAGAATATAATAAATATCTAGAAAAAAGAGAATTATCTTTAAAAGAAAGATTATTACTAGTTAGAATAAAAAAAGAATTATTAGATTTTATTGGAATAATAAAACATCAAAATGAATATACTGAATATAAAGATGAATTATATGAAAAAGAAGCTAAAGTATTAATAGATAAAAAAGTTTCAGTAGAATTTGTTGGTTACATTGATAAGATAATGTATCGTAAAAATATTGAAGATACATACTTTTCAATAGTTGATTATAAGACAGGTACTATTGATACTCATATTGAACCAGTTAAATATGGTTTACATATGCAATTACCTGTATATTTATATTTAATTCATTATGGTAAAGTATTTACTAATCCAATATTTACTGGTATTTACTATCAAAATATTTTATTTAAGTATCCTACTTGGAGTAATAAATTAGAAAAAGAAGAAAAAACTAAGTATTACTTAAATGGATATTCTACTAATCAAGTAGATATATTAGAAAAATTTGATATCACTTATAAGGATAGTGAATTAATTAAAAGTATGAAATATACTGATGAAAAAGGTTTTGATAGATTCTCTAAAGTAATAGATAATGATACTCTATATAATCTTATTAAATATACTAAAGATGAAATAGAGACTAAACTAGATAGTATTTTAGAAAGTGATTTTTCTATCAATCCTAAGAGTTATGCAGGTAAAAATATTTCTTGCGAGTACTGTAAATTTAAAGATATATGCTTTATGAATGATAGTGATATAGTTAATTATCCTAAAGTAGATGATTTGTCTTTTTTAGGAGGTGATATGTAATGGCTTGGACAAAAGAACAGGAACAAGCAATTAATTCTGATGGTAAAAATATTATAGTTTCAGCAGGAGCAGGTGCAGGTAAAACAGCAGTTTTAACAGCTAGAGTTTTAAGAAAATTAAATGAAGGCGTTCATATTAATGAACTATTAATTCTAACATTCACTAATGCAGCTGCGGCTGAAATGAAAAATAGAATACGTGATGAAATAATGAAGAATAAAACTCTAAGTGAAGAAGCAAATCTCTTAGATAGTTCTTATATCACAACATTTGATTCATATTCATTATCTCTAGTAAAGAAGTATCATACAGATTTAAATATTACTAATAGAATAACTATTACTGATCAATCTACTATTGAAATGTTAAAAGAAAAAATATTAGATGAAATATTTGAAGAAAATTATTTAACTCCTAAGAAAGATTTTATGAATTTAATAAATGATTTTTGTCTTAAGAATGATAATGAATTAAAAAAATATATTCTAAATACTTATAAAAAGATTGAACTTAAATATGATAAGACAGAGTATTTAAACAACTATATGTCTATAGAATTTAATGATAAAAAGATAGATTCTTTTATTGATGAATATGTAGATTTAATCAAAGAAAAACAAACTAACATTAAAGAATTGATGAATGAATTAGTAAATTATTTTGACAATGATTTTATTATTAAAGTAGAAGACAGTTTAAGTCCTTTGTTAAAAGCAATTACATATGAAGATTTCGCAAATTTAAATGTAGAAAAAGTTAGAACTCCAAATAAGAGTGATCCTACAGGTAAAAGTATTAAAGATAGTATTTATAAACTAGTAGATGAAATAAATGATTTGTGTATCTATGATTCAACTACTTCTATGAAAGATGAAATATTAAGTACTAAAAGTAATCTAGAAGTAATAGTTAGTATTCTAAAAGAATTTGATAAAAGATTGGAAGAATACAAATCCAGTAATGAAATATTTGGCTATTCTGATATAAGTAGATTGGCTATTAAACTGGTTAAAGATTATCCATTAATTAGAAAAGAAGTCACAAATAGTTTTAATGAAATATTAGTAGATGAGTATCAAGATACATCTGATATTCAAGAATTATTTATAAGTTTAATTGCTGATAATAATGTTTATATGGTTGGAGATATAAAACAATCTATCTATCGTTTTAGAAATGCTAATCCATATATATTTAAAACTAAGTATGATAATTATAATAATAATTCTGATTTAGGATTAAAAATTGATTTGTTAAAGAATTTTAGATCACGTGAAGAAGTATTAAATAATATTAATATGTTATTTGATCATTTTATGGATGATAAATTAGGAGGAGCTAATTATAAAAAAGAACATCAAATGGTCTTTGGAAATAAAGATTATCTAGATAAAGGAAATACAGACCAAGACTATAACCTAGAAGTATTAACTTATAATGATAAAGAACTTAATAATCTTACTAAAGATGAAGAAGAAGCATTTATAATTTGTTTAGATATTAAAAATAAAATTAATAATAACTATCAAGTATTTGATAAATCTAGTAAAATGTTGCGTAATGCTAAATATAGTGACTTTGTAATCTTATTAGATAAGAGTAAAAACTTTACTTTATATAAAAAAGTTTTTGAATACTTAAATATACCATTAAGTATTTTAAAAGATGAATCATTTAAAGAAGATAATGATGCATTAGTTTTTAAGAATCTATTAAAATTATTAATATGCATTAAAGAAAATAGAATAGATAATGAATTTAAATATAGCTTTATGTCTATTTCTAGAAGTTTCTTATGGAAGATGAGTGATGAAGAAATATATAATTGTTTCATAAATGATAGTTTTAAAGAAACAGAGTTATATAAAAAATGTTTAGAAGCTATAGAGGAAATAGATAATATGAATTTAAGTAATTATTTCTTATATTTATTAGATAGTTTTAATTATGATGAAAAACTTATTACTATTGGAAATATTAAATCATTTAGAACTAGAGAAGAGTATTTCTATAATCTATGTCGTAATTATGAAACATTAGGTAATACTATTTATGATTTTGTTGAATACTTAGATGAATTATTTATTACTGATTATGACTTGTCTTTTAATACTAATAGTACTAATCCTAATAGTTGCTTAATAATGACTATTCATAAATCTAAAGGATTAGAGTTCCCTATATGTTATTATGCTGGATTATATTCTAGATTTAATACTGATGAACTAAAAGATAGAATTATGTTTGATAATAAATATGGTATTATTTTACCTCAAGTAAATAATTATTATAAAGATACTATTCTTAAATTATTACTTAAAGAAAATCTAAAAAGAGAAGATATATCTGAAAGAATAAGACTATTATATGTCGCAGTAACACGTGCCAAAGAAAAGATGATTATTGTGATGCCTAAACAAGAGGAAGATAGTTTTGTTGATGGATTAGTATCTCTATATACTAGAGAAAAATACAATTCTTTCTTAAGTATAATGAAAAGTATTTATAGTGTATTATTACCATATGTTAAAGAAGTAGATTTGGTAGGTTCAAAAGACTATTTAGATTTGAAAAAGAGTAATAAAGAATTAATTACTGTAGATGATAAATTAATAGTTAAAGAATTAAATATTGAGAGTAATTTAATAACAGAAAAACACTATTCTAAAGATAAATTACATCTAGTAGATTCTCATGAGAAAGAACTATTAGAGTTTGGTACCAAAGTACATGAAATATTAGAAGAGATAGATTTTGCTAATTATGATTTAGATAATTATGATATTTCTGATAATGTAAAAGATAAGATTAATTCATTTATAAATAGTAGTTTTATGAGTGACAAATTAAATTGTAAAATGTATAAAGAATATGAATTCTTATATCAGGAAGATAATACTTTATCCCATGGAATAATTGATTTGTTAATTGAACAAGATAATAAGATGATTATTGTAGATTATAAATTAAAAAATATTGATGATGAAAATTACAATCTACAGTTAAATGGTTATCGTAAGTATATTAATTCAATTACTAATAAAGAAGTTGATTGTTACTTATATTCTATAATTGATGAAACTTATCGTGAAGTAAAAGACCAATAACGGTCTTTTTTCTTGAAAAATAAGGCTTTTTATGGTATAATATGATAACTATTGAGGGGTGATAAGATGGCTATTACAGAAGAGCAATGTAAGGAATTACTTTCTTCAATTGAAAAGAAATGTAAAGATAATAGATCTTTAAGAAATGAACTTAATAGATTAAAAAAACAATATAATATTGAACCGGAAATAGAAGAGAGTAATAAAGTAATAGTTAATTCTAAAGAAGTTTATGTTGAAGATACAGAATTTGATAATGATGATGAAATGTCATTTTATTTAGATAACTATAAACATTTAGATGATACTTTTACTATGAAAGATATAATTGATGTTTTACCAACTAAAGATAATTATAATTATGATGATATTGTTAATCGTTTAATTGCGGAATCTTATAAAGAAATAAAAGAAATAAATGAATTATTAATTGATGATAGTCTAACAAAAGAAGAATTAATAGAATGTAAAGATTTAATTACTAAAGAAAAAACTAAAATAAAGTATATAAGAGAAGCTAGAAATAAAGAAGATGAAGAAGTAGTTCAAGAACATAAGAATAGAATTGTTTTAGTTCCTACAATCGCAGGTAATATTCGTGTTATTGATGAACTAGAACATATTGCTTCTGAGTATTATGATTCATTCTTAGAACTTATAAATTCAATTATTAACGGAAGATTTAAAAATGTTAAGACATTCACAAGTAATAATAACTTAATGGGTATTTCTGAAGTTAAAGCATTTAAAATCAGAGTGGTTTTCTCAAGACTTGATAAGAATACATATGCACTTATTACTGCCTTTGTTAAAAAGAGTGATAATGATAAATTATATAAAGAAACACTAACTAAAAAAGTAAATCATTTTAAAGATAATGAAGAGTTATTAAAGAAAAAATTAAAAGATGAAGAATTTATGAAACTAAACGATTTATATGTAGAAGAATTATTAACTCTTTTAGGTTCTAAGGACAAAGAAGATAAGAAGGTGAATAGTCATGACTAGAGATAAAATAGTAGAACTTATCGCCAAGAAGAAGATTGAATTAGATAAGCCATTTGAAAAGGATTCTGGTTATGATTATTGTAGGGAATATGTATTAAATAATGATATCTCAGATATAGTAGATTTTCCTGATGTTGATGTATGGCATTTAATGAAATGTTTATACTATATTAATAATAAAGATAAAAGTATAGAAGAAATAGAAGAATCATTTGAATCATTCAAACCTTTCTTTGAATCAACAAACTTAGAGACAATTAGTCAATTTATAGAGATGACTTTATCTATAGATGCGGCTGGTAATATTGATAATGTTATTAATTATTTAGATAATAAAAATATCTTTAAGTCTGCATATAAATTAGCTAGTCAAGCTGAAGAAGATCTTTCTTTTTTAAAGAAATTACAAGATATAAAGAAATACAATAATAATAAAGAAATAGATATGGCTAATTATTTTAGATGTTATAAAGAACAAGGTGATGATTTCTTAAAAATAATGGGGTTATATAAAGCATATAGATTCATGCATTATGATATTGAGTGTTTAGATGAAAGAATAGCTAATCGTAAAGTTAAAGATAAAGATAGAAAGTCATTATTAAAGAAAATGTATAAAGACTTATATGATGTTAATAGATTGATGGTAGATATTAGTAGAGTAAAAAGTTTTGTAGATGACGAAGATAAAAGAGAAAAGCAAACTCTTAAAAATAATAATAAAGAAATCTATAATTTAGATATAGCTCTAGATTTACTTGATAAAGGATTAGAAAAAGAAGAGATTACTAATGCTCGTGAAATAATTAGTAAAATTAAAGATACAGATATTAAATATGCTTTTTTAGAACTAATAAGTGAACATAATAATAGTTATTATGAAATATTAAATAAAGAACTATTACGTTTAAATAAAGATAGTAGAATAAAATATCAAGCTTTATTAAATGATTATGGTATTACTAATGGTTCATATAAACTTGAACGTATTATGAGTAATAGTTTAGAAGATGTTGAGACTATGCTTAAAATTATTACTAAGTTTAATATTAATACAGAACAAATTATTAAAATATTAAAAAATAGTAATGTTAAAATAGTTTTACAAATTAAAGATTATTTAGAAAAAGGTTATTTAAGTCTAGATTTTATAACTGATAATATTGATATATTTTATAAGAATTCTTCTAAGTATCAAATATATAATACTAATTTAGAAACAATTACTTCTTATGGAATCAATCCTAGTATATTCTTTGATTCTATTGAAATGTTATTTATTTATCCTAATCTATTAAAAGATAATATTGAGTTATTAAGTAAATATAATTTATTAAATTCTATAAAAACAACAGATAATTATTATTTCTTAAGAGATAAAGATTTAGTTCTAAAAATAGATAAGATTCTTGAATTGGGATATGAAGATTACTTAGAAGAAGATTTAAATATCTTAAATAGTGATAAATTATTACGAATAGAAGCTCTTAAATACTTTGAGATGGATATTGATAATAAGCAAGAGTTTGATTCTATCTTAAATAGTAAAAAATTCTTCATAGAAGATGAATTATTAACTGATTATATTCCTAATAAGATTAGTTTAAAAGATGAATCCTATGATGTTAATTTAGAGGATTATAGAAATACAAATAGAACTTATAAGATAGGTAATGTAGTTATATCTTCTAATAAAGTAAAACGTTTACTTAACAATGGTTATGGAATGCATGATGCGATTTTTAGTGAAATGTGTTTATCATTAGAAGATTATAATGAAGTTATTAATAATTTAAAGGGGTATGAATATCATAAATGATTGACAATATAGATAGTTTTATGTTAAACTCTATATGTTTGACGCCTCATGCTCAAACCGCATTGAAAAGGTAAAAACACTTTTGTGTACCTTAAGAGCGAGTCTTGTATTAAAAAAAGGAGGTAGAATATGACTGCTGTAATAAAAGTAGGTGGTAAGCAATACTATGTTACTGAAGGTTCTGAAATTTTCGTTGAAAAATTAGAATGTGCTCAAGGTGATGTAGTTAACTTTGAACAAGTATTAATGCTTGATTCAAAAGTTGGAAATCCTTATCTAACTAATGTTACTGTTCAAGGAGAAGTTCTTAAGAATGGTAAGAATAAGAAGATTAAGATCTTCAAATATAAGAATAAGAATAGATCTAACCGTAAGAAACAAGGACATAGACAACCATATACTAAAATTAAAATTACTAAGATTAATGGATAATTATGATTACTGTTAAAGTAGTAAAAGAAGAAAATTTATATAAAAAAGTCACAATTCTTGGCCATGCTATGTATGATGATTATGGTAAAGATATTGTGTGTAGTGCATGCAGTAGTATCGTTACAACTACAGTAAACGGTATACTAGCATTAGACAAGGGTAGTCTAAGTTATTTAGTTAGTAAGAAGGGTATGACAATTGAAATAAAAAAAGTAGATAAAACTACTCAGATACTAATAAATAATATGGTTAGGCTTTTAAAAGAGTTAGCTGGAAATTATCCAGATAATATTGAAGTTAAGTAAGGAGGAGAATTATGAAGTTTTTAAAATTAGATATTCAATTATTTGCTCACCACAAAGGGCAAGGATCAACATCTAATGGTCGTGATTCTGCAGGACGTAGACTTGGAGCTAAAGCAGCTGATGGAGAATTTATTTCAGCTGGTTCAATTATATATCGTCAAAGAGGAACAAAAGTATTCCCAGGAACAAATACTCGTCGTGGTAAAGATGATACTATTTATTCTACAATTGACGGAATTGTTAAATTTGAACGTTTAGGAAGAGATAGAAAACAAGCTTCTGTCTATCCAGTAGGTGAATAATAAAGAGCCATTAGGCTCTTTTTGTTTTTCTAAAAGTATGCTAAAATTAAATAAGGTGATGATTATGAATAATATGATTAAAGTTGTAGATGCTACAGGAATGGAAATTGAAGTAGAAGTATTAGATATTTTTAGATTAACAGATAATCAAGAAAAAGAATATATTATGTACACTCAAAATAAAGAAGTAGATGAAAATAATATTGAAGTTTTTGTATCTATACTTAAACAAGATGGTAATAATTTTCAACTATTAAACATCGAAGATGAGGAAGAATGGAAAAAGGTCCAAAAAGCTATTGATGAAATGGGTGAATTAAATGAATGATGCTAAGAACTTATTAAATAAGTTAAAGGAAACTAGAGATTATAAAAAAGATGAATTAGCAGGTATGACTGAGTATGATTTAAGTAGTGATGAAGCTCAAACTATTAATAATGAAATAGAAGACTTAGATGAAATCATTAAATACTATGAATTACTTATTGAAAAGTTAGAGAAGATTAAAACAGATGATCCAATTAAACAAGAACAAATTAATAGACAGTTTGAGTTAATTACTAATAAATTAAAAAGTATAAATGATAATAGTAATTATGATATTACTACTTTAAGATCAAATGATAATCAAGAATTAGAAAGGAATATAGATTCTATTATTGATAATCCAGAAGATACTAATTCTGATACCATTCAAGTAGAACAAACTAATGCTAATTCAGAAGAAAATAACCAACCTTCAGAAGAGACTAGTAGCGAACAAGTAGAAAGAGAAGAAGATAACCCTGTAGTAGAAACTACAGATAGTGAATCAACTTCTGAAGAGAATGAAGAAGAAGAGGAAAGAAAACCAATATCAAGTTCAGAACAGGCCTATGTAAGTATTATTGATGATCGTATTAGAAATGTAGAGAAGAATATTGAAAGATTAAAGAAAATAGAGAAATATGATTTAACTGGTAAAACATCTGCCAGAAGAATTGGTTATGAACTTGAATTAATGGAATTAAAGGAAGATAAGAAAAATTTTGATAACCGTGAATCTTTATCTGCTGAGACAGAAGAGAGAATTTCTCAAATTGATCAAGATCATGCAGAGTTATTGGAGAGAAGAGAAGAATATAAAGCTCAAATAGAACATTTAAAAGAAATGAAAGAAAATCTAAAAGGATTAAGAAATAAAGTTAAGGTTCAACGTGATATTAAAAGATTAGAAATTAGGCTTAATCAATTACGTGCTGGAGAAATTCAAATGATTGAAGGGCAAAAATCTTTGATGTATCCAAAATATAAAGCTGATATACATAGACAAGCTCAGATTTCTAAAGCTGAAGGAAAAGTTGATTATATTGAAGAAAAAATTGCAGTTAACGATGAAATGCAGCAAATGTTAGATGACCGTTATTTGGGTGATCGTATTCAAGGTGTAGTAACTGGAATAAGAGGAGAATTCTATCAAGGGCAATTAGATAGAGCTAGTGAAGTTCTAGAACAAATGCAACAACCTGATGCAAATGTTGAACTATTAGGACAAAGAAGAACAACTATTTCACAATTATACGAAAGAATGATTAGAGATAGAAATGAGAATCAAAATCAAGAAACACATGAATTAGCAGCATAGGAGGTGTTTTATGTTTGTAGATGAGGTCGAAATAAAAGTAGAAGCTGGAAATGGTGGGGATGGCTGTACTGCTTTTAGAAGAGAAAAATATGTAGAAATGGGTGGACCTTACGGAGGTAATGGAGGCCATGGATCCGATATTATATTTAAAGTAGACGAAGGACTACATACATTATTAGATTTAAGATATCAAAAAACAATTAAAGGTAAGAATGGTGAAAATGGACGTGGTAAGAATCAACATGGTAAAGGAGCAGAACCATTAATAGTTAAAGTACCATTAGGTACAGTTGTAACAGACTTAGAAACAGGTTTTGTTTTGGCTGACTTATCACATAAAGACCAAGAAGAAGTAATTGCAAAAGGTGGACGAGGTGGTCGTGGAAACACTGCCTTTAAAACTCAATCTAATACAGCTCCTGACTATTCTGAAAAAGGTGAAGAAGGAGAACATAAAACTTTAAAAGTAGAAGTTAAAATGTTAGCAGATGTTGGACTTGTAGGATTACCTAGTGTAGGTAAAAGTACAATAATATCTTGTGTTTCAAAATCAAAACCAAAGATTGCTGCTTATCACTTCACAACACTTAGTCCAAATTTAGGAGTTGTTAAGAGTAGTGATGGAAGAAGTTTTGTAATGGCTGATTTACCAGGTTTAATAGAAGGTGCTAGTCAAGGAGATGGATTAGGAGACAAATTCTTAAGACATATTGAAAGAACAAGAGTAATTGCTCATGTTATTGATATGGCTGGTAGTGAAATGCGTGATCCATATGAAGATTATTTAGTTATTAATAAAGAATTAGAGGCATTTAATGATAAATTAATAAAAAAGCCTATGATTGTAATAGCTAATAAAATGGATTTAGATGGTGCAAAAGAAAACTTAGAAGACTTTAAAAAGAAAGTTGATTGTAAAATATTTGAAGTAAGTGCTGCTACTAATACAGGATTGCAAGTAGTAGTAGATTATTTAGCAGATTTATTAGATACTATTCCAAGTAATCCATTATATGACGAATCACAAATAGAAAGTCATGTTTTATACAAATTTAAAAAAGAAGAACCATTTACTATTACAAAAGAAGAAGATGGATTATGGGCTATTACTGGTAAAGAAGTAGAGAGAATATTTAAAATGACTAAGTTTACTAGTGATGAAGCTGTTTATAGATTTGCTAAAAAATTAAGAAAAATGGGTATTGATGATAAACTAAGAGAAATGGGAGCTCAAGAAGGAGACCAAGTAAGAATCCTAGACTTCTATTTTGACTTTAAAGATTAGGTGATTAGATGATAACAATATGTACTTTTAATATTCAAAATAATTTTAAAAACTATAATAAAAATAAAAGTAATGAGATAGTTGATTTATTAAAAGATAAATCTATAGATATATATAATCTACAAGAAGTATATTCAAAGATAGATAAAGATTTAAAAAGTATATTTAGAAACTTATCTTATACAATTAATGGTACATATCGTTTTCTAATACCAACAAGATTTAATGAAAAAAATCCTATTATTACAAATAAAAAAGTAATAAGTCAAAAGACATATCACTTACCATTTCTACCTTCATTGTTAAAGAGAATTATGACAAAAGTAGAAATTGAAGATGATGGGAAGATAATATCAATTTATAATACACATCTAGAAGTAAGAAAAGAAAAAGTAAAAGAAAGACAATTAAAAAAGATATTAAAAATATTAAAGGAAGATAAAAATCCAATAATATTAACTGGTGATTTTAATTTAAAAACTAATAAAGAATTATTTAATAAGTTTATAGAAGAATTAAATAAACTAGGTATAGAACATGTTGATGTCGAAGACAAGACATTGAAAATATCTAAGTATCATAGAGCAATTGATCATATCTTTATTTCTAATAGTTTTAAATTAATTAGTAAAAAAAGAATAACTGATTTAGATATAAGTGATCATTATCCAGTTTTAATAAAAATAGATTATAAGAAGTAACAGGTGATTATATGGGAGATACGTTGAATGATAATTATAGACAAGTATTGGAATTTGTAATTAAGAATAATGATATATTTACTGATTATGAGCGTAAATATCTTCTTAATTATGCCTTAAAGGGACATGCTCCAGGTAAGTTAATCCCTGATTTAGTAACTGAAGTATACGATAAATTAGGTATTTTAGAAGATAATGATAATATTTATTTAGGATTTATGGATTTATTAGATCAAGAGTTTTTATATAGAGATAGAAATATTATAGAAGTAGGTGGAGGTATTATACCTAGTTTAGCTAAGAGAGTATCTAGAGAACAGGTTTCTGGAAAAATTAAAGTATATGATCCTAGACTAAGTAAATATGAACACAATAATGAAAAATTAACATTAGTAAGGGATAAATTCTATGGAGATACTAAAGTAGGAGATGCTAATCTAATTATTGGTTTTATGCCTTGTGAAGCAACTTATAATATTATTGATTCTGCATCAAGAAATAATATTGATTTTATGATTGCTTTATGTGAGGGTGGTCCTCATGGTGATATTTATGATTATTTTGAAAATGAAAATGATTGGTTAGGTACAATGCTTTATATGGCTGAAAGAGCAGTAGAGGATAATAATATGGGTTCTTTAGAGAAAAAGTATTTAAAAAAATATCATAATCCATACCCTGTTGTTTACAATAAACGTAAATAATTAAATAAAATGTTTAAATAATTGTTTTTTTAAAAAATATAGTATATAATTTTATATAATAGAGGTGTGTTTAAATGAAGGATATTAGTTTCTTAGAAAAAAATGGTGTTGATATTAAAAAAAGTTTGGAGATCTTTGGAGATGCTCAAACATATAATGAAACAATTGGAGATTTCTTAGTAGGAATTCATTCTAAAATCAATGAATTAATTGAAATGATGAATAATTCTGATATGAATAATTATGCAATTACAGTTCACTCTTTAACAAGTGATGCAAACTATTTTGGCTTTACTAAATTAGCTGAATTAGCTGCAGAACACGAAGAGAAGAGTAAAGCTGGAGACATGTATTATGTTAATGAACATATTAATGATTTAATAAATGAAACAAATAAAGCGATAGTTTTAATTCAAGAATATATGAATAGTGATGAGACTGTTCAATCTAGTAATGAAAGTACTGAAACAAATGGAGAAGTATATACTACAAAAACAATATTAGTTGTAGATGACTCTAATATAATTAGAAACTTTGTTAAAAGAATCTTTAGTGATGAATTTAATGTAGGTACTGCTAAAGATGGAGAAGAAGCAATTGATATTATTAAAGCAAACAAAGATAATGATTATATTAATGCAATCTTACTTGATTTAAATATGCCTAAAGTAGATGGATTTGCAGTATTAGAGTTTATGAGACAAAATGGTTTATTAGAAAAAATGCCAGTATCTATTATTTCTGGAGATTCTTCAAAAGAGACAATTGATAGAGCATTTACTTATCAGATAGTAGATATGTTAGGAAAACCATTTAATGAACAAAATATTAGAATGGTTATTGAAAAGACTATGGTATTTAGAGGAGATAATCAACAATAAAGAGCCAAATTATTTGGCCCTTTTTTTATTTTAAAATATCATTTATTCTATATTCTTTTATACAACCTAGAGGTAAAAAGAAAACATTATAAGCACTGAATTCAAATAGTAATTTCTCTGATCTAACATTTTCATATTTACTAATTATTCTATTTTTTTTATCAGTAAAACAAATATCTACATTTTGTACAAAGAAATAAGTGTTCGCAATCTTTTTATTAGGAAACTTTATAATATAATCTAAAGGTTCAAAGACAAATTTTAATGATTTAAATCGATTAGAAAAATTAGTGTATTCTCTTACTTCATACTTTTTATTATTGATTTTTATTTCCATAGAATCACCATATATAAATTATATCATGAATTACATTTTAAAAGAAATGCTTTTAAACTATCTTATAATATGTTAATATAATAGGGAAAGAAGCAAGGAGGTTATACAATGAGTGGACATTCAAAATGGGCAACTATTCATAGAAAGAAAGGATTATTAGATGCAGCTAGAGGTAAAATGTTTCAAAAGCTTACTAAAGAAATAATGGTAGCTGCTAAAGGAGGAAGTCCTGATCCAAGCCAAAATGCTGCCTTAAGATTAGCAGTTGATAAAGCTAAAGCTCAAAATATGCCTAAGGATAATATTCAAAAGGCAATAGATAAAGCAGTAGGTTCTGCTGACGGAGCTAATTATGAAAGTTTAAGATATGAAGGTTATGGTCACGGTGGAGTAGCTTTTATGGTTGACTGTTTAACAGATAATCGTAATCGTACTGCTTCAGCTGTTAGAAGTAGTTTTACTAAAGCAGGAGGTAACTTAGGAACTGATGGTTCAGTAAGTTATATGTTTGAAAGAAGAGGATCTATTGTCATACCTGCAGAATATGATGAAGATACTATGATGATGGCTGCATTAGATGCAGGAGCACTTGATTTTGAGAAGGTTGAAGATAGCTATGTTATTACTACTGATCAAAATAGTTTCACAGCTGTTAGAGATGCTTTAGAAGAAGCAGGAGTAAAAGAATTCTTAGAATGTGAACTAACATATGTTCCAAATATGGAAGTTGAATTAGATGAAGAAGGTACTGAAAAAGTAATGAAATTAGTTGATGCTCTTGAAGATTTAGATGATGTACAAGATGTTTATTATAATTTAAAAGAAAAATAAAAAGAGGTGAACCTATGAGTTCAAAAAGATTAAATGAAATAAACAAAGAATTAAAAATATATATAAATGAATCTAGTTTTATTTCAAATAAATGTCGTAATAAATTATTAAAAATCTTTGGAGAAGAATTTAGTATTAATTTTGATTTAGATAATTATAAGAATGTTGATCTAAGTATTAAAGATGATTTTAAAGTACTTTATCGTGAAGATTTATATGAATCTAGTGAAAAGATTAAAGATCTTGATGATTTAGAAGAAAGATATGCTAGATTTAAAGAAAAAGCTGATAAATTACTTAGTCGTAAAGAAATAGACTTTAAAAATAAAAGTAATATGAATAATATTAGTAATTTAATTGTTGTAATATGTATTATAATTATTATGATCGCAGCTTTAGTATTCGGAGTTAGTGCTTTGTTAAATGGTAATTATATAGATTGCTTATGGTTTTTAGTATTACTAAGTTGGATAGTTTCTCCAAGTTTAAAAGAAAAGATCAATAATCGTTTTATTCAAGCTAAGAATTATCTAAAAAGTTTATTAAAGAAAGTTAAATAACTTTCTTTTTTTTGTAAATTTACAATAAAAAAATATTTTTGTTGGTTTGGTAAACAGGATATGTGTTATGATTAAACTAGAGGAGAGTGAAAGAATGGAAGAAAAAAAGAAGAAAGGTAATGGAGGATTAATAATACTTGTAGTTTTATTATTAGTAGCTTGTGTTGGAATGGGAGGATTTATTTTTATTAATAAAGATAAATTAACTGCAGATAATACTAAAAATATAGTAGATAAAGAAAAGAAAAATACTAATGATAGTAAGTGTAAAGAACAAAAAGTATATTCTGTAACTGATGAAAAGATAACAAAGTTGCTTCAAACTCTTTCATATAATGGACATTCATGTTCTGAAAGCTTTGAATATTTAGCTAGAAGTGATAAATTTGAAGCAAAAGATTTTGGAGTTCAAGAAGCTTATCATATGCTAGAATATAATTATATTAACGCACATAAAGATAGTGTTTCTTTAGATGAGTATACTGAAAATATAAAAAAAATATTGGGAAAAGATTATCAGTTTGATGTAAGTAAGTTCAATTCTAATTCTGGAGATTGTCCACAATATAAGTATAATGCTGATAGTAAAAACTTTACTAAACAAGAAACTGCGTGTGGTTGGACATGTGGACCATATAGCTCAACTTATAGAATTGTAAAAGCTGTTGAGAGTAATGATGTCTTAGAAGTATCAGTAAAAAGTGTATTCTATACTGATGATGGTTTTTATAAAGATGCTGCAAAAACACAACTTATTACTAAAACTAGAAATGATAGTTCTTATGAGTTAACTGATGAAGTTTTTGCCCAAGGTGGAGATTATCTGTTTAAATTTAAAAATGAAGATGGTAATTATGTATTTGTTTCATCAGAACCAGTTAAATAAAAGAGGTATATACCTCTTTTTTATTTTGTTTTTATTAATTTATATAGTATAATATATAGTGGTGATTTTATGGGAAAAAGTATTAAAGCTCCATGGAGAAAGTTTTATGGTGAAGAGAAAGAACATTTAGAGTATCCTGACTTTTCAGCATATAAGCTTATTGAATACACATCTAGTAAACACTTAAATAATATTAGTTATAATTATTATGGAAATAAAAAGACTTATCATGAGTTTTTAAAACAAATTGATGAAGCTGCTCGTGCTTTGAAAGCTATTGGAGTAAAACATAAAGATGTAGTATCTATTTGTATGCCTAATACTCCAGAAGGAATTATATCTTTTTATGCGGCTAATAAAATAGGAGCTATTGCTTCTATGATTCATCCATTAAGTGCAGAAAATGAAATTAAAAATTATTTAAATATATCTAAAACAGAATGGTTAATTACAATAGATTTTACAATACCTAAAGTAGATAAGATATTAGATGATACTAAGGTAAAGAAAGTAGTTTCAGTAGGAGTAGGAGAATCAATGCCTCCTATTAGTAAATCTTTATATGCTACTATGACTATTCCAAAGAATATTATTCCTAAGACTATTAAGACATTAAATCCTAATACTTATTTAAAAAGTGATAATAGAAGAATTAGTTGGAAAGAGTTTATTAAATTAGGAAAAGAATATACTAAAGAAATAGATGATGATTTTAAAGGTAAAGATATTGCTGCTATATTGTATTCTGGTGGTACTACTGGTACTCCTAAGGGTGTTAGATTAACTAATTTAAATTTAAATGCTTCTGCAATGCAAAATTTTGAACATGTTGCTTGTCTAAAAGATAAAGATAAAGTACTCGCAATTATGCCAATCTTTCATGGATTTGGTTTAAGTGTATGTATTCACTGTGTACAATATTTTGGAGGTACTAGTATTTTACTTCCTCAGTTTAATGCTAAAACATTTGATAGAATAGTTAAGAAATATGAACCAAATGTAATAGTAGGAGTTCCTACATTATTTGAAGCAATGACAAATAATAAGGGCTTTAATCATATGAAATTAGATTATTTAACATGTGTTATATCTGGAGGAGATTCTCTATCAGTAGAATTAAAGAAAAAGTTTGATTCTTGGTTAGAGAAACATCATTCCCCAACTACTATTAGAGAAGGTTATGGATTAACTGAATGTTGTGCCGCAAGTTGTTTTACTCCTCTTAATTATTATAGAGAAGGAAGCATTGGAATACCTTATCCAGATACATACTATAAGATAGTTGAAGTAGGAACTGATAAAGAACTTCCATATGGAACAGCTGGTGAAATAGTAATAAGTGGTCCTACTGTAATGGCAGGTTATATTAGAAATAGAAAAGAAACTAAACAAACTTTAAGAAAACATCGTGATGGACATATTTGGTTACATACAGGTGATGAAGGTGTAATGGATCAAGATGGATTTGTTTATTTTAAAGGTAGAATAAAGAGAATGATTATTACATCAGGATATTGTGTTTATCCAAATAATATTGAAAATGTAATTGATTCACATCCACAAGTTAGAATGAGTTGTGTTATAGGTATACCTCATCCATATAAAGTAACAGTTGCGAAAGCATTTATTGTTTTAAATGAAGGAGTAGAAGAATCTCCTGAAATACTAGATTCAATAAAAGAATTGGTAGAACAAAACTTAGCTAGATTCTCATGGCCATATGATTATGAATTTAGAAAAGAACTTCCTAAAACTTTAGTAGGTAAAGTTGCTTATAATGTACTAATACATGAAGAAGAAATGAAAAAGAAAAATTATGAAGTTAATGAAGATATCCTTGAACAAGTAGAGGAAGAAGACGAATAGAAACATATAATAATGTTTCTTTTTTCTTTACTTAATTAGATGAAATACATTATAATGTATATATAGTAGGAGGTACGGAAATGCTAGAAGGTAAAAAACCAATTGAATCATTTCATATAATAGTAAGATCACATTCACTATCATTAAGAGGATTTGAAGAAGTATGTGATTATTTTGATGAAGAGAAAGATAAAACTAATTTAAACTTAGATGAAAAGATAATTATTGCGAATTGTATTAGAAATATACATTTAGCAAGCGCAACAGATGAACAAAAAGAAGTTGCATTAAAAAGAAAATATAATGCAGAATCATTTTATTTAGATAATTATGATAAATGTGCTCAAGGTACTAGAGAATATATGGCAGCTTATGATGAGAAACTAAGAAAAGAAAGAGAAATGTTTAAAGAACTTGATGCCTTTGTAGAAAGACAAAATAAAAAAGTAAGTAAAGTATACGTTAAAAAGAGATAATTCTCTTTTTTAATTGAAAAATAATATATAATTAGATATAATCATATTAAGGAAGATAGTCTTTTTCTACAGACGAATTCCTTCGTTTGTATCTGGGGTTAAACCCAGATGCTTTTTTATTTGAATAAAATTATAAATATTAAACTAAATAAAAGGAGAATTATAAAATATAAAGATTTCTCTCTACAAGTCATAATAACACCACCTTTCATAGAGTAACCGAACCCCATAAAAGGAAAACATCTAAGACTACCTTCCAATTATATTATTTGAAAAAAATATTAATAAATACAGAATTATTTGAAATAAATGTATTATTAAAGTATACTTATAATAGGTGAAAAGTATGAGAATAGATAAAGATAATATAAAAATAGTATTAATTCTCTTAGTAGTAGCTTTAGGAATAGGATATTCATATTTAAATACAGAATTAAATATTAATGGAACAGCTAATATAAATAGTGCAAACTGGAATGTTTATTGGAATAATGTACAAGTAACAAATGGATCAGTAGCAGCAGAAACACCAACAATAGATACAAATAAGACAACAGTAAGTTTTAATGTAACTCTAGCTAAGCCTGGAGACTTTTATGAATTTACAGTAGATGCCGTAAATGCAGGAACATTGGATGCCATGATAGATACAATAAATTCTAAATTAAACGGAACTACTATTACAACATTACCAGCTTATCTAGAATACAATGTAACATATTCTGGTGGTACACCATTAGAACCAAATCAAGAATTATTACATGATACAACTGAAACTTATAAAATTAGAATAGCTTACAAAGGTAATATAAGTGCAAGTGACCTGCCAGATACAAACCAGAGTCTATCACTACAGTTTAGTGTCACATATAAACAAGCAGATGATAATGCCCAACCAGTAGATCATAGAACAACAGTCTATACAGTAAGTTCAACAAATAGTTATATAGGCCAAGCAATACCAAATGATATAACACAATATAGTAGTGCAAGTGAAGCTATGGCTGCATTTTCTAATCATCCATGCTATATAAAACACATAATAAGAAATGGAGTAATAGATGAAAGTTATGTAGAATTTGTAGTAACACAGGCTATGGCTAATGCAAATAGTGGAATGACTGCTGGAACATATGCATTAAGAGGACTAAATATATATGATAAAGCAAGTCTTGATTGTATAAGTGAATATTTCGATACAACAAACAATATTTGTTTAAGCCCATATTATGAGAGTAACAAAGAAACATTATTACAAGCTTTTGGTAGTTCGAATTGTCGTTCTGAATATGATGGTTCTGACTATGATGGTGGAAATTACAAATCTTTTACTTGCCGCGTATCGGGCTTTGTTGGTTATGTTGATACGCGTAGTAATGTACAAATTGACGACAACGTCGGGGGCTGCTATGTCCGTGGTTATGGTGAGTCTTACTGTGAAGGGTGAGCCTGAGGTGCCTGGCGCTTTAGTCTAGAAATCTAAATACTGAATGGTTCGATTTGCTTATCGAACTTTTTTGTTTTATAATAATTGATAGGTGATAAGATGTTTGATTATATTAAAGGAACAGTTACAGATATTAAGAATAATGCTATTGTTTTAGATAATAATGGAGTAGGCTATTTAATATATGTGTCTAATCCATATTCTTTTGAAATAGGTACTGAATATAAAGTATTTGTTTATCAACAAATACAAGAAGATGCTCATCTATTATATGGTTTTAAATTACTAGAAGAAAAAGAATTATTCTTGAAACTTATTAGTGTTAAAGGATTAGGTTGTAAGATGACACTACCAATATTAGCTGTAGGATCAGTAGCTGGTATTGTTGATGCTATTAATAGAGAAAACATCTTATATTTAAAGAAATTCCCTAAAATTGGAGATAAGCTTGCCCATCAAATTGTTTTAGATTTAAAAGGTAAAATTGAAACTACTAGTGAGGGTGCAAGTACTAGTGAAATGGATACTCAAAATGAATTATATGAAGTATTATTAGGATTAGGTTATAAAGATAAAGAAATTAAAACAGTTATTGGTAAAGTAGATAATTCATTAACTATAGAGGAACAAATAAAAGAAGCATTAAGATTATTCTTAAAATAGGAGGTTTGTATGGAAGAGAGTGTTATTACTAATTATGAATATGAAAATGATAATTTAATTGATAATACAATACGTCCAGAAACTATTGATGAATACATTGGTCAAACTGATGTTAAAGAGAATATAAAAGTCTTTGTGAGTGCAGCTAAAATGCGTAAAGAAGCTCTTGATCATGTTTTATTATATGGTCCTCCAGGACTTGGTAAAACAACACTTGCGTTTATTATTGCTCATGAATTGGGTACGAATATAAAGACTGCTAGTGGACCTAGTATTGAAAAACCTGGAGATTTAGCAGCTATTCTTTCATCACTTGAACCAGGAGATGTATTATTTATTGATGAAATACATCGTATGCCAAGATATATTGAAGAAATATTATATCCAGCAATGGAAGACTTTTCATTAGATATAATTGTAGGTAGTGAGGGTAATAGCCGTAATATTAAGATTGATCTGCCTCCATTTACTTTAGTAGGAGCAACTACTCGTGCAGGAGATTTATCATCCCCTTTAAGAGATAGATTTGGTATTATTAATAAATTACAATTCTATACTATAGATGAACTTACAGATATTGTTAAAAGAACAGCTAGAGTACTTGATATGACAATAGATGAAGAAGCAGCAGTAGAACTTGCGATGAGAAGTCGTGGAACTCCTAGAATTGCTAATAGATTGTTTAAAAGAGTACGTGACTTTGCTATGGTAGAAGGCGATGGTAATATTGATTTAGCTATTACTGAAAAAGCTCTAAATAAACTAAAGGTAGATAAGAATGGACTAGATAATACAGATAGAGAATTACTAATGTCTATTATTGATAAATTTAATGGTGGACCAGTAGGAATTGAAGCTATTAGTTCATCTATTGGAGAAGAAGTAACTACAATAGAAGATGTCTATGAACCATACTTATTACAAATAGGACTTTTAAAAAGAACATCACGTGGTAGAGTAGTTACTGATAAAGCTTATGAAGTGTTAGGTATTCCTAATAAGAAAAATAAAGCAAAGGGAGAACAAACAACACTTGATTTAGATTAAGCACATAAGTGCTTTTTTATTGGCAAAATTTGACATTTTCCAACAAATGTGGTATAATGTGCGTACTAATTGAGGGGAGTTGGTTATATGAAAAAACTATCTGTAAATAGTAGAATAGGAGCATTAATTCTATCTGGTTTTATTATGGCTGGATCTTTTACTGGATGTATTAAAGGTGAAGCTAAAAGCTTTAGTACAGGAGAATTAAAGTCAAGACCTATTGCTGAATTATTAGAGGATGAAAATATTCAAAATATAACAACAATCGATGAAGAAATAGCTAGCGGAGATTTAGATATTATCGAAAAAGATACTGAATTTAGAAAAAAAGTAATGGATTTAGAATACTATGCAAGTGCTGGAGACAAAGAAGGATATAATGAAACACTTAATTGGTTAAGAAACAACTTTGAAGATACAGCATTAGATTTACTTTTACCAGCTGCTAAAGGTGGTATTGCAGAAGAAGAAAATAAAAGTATTAGTGATATTACTTTAACTGCAGCACCTGATTTTGATGAAGATAGATTATTAAGATCGAATGGTGTAGCTGAAGTAAAAGACAGTAATGGTTATAGTTCTACTGGTTATACAATTAAAGCTCCATTAATTAATGATGCTATCGAAGAAGCTGCTCGTATTCAAACTAATAATTATAATGAATACTCTGTAAAAGATTTATTAAAAGAATATGATAAAGTAGTAGAAATATCTAAAATGGCTATGGCAAGTGGCGCTAGTAGACATGATGATGAAATAGTAGAGAAAAATAGTAAAAGATATATTAAGAAAGAATTTAATATAAGATAATTAAGAATAGTATTTAAAAACTATTCTTTTTTTGATATAATTAGAACGCTTGGAAGTGATTTAGATGAATATAGAAGATTTTAACTATGAATTACCAGAAGAATTAATAGCACAAACACCTCTTAAGAAGAGAGATGATTCCAGATTACTAGTTTTAGATAAAGAAACTGGAGAAGTTGAGCATAAACATTTCTATGATATTATAGATTATTTAGAAGAAGGGGATACATTAGTATTAAATGATACTAAAGTATTACCCGCAAGACTTATTGGTGTTAAAGAAGATACAGGAGCAGTTATTGAAATTCTTTTATTAAAGAATCTTGAAAAAGATAACTGGGAATGCTTAGTAAAACCAGCTCGTAGAGTTAAAACTGGTACTATTGTATCTTTTGGAGAAGGAAAACTAAAAGCAAAATGTATTTCTGAATTTGATGAAGGAATTCGTCATTTTGAATTAATATATGATGGAATATTAATGGAGATATTAGATGAATTAGGTACAATGCCTCTTCCTCCATATATTCATGAAAAATTAAAAGATCAATCACGTTATCAAACTGTATATGCTAAAGAAGTAGGTAGTGCTGCTGCTCCTACTGCAGGACTTCATTTTACTGAAGAATTACTTGATAGAATTAAATCTAAAGGTATAAATATATGTTATGTAACATTACATGTAGGACTTGGAACATTTAGACCTGTATCAGTTACTAATATAAAAGATCATGAAATGCATAGTGAGTTTTATATGATGAAAAAAGATGTAGCTGATGCATTAAATAAAGCAAAGAGTGAGGGTAAGAGAATTATTGCTGTTGGAACTACAACAACAAGAGTATTAGAAACTATTATGACTGAAAGAGGAGAGTTTAGTGAGTGTTCTGGATGGACTAAGATATTTATTTATCCGGGATATGAGTTTAAGGGAATAGATTGTTTAATTACAAACTTTCATTTACCAAAATCAACTCTTGTCATGCTAGTTAGTGCTTTAGCTGGAAGAGAAAATATATTAAATGCATATAGAATAGCAGTTAAAGAAAAATATCGTTTCTTCTCTTTTGGAGATGCAATGTTTATTAAATAGAGGTGAATTATGATAGTAAAATATAATTTAATTAAAACTGAAAAGAATACTAAGGCAAGACTTGGTAAAATTGAAACTAACTATGGTACATTTGATACTCCAATGTTTATGCCAGTTGGGACTAGAGGAACTGTAAAATCATTAAACCCAGAGGAAGTAAAAGCATGTCACTCTGGAATAGTTTTAGCCAATACTTATCACTTATGGTTAAGACCTGGAGAAGATATTGTTGATTTATGTGGAGGTCTACATAAATTCATGAACTATGATGGACCAATACTTACTGATAGTGGTGGTTATCAAGTATTCTCCTTAGCTAAGAATAAAAAAGATATTACTGAAGAAGGAGTTAATTTTAAAAGTCATATTGATGGTAAAAAGCTTTTACTTACTCCTGAAAAATCAATTGAAATTCAAAATAAATTAGATAGTGATATTGCGATGAGTTTTGATGAATGTCCTCCAGCAAGCGCAACACACGAATACTTAGAAAACAGTGTTAAAAGAACACTTAGATGGGCTGAAAGAGGTAAAAAAGTTCATAATAATCCAAGACAAGCTTTATTTGGAATAGTTCAAGGTGGACCATATGAAGATTTAAGAAAATATTCTGCAATAGAGACTGTTAAAATGAACTTTGATGGTTATAGTATTGGTGGAGTAGCAAATGACGGAGAATCTAAAGAAGATATGTATAAAGCAATTGATTACTCTGTACCATATTTACCAGAAGATAAATTACGTTATTTAATGGGAGTAGGAGAACCAGTTGATATTCTAGAAGGAGTAGAACGTGGTGTAGATATATTTGATTGTGTACTTCCAACTAGAATCGCAAGACATGGACAAGCATTCACAAGAGATGGAAAAATAAACTTAAATAATGCTAAATATAAAACAGATCTTGATCCAATTGAGAAAGACTGTGACTGTTATTGTTGTAAGAATTATACAAGAGCCTATATTAGACATTTAATAAGTGTGGGAGAAACCCTAGGAGGAAGATTATTATCAATTCATAATATTAGATTTTTAATCCGCCTAACTGAAGAAATTAGAGAAGCCATTGAGAAGGATAGTTTTTTAGAATATAAAAAAGAATTTTTAGATAGATATGAAAAGAGGTAATACCTCTTTTTTTGTAAACTTTTACAAAGTTGAAAAATAATTGTTTTCAATTCTTGAAAGTTATGCTAAAATGATATATGTATAGAAAGATAAAGAGGAAGGTAGTTTGTATGCTAGGAAAAAAGAAAAAAACAAATGAAGAACAACAAGTACAAGCACAATCACAAACTCAAGCAACACCTGCTAATGCTACTGAGGCAGTTGCTATGCAACAACAAGCTCAAGTTCAACAACCTACACAAGATGCCAATGCTGTAAATAATGTACAAGCTACTGGTAATCAACAACCTGCATCTGAGGCTGAGGCTGATATAAATAGTATGCCAGCAGCAAATAGTAAAGATAAAGTTAGACATCCATTAAAAGGATTTAATTATGTTATTATAAATGGAGTAGGTAAGAAAGAAAGAGGTAGTTTTGATGCTGAAAGTGCTGATGATGTTCGTAATTTCTTACTTTCTCAAGAATACCAAGTTTTAGAAGTTAAAGAACGTGGTAAAGGTGATATTGATATTGGAGCAAACAGACCAATAGGTGCTAGCGATTTATCATTCGCATTAACACAATTATCTACATATCTTAAATCTGGTATTCCTTTAGCTGATTCTGTTAAGATTTTAGCTAAACAATCAACAAAGCCAAAATTAAAGAAAAGCTTTAGTGAATTAGTTTATCAATTATTAAAAGGTGAAAGTTTATCAGATGCTATGTTGATGCAAGATAAGATTTTCCCTAAGCTATTAATAAACATGGTAAAGACAGCTGAAATGACTGGTGATTTGCCTTCAATACTAGATGATATGGCTGAATATTATACTTCAATGGATCAAACTAGAAAACAAATGAAGTCAGCTATGACATATCCGGTAGTTGTTTTAACAATAGCTTTTGGAGTTTTAATCTTCATGCTTACATACTTAGTACCGCAATTTACTTCTATGTTTGAAAGTAATGGAGCAGAATTGCCAGCCTTAACAAAAGCTATTATCGCAACCAGTGATTTTATTAAGGCTAAGTGGTACATATTAATATTAGTAGTAGTAACAATATTTGTATGTTTCAAACAAGCATATAAGAGAATACAGCCATTTAGAGAAAAAGTACAAGTATTATTAATGCATACACCAGTTATTAAGAATATTATTATTTATAATGAAATAGCTAACTTCACAAAAACATTTGCATCTTTATTAAACCATGGTGTATTTATTACAGATAGTATGGAAATTCTATCTAAGATTACTAATAATGAAATATATACAAAAATAATTAATAAAACATTAGACAATTTAGGTAAAGGTGATTCTATATCATCAGCATTTAGAGGACAATGGGCAATTCCTATTGTTGCATATGAAATGATTGTTACTGGTGAAACAACTGGTCAATTAGGTGCAATGATGGAAAAAGTTGCATCACATTTCCAAATGTTACATAAAAACGTTATTGATCAGATGAAGAGTTTAGTAGAACCGATTCTTATCTGTTTCTTAGCTGTTGTAGTTGGTATTATCTTAATATCAATTATTCAACCGATGTTCTCTATGTATAGTCAAATTCAATAAGGAGGTAATTATATATATGCAAATTTTATATTTAATTATCTTTTTTATTTTAGGACTATTATTTGGTTCTTTCTTTACTGTAGTGGGGATGAGATTACCTAATCATGAAAATTTCTTAAATTCTAGAAGTTATTGTGATAGATGTCATCATAGACTTAGTTTATTAGATATGGTACCTATATTATCATTTCTTCTATTAAAGGGAAGATGTAGATATTGTAAGGGTAAAATAGATTCATTATCATCATATATGGAGTTTTTTACTGGAGTTTTATTTGCTTTAGCATACTATGTATTTGGATTTTCATATGAATTATTAATAGCTCTAGGTATAGTTTCAATGTTATCAATTATTTCCGTATCTGACTTATCTTATTATATAATTCCCGATGAAGTACTAATCTTTTTTGCAGGTTACTTTCTAATTATAAAGACTCTTCAATTAGGAGTAATACCAGCTTTAAAATGTGTTTTATCAGGGATCATATTATTTACAATAATGTATATAATAATGTTACTTGGTAATCTTATTTTTAAGAAAGAAACATTAGGTGGAGGAGATATTAAGATGATGTTTGTCTTTGGAATAATACTCCATCCATTACTAGGTTTAATAGTTATTTTTATAGGTAGTGTATTAGCCTTACCAGTATCAATATTTTTATTAATGAAGAAACATGAGCATTTAGTTCCGTTTGGACCATTTTTATTGATAGGTTTAACATTTATATACTTTACTAGAATAAGTGCTCCAGCTATAATAGAATTTATAAAACTACTTTAGTAGTTTTTCTTTTTATTTACTTGAAAATAATTAAATGATTATATATTATAAATATAGGTGGTGATTCTATGAAAAATATTAATATTTTACCTGCAGATACATATACTGTTGTTAATAAGACTATTATTACTGATATTGATAAAAAGATAGTTTCAATGTTATATCAACCAATCATAGGATTCACTGCAGTAAGTTTATATTATTCATTAATATCAGATTTAGATAAGCAAGAATTAATTAGCGATGAGTTAACTCATTATCATTTAATGGCTACTATGCAATTATCATTGAATGATATTATGATTGCTAGAGAAAAACTAGAGGCTGTAGGTTTAATTAAAACATATTTAAAGAAAGATAATATTAATCAATTAGTTTATTTACTATATTCTCCAATGAGTCCTAATGATTTCTTTAATCATCCAATATTAAATATTGTTTTATATAATAATCTTGGAAAAAAAGAATATGAAAAAATGGTTAATTACTTTAAGACACCAAAGATAGTATTAAAGGGATTTGAAGATATTACTAGTAGTTTTGATGATGTATTTACTCCTGTAAGAGGAACAATACTTAATACTTATGATGATGTTACTAAGAAAGATTCTAATAATATTATGATTAATAAAGGAATAGACTTTAATTTAATACTTACTGGTATTCCTAACTTAAATGAAAAGTATTTGACTGAAGAAGTTAAAGAATTGATTAATAATTTAAGTTATATTTATAATTTAGATACTCTAGATATGCAGGGATTAATAAGAAATTCTTTAAATGAAAAAGGATCTATTGATAAAACAATTCTACGTAAAAGTTGTAGAAATTATTATCAATTTGATAATTATGGTAATTTACCAAGTCTTATTTATAATAGACAACCAGATTATTTAAAGAAGCCAACTGGTGATAATTCTAAATGGGCAAAAATGGTTTATACCTTTGAAAATATTACTCCATATCAGTTATTAAAAGCTAAATATAAAGGAGCAGAACCTACTGATAGAGATAAGAAATTAATAGAGAGCTTATTAATTGATCAAAAATTAAATCCAGGAGTAGTTAATGTCTTAATAAGTTATGTATTAAAAGTAAATAATGAACAATTAACTAAGAGTTATGTAGAAACTATAGCTGGTCAATGGAAGAGATTAAATATTGAAACAGTAGAAGAAGCAATGAAAATAACTGAGAAAGAACATAAAAAATTAAAGAAAATAGTAAAACCGAAAGAAAAAGTAATTAAAGAAGATAAAAGTATACCAGCTTGGTTTAATAAAGAACAAGAATTAGAAAAAATAAATGAATCAGAAAAAGAAGAACTAGATAAGATATTAGAAGAGCTTGTCTAGTTCTTTTGTCAATTACTGTAAAGTATACAATTATTATTAGCTATCTTCTTACTACTAATCTTTAAATATGTTATTATTGATTAGAAGATGAGGAGATTAAATGAGAAGACATAATACAGATTTTTATAAATTAGTTAAAGATGTACTTGTTAATGAAGAATTTAATAAGTTAAAGAATATAGATCATCATGGTATAACTAGATATAATCATTCACTTAGAGTAGCTTATTATACTTATGTTGTTACTAAGAAATTACATCTAGATTATAAAAGAGCTACTAGAGCAGCCTTATTACATGATTTCTTTATAGATGAAGTAAAAGATATGAATGGAGTATCTAGACTTAGAAGACATCCTAATTATGCCTTAGAGAATGCTAAAAAGTATTTTGAATTAAGTCCTATGGAAGAAGATATTATTAAAACACATATGTTTCCAGTTACTTTTACACCTCCTAAATACTTAGAGAGTTGGCTTGTAGATTTAATTGATGATATATCTGCTATTTACGAGAGAAGTGTAAGTATTCAAGCTGAACTATCTCCTAGTATTAGTTTATTATTAATAATGCTAATTAGTTATATGCGTTAACTTATTGTTAACTCTTTTTTTTTAATATAATCTATGGTAAAATTTAAAAGAAAGAGGATGAGAGGGAATGAAAAAAACTTTTGTAATAGGTCACAAAAAACCAGATACTGATTCAGTAATGTCAGCAATTGGACTTTCATACTTAAAGAATAAATTAGGAGAAAATACTGAAGCTAGAGTAATTGGTGATATAAATAAAGAAACTAGTTATGCTTTGAAATTTTTTAATACACCAGCTCCTAAGTATTTAAATGATGTTAAATTACAATTAAGAGATATTGATTATCATAAAGGTTTCTTTATAAAAGATACAGATAGTATTTATCATGGTTATCAAGCTATGTTAGATGAGAATTTAACAGGTATTCCAATAGTTAAAGATGTTGATTATTTCTATGGATTACTTACTATTAAAGATTTATCTAGAGTATTGATTAATGATAATATTGAGAATTTATATACTTCTTTTGATAATTTGTTATATGTTTTAAAAGGAGAAGAAGTAAATAGGGAAGATGATGAAATATCAGGAAAACTATTAGTCGCAGCTTTTAAAAGTACTACATTTATGGAGAGTATTATTCTTAAAAAAGATGATATCTTAATAGTAGGAGATAGACATAGTATTATAGAATATGCAGTTAATTCTGGTGTTAAGATGATTATTTTATCAGGAAATGCTTATATAAAAGATGAACACCTAGAAATAGCTAAGAAAAATAAAGTAAATATTTTACGTACTCCATATGATACATTCCGTATATCAAGATTTGTAGTATTAGCTAATTATATAAGAACAATGGTTAGTATGTATAATCCAACTAGTTTTTTAGAAACAGATTTTGTATCTGATGTAGTAGATATAAATAATAAATTAAAACATACTAATTATCCAGTAGTTAATAAAAATAATAAATGTTTAGGATTATTAAAGATAACTGATTTAGCTGAAAAACATCCTAAAAAAGTAATATTAGTTGATCATAATGAAAAACTACAAAGTGTAGAAGGATTAGATGAAGCTGAAATAGTAGAAATATTTGATCATCATAATTTAGGTAGTATTACTACTAACAATCCAGTTAATTTTAGAAATATGTCAGTTGGATCTACTTGTACAATTGTCTATATTATGTTTAAAGAAAGAAATGTTGAGATTCCAAAAAATATAGCTGGTTTATTATTGTCTGGTATTATATCTGATACTCTTATTCTAAAAAGTCCAACTGCAACTGAAAAAGATATTGAGGCAGTAAAGAACTTATCTGAAATAGCTGGTGTTGATTATAATGACTATGGTATGGAATTATTAAAATCTGGTACTTCAATTGAAGGAATGTCAAAAGAAGATGTTTTATATAATGATTATAAAATATATACAATTAATGATAAACATTTTGCGATAGGACAATTCTTTACTATGAATTTTGAAGATATTAGAAAAGAATTAGATGAATATGTAGAAGTACTTGATAAGGTAGCAGAAGCTAATAATTATAATTTAGTTACATTATATGTTACTGATATTATTAAAAATGGTAGTTATGTAATATATAGTAGTAAAGGAGCTAACATTATTAGTTTAGCTTATCATCAAGATCAAATATATGAAGGATTCTTTGTAGAAGGATGTGTTTCTAGAAAGAAACATATAGTACCAGTTATAATGGAAATATTAGAAAATTAGGAGGACAAATGGTTGAGAAGATAGTTACATTTATAGTTGGTTTGTTTGCAGGATTAAATACTATTCCATTTGGAAAAGAAATAATTGTTTTTGTTATTTCCTTAATGCCTATATTAGAACTTAGGGGAGGTTTGATTGCAGCTTCTCTTCTAGGATTAGATCCAATAAGAAGTTATATTATTAGTATAATAGGTAATATTATTCCAGTTCCATTTATATTATGGTTGATTAATTACATATTGGATTATATGCGTAAGAGTAAAAGATTTAAAAAAATAGCTAAATGGTTAGATAAAAAAGTAGAAAAGCATAAAGATCAAATAGAAAAATATGGATTTATAGGTTTAGTATTATTTGTAGGAATTCCACTTCCAGGTACCGGTGCTTGGACTGGATGTTTAATTGCAGCTGTATTAGAAATGGATAGAAAAAAAGCCTTTGTAGCAGCTCTTATAGGTATCTTTATAGCTAGTATTATAATGATGTTAATATCATTTGGATTACTAAAATTTATTATTGGATAATGCCAATCTTGTTAACAAGTAAAATACATAAAAATAATATGCTAATGTTTTTTGTCAAAAAATATTGGCATTTTTTTAATACTATAATATAATATTAATAATAGGTAGGTGTGTCCGATGAATAGAAGAGGTTTTACGTTAGTTGAGCTGTTAGTTACCGTTGCGGTTATGGGTATAATTACTGGTCTTTCTATACCAGTAATTAGAAATATAAATCAACAACGAATTAATAAAAAATATACTACATATTTAGATAGTTTAACTTATGCTGCAAAACTATATACCGATTCTTACTCTGAAGATTTATTTGCATATAGTACTGGTTGTGAGTACGTAAAATATGAGAACTTAACAAAGTATAATCTAATTAAAGATATAGACTTAAGTGGTATAAGTTGTAATTCCCCTTATACAGCTGTAAAAGTAGTAAAATTCAAGGAAAAATACTATTACAAGCCTTATATTGGATGTGGTAAAAAAGGTGCTTCTGGTAAACCTGACATTTTTATGCCAGAAGAATTGAACATATCAGCTGTATGTGATTCTGGACTATCAGCAAATATTATGATTTCAGGGAATCCTTCTACTAAAAGTGATAAGACTTTGAAAACTATAAAGTCAAAATTAGTAATAACAAGTGAAACAGGTGTATATAAAGATGATCGTTCTCCAAATATCGAGTATGGTTGGAGTTACGTAGATCAAGGAATCAATGTAATTAATGGGAAATGGACAAAAATAGATTTTGATATTTTTTCTGAAAGTAGACAGACTGAAATGATTGCTAGTTCTGAAACTCAAGTTTTCGCATCTAAATCACAAGCATCTACAGATGTGTTGACTTCTAATAAACCGACAGGAAAGATAAATCTAGTAGTTCATGTAATAAACTTATTAGATTTGCAACGACAAACTTGGACTAAGATTGAAAAACCAGAAGATAATTATGTAATAATTGGTCCATTTATGGTGGATAATGCTCCTCCTAAGATAACTGGAAATTTAGTTACATCTGTTACTGGTTATCAAAACAAGAAACCAAAGCTTAATTTTAGTGTAACTGATGAAGGCTTCTCAGAAGTTTCTAAAGGTGATATTAAATATTGTTATAAATATGGTACTAGTAAATGTACTATACCTGCTAATACTACTGCATTGAAGAATTCTACTGATTATAAAGCATATTCTGCAGGACAAGTTTTAGATGTTATTTCTAGCGCTTATGATGGATCTACTAAAAAAGCAAATTTTGTATTCTGTGATGCTGCTGCTAATTGTGTGGAAGTAAATGGCAAAGAATATAGAGTTGCTAATAAATATACTTTAACATTTGATCCAAATGGTGGTAGTAAATGTGATATTACTTCAATTGGTCAGATTGAGAATCAACCATGGAATAAAGCTGTAGTAGATGAAACAGGATTAAATGTTCATAAATTCTGTACTACTACAAGAACAGGTTATACTGTTGATGGATGGTTTACTAATCAAAATGGAACTGGTACACAAGTAAAAGTAACAGATAAAGCTACTGCAAATACTAAGGTATATGCAAAATGGAAGCCAAAGACTATAGTTACAACATTTAATTGTAATGGTGGAAATGGTGGAGGAGATCAAACGTTTACATATGGTGTAAGTGGTCAAAAATTTGCTAAAACATGTACAAGAACAGGTTATAATTTAGCAGGTTGGAAATTGGCTGCTGCTGATAAAGATAAGAGATATACCGTTGATAATGGAGTATCAAATGAATGGATTGATACAAACTCTCCAAAAATTACATTATATGCACATTGGGTACCAAAAACAGTTGTTACAACATTTGATTGTAATGGTGGTACTGGTGGAGGAAGCCAAACATTTACATATGGTGTAAGTGGTCAAGCATTTAACAAAACATGTACAAGGTCTGGATATAAATTATTAGGATGGAAACTAGATAAAAATGGAGCAAATAAAGATTATAATGTAAACAATGGAGTAAGTGATGGATGGATAGATTTAAGATCTCCAAGTGTTACAATCTATGCACATTGGGTACCAGAATCTTACAAATGTAATGCTGGACAGTATTTAGCTAAATCAGCAACAAGTTGTGCAGCATGTCCTATCAGTAATTATTGTGCAGGTGGAACATATACATATAGTACAACTGCTGATCAAGGAAAGACAGCATGTCCTACTGGTTATGGAAACACTTCAGGTACTGGTAAATCAAAAAATACAGAGTGTTATATGTCTGTAGCTGTTAATAAATATGTTAAAAATGCTAGAGACTCTGCTGCCACAAATTGTGCAACTGGTTATGAAAGAGCGGGTCATACTGTATATTATGGAAGTGTAAGTAGTTGTGCTCTGACAACATATACAATAGGTTACAACTTAGGTGGTGGAAGTGCATCAAATCCAACTTCTTACAATATCACTTCAAATGCCATTACACTTAATAATCCTACAAGAACAGGTTATACATTCGCTGGATGGACTGGAACTGGTTTAAGTAGTGCGACTAAAACAGTAACTATACCAAAAGGTTCTACTGGAAATAGAAGTTATACAGCTACTTGGACAGCTAATACATATACAGTTTCATACGCAGGAGGTGGAGCAACAGGAGGATCAACAGCAGCTTCAACTTGTACATACGGTTCAACATTCACTCCAAGAGCAAATGGATTTACTAGAACAGGACATACATTTAATGGTTGGTCAGGATCTACAACATGTACTGGTAACATGACAATGACAGCTACATGGAAAGCAAATACATATACAGTTTCATATGCAGGAGGTGGAGCAACAGGAGGATCTACAGCAGCATCAACATGTACTTATGGACAAGCAATATCTGCAAGAGGAAATGGCTTCGTTAGATCACATTATCATTTCAATGGTTGGTCTGGACTTGGAACATGTACTGGAAATAAAACATTAACCGCAACTTGGGCTCCAAATGTAGCAATTGTTAGATACCATACAGGAACAAGTAGTGGTTCTCAATTAAAATATAAACCATCAGGCTGGTCAATAAAGAATGATTATCAAATTTGGAATGCTACAACGCAAGATATACATACAGTACCATATGGAACCTCAGATGACCCAATAAATTATCATAATACAACTTACTTGTATGTTAAGAAAACAAGGAATTCAAATGGAAGTGCCAGAAATGGTGCAGAATGGAAAATATGTAACGGTGCTACTTGTACTAGATCAACTTATAATGAAGACACAAATTATTCATCAGAACAATACTGTAATACAACAAATGGAAATTGTTACTGCTGTATAAAAGTAAATTGGAATTAAAGTAAAGAGTAAATCTTTACTTTTTTCGTACAAAAATATTTTTCTATGGTATTATAAGATTAGGAGGTATATATGGAATATAAATATAAAAAAGATTTAGATAAAAATATTTTTAGAGGATACGATATAAGAGGAGTATATCCTACTAATATAGATGAAGATACTGCTTATACTTTTGGATTGGGATTTGGTACTCATATACAAAGAATAGGTAAAAAGAAGTGTGTTGTAGGACATGACAATAGATTATCATCTCCTAGTTTATATGAAGCAGTTATTAAAGGTATTTTAGATACTGGTGCAGATGTAGTAAGACTTGGATTATGTACTACACCAATGTATTATTATGCTTGTATAAAAATGGGAATACCAAGTGGTGCAATGATTACAGCATCTCATAATCCAAAAGATGATAATGGTATTAAATTTGCATTAGATGAAAAAGGAAATTGTAAAGGTCAAGAAATACAAGACTTCTTAGCTGAATTAATTGAAGGAGACTTTATTTCTGGGCAAGGACAAGTATCAGATTATGATATAGAACCAGAATATTTAGAACTATATAGAACTAATTTACATTTTGGTGATAGAAAACTAAAAGTAGTATTAGATCCTGCTAATGGAACAACTTCTGACTTTTGTCGTAAAGTATATGAAATGTTTCCAATGGATTTAACAATTATTAATGAAGAAAGTGATGGTAATTTTCCAAATCATCATCCAGATCCATGTGTTGAATCAAATCTTGATCAATTAAAGGCTAAAGTAAAAGAAATAGGAGCCGATGTTGGAATATCTTTTGATGGTGATGGAGATAGACTAGGAGTAGTCACGAGTGATGGTAAGTATATCGCAACTGATATTTATATGATTATTATTATTCGTGATATAGTAAATAAAGTAGAAAAGAAAAAATTCTTATACGATGTTAAGTGTTCTAAGACATTGAGCGATGAAATAGAAAGATTAGGAGTAGAAGGAGTATGTTATCGTACGGGTAACTCTTATACAAAAGCTAAAGTTAGAGAAGATAATTTACCATTTGGAGGAGAATTATCAGGACATGTATACTTCAATGATCGTTGGCCAGGATTTGATAGTGGAATGTATGCTGGACTTAGATTACTTGAAATTATGTCTAAAACAGATAAAACAATCGATGAATTGTTAGAAGGAATTAATCATTATTATTCAACAGAAGAAATTAAGTTTGCATCAACTGATGAGAAAAAGATAGAAGTAGTAGATAAAGTAAAAGCATATGCTGATTCTAAGAATTATAAATATAATGATATTGATGGAATTAGAGTTAATTTTGATGATGGTTGGGCATTAGTAAGATATTCTAATACTGGACCTAATATAACTGCTAGATTTGAAGCAAATACAGAAGAAAGGCTACAAGAATTACAAGATGAATTTGTAGGTAAAATAAATGAGTACAACGTCTAAAAAAGCTTATGTATATAAAATGAATCTAGTTCCAGCTAATATTTTAGGAATAGTTATATTTATTATTTTAGTAGTATTTAGTTTCTTAATAAAAGCAGATATGTATGTTGATATGAACTTAGCAGTACTTTTCTTGATTATGCTTTTATATCTTGCCTTACATGAATTCTTACATGGAGTAGGCTATTTAATAGGAGGTACAAAAAGAAAGAATATTTCTTATGGTATAGCTTTAGAAAAAGGAATATTATATTGTATGGCATATCAAGAATTAACTAAGAAGAATATTTTAATATCTTTACAAATGCCATTTATGGTAATAGGAGTTATTACATATATAATTGGTTATTTCTTAAACATCCCAGTATTAATATGGTTATCAATAGTTAATTTAATAGGAGCTTCAATGGATTTAATGATGTTTCTATATATTTTAAGATTAAAAGATGTAGTATATAGTGAATCAGGAGAACCAGATCAATTTGTATTAATATCAAAAGAAGATCTAACTAAAAAGAAAAGTATTTATTTTAAAATAGTAGATATAAAAGACTATAAAGCATCTGATTATAAGTTCAAAGATATCAAAAAAATAAGTATTAGTAAGCAATCATATATAGTAATAGGAATATTAGTATTATTATGCCTTGTTTCATTAATATAAATATTTAATTGTCTTGTTTTGTCAAATAGAATAGATATTCATACAATTGAATATCTTTTTATGTTATATTTATACTTGAATAACTAAAATACATGTGGTATATTGATTAGGACGTTTTAGCCTATACTTTTTACCTATACTACATGATGAATGTAGGTTTTTTGCTTAGTTTAATATATTAATTAAGGAGGAAAAAATGCCAATCAGTGAAACAGAATTTACCAAAGAAAAGAAAATCTTGAAAAAAGTACAAAAGCTCTTAAATGAGACATTATCTTCTCTTGGAGAAGATGTAATTGAAGATGAAGATGGTCTTACTGAATTCAAAAAAATGATGTGGGAGAATGTAACTAACTTTGATTCCGGAGAAGCCCAACAAGTTATGGCCGCAACTGCGTTAGAGGCCGATAAAGTTTTTAGAAGACGAGATTATTTTAGACGATTATGTAAGATTAAAAACAAACCATATTTCGCAAGTATAGTTTTTAAAGATGAAGCAGGGGAGATATTTAATATTTATATGTCTCTAACTTATTTAAAAGATGAAGATTCTAACAATATTTTATATGACTGGAGAAGTCCTATATGTAGTTTGTTTTATGATTATGAAACTGGTCCATGTAGTTATACAGCTCCTGAAGGTGTAATAAGCGGAGAATTAAAAAGAAAAAGACAATACAAAATAGAAAATAGTAAACTAGTAGGAGTATTCGATAATAGTTTAAATATAAGTGATGAAGTCCTACAAGAAGTATTATCTGAAGAATCTAGTGATAGAATGCGACAGGTCGTAAATACGATTCAACAAGAGCAAAATCAAGTGATTAGGAATCTTGAAGATGATAATTTGATTGTACAAGGTATTGCAGGATCAGGTAAAACTACAGTAGCACTACATAGAATAGCTTTTTTACTTTATCGATTAAAAAATTTAAATAGTAATAATATATTAATATTTTCACCCAATAACATATTTACTGAGTATATATCAGATGTATTACCTTCTCTTGGAGAAGATAATACATTACAAACTACATTTTCAGATTATTTAGAAGCTTTTATTACTGAGTATAAAGGAGTAGAAAGCTTTACTGATTTTATATCTAGATATTATTCATACAATGAAGTTAATCCAGAACTTGTAGAATATAAACAAAGTGATAGTATTATTAAAGATTTAGATAACTATCTAAATGATTATATAAGTAATTGTAAATTTACTTCTTCATTTAATGAAGGAGAAGCACATCATATAGAAAAAGATGAAATCAATGAAATGTTACACTATAAGTATGATAGATTACCTTTGTTTGAGAGAGTAGATGAGATAGCTGAAAAATTATGTTCAAATAATTATAAAGGTAGATTAGCTAAGAAAAAAACATATTTAAAACTCTTATATGAAAACTGTAATTTCAAAAAAGACTATAAACAGATAATGAAAGATTTTTATCTTAGTGACTATAGTAAAGTAATACTACCAGAACAGATTATAGATAAATTTGTTAATAAAGCTTATATAAACTATGAAGATGCTTTAATATTTGCCTATATTAAAGGAAAACTAGAAGGATTTATTTATGAATCAAGAATTAAACAAGTAATTATAGATGAAGCTCAAGATTACAATAGACTACAATATATAATTATAAATGAAATATTTAAAAAGGCTGACTTTACAGTACTTGGAGATATTAATCAAAATATTAATCCATATTATCACTATAAGTCATTACAAGAACTTAGTGATTTGTTTAGGGGAGAGACAAAATATTTAGAATTATTAAAAACTTATAGATCTTCTCCAGAAATAATTGATTATACTAATAAAATATTGAATTTAAAACATGTTAATGCAGTTAGAAAAAGTACTAATAAACCAGTAGTTTTAAAGAAGAATGTAGTAGATTTAAAAGAAAGTTTAACAAATGATATTAAGAAGTTACAAGATGAGTATAAAAGTACTGCAATAATAACTAAAGATAATCGTGAAGCAGAATTTATCTATGATTTAATTAAAGATGATATTAATATTTCTTTAGTAGATGCGACTACAAAAGGATTTACAAAGAATTTAATAATAGTACCTGCATATGTATCAAAAGGATTAGAGTTTGATAGTGTAATTATCTATAATGATCGTAATAATTCATATCGAAAAAATGAAAGAAATTTACTATATGTAGCATGTACAAGATGTCAACATGAACTATATATTTACAATTAATGTAAATATTGTTTGTAATCAATGAATAATAGAATAAGACTAAAAAAAAATACAAAAAAATTTAAAAAAACTGTACAAAAAAATATAGAACTATGTTATTATTTTATTAGTAAGATATTTGTCGATAAGGATATGTAAAATAGATGTTTAATTTTGTAAATTTACATTTATTTTTATGTAAACTTACAGTTATAGAATATTATTTGACAATTATGTGATAAACTAAAATAGAGGTGGTACAATGAATGAATTAATCGAATTTTTAACTTCAAAAGAAATAATAATTGTTTATTGTATTTCTTTCTTGGCTTGTTTATTATGTTTTATAATTTATATTGTTGAAAAGCATAGTGATAGTTATAAGAAGAAACATAATACTCGTGAATTAAATAAGTTAGTTGCTCAAATAAAAGATAGATTTGGTGGAGAAGAAGCTGAATCCATTGAAGAGTTAGATGAACCTGTACTAGAGACTGATTCAGAAGCAAGTGCTGTTCATGATATGTTAGAATCTACTCTTCAATTAGATAGTATTGCTCAATTAGAAGATGCTAAAGAAATAGTTGAAGAAGAACCAGTTATTATTGAACCTATTGATATTGTAGAAGATATTGATGAAGATGTAGAAGATGAATTAGAGTATACTACTATTGAGCCTGATCAAGAAACTGCTCAATTAGAATTAAAGAAAATAACTGAAGAATTAAGAAAAAATGCTGAGATAGAAGCAACTGGAGAATTATCTTTAGCTAACTTTGAAGAACAACAAGAAGAAAATGCTATTATTAGTTTAGAAGAATTATTAAAAAAGGGAAAAGATATTTATAAGGCTAATGAAATGACACAATATGTTGATGAAAAAACAATGCCTATAAGTATTCAAGAATTAGAGATTCAATCTGGAAATACTGCTGCATCATTTGATGAACCATTCTTAATTGAAAATGTAATCTCTGATGAAGAGAAGAGAGAAGTAGAACAAGAAGCATTAAAAGAAAAACCAAAGATGCGTATGGATGACTTTAAAACTATTGGTTCTAAGTTTAAGAATAGTCCTATTATATCTCCAGTATTTGGTATTGAAAGAGATAAGAAAAATGATTTAGAATTAGAAAATACTGCAAACTTCGAAAAGTTTGATCAGCAAATAAAGAAAACCAATGATTTTATGGTTACCCTGCAAGAATTACAAAATAAATTAGATTAGTAGTAATACTAATCTTTTCTATTGCATAAATATAATTAATTTATTATAATCAAGATAAGGAAGGAAGTCTTTTTGGATAGACGAATTCCCTTTGGAATTCATCTGGGGTTAAAACCCAGATGTTTTTTTATTTAAATAATATTATAAATACTAAACTAAATAAAAGGAGAATTATAAAATATAAAGATTTCTCTCTACAAGTCATAATAACACCACCTTTCATAGAGTAACCGAACCCCATAAAAGGAAAACATCTAAGACTACCTTCATATATTATTATTCACAAGAATTATCTATAATTATGAAAGCATTTGAAATAAATAAAATAATAAAGTATACTTATAATAGGTGAAGTGTATGAGAATAGATAAAGATAATATCAAAATAATACTTATTCTCTTAGTAGTAGCTTTAGGAATAGGATACTCATATTTAAATACAGAATTAAATATAAATGGAACTGCTAATATAAATAGTGCAAACTGGAGTGTATATTGGAATAATGTACAAGTATCAAATGGATCAGTAGAAGCCACAACACCAACAATAGATACAAATAAAACAACAGTGACTTTTAATGTAACTTTAACTAAACCAGGAGATTATTATGAATTCACTGTTGATGCTGTAAATGCTGGTACATTAGATGCGATGATTGATACGATCAGTTCTAAACTAAATGGGACAACTATCACAACATTACCAGCTTATCTAGAATACGATGTAACATATTCTGATGGAAATCCATTACAAACAAATCAAGAGTTGTTACATGATTCAACAGAAACCTATAAAGTAAGAATAGCTTATAAAGATGATATAAGTGCAAGTGACTTACCAAGTACAAATCAAAGTTTATCATTACAATTTAGTGTTACATATAAACAAGCAGATGATAGTGCTCAAGCAGTAGATCACGGAACAACTGTCTATACAGTAAGTTCAACAACTAGTCATATAGGACAAGCAATACCAAATGATATAACCCAATATAGTAGTGCAAGTGATGCCATGGCAGCAATCTCAAATAAACCATTATATTTAAAACACGTAATAAGAAATGGATTAATTGATGAAAGCTATGTAGAATTTGTAGTAACACAGGCTATGGCCAATGCAAATAGTGGAATGACTGCTGGAACATATGCATTAAGAGGTTTAAATACATACGATGAAAATTCGAGCTCAACAAACTATTGTAAAGCAGAATATTACACTGGAGGATATTGTATAAATCCTTACTATGAAAGTAATAAAGCAACATTGCTACAAGCCTTTGGAAGTGCGAATTGTAGTTCTGAATATGATGGTGGAGATTACAAATCTTTAACATGTAGTGTGTCGGGCTTGGGTGCCTATGCCATTTCGAATGGCGGTGTCAGTGCGCACGATGCCTCTTGGGACTGCAACGTGCATGATGATGGTGCGTCCGACTGTGTTGGTGAAATTATTAATCCCAAGTAGTTGAGCATGGCCAGCCCGGCGGTCCGGTGGTGTAAGCCACTAGCATCTAGTAATCTAGAATCCGAACAAGCTATGCTTGTGAGACGAGGAATTTTTCGAAGAAAAATATCCGAGAGTGCCGAAAGGAGCTATGCTAATTGTAGGACAATAAAAATATATATAATGATGTTATAAGCAACCTCAAATAGGTTGCTTTTTGAATTGCTCTACGAACATTTTTTTGATATAATATGTATGTTGATGGAAAGATAGTGATATTATGAAAAGTGTAGGTGTTTTAACTTTAGGTTGTAAGGTTAATACTTATGAATCTGAATATATAATTAATGAACTAAAAAAAGCAGGTTATGAAATTAAAGACTTTGATGATATATGTGATGTATATATTATTAATACTTGTACAGTTACAAATAGTAGTGATTCTAAATCAAAGAAAATGATTAGACAAGCTATTAGAAGAAATTCTAATGCTTGTGTAGTCGCAATGGGATGCTTTATCGCAGCTAATCCTGATATAGATATTCCTGGTTTAGACATTATTTTAGGTAATAAAGATAAATCAAAAATAGTTAGTTTATTAGATGAATATTTTAATACTAAAGAGATTATTAGAGATCAATATAAAGGTCGTTTAAAAGAATTTGAAGATATGTATATAACTGATTTTCCAGGTCGTACACGTGCTTTTGTGAAGATTCAAGATGGATGTGATAACTTCTGTAGTTACTGTATTATTCCTTTTGTACGTGGTAAATGTCGTAGTAAAGATGAATCTAAAGTAATTAGTGAAGTAACTGACCTAGTTTCTAATGGTTATAAAGAAATAGTTCTTACTGGAATTCATACTGGAAGCTATGGAGTAGATCTTGATACTAGTTTTGCTGACTTATTAGAAAAATTAGTTAAAATAGATGGTCTTGATAGACTTAGAATTTCTTCAATAGAGACAACTGAATTAAATGAAGATGTATTAAATGTACTTCGTAATTCTAAAGTATTAGTAGATCACTTACATATACCAATACAAGCTGGTTCTAATGAAATATTAAAAGCAATGAATAGAAAGTATGACTTAGATTATTTCTTTGCTAAAATAGCTGAAATTAGAGGTATTAGACCTAATATTAGTATTAGTACTGATGTAATTGTAGGTTTTCCTGGAGAGACAGAAGAATTATTTGAAACTACAATTGATACTTGTAAGAAACTAGAGTTTTCTAAACTACATGTATTTCCATATAGTGAAAGACGTGGTACGGCATCTTCTCGTATGTCTAATAAGATTGAGAATGGAATAGTTAAAGAAAGAGCTAGAAGATTAATTGAAGTATCAACTGAATTAGAAAAGAATTACATGAATAAATTTATTGATAGTGAAGTAGAAGTATTAATAGAAGAGACTAAAGAGGGTTTCAGTTATGGACATACAGGTAATTTCTTATATGTTAAAATAAAAGGAGAATATCCTCATAATAGTTATAAAACTGTGCGTATAATAAATATAGAATACCCATATTGTATAGGAGAGTAGATATATGACTACTTATATAAAAGGAACATATTCACGTAGTATTTATGAAAATAATACCGGTTATTATATCGGTATTTTTAGAGTGTCTGATACTAATGATGAAAAGCTAGCTGATTATATAGGTAGAACAATTACTTTTACTGGTTATTTTCATGAACTTAATAATATGGATACATATATGTTTTATGGTAAACTTGTTCATCATCCAAAATATGGAGAACAATTTCAAGTAGATAGTTATGAGAGGGTAAAACCAGAAGAAAAAGACTCAATTATAGAGTTTTTAACTAGTGGTTTATTTCCTGGAATTGGAGATAAAAAGGCTAAAAATATTGTGGACGCTTTAGGAAAAGACACATTAAAAATAATTTTAGAAAATCCATCTAATTTAATATTAATACCTGGTATTACTCAAAAAAATATTAATATTTTACACGATAAATTAAAAGAATATGAATCTAGTTATGAAACAATAATGTATTTAAATGACTTAGGTTTTAATACAAAAGATGCGATGCTTATTTATAATAAATATAAGAATAAAACTAAAGATGTTGTCGAAGATAACATTTATAAACTTATAGATGATATCTATGAAATGTATTTTAAAAAGATTGATAGTATTGCCTTAAATAATGATGTATCTAAGGATGATCCAAATAGAGTAGAGGCTGCGATTATCTATATTATGAATGAAGTAAGTAATACTTATGGACATAGTTATTATTATAAAGAAGAAATATTAATGTATTTACCTAGAGTATTAGGTATAGAAGTAACTGAAGTTGATAGTTATTTAAATGCTCTAGAAAGAGATTTAAAAATAATAGTAAAGAATGATAAATATTATTTAAAAGAAATGTATGAAGCAGAATGTTTAATAGTTAAAAGATTTAGATTATTAAATAGTAATAAAGGTATTACTAGTAAAAAGATAGATGATACAATTAATGGAATAGAAAGTTTCTTTGAGATTAAATACAATGTTCATCAAAGAGAGGCTATTAAGAAGAGTTATGAAAAAGACTTCTTAATTATTACAGGAGGTCCTGGTACTGGTAAAACTACTATTATGCGAGGAATTATAGAATTATATCGTATGATGAATAAATTAAGCTATGATAAGTTAAGTGAGAAGATTGCTTTACTTGCTCCTACTGGAAGGGCAGCTAAAAGAATAACTGAATCTACTTTAGTTAGAGCTAGTACTATTCATAGATTTTTAAAATGGCAGAAAGAATCTAATACATTTCAAGTAAATGAATATAATAAGAGTAAAGTAGAATTTGTCATTTTAGATGAATCTAGTATGGTAGATACTTATTTAATGGCGAGTTTACTTAAAGGAATATCTGCGAATTGTAAGATAGTTTTAATTGGAGATGATCATCAATTACCTAGTGTAGGGCCTGGTAATGTCTTACATGATTTAATTGATTCTAAGTGTCTAGATGTAGTAGAATTAACTGAATTATATCGTCAGGGACATGATTCTAATATAATAAGTTTGGCTTATGACATTAGAAATAGTAATATTAGTAAAGATATCTTTAATGTTGATGAAGATCTTACATTTATAGAGTGTAGTGATGATGAAGTAATTCCTAATATTAGTGAAATATGTAATACTTATTTAGATTTAAATTATCATAATTTTCAAATATTAGCTCCTATGTATAAAGGATTAAACGGAATAGATGCGATTAATAAAGAAGTACAGGGTATTTTTAATCCTAAGAGTAATAAAAAAGCATCTAAAGATATTGGAGGAGAATTACTTCGTGAAGGAGATAAAGTAATTCAACTAACTAATATGCCTGATGATAATGTATATAATGGAGATATAGGTTTAGTTAATAGAATAGTATCTACGCCTAGAAGTGAAATATACTTAGATTTTGATGGTAATATAGTTAAATATACACCAAGTAATTATAATAATTTTAGATTAGCCTATGCAATTAGTATTCATAAATCTCAAGGATCTGAATTTGATGTAGTAGTAATTCCAATAGTAAAGGGATATCATAAGATGTTATATCAAAAACTTATTTATACCGCAGTTACTCGTGCTAAAAAGAAATTATATTTAATTGGTGACTTTAAAGCACTTGATTTTGCATCTCGTAATATTGATACTGATACTAGAAGAACTACTATTAAAGATTATTTGATAAATGGAATAGAATAGATTTTTAAATATTTTTATAGTATAATTACAATGTTTGGAGTGATAGAATGATTACAATTAAAAGTGAAAGAGAATTAGATTTAATGCGTCATGCAGGTATGTTAGTATCTAAGATGCATCAATTTATTAAACCATATATAAAAGCAGGTATTACTACAAAAGAATTAGATAAATTATGTGAGCAATTTATTCTTGATAATGATGCAACTCCTACTGAAAAGGGTTATGAAGGATATCCTGCAAGTATTTGTGCTAGTGTTAATGATACAGTAGTTCATGGTATACCTAATAACTATAAATTAAAAGATGGAGATATTATCACCATAGATGTCGTTATTGGTTATAAAGGTTATCAAGGAGATGCTGCTTGGACCTATGCTGTAGGAGAGATTGATGATGATAAGAAGTATTTGATGGAACACACTGAAAAAGCTCTATATGAAGGTGTTAAGATGGTTAAACCAGGTAATAGAATAGGTGATATATCAGCTGCAGTACAAGAATATGCAGAGAGCCATAACTTAGGTGTTGTTCGTGAATTATGTGGTCATGGTATTGGTCGTGAAATGCATGAAGATCCAGAAGTACCTAATTTTGGTACAAAAAATACTGGTCCAAGATTAAAACCAGGAATGGTTATCTGTATCGAACCAATGCTTACATTCGGCAAAAGATATGTCTATCAAGAAGATGATGGTTGGACAGTAAATACTGAAGACGGAGAACCAGCTGCTCACTATGAACATACTGTCTTAGTAACAGAAGATGGTTATGAAATATTTACTCCTAGATTAGATTAACGTAAACTACATGTAGTTTTACGTTTTTTTGTTTATATTAATTGTAATTTATTGTATATTTATAATAGTAGGTGATTGTATGGCAAAGAAAAGTGTTTTATTTTTAATTAATGGTTTAGGTATTGAAAAAGCAGGAAGTTATAGTATATCTATAGATCAATGTATGCCTAATTTATCTAAAATTAAAGAGACTAGTTATTTTACTACTGCTATTACTAATTCATTAGAATATCGTAGTGCTTATCAACAATTCTTTTTAGGAGATACATATAAGACAGAAATTAATTATATTAAAGAAAAAGTAATTAATGAACAATTAAAAGGTAATCCTACTTATCAAAGTCTTCAAGAAAGTGTTGCTGGAGAAGGTAAATTACATATATTCGTAGAACCTACTAATAATCAAGTAGTAGAATTAATTAATACTTTAGTTAGTACTTTAACTCTACCTGAAAAGAAAGAAGTATATTTACACTTACTGTTATCACAACTAACAGTAAATGAATATAATAAATTAATAAATATAGTTAATTACATTAAATATCATATTAATAGTCATATAACAGTAGGGTTTATTATTGGAAAAGATTATTATCCTGAAGAGTTAACAAAAGAACAAATGGATGTTGCTAAAAAGCTATTATTCTTCTGTTCTGCAGAAAGATGGATAGATACTGATAAGAAACTATTATCTCTTCAAGAATCTAATATTAGACCATGTGTAGCTCCTGGTTTTTGCGCAACTAATGATTGTTTTATTGCTAATAATGATACTATAATGTTCTTTAACACTAGAAGAGATGATTATGATAAGTTTATAAATGCAATTCTAAGTAATGCTAATGAAGCTCTTAAAACTGATTCATATAATTTACCAATGTATTCACTTATTAAACTAAATTCAAAGCACAATATACCATCATTTATTGATAATGTTGTTTATGATAGTAGTTTAGCTCTATTATTAGAAAAGGCTGATAAAGAGGCTTTAATAGTTACTGATGAAAAGAATATAAGTTTAGTTAATTTCTTAGCTAATGGATTAAATAATGTTAATAATCCAGCTATTCAATTCATGAAATTAAATGATACATATTATAATGATTTAAATAATATTACTGGTTTAATTGATAATTCTATTTATGATTTAATAATCTTTGATTATCACTTAGATGTATCTAGAACTGTTAATGATTTAAAAGCTCAATTATCAAAAATAGATATTGTCTTAGGAAATGTAGGAAGTGTATGTGTTAATAAACATTCATTATTTATTACATCTTTATATGGTATTAAGAAGACCCTACCTCTAGCAGATTATAATACTGAAATGGTCACAATAGATTATGAAATGCAAATACCAATATTCTTCTTTGATTATTCATATCCTAGAAGTAAATATAGATTATTCCCAGGAGAAACAAATGATATTTTAAATTCTGCAGTTAGATGTATTTATAATGATCAATCTATTTATACATTAGTAAGATCTAAAGATTTAATAAATAACTTATTATCAGTATTCAAAAAATAAAAGACTCTATTTAAGAGCCTTTTTTAATACTTTTTTTACTTTAGGTAAAGCTAAACTATAATGATCAGAATTACTTTCAAATAATATATATAAAGATTTATCTTTGTAGAATAATCCTTCAGCCATAGGAGGTATTTTTTCATTCTTAATCATATTATCTTTAGTAAAGTGATAAAAAGGTATCTGTTTTCCTTTGAATGTATAGAAGTCTGTAGCTTTTTCTTTAAAGATATTCTTATAAGTAGTTAAATTAGAGTTAACTAGATAAGTAAATGATCTAGTAAATACTACTTGTTTATTATCAGTCATTGTCATACCTTGAACCATTTTAGGCAATGATACAACCAATTCTGGATTATTATAATTTAATTCTTCATAACCACTATATTTAAATAATAATGGAGTATCATTAGGTACTTTATAGAATGGATTTAAGAAGAAATCACCAATCCATAGATTTAATTCTTCATCACAATAACAGAAGTCTCCTCTAATAGGTAATTTAGTTTTATGATAACTTTGTATATATTTATCTTTAGTAGTAAGTATTTCTTCTAAAGAATATTCATTAACTTGATAGTCACTAGTTATCCATACATTATTTCCATTAGTTGCGATTCCTCCAACATGTAAATGATTATCTTTACCATCAAAATCTTTTAATTTTAATTCTTTAATTAATTTATTTGTTTTTAAATCAGTTACATATAACATACTAACTTTACCTTTAGCATTATAAGAAGTTTGTAATACAACATTTCTTTCTTTAGCATAAGCCATTCCTTGAGGAACATAACCATTCTTATTACCAGGTATAGTAAAAGTACTTTGATAATTACTTTTCTTTATTAAATAAGATAGATTTAATCGCATATAGTTAAGAATAAATATAAGTAAAATACTACCTAAAAATATTCCTAATCCTAATAGTATTTTTTGATATAATTGTAGTTTCTTTCTTTTCCTCTTCATATTCTCACCATATTTATCATAACATAAAAAAAGAACCAATTAAATAGCTTTTGGTTCTAAATAATCTATTTCTGGTAATAGTTCTTCTAAATAGTTAATTAATTTTTCAGGATTAAATTCTTTTGAATCCTTAATAGCTTCAGTACATATTTTAGTAACACCACTTACATAGAATAGAGCAATTACTTCAACTGGGATATCTGATTTATTTATATAGTTTTCTTTTAGTCTCTTGGTTACTGCTTCTAGGGAAGCATCAAACATCATATCAAATGCAATTGAATTATTGTTCTTTTTGACAATTGCGATAGATGAGTAGACATTTAAATTCTTTTCAAAATATTCTAATAATAGTTTTAATAGTTCAATATAATATTCTTTAATAGAATTAGCTTCTATTTGAACATCTATATGTTCAACTAAATCATTTTTTAAATCTTCTATTAACGAAGCAAGTAATTCATATTTATCATTAAAATGATCATAGAATGTTGATCTATTAATCATGGATGTACTACAAATATCTATTACTTTTATCTCTTCAAATGTTTTTTCTTCCATTAATTGTAATAGAGAACGATATAGGTTAGCTTTAGTTTTACGAATACGTAAATCTTCTTTTTTCTTCATAATATCACCTGAGTTCATTATATCTTAATAAACTACATTTGTAAAGATAAACTACATATGTAGGGAAAATGTAAAACAAAATAATTACATTTGTTGGTTATCATACACAATGTTGAAATGTTTACTTTTATTTATTTTTGAAATGATTATCATATATTATGCAAGGAGTGATAGAATGAAGAAGTTTTCTAAGTTTATTTCTAATCATAATATATTAATTCTAATAGTTAGTATATTATTATTAATACCATCGATATATTTTTATCTTAATACTAGAATTAATTATGATATATTAGTATACCTTCCGGAAAAGATTGATACTATTAAAGGTCAAAATATTTTAGCAAATGACTTTGGATTAGGAAGTTATGCTTATGTAATGATTGATACTAAGGATGAATATAAGTTATCTAAGATGGAAGATAATATTAGAGACATCAAAGGAGTAAATGAAGTTATTAGTATCTATGATTTGATTGGTACTACTATACCTAAAGATATGTTACCTGATAAAGTAATAGATAAATTATATGATGATAATACAACCATTATGATGGTTACTTTTAAGAAGAATACATCAGATGATGAAACAATTGAAGCAGTAAGAAGCTTAAGAGAAGAAGTAGGGGATGCTTCAAGAGTTAGTAGTATGACTTCTATGGTTATTGATACTATGGACTTGTCTGATAGTGAAATGCTTACTTATATTGTAATTGCAGTAATACTTTGTTTAATAGTTTTAACTTTTGCGACTGATTCTTATATAATTCCTGGATTATTACTATTAAATATAGGAATGGCTATTGTCTACAATATGGGTACTAATATTTTCTTTGGACAAATCAGTTATATTACTAAGGCAATAGTTGCGGTATTACAACTTGGAGTAACAACAGACTTTTCGATATTCTTATATCATAAATATATGATGGCTAAAGGAAAGATGAAAGATAAGAAAGAAGCAATGGCTAGTGCTATTAAAGATACATTTCAGTCAGTTATTGGTTCTTCATTAACTACTTTTGTAGGTTTCTTAGCTTTGTGTACTATGGATCTTACTCTAGGTACTGATATAGGTTTAGTTATGTCTAAAGGTGTATTATTTGGATTAATCTGTGTTATGACAGTTTTTCCAGCACTTTTACTTACATTTGATAATTTAATTGAAAAGACAGAACATAAGAAATTATTTCCTGAGTTTAAGAAAATTCAAGAGTTCTCGCTTAAGTTTTATAAGATATTATTTGTAGTATTTATTCTTCTTATGATACCAGCTTATATTGGAAATAAGAGTTATGATGTCTATTATAAATTAGATGATTCTCTACCTAGTGATTTACCATTTCATGTAGCTAATTCAGAACTTGCTAATAGGTTTGGTATTAAGTCAGCTGAAATTGCGATTATAAATAAGAACATAAAACAATCTAGGGTAGAAGAATTAGTTGATGAATTAAAAGATGTCAAAGGAATAGATATGGTTTTAGCTCCTAATACATTAGTAAGTGAAGATGTAAAAGATTTACTTCCAAAAGAAGCGTTGGATATAATAGATAATGATAAATATCAATTGATTATAATGAATTCAAATTATGAAATAGCTAGTACTAAATTGAATAAACAAGTAGTACAAGTAGAAGATATTATTAAGAAATACGATAGTAAAGGTATAGTTGCCGGTGAAGGAGCTTTAATGAAAGACTTGGTAACTATAGCTGATCATGATTTCCATATGGTTAATTACACATCAATTGCTGTTATATTTATTGTTATGTTACTAGTACTAAAGTCAATAGGATTGCCAATAGTATTAATTATAGCGATTGAGTTTGCAATATTTGCGAATATGGCTTGTGCCTATTTTACAGGTACAAAATTACCATTTGTTGCGAGTATCGTAGTTGGAACTATTCAGTTAGGAGCTACAATAGATTATGCAATTCTAATGTCTACTAAATATTTAGAAGAAAGACATAATAAGAAACGTGAAAAACATAAAGCAATGGAAAAGACATTAAAAAATACAGTTCCATCAATTATAACGTCAGCCTTATGTTTCTTCGCGGCTACTATTGGAGTAGGTCTATATACAAAGATCGATATGATAGGTTCTATTTGTAACTTATTAGCTAGAGGTTCAATTATAAGTATGTTAGTAGTAATTCTAGTTCTACCAGCACTACTTATGATATTTGATAAATTTATTATGAAAACAACTCGTTTTAAGGAGGGTAAATAATATGAAAAAAATTAATAAAATATTTGTAGGAGTACTAAGTTTAACATTATTAAACCCAGTAAATAGCTATGCTTTAGAAAAAACTGAAATGGTTCATGCTAGTCTCGACTATACTGGTAATGTTAAAAATACTATTGTTAATACAAAACTAACTAAGATTGATTCAGGAGACATAGTTGATTATACATATTTAACTGATATTAAGAATTTAAATGGTGATGAAAAATTCTCTTTTGATAAAGAAAAATTAACTTGGAAATCTACTGGTAAAGATATTTCTTATCAAGGAAAGATTAATAGTGAATTACCAATTAAAGTTAGTGCTAAATACTATTTAAATAATGAAGAAGTTAATCCTAAAAATATAACTGGTAAGAAAGGTACTATTAGAATTGAATATGATTTAACTAATACTAGTATAGTTAATGGTATGCATACACCATTTGTAGTTAGTTATGTATCTATGTTAAATAATAAAACTACTTCTAATATTTCAGTTAATACTGGTAAAGTAGTATCAACTGGTAGTAAGAATGTTGTGATTGGAGTAGCTGCTCCAGGACTTTATAATGATTTAGGTTTAAGTGAATTAAAAGATATGAATAAAGTTATTGTTACATATGATACTACTAAATTTGAAATGAATGATTCATATTTAGTAATGACTCCTAAGTTATTAGATGATATAGATATTTCTAAATTAAATAAAGTAGATGAATTAAATAGTTCTCTAAATACTCTACAAGATGGAATGAATAAGTTAGAAAATGGATCTAAAGAACTTACAAATGGTTCTAATGAATTAGATAATGGAATGAATAGTTTAACTACTGGAATAGACAAAGCATTAGAAGGATCAAAACAAATTACTAATGGTCTTACTATGGTAAAAGATGGTTCATCTAAAATAGAATCATTAACTACATTAGTAGATAGTTTATATAGTAGTTATAATGAAAATAAAGGTTTAATCGAAATGATTTCAAGTGGTAAAGCTTCTGCTCAATATGAACAAGGTATTAAAGATGCAACTATGGCTAAAACTGATTTAGAAAATAAATTATCTCAGGTTAATGCAGGAATTAGTCAGTTAGAACAAGGAGAACAAGCAGGAGTACTTACAGAAGAACAAAAAGCACAACTTAATACTTTAAGAGGACAAAAGACTCAGTTAGAAGCAGGTATTAAACAATATGCAGAAGGAATTGCTAAAGCAGAAAGTGATTTAGCTAGTTTACCTGTAAAAGCCGCAGCTCTAGATGGTGCTAATCAAGTAATAGAAAAAGTATTAATGGGAGTACTAGGAATAGATAATAAAGATTATATTAATGATCAAACTATTAATACATTTAAAGAACAAATAAATACTCTAGTAGGAGGAATTAATAGTCTACAAACTGGTTCTAATGAACTTACTAATGGTTTAAATGAATTAAGTAATGGTTCAAAGAAATTAAAAGATGGAACTAATAGTTTAAAGAATGGTTCAAGTGAACTAAGTAACGGAATTACTAAGATAAATAATGAAGGTATTAAGAAACTATCAAGCTATGGTTCTAAATTAACTAACTATTCAAATAAAGTAAAAACATTAGTAAGATTATCTAAAAATTATAATGGTTTTGCTAGTGAAAATAGTGATAGTACTGTATTTATTTATAAACTAACTAAATAGTATGTCAACACAAAAAGGTTGACATACTTTTTCTTTTGTGTTATGATGAATTCGAATTTGAGGAGAAAGGAGTGAGAATATGATTTGGAAATTAAATGATTTATATAATATTTTTAGTTGTGACTATTGTGGGAATGATAGGTGTATTCTCACTGCTTTAATGCATACAAAATAGTCACTTCGGTGACTTTTTATTTTTATAAAGAGGTGATAAGATATGAAGAAGTTTTCAACTTTTAAGGTATTACTTCATTACTTAAAAGATGACAAACTAAAACTATCTATCTATATCTTCTTAGTATTAATAACTTATCTACCATCTCTTTTATCAGCCTTCTTTTGGGGATTTGCTTTAGAAAGGCTAATTGAAAAGGACCTCTATGGTTTTATAATGTATTTAGGATTATGGGAAGGTTTATTTATACTTTTCTATACTATATTACAAATACCTAGAGATAGTCTATATAATTACTTAGAGATTAAATTTACTAGAGAAGTTAGTAAAGATTTATATAAAAAGATTGATAATTTACCAGCAAGAGCTTTTGAAGACATTGGGGTTGGAGAGTTTATAAATAGATTATATACAGATCCAGATAGAGTAATGTCTCTCTTAGGACAAATGATTAAATTAATCTGTAAAGCTTTTGTGATAATACTAGTTTTAGTTATGTCATTTAAAATATCATTACTTTTAGGTACTGAAGTATTAGTATTTGGTATTATAATGGGATTTATTTCAATGAAATTCTTCCCAAGAATAAAAAGTACACAAGAAAATATAAAGAAAGAATCAGACAATTATGTTAAAGTAGCAACTGAAAATATTACAGGAATTAGAGAAATAAAATCATTAGGAATTAAAAAAAATATTGAAAATAATATTTATAGTATTTTAGATAGTTTGTTTAATCATACTAAACAGATTAAAAAGTATGAAGTAATGTACTTTAGTCTAAATAATCTAGCTTATTTTACATTACAATTTATTATATTATTAACTGCAGGATATTATACTATCCATGGACATATTGCATATAGTGTGTTTATAGTCTTAGAAAAGTATATCTGGAGAATAGATGATGTAGTAGAAAGTCTATCAGACTTTGGAGTTAACTATAATAAAGTAACTGTTTCACTTAAAAGAATAGGTGAGATTGTTAATAATGAGTTATATGAAGATGAAAAATTTGGTAATAGAAAATTATCTAAAGTTAAAGGAACAATATCTTTTGAAGATGTTATCTTCCGTTATAGAGAAGATGAATCTAATACTTTAAAAGGTTTATCATTAAATATTGAACCTAAAAAGAAAATAGCTATTGTTGGTCGTAGTGGTAATGGTAAAAGTACTATATTTAACTTATTATTACGTTACTTTGATGCAACTGAAGGAACTATTAAGATAGATAATGTTAATATTAAAAATCTAAGTGAAAAAACACTTAGAAATAATATATCTATTATTAGACAATCACCATTCTTATTTAATTTATCTATTATAGATAACTTTAGATTAGTTAAAGAAAATGTTACTTTAGAAGAAATTAGAAAAGTATGTAAAAAAGCATACATTGATGACTATATCATGAGCTTACCTAATAAATATGAAACAATTATTGGAGAAGGTGGAGTCAACTTAAGTGGTGGTCAAAAGCAAAGATTAGCGATTGCTAGAACATTACTATTAAATACTAAAATAATATTATTTGATGAAGCAACTTCTGCTCTTGATAATGAAAGTCAAGAGTATATTAAAAAGACAATTGATGAATTAGTTAAAGATCATACAGTTGTTATTGTTGCACATAGATTAAGTACTATAGTAGATGCAGATACAATTCATGTTATTGATAAAGGAAAATTAGCTGCATCTGGTACTCATAAAGAACTATTAAAATCAAGTAAAGTATATAAAGGATTATATAATTCAGAATCCTCAAGTTCATAAAAAAAGAAGATAAATAATTATCTTCTTTTTTCTTTTTCTGTTTGTAAGTCATTATTTAATGAATCAATTGAAACATCTAAGTCCATTAGATTGTTGAAATCTACATCTTTTAAACTATTATTATCAGGATCTTTTTTATAATTCTTATTGTTACGAACTATTTTATATGATTTACCATTTAAATGAACATTATAATTAGCCTCTACATTATCTGATTTACAAGCACAAGCAATTGAGAATAATGATTTAGCTATATTGTCTAGTCCTGTTACATAACCAACAATAGCTTTATTAGTATTTTCATTTACTTTTAATCCATAATAGTCAGTAAATGTCATATCTTTAGTATGGCAATTCATTTCTCTTTTAACACTTGATCCTAAATCTGCTGCTTCTTCATCTTGAAATAAATAACAGTAATCAACTCCGTTGTAACACATATACATACGATATGAAACAATATCGTTATTTAATTTAATTGGTTCAATAAAACTATCAACAGTTTTTCTCATATAATCGCCCCCAAGTACCGCATATTATAACATAAATAGTTTGTTTTTTCAAGGGATATGCTATAATAATACTAGGAGATGATTTTATGAAGAAAAATGGAACTTTTATAAGTGTCTTAGTAACACTAATTTATACTTTAGTAGTATATTATTTATTATTTCCTAGTCTTAATATACACAGTTGGAGTTTTTGGATTTTCATAATTAGTATTATGATAGTATTTGCTTCACTTATGTCTGTATTAACTCTAGGAATAGCTTTATCAGAATTATTTACTGGAGTAAAAAGAAGAAAGAAGATAGGTTATTATAAAATATTTATTGTAATACCTGTAATTGTATTATTAATTATAGTACTTAACTTTTTCTTGTCACCGTTGTTTAATGCTAAAACTTATTATAAGAGAATTGTTGTTGATGAAACAGGGGAGTTTACTACTGATATAAAAGAAGTAGACTTTAATAAATTACCTTTATTAGATAGAGATTCATCTGAAAAATTAGGTGATAGAGTAATGGGTCAAATGAGTGAATTAGTTTCTCAATTTGATGTAAGTGATCAATATACTCAAATTAATTATAATGATGAAATAATTAGAGTTACTCCTCTAGAATATAATGGTGCAATTAAATGGTTGACTAATAGAGGAAAAGGTATTACTGGTTATATTACTGTTAATTCTACAACTGGTAAAGCAAAACTAGTTAAATTAAAAAAAGGTATGAAGTATGCCCCTAGTGGATTATTCAATGAAAACTTATATCGTAAATTACAATTTAAATATCCTACATTTAATTTTGGGGCAGTAGACTTTGAAATAGATAATGAAGGTAATCCATACTGGGTTGCTAGTGTTATTAAATATGCGGGAGTTGGATTACGAAGAGAAGTAACAGGAGTAGTTATCTTTAATCCAATTAATGGTAAGAGTAAATATTATAAAGCAAAAGATGTTCCTAAATGGGTTGATCACGTGTATGAGGCGGATTTAATACTTGAACAAGTAAATGACTGGGGTAGTTATAAAAATGGCTTTATTAACTCTTTAATTAGTCAAAAAGGAGTAGTTAAGACTACTGAAGGATATAATTACTTAGCTCAAGATGATGATGTATATTTATATACTGGTATTACTTCAGTTATAAGCGATGAATCAAACATTGGATTTATATTAACTAATATGCGTACTAAAGAAACTAAATTCTATGGAGTTGCGGGAGCAGAAGAGTTTAGCGCTATGGAGTCAGCTAAAGGACAAGTACAACAAATGAATTATACTTCTACATTCCCATTATTAATTAATTTAAATAATAAACCAACTTATTTAGTATCTTTAAAAGATAATGCTGGATTAGTTAAAATGTATGGTTTTGTAGATGTAGAAGATTATCAAAAGGTAGTTGTTACTGATAGTAGTAAAGGTATTATTAAAGCTAGTGAAGCTTATTTAAATGATGTAGGTGAAGATACAAGTGGCGCTAAACTAGAAAAGAATATTGTGGTTAATAATTTAGTAACTGCTTCAATAGATGGAAATACATACTATTACTTTACTGATCAAGATAATCAAAAATATAAAGTATCTATAAAAATAGATAAAAATAACTTGCCATTTATAAGTAACGGAACTGCTTTAAAAGTAAAATATACAAAAGAAGCAAGTGTAATAAGTATCGTTGAACTAGAATTATTAGATTAAAAAAAGCACATATCAATTGATATGTGTTTTATTGTACATTGATTAATTTAGCATGTATTACTCGTCTTCCTTTATTATCATTAGTACAAGTAGATAGAGTAATAATAGAATCACTTGTATTAACTGAAACATTAACTGGTAATTTATTTCTAGATGAAATTTTATCTAAAAACATTTGATATTCATCATCAGTAAAAAAATTAGTTTGTAAGTAATAAGTTTCAGGTTTAATAGTATATCCAGAAAATACTTGATAAGTATATAGTTTATATTCATCTGTTAATACATATATTTTTATATCAGAATGCTTATTCTTAAATAATTTTACTAAACTACCAAAGGATGTATTATTAATTAAATTATGTCCATAAAATATTGTATTTTGATCAGTTAGTTTATCATTTCTATAATCCATAAAAGTCCATCCACCAACAGAATAAGCTTTATCAAAAGAATGAGATAAGTAATAATCATTATCATCTGCTTGAACTATTGGATAATTAATATTAGTTCCTTCTACAGTTAACCAAGCTATTGTATTATTATTCTTTTCTTTTAAAGAATCAAAATTAATATCATTTATAGAATATTTACCATACATTCTATATAAATTTAAATCTTTACTTAATAAATAGTTTTCTTCTTTTTTCTGCTGAGTCTCTTTCACAATTGGTTTAATTCCATTAAATGAAGATGTTTGGAAATAACTAGTATTATCTATATGTAATGTATCAAATATATAGATAGCACATAAGAACCATATAATTACCATAACAACATGAGAAGGATCTTCTCTAGCATTTTCAAAATAATTAGCTAATCTATTATTTATTTTGAGTGGTATTAATTTATTTATACTTCTAAATAGTTTTTCTAAATAAAAGTAAAAACCTCTAGATAGAAATAGTGATAAAACACTAAAACCTTTAGTAAACATTTTAATGATATATATGGGTAAGAATAATACCTTTTTTATATATTTCATAATAGATAGTTTAATCAATCAAAAGAATAGGCTCATCATCATCTTCAGTATATGAAGTCTGAACATTTGCTATTTCAGTTTGATTAATAAATTGCGTATATTCATAATCAGGTTTTATTATTGGTATCGCAACTGTATAACCATTGTTTGGTTTCATTTCTTTATTTACAACTATCACTTGTTGAACTACATTTTGTTTTCTTCTTTCAGATTTAAAACCTTTCTTTTCAATGATAGTAGTAATTATACCAGTAATAATTGAACATACAATAATAATTGTTAAATATAAGTATATTATCATATATATCATCTCACTATCTATATTTATATTATATTATAGATATTTAGAATTACATATATTTTACAGTATTTATTTTGTAAATAAATGTAAATATATAGTACAAAAGTGTAAAGCAATAACATAGATATTCGTAATCACATAATATACAAAAACAACATTATAATTACATTGGTTGGGCTTTATTTTTTAGGTGTTTACAAATATTTTTAAAATGATATAATTAATATATAAATAATAGAATAGGAGTGGTGTTGTGAGTAACATACATGTTACTAGTGAAATTGGTATACTAAAAAAAGTATTATTACATCGTCCAGGTAATGAGTTATTAAACTTAACTCCTGATACACTTGGAAGATTACTTTTTGATGATATTCCATTTCTACCTGATGCCCAAAAGGAACACGATCTTTTTGCAGCAGCATTAGAAGATAACGGAGTTGAAGTCGTATACCTAGAAGATTTGATGGCAGATGTCATTAGAGAGAACCCTAATATTAGGGAAAAGTTTATAAAACAATTTATAGAAGAAGCAGGAATCAATACTATTAAATATCAAAACTTAGTATTTGAATATTTAGATAAGATTGAAGATCCAAAAAAATTAGTTTTAAAAACTATGGAAGGAATCCAAGTAGGAGATATTCCTAAAAAACAACGTAATGTTGAAAAAACTTTAGTTGATTTAATAGATACTCCTGATAAATTTATAGCTGATCCTATGCCAAATTTATACTTCACAAGAGATAATTTTGCATGCGTTGGTGAAGGAGTAGATATTAATCATATGTATTCTGTGACTAGAAACAGAGAATGTATCTATGGAGAATATATCTTTAAATATCATAAAGATTATAAGAAAACTCCTCAATATTATAATAGAAGTTATAATTGGAGAACTGAAGGTGGAGATTTATTAAATATTAATGATCATATTATTGCGATTGGGATTAGTCAGAGAACTGAACCGGCTGCGATTGATCAATTGGCTAAGAACTTCTTCAAAGATCCTGATTGTAAGATTGATACAGTTCTTGCATTTAATATTCCAGAATCACGTGCATTTATGCATTTAGATACAGTATTTACTCAAATAGATAAATATACATTTACTTATCATCCTGGAATTATGGGAACATTACAAGTGTTTGAGATTACAGAAGGATTTGATCCAGATACATTTGAAGATTTAAATGTTAAAGAAATAAATGCTCCATTAGAAGAAATATTAGAGAAGTATTTAAAACATGAAGTAACTCTAATTCCATGTGCTGGTGGAGATAAAGTGGCAAGTGAGAGAGAACAATGGAATGATGGATCTAATACATTATGTATTGCTCCTGGTACTGTTGTTGTCTATGATCGTAATGATGTAACTAATAAAGAACTTAAGAAAGCTGGAATTAAAGTAATTGAAATTCATGGTTCTGAATTAGGAAGAGGACGTGGAGGTCCTAGATGTATGTCTATGCCTTTAGTTAGGGAGGATGTAAAATGGTAGATTTAAGAGGAAGAGATTTCTTAAAATTACTTGATTTTACTCCAACTGAAATTAAACATTTATTAAAAGTGTCTGCTACTTTAAAAAAGCAAAGACATAATCATGAATCACATATGTATTTAAAAGGCAAACAAATAGCAATGATATTTGAAAAAGATTCAACTAGAACAAGATGTTCATTTGAAGCAGGAGCAGTAGATTTAGGAATGTCTGCTACTTACATTGGTCCTACAGGATCACAATTAGGTAAGAAAGAGACAATTGCTGATACGGCTAGAGTTCTAGCAAGAATCTATGATGGAATTGAATATCGTGGATTTGATCAAGAAATAGTAGAAGAGTTAGCAAAATATTCAAGTGTACCAGTATGGAATGGATTAACTAATGAATTTCATCCTACACAAATGTTAGCTGACATCTTAACAGTTCAAGAACAATTTGGAGATGTTAAGGGTAAAAAGTTAGTATTCTTAGGAGATGCTAGAAACAATGTTGCTAATTCATTAATGGTTATTTGTTCTAAGCTAGGAATGCACTTTGTTGCATGTGGACCTAGAGAATTATGGCCTAATTCTAATTTAGTAGAAACTTGTAAAGAAATAGCTAAAAAAACAGGAGCAGAATTAAGTTTTGAAGAAGATCCAATGGTTGCTACTAAAGATGCTCATGTATTATATACAGATGTTTGGGTATCTATGGGAGAACCAATGGAATTATGGGAAGAAAGAATTAAATTACTTTCACCATATCAAGTAAATATGAAATTAATAGAAAATGCTGATAATAATGTTATCTTCCTACATTGCTTACCTTCATTCCACAATACAGGAACAACTATAGGAAAAGAGATTGAAGAAAAGTTCGGTATTAAAGAGATGGAAGTAACAGATGAAGTCTTTGAATCAAAATATTCAAAAGTATTTGAAGAAGCAGAAAATAGACTTCATACTATTAAAGCAGTAATGTTGGAGACTTTGAAAAAATGAGTAGAATAGTAATCGCGTTAGGTGGAAACGCATTAGGAAATTCCCCATCAGAACAATTAAAAATAGTTAAGAACACTGCTAAAAATATTATGGATATTGTAGGAATGGGTAATGAAGTAATTATTACTCATGGAAATGGTCCTCAAGTAGGTATGATTTATAATGCCATGTCTACTTATGCATCACTAAATAATGTTGAACCAATGCCATTTGCTGAATGTGGAGCAATGAGTGAAGGATATATTGGTTATCATTTACAACAGGCTATTCAAAAAGAAATAGAAAAGCGTAAGATGCGTCGTAAATGTGTCACAATAGCTACGCAAGTAGTAGTAGATAAGAATGATAAAGCATTTAATAATCCTACTAAACCAATTGGAGAATTCTTAACTAAGGCTGATGCCAAAAGATTAGCTAGTATTAATCACTGTACTTATAAAGAAGATTCAGGTAGAGGTTATAGAAGAGTAATAGCTTCACCTAAACCTCAAAGTATAGTTGAATTAAAAACAATTGAAAACTTACTTGCTGATAGAAATATAGTAATTGCCTGTGGAGGTGGAGGAGTACCTGTTATTGAAACAGCTCCAAAACACTACAAAGGTGTAGATGCAGTTATAGATAAAGATAAAACTAGTGCTTTACTTGCTAAAGAAGTTGGAGCTGATATTTTATTAATATTAACTGCTGTAGAACAAGTAAAAATTAATTTTAATAAACCAAATGAAAAATCACTTTCTGAGTTATCAGTAGCTGATGCTAAAACATATATGGAAAGTGGAGAATTCGGGGAAGGTTCAATGCTTCCAAAAGTAGAAGCATGTCTTGATTTCATTGAACATACTAGAGGAGATCAAGAAGCAATTATTACGTCTCTAACTAAAGCTAAAAAAGCTTTAGAGGGAAAAAATGGTACCCATATAAAAAGGAGGTTTAATTAATGGCTACTAAAAAAGGGAGAGGTAATCGTAAAAAGAGAGAGTCATTTTCACTTTCAGCATTTACAATTATCTTAATTATTACGTTTATTTTAGGTGCTATAACTCATTTTTTACCAAAAGCACTAATGGTAGGGGATGAATTAGTAAATGGTAGTGGTGTTGTACCCGCAACATTATCACAAACTTTAATGGCACCAATCTTAGGATTTGCTGATGCAATCGATATCTGTCTATTCGTTTTAGTTTTAGGAGCATTCTTAAAAATAGTTAATAAAACTGAAGCAATTGAAGATGGAGTAGAAGTATTAGTAAGAAAACTAAAGGGAAGAGAATTAGTATTAATTCCAGTATTAATGTTTATTTTCTCAATTGGTGGAACTACTTATGGAATGCTTGAAGAAACAGTTGGTTTCTATGCATTGTTGTCTGCTGCTATGGTTATGGCAGGAATGGATACAGTAGTTGCTTCTGCAGTTGTATTATTAGGTGCTGGATCTGGAGTTTTGGGTTCAACTATTAATCCATTTGCAGTAGGTGCAGCAGTTGCAGCACTTCCAAAAGGAATGGAAGTTAATCAAGGTATTATTATTGCATTAGGAGTTGCACTTTGGTTAACAACTTATATTATTAGTACAATGTTTGTAATGGCTTATGCTAGAAAAGTAATGAAAAAGAAAGGTTCAATTTTATCAGCTTCTGAGAAAAAAGCTATGATTGAAACTTATGGAGATGATAATGAAGAACCAGTTACTAAATTAAAAAAGAATCAAAAATGGACTTTAATCTTCTTCGGATTAACATTCGTTATTATGATTATTGGATTTATTCCATGGGAAGAATTTGGAATCACATTCTTTAACTTTACAGGTCTAGTTACAGGAGCACCACTAGGACAATGGTACTTCAATGAATCAACTTTATGGTTCGCAATTATGACTGTAATTATTGGTTTAATTAACCATATGCATGAACATGACTTTGTAGAAACATTCATCGATGGTGCAGATGACATGGTAGGAGTTATTTTAGTTATCGCACTTGCTCGTGGAGCATCTGTATTAATGACTCAAACACATTTAGATAATTATATTATTTATAATGCTGCTGAAGCATTAAAGAATGTACCAGCTATAGTATTTGCTCCAGTTAATTACATCTTACACGTTGGATTATCAGTACTTGTTCCATCATCATCAGGTTTAGCATCACTTTCTACACCAATTATGGGACCTTTAGCTGCTAACTTAAATTTATCAGTTGAAACTACTATAATGGAAATGGTTGCTGCTAATGGTTTAGTAAATCTATTTACACCAACATGTGGTGCTATAATGGGTGGACTTGCACTAGCTAAAGTAGAATATACTACTTGGTTAAAATGGGTATGGAAAGTAATTCTAGTAATTGCTCTAGTAAATATCGTTATTTTAACAGCCGCAATGTTAATTTTATAATTATAAAAAAATATTTACTTTTTAGTAAATATTTTTAATATACGAAGGTGACATAATGAAAAAATATTTAATACTTCTAATAATACCTTTATTACTTACTGGATGTAGTAATAGAGAAGATAAACTTATAATGGCTACTGAAGCATCATTTGCTCCATATGAATATTACTCAGATGGAGAAATAAAAGGAGTAGATGTTGACATAATGAGAGAAGTTGCTAAAAGACTTGGTAAAGAATTAAAGATAAAAGATGTAGCTTTTGATTCTATTATTGCTGAAGTTAAAACAAAAAAATCAGATGTAGGAGCTGCTGGTATATCTTATACTCCAGAAAGAGCTAAACAAGTAGATTTTTCAATTCCTTATATTGAATCAAATCAAGTTATTGTTGTAAAGAAAAATTCAACTATTAAAAAACCAAAAGATTTAAAAAATATAAAAGTAGCAGTTCAATTAGGAACAGTAGCTGATAGTACTTTATCAGATGAATATCCTAAAGTAACACTAGTTAGAGAAAAGAAATTTATTGCAGCTATACAAGATTTAAAAGATAATAAAGTAAATGCTGTAGTAATGGATTATTTACCTGCTACTAGATTAATTGATAGTAGTTTAAAAATATTAGATGATCCAGTCGCAACAGATGAATATTCAGTAATAGTAGATAAAGGAAATACAGAATTATTAGATGTAATTAATGAAGTTATAGAAGACTTGAAAGAAGAAGGAAAAATAGATGAATATCTATTAAAACATGTAGGTGATTAATATGAATATAATAGATAGTTTTTATCAATCAGTTATTTATGATGGACGTTGGAAGTTTATTTTAGAAGGATTAGCTAATACTTGTATTATTGCCTTAGGAGCGGTTGTACTTGGAGTAATAATTGGTTCTATTGTAGCTTTAATTAGAAATTATCATGATCATTCTAATAAATTAAAAGTATTAAACTTTCTAGCTAAAGCATATACAGATATAATTAGAGGAACACCTTCTACATTACAATTAATGATTATTTATTATATTATTTTTGGTAGTGTAGATGTAAATATAGTTATAGTAGGTATACTTGCTTTTGGAATCAATTCTGGGGCTTATGTAGCTGAAATAATAAGAGCAGGAGTTAATTCCATTGATAAAGGGCAAATGGAAGCAGGATACGCTTTAGGATTATCTTATAAGCAAATTATATTTAGTATAATCTTTCCTCAAGCAATAAAAAATGTTTTACCAGCATTAGGTAATGAATTTATAACACTAGTTAAAGAAACATCAATAGGAGCTTACATTGGTATTGTAGAGTTAACAAAAGCAAGTGATATAATTGCATCTCGTACTTATGACTATTTCTTCCCATTAATGTTAATTGCACTTATCTATTTAACAATAACATTTATTCTTACTAAATTAATAAGTAGAATGGAGGTTAGATTAAATCATGCTAGAAGTTAGAAATTTAAAAAAGTCGTTTGGAGATAAAAAAGTCTTAAAAGGAATTGATTTAAAAATAGATAAAGGCGAAGTACTTGGTATAATTGGACCAAGTGGATGTGGTAAATCAACACTACTTAGATGTATTAATCTATTAGAAGAACCAACGTCAGGAGAAATATTTTATAATGAAGAGAAATATGATAGATCAAAGAATCTAAGCAATTATCGTAGAGAAGTGGGAATGGTCTTTCAACAATTTAATTTGTTTCCACACTTAACAGTAATGGAAAATATTACTTTAGCTCCTTTGAAACTAGGTATATTAACAAAAGATGAAGCGGTAAAAGCAGCCAAAAGATATTTAAAGAAAATAGATCTTTTAGACAAAGCGGATTTTTATCCAAATGAATTATCTGGAGGTCAAAAACAAAGAGTCGCAATCTGTAGAACTCTAATTATGAATCCAAAAGTAATTCTATTTGATGAACCAACTTCTGCACTTGATCCAGAAATGATAGGAGAAGTTACTAAACTAATGAGAGATATTAAAGATACTGATTTTAATATGACAATGATTATAGTTTCTCATGAAATGAAGTTTATTAAAGATTTCTGTTCAAGAGTAGTATTTCTAGATGAAGGTAAAGTAATAGAAGATGGTACTCCTAATCAAATATTTAACCATCCAAAAGATGAAAAATTACAGAAGTTCTTATCAAAGATAAATACAATTTAATTATTTTGTGTTTTTTGGAACAGATATTTAACACTTTATCTGTTCTTTTTGTTTACTAAAGAGATTTTTGTGATAAAATTAATATAGGTGATGATATATGAATAAGAAAGGTTTTACTATGGTTGAATTATTAGCTGCTATAGTCATTTTAAGTATTTTATCAGGTTTTGGTATGATGACATTCTTTAGTTATCGTGATAGAGCGGCAAAGAAAACTTATAGACTATTACATGAAGGAGTAGCTCAAGCAGCAGAAAATTACTTTATGGACACTATTGGTGCACAAAGTGTAACTGTTGCTGAATTAGTAGAGGGTAATTATTTAGATACTGCTAAAGACCCATATAATAAAGATGGAGTATGTACTGGAACAGTTGAAAGAATAAACCTTAAGAAACAAGCTGGTGATGCAATAGAAGAATATTCTTATAGAGTTAAATTGAAATGTAGTAAGGGTTGTGAATGCAAAATATATCCTACTAAGACATCTTGTGGTACTTGTTAGGAGAAAATATGAGATTTTTAAATAACTTATATTTGAAACTTTTTAAAAATAAAAAGAAAGATAAAGTATGGTTAGATTTTTATTCTAGAGAGAATAATACTATTAAATTCACCAATAAATCGATTTATAACTATTTAATAGACGAAGTAGGAGAAGATAAGAACTTTATTGCGCTAAACTATTTTGAAAATAGGATTACTTATAATGAATTCTTTAATAATATTAATATTTGTGCAAGAGCATTACGTAGTTATGGAGTAAAACAAGGTGATATAGTTACTATTTGTCTACCTAATATGCCTGAAGCTTTGTACGTATTTTATGCATGTAATAAAATTGGTGCTATTGCAGACATGGTTCATCCATTAAGTAGCCCAGAACAAATAAAATACTATTTAAATGAAAGTAAAAGTAGATATTTGTTCTTAGTAGATTTTGACTATGAAAAATTTGAAAATGTAATTCCAGAAACTTTAGTATATAAAACAATCTTAGTATCACCCAAATTAAGTATGCCTGCCGGATTAAATCTTGGTTATACTTTAACTAGATCAATTCGTACTAAAAGGCCTAAAATGAGTGATACTGATTATATGCGTTGGAATGATTTTATGCTTAGAGGAGTAGCCTATAAGAAAGAGTATTCTGCTCTTGTCAGAAAGAATGATACAGCTATTATTCTTCATAGTGGAGGTACTACTGGTTCTCCTAAAGGAATAATGATTTCCAATTATAGTTTTAATGCGCTAGCAAGACAATCTGCAGTAAATGTTATTAATGTTCGTCCTAAAGATAAAATAGTAACTATCTTACCAATCTTTCATGGATTTGGTTTAGGAGTTTGTGTACATACACCATTATGTTTAAAAGTAGAAACAATTTTAATGCCAGAGTATGATGCCAAAAGATTTTATAAGATATGGAAATATGATAAACCAAATGTTATTTTAGGAGTACCTACATTATGGGAAAGTATGATTAATAATGAGAAATTTGCTGATGTAGATATGAGTGGTTTAAAGTACATTGTCAGTGGAGGAGACCATTTATCTGTAAGTGCTGAAGAGAGAATTAATAAATTCTTAGAGGAACATGGTGCTAAGGTTAAAATAGCAAAAGGTTATGGTATGACTGAATCAGTTGCTGCTACTGCATATACATTCCCAGATGTAAATGAACCAGGAAGTATTGGTATACCCATGGTTGGTAATGAATATCAGATTTGTGATGTAGAGACAGGTAAAGCTGTTCCTAATGGTACAGAAGGAGAAATATGTGTTCATGGACCAACTCTAATGAAAGGATATTTAAACAATCCAAAAGAGACTAAACACATGTTACGTATGCACGATGATGGAAAAGTTTGGTTACATACCGGAGATATTGGATATATATCTGATAAAGGAATTATATTCTATACACAACGTTTAAAAAGAATGTTAATAGTATCAGGATTTAATGTATATCCAAGTATGATAGAAGAAGTATTAGAGTCTCATAAAGCTATAAAACAAGCTTGTGTAATAGGAATACCTCATCCATATAAAGTACAAGTCCCTAAAGCTTTTATAGTCCTAAACGAAGGATTTAAATTTGATAAAAAACTTGAAAAGGAATTAAAAGAAAACTGTCGAAATACATTAGCGGTATTCTCAGTTCCAAAAGAATTTGAAATAAGAACTGAATTACCAAAAACAATGTATAATAAAATAGATTATAAAAAATTAGAAAAGGAGGAAGAAGGTAAAACTAAAAAGTAGTATCCCTTCTTTTTTATATGAAAGTAAATGATAAAGAAAAATTGATTAAGTATATATTTTTGTATAGATCATTTCTATTTAGATTTGTAACTTTTAGTAGTGATTTAAAAGATGAAGAAGTACAATTAATTATAGAATCTCTAAATAAAAAAAGTAGATACAAAAGAATATATTTTATTATTGATAAATTATGTGATCAAATAGATGAATACTATAAAGATAAAAACACTTGTTGTTTTAAAAATAGTAAGTGTATTTGTCATCGAAAGAAAAAACTTAATTATAAGAATGGCTGTTGTAGAAAATGTAAATATCAATCTAGTAGGGGATGTACAACTAAAAACTTTGCTTGTAAGATGTTTATGTGTTCTTATGCAAAAGAAAATGTTAATGTTTTAAATTACGAAGATTTATATTTATTAAAAGTACTGACTCCTTTACAAAGAACAATTCTTAAAAGCGATTATTTTTCTACAATAGAAGAAGTTGCGAGAGATTTATGTTTTAGTATTTTATATTGTATTCCTAGAATGAGTATTAATTTTTTAAAAATGTTGCTTTTTACAAAAAAATAGTATATTTTTATTATAAAATAAGTAAATGCAACCACAACTTTGCAAAATTTCCAACCAAAGTATATAGAAGGCAACTACAAATTAATGTAAAATTATAGTTACAAAGGAGGGAGATTAGATGAAATTTGGAGACAAATTAATAGTTCTAAGAAAAAAGAATGGCTTAAGCCAAGAAGAATTAGCTGAAAAGTTAGGAGTATCGAGACAAAGCGTCTCAAAATGGGAAAGTAATAATACCTATCCCGAAACAGATAAGATAGTTCAAATATGTAATCTATTTGATTGCTCTATGGATGATCTTATTAATGATAAAGTAACAGATGTAGAAAGTACTTTAAGAAAGAATAAGAATAATTTTAATGAGGTATGGGATTCTCTATTAGAATTCATAACAAAAACAATTAATATGTTTTCTCATATGAAATTCTCAACTGGATTAAAATGTGTCATTGAAATGGCAATTCTAGCATTTCTATTATGGCTAGTAGGTTTAGGAGTATGTGGTATTAGTAGTAATATTATTGCTGGTTTATTTGATTTCTTTGGTAGTAGAACAACTTCTATCATTAGAAATATACTAGAAAATATATTTAGTATTTTATGGTTCGTTCTAGCAATTATTGTTTTAGTTCATACTTTTAAAATTAGATATTTAAACTATTTTGAAGAAGAAATAGAGAAAAAGGAAGAATCAAAATCTAAAGATAAGAATAATAAGGATGATGAAAAACTAAATTTAAAAACAACTGATAGAGTTATAATTAGAGATGAAAAAGATAAACCCTTTGCGTTTTTAAGTGTTCTATCTAAAATAGTTCTATTCTTTATTAAATTTATTGTATTCTGGATTGCTTTTGGTTCTATATTTGCCATAGTTGGATTGATTGTTGCTAGTATAGTTTCATTAGCTTACATTCCAACTCATTCATTATTCGTAGGTAGTACTTTATCATTAATAGCTGCTACTGTAATAGGAATATTATTCTTACTTTTATGTATATACTTTATAATTTCTAAAAAAATTAATGTAAAGGTATTTGTAATTACATTTGTAGTATCATTAGTATTATTTGGTACTGGTATTGGTATTTTCGCTTTATCAATTAAAAATATTGAATTTATCAATAAAGATAATCTTGATACATTAGGAACCGAAAAATTAACTGTTCCTGTTGAAGATAATTTGGTAATAACAAGTTATGAATTAGATGAATATACATATATAATAGATGACAGTATTCCAGCAGATAAAATAGAAGTAGAAGTAGGATACGATAAAAGTGTTTTTAAAATTAATCATACGAATCATGATCTTCAAGGAATGAAACTTTATATTCCAACTGCTTCTCCAGCAATATCTGAGCAAGCGTATCTAAAATCAATTGTAAAAGATTTAAAGAATAATAAATTATACATTAATAGATTTGAACCTAGTATATACAGTTTAACTATTAAAGCTAATTCTAATGTCATCAATAATTTGATTTCTAATGCAGATAAACTATACATGGTTAAGAAAGAAGTTGATGGTAACACAATCAAAGTACAAGGACATGGTCTACAAAACGTAGTACAATCTGGAAGAGGTTATGTTAATTATGATGCAAGAACCGGAGAATTAATTTATTCTGAAAATACACCTAAAGACTTCAAATGTTTAAGTAAAACTGTTAGACTACCTTTTGAAGATAGAACAGAATATAGATGTTATACTAAAGAAGAGTATCTTGATCAAGAATTGTTTGATGAGGACTATGATTATGATGATATTTACGATGAAGATTACGATTAGTAATCTTCTTTATTTTTTGGTATAATAATTAATGGAGTGGTTATATGAACTATGATTTAGAGATGGAAAAACAAATTAGTAATATTCCCGAAGGAACTGAACTTTTATTGCATGCATGTTGTGCTCCATGTTCATCTGCAGTATTAGAGAGAATTGCTAATCATTTTAAAATAAGTATTTTTTATTATAATCCTAATATTACAGATGAAGATGAGTATAATAAGAGAATTACTGAAATAAAAAAACTAATCTCAATAGTTCATCCGAAATATGAAATATCATTGATAGAGGGAAAATATGAACCTGAAAAGTTCTTTGAAATGGCTAAGGGATTAGAAAAAGAACCAGAAAGAGGTAAACGTTGTTATAAATGCTATGAATTACGACTAAGTGAAACTGCTAAGATTGCAGAAGAGATGGGTTTTAAATACTTTTGCACAACTTTAACTCTATCGCCTCATAAAAATGTTAATTGGTTAAATGAAATAGGAGAAGAATTAAATAATAAGTATCAAACTACATATTTATATTCTGATTTTAAAAAGAAGGAAGGGTATAAGAGAAGTATAATCCTATCTAAAGAGTATGGATTATATAGACAAGACTATTGTGGGTGTATTTTTTCTAAAAAATAAATAAGTTAGGAGATGAGGATATGAAAAAGAAGTCCATAATTACAAACTTAGAAATCTTTGGGACAATTCTTTTCTTATCAGCATCTTCTTATAATATATGTGATGAAGCAATTGGAAGTAATATGTTTCATACTACAATTGAACAAGAACAAAATATAGATGATTTAGAAGATTATGTACTACAAGGTCTATGTAAAGTAGATGATAAATATCTTATATCAGCATATGATAGTAGTCATAATAATGAATCAATTCTTTATATTTTAGACGATGATTTAAATACTTATACAAAGAAGAGATTAAATACATTCTCTCATGTTGGAGGAGTAACATATGACCCTGATCATGAAATAGTCTGGGTTACTGATGTTGAAGGAACTATTACTGGATATGATAAAAATGAAATATTTAAATTTGGAGGATTAGTTAATAGTAAGTATTCAAATATTTATGTTGGAGATGAATTAGATAATATCTTTGGAGAATGCTCAGTAGCATACATTACTTATTATGATAATAAATTATATGTTGGAAACTATAATTTTAAGAATAATACTATTATTAAAGAATATGATGTACTAGATAATGGTATGATTGATACTAGTAAATATCGTGAGATAAAATCTGCTGGTTTTATACAAGGAATAACATTCTATGAAGATAATGATCATAAAAAGTATTTAATTGTCTCATCTTCATATGGCAAACATTTTGATTCTACTCTTAGAATATTTGAATTTAATACTATGAAACTAGTAAAAGAGATTAAAACTAGAGAAATGATGGAAGAAATAATAGTAGATGATGATAAATTAATTACTGTATATGAGTCCAATGCTAAAATATATAAGAAAAAGAAAAAAGGAACAGATATAATAATATCTAATATGAATAAAATACTTACAAATGAATAAAAATTTGATATACTTAAATAGAGGGTGATTAAATGAAATATTACTGTATAGGAATTAAAGGTACTGGAATGTCTACTTTAGCTCAAATACTTCATGATTTAGGAAATGATGTTTCAGGATATGATGATGCTAGAGAACATAAGTTTACTGAAGATGGTTTAGTTGAAAGAAATATACCAATATATTATGATGGAGAACATTCAATTGATCCTGATACAATTGTTACTTATAGTGTTGCTTTTAGTGAAGAGCATCCAGAAATACAAAGAGTTAAATCTTTAGGATTAAAGATAGTTAAATATAATGAAGTAATGGGAGATATAATTAGTCAATTTAAGTCAATTGGTGTAAGTGGTACTCATGGTAAAACTACTACTTCTTCTCTTATTAGAACTATATTAGAAGCTGCTGGTGGATGTAATTATTTTATTGGTGCTGGAGATGGTTATGCTTCTCAAGCTAATGATTATTTTGTAGTTGAAAGTGATGAATTCAATCGTCATTTTACTGCTTATCATCCAATGTATTCAGTAATTACTAATATTGAAGCAGAACACTTAGAATGTTATAAAGATGTAGATGATATTAGAGATACATTTGAAATATTCGCTAATCAAACATCTAAATTAGTTGTCGCAAATGGTGATAATGCTGAAGTAAAAAAGATTAATTATAATACTAAAGTATTATTCTATGGATTTGGATTTCATAATGATGTAGTTATTCAAAATTTAAAACTATTAGAAGAGGGTTCTAGATTTGATATTTATATTAAAGAAGAATTATATGGTAGTTTTGAAGTTCCACTATATGGAAAGCATATGGTATCAAATGTATGTGCTGCGATAATCATATGTCGTGAATTAGGTATAGATAAAGATACTATTCATGAAGCATTACTTAATTTTAAAAATGCAAAAAGAAGATTTGCTATTGAAAAAGTAAGAAATACAGTAATAATTGATGATTATGCACATCATCCTACAGAAATTAAAGCTACATTAGAAGCTGCTAAACAAAGATTCCCTGATAAAAGACTTGTAGTAATCTTTAGACCAAATACTTATTCTAGAACTAAAGATTTCAAAAATGAGTTCATAGAAGTATTAAGTATGGCTGATAAAACATATTTAACAGAGATTAAATGTAATCGTGAAGATCCTAAGAAATATCCGGGAATTAGTTCTAAAACAATAATTAATGGAATTCCAGATGCTGAATTAATAAGTCCAGAGACAATAGATAAAATAGGGGGAGAATTAGATTCAGTAATATGTGTTTTAGGATGTGCTTATATGGAAGATCTTCTACAAGCAATTAGAAATTTTATAAATAGTATTCCAGAGGAAGAGTAAAACTCTTCTCTTTTGTTGCTTAAGAAAGATTTATATGTTAAAATCTAGAATAGAGGTGAGAAGATGGCAAAAAAGAAAAAAAGATATAGACTAAAAAAATCTCTAAAATTACGTTTTAAAACTGCTTTATTAAGAAAGAGAAATATACTTAGTTTACTTTCTCTAATATTAATAATAGTTTTTATTATATTTTTAAGTATGATGAATATGTTACCTACTAAATATCTAGTATTAGGTTCATTTGTATTAATAGTATTAGATATAGTAAGTATAGTTTTTATTAATTTATATCAAAAAATAGGTTTAAAAATAATTGGTAGTATAATAATGTTTATTTTGTCAGTTATAAGTATTGTGGGATCTTATTATATATTAAGTACTAATAACTTTTTAAATAATTCTTTCTCTAAAAAAGTTCAATATGAAAAGAATACTTATTATGTTGTGGCTAAGAAAGAGAATAACTTAACTCAAGAAGATATAAGTGGAGAAATAAGTACTTATGAAGGAACAATGTACTTGGATAAAGCACTTAAGAAGTTAAATAAAAAGTATAAAGTAAGTGCTAAAAGTTATAATGAAGTAGGAGCTCAATTTGATAATTTACTTAATAATACTGATAAATTTATGTTAGTAGAAAAAACTTCTTATGAGATTATTTTCCAAATATCAGATACGTATAAGAGAGAGAATTTTAAAACTTTATATGAATTTAATATCTATACTAAGAAAAAGAAAAGCAGTAGTACTAATACAGATAAGTTTAATATTTATATAGCTGGAACTGATTTCTCTGGTTTAACAGACTTTAATATGATCGCATCTATTAATAATAAGACTCATAAAGTATTACTTACTAGTATTCCAAGAGATTATTATATTAATATTCCTGGAAGAAATGGAGAGAAAGATAAATTAGGCTTTATGGGAGCTTATGGAAGTAATGCTTCTAAAGAAGCTTTAGCTGAAGTATTTGGTATTGATATAGATTATACTGTTACTTTAAATACTGATAGTTTAGTAGAAATAGTAGATTATGTTGGAGGAATAGAATTCTGTAGTGATAAAGAGTTTACCACAACACATGCTTTAGTTAGAAATACATATAATGATAGAGGTAAAAAACTAACTATTATTAAAGGCTGCCAACAGTTAAACGGAATAGAAGCTTTAACTTTAGCTAGAGAGAGAAATGCCTTTGAAGGAAGAGATAGAGTTAGACAAGAGAATTGTCAAAAGATATTAATTGCTATTATTAAGAAGTTAATAAGTACTGATACTATGTTACATTATAATGAAACATTAAATACACTTAGTACTTTATATGATACTGACATATCTAAAGATGTAATTAGTAATATATCTAAAGATATAGTTAATAATGGAAATAAATGGAAATTTGAAACACAATCAGTTGATGGTACTGATGGACATGATAAAGTACATTCATCTAGTATGATTGATTGGGTTATGTATCCAGATCAAAAGACAATTGATACTGCTAAGAATAAGATAAAAGAGACGTTGAAATAATCAATGTCTCTTATAGTAATGGAGGATATTATGAATGATTTAATTTATAAATATTTTAAAGAAATAAGTAAGATACCTAGAGAAACTTATCATATTGATGAAATATCTAATTACTTAGTTGAATTTGCTAAAGATAGAAATCTAGAAGTATATCAAGATGAAGTTGGGAATGTAATTATTAAAAAAGAAGCTTCTGATAATTACAGGGATCATGAACCAGTAATAATACAAGCTCATATGGATATGGTATGTCAAAAAGATAAAGATAGTAATCATGACTTTTCTAAAGATCCTATTGAAATAATAGAAGAAAGCGGCTATTTAAAGGCAAATAGAACTACTTTAGGAGCTGATAATGGAATTGGGCTAGCTATGGCTTTATCTCTGTTAGAAAGCGATGTATTACATCCTAAATTAGAAGTTGTATTCACAGTAAATGAAGAAGTAGGAATGGAAGGAGCTAGTAACTTAGATTTTAGTAAGTTAGAAAGTAATAGACTAATAAATATAGATTCAGAAGATGAAGGAATATTAACCGCAGGTTGTGCTGGAGGAGTTAGAGTAGAAGTAACTTATACAGGAGAATTAATAGAAAAAGAAGGTTATATTTATACTATTAATATAAGTAATTTACTAGGAGGACATTCAGGAGTAGATATTAATAAAAATAGAGTAAATGCTATTAAGTTAGTAGGGGAGTTCTTATCTACAATAAATAATTATTATTTAGTAAGTATTAACGGTGGTAAAGTAGATAATGCTATTTGTAATGATTGTACTTTTGAATTTTTATTAGAAGATAAATTTGATTATAATGCTTTAGAAGATAACATGTATGAATATATTAAAAGTAGGGGAGAAGATAATGCTTCTATAACTGTAATTGAAAACAAAGGAAAAGAAAAAGTATTCTCTTTAGAAGATACTAATAATATTATTAATTATATTTATAATTCAAAAAATGGAGTTATTTCTTATGAAGAAGGACTAGATGATTTAGTAAAAACTTCTCTTAATTTTGGAGTTATTAGTACTTCTAATAATATAATTACTATGAAACATTCTGTTAGATCATCTAATGATAATGAAAGAGATGAAGTGGTTAATATGATAAGGGAAAATGCTGATAGTATTAATGCTTCTATTGAAGTAAAGAATACCTATTCTGGATGGAAATATAATGAAGAATCTAATCTTAGAAAAATCTTTGAAAGTGTATATAATGAAATGTTTGATAAGGATTTAATAATAAATGTTGTACATGCAGGATTAGAATGTGGTATCTTTATTGGTAAAAATAATAAACTAGATTGTGTTTCTATTGGTCCTACTATTATAGGTGCCCATACTCCTGATGAAAAAGTAGAAATAGAAAGTGTAAACAGAACATATAATTATTTAATTAAAGTATTAGAAAATCTTTAATTTTTCATTCAATTATCATAGTATTATTACAGGAGGTATAAAATGAAAGAAGAAAGTAAGAAAGCAAAAACAAAGAATATAGTTATTATAGTATTAATTGCTATTATAGTAGTTTTACTAGGAGTAATATTAACCTCAACTAAAACTTTACAAAATAATAAGAATAATAAAAATGAATCAACAAGAAAAACTAGTTCTGAAGAAACAGTTAAAGAATCTTCAGATATAGTGGCTGTAGTAAATAGTTCTAGTAATACACGTAAGCTATATAGTATTAATTCTCAAGGGAAACTATCTTCACTAAATAATACTGATGTATTATCAATAGATGGCCTAGGTGGTAGATCTTTTGATATATACAAAAACATTTTATATTATATTGATACAGATTATAATTTACACATTGTTAATTTAGTGAATAATAAGGAAAAAAAGATTGATTTATCAGAAGATATTACTGTAGAAGATAAACTTGATTTATATTCAGGAAAAGAATATTTGCTATTTGTTGACAGTGACAATGCTTATACATATCATCTAGATTCTGGAAAAATCCAGAATATTAATATTATTAAACCAAGATTTGCCTGTGAATATAATTACTATGACAAAGATAAAGATATCTTTTATTATCGTGGTTATACTAGTGATTTTATTCTAAAATACGATGTTTCTCTTAATAAAAGTGAACAAATCATTAGCGATGATTATTCAATAACTCCATATAATTCATCATCAAAGTATTTAGTTATTAATAAAGATAGTATTATTTATAAATACGATTATCAAAGTAAAAAAATTGAAAAAGTACTGGATGTTTCAAACGTTGATATTAGATCAATAATTACAATTAAAGATAATTCTGTTATTTATATTGAAGGAAATACTATTTATGAAAAAGAATTTTCAGGTAATCCTGTAGCTTTAGCTAGTTTAGATTTAAGTGATAAAGAATTAATATCAACTTATAATATTAAGTCAGAACAGTTTTCTTTGATAAGTAAATGGGAGTCCGTTTGTTCAACATATGGATCACATGGTACATGTGGTGAAAAAATTGAAAGTATTTATATGTTTAAATATGATGATAATAAACTTATCGATATTTCAAATGATTATAAGAATTTTGGTTTTTCAGATATAGTTTTAAATAATTAATTATAGTATTGTGAAGATAAATTAAATATGATAAAATAAAGATGTCTGTTGAGACATCTTTCATATGGCCTGTTGGTGAAGTGGCTTAACACACTGCCCTCTCAAGGCAGCATTCACGGATTCGAATTCCGTACAGGCTACCATTATAAATATAAACCATTGATTCCAATGGTTTTTTTATGTATTTTTCTATGCTATAATATAATAGGTGATAGTATGAGAATAAGTAATTTATCTAAAAGAAATACTTTTAATTTATTAGTATTAATAATGATTATTGGAGGAATTACTGGTTTTATTTATGAAGAAATATTTTATTATTTTGATTTAGGTGAATTAGTAAAAAGAGGATCTACTTTTGGCCCTTGGATACCTATCTATGCCTTTGGTAGTGTCTTTATAACTGTTTTAACATATAAGTTTAAAGATAAACCTTTAATTGTATTTTTATTATCACTTGTTATTACTGGAGTTCTTGAATATTTAACAGGTATGTTTTTCTATGAAGTATTACATACTAGATTATGGGACTATAATACTGAGATATTAAACTTTGGTAATATTAATGGTTATGTATGCTTAAGAAGTGTTTTATTATTTGGATTTGCCGGTTTATTTTTAATATATTATATTATTCCTAAACTTATTAAATTAATTAGAAAAGCTGATAATAAAATATTAAATAATACTTGTCTTATATTATTAATATTATTTGGATTAGATATTTTATTATACATGATTTTAAAATAACAAAAGTTATTTAGTCTTTTATATTGAAAAAAAAATAAAAATATATTAAAATCATATAGTAGGATAGGTGAGAAGAATGAATAATGGGGTTACAAATAATAATACAACTCAAAATGAAACTCAAAATACTTTAGCACCAATGGCTGGAGTTAAAATTGCGCCCGCAGAAGAAGGTCCAGTAAATGCTTCTAATAAGGAAAGCGCAGCTAGTGCAGTAAATAAACAATCTCCTATGGTATCTGGAGTTACTCCTGCACCTGTTGTTAGTGCTCCACCAGTAAATACCCCTGTAGTAAATACACCTCCTGTAGTTGCTCCTAGTGTTCAACCTCAACCTGCTGTGGCACCAACACCAGAGCCTCCTAAACCTGTAATACCTGCGGCTACACCTGCAGTTGCAGCTGGCTTAGAAGTATCGGCTCCACCTAAAAAGAAAACAAGTTTTACACCAATACTATTACTTATAATTATTGGTTTAATAGGATATATAGTTGTTACTACAAAAACATATACATCTAGAATAGATAATTTAAGTTATAATTGTACACCTGTTACATCTAGTAAAGAAGATAAAGAATTAGACTTAAAATCTACTTTAGTAACAGATTTATATAGTAAAGTTGCTACTAATATAAGAGAAGATTTAGCTCAACCAGAATTTAATGATAATATGAAATTATATTTAGCATATCGTCAAATACCAGATCATGCAAAATATGATTCAAATTGTAATCTATTTAGTAATACTGCTATGGAACCATATACTTGTGAAGTATCTACTAGATTTAAACCACGTGCTTTTGATGAAGATACTTTAAGATTAGAAATAAAAAAATTATTTGGAGAAAATACAAATATACCTCTCGCAAATATTCGACTAGGTTCTAATTCATGTATTGGAGGATTCCAATATATTCCTAGTAGAGGACAATTCGTAGAAGGTTTGTGTGAACAAAAAACAGCTACTTCTTATAAAGTAAACAAGAAACTTATTAAAGCGACTTCTAATAGGAACACAATTATTTTAACTGAAGAAGTTAAATATATAATAGATGATAGTGGTCAAATACCTGAATCTTTAAAGAGTGGTCTATATTATTATACATTTAGACTAGACATGAATTATAATTATATATTTATTAGTAAGACATTTAAAGAAAAGTATTAAAAAGGGGGCATTTCATGGACATCAAGACTATAGTTACTGGTTATTTAGATGAAAACTGCTACGTTTTAATTAAGAATGGGACTTGCTTGGTTATAGATCCCGGAGATGACTATAATGATATAAAAAAAGAGATTGGTGATAATAAAGTACTAGGAGTATTAATAACACATTCTCATTTTGATCATATAGGTGCTCTTAGAAATTTCTTAGTTAAAAGAAGTATTAAGATATTTAAAAGAAGTAATTTAGAAGAAAAAGAATATTCTATTGGCGATTTTAAATTTAAATGTATTCATACACCTGGTCATTCTAAAGACTCTGTTACCTTTTATTTTGAAGATGAAAAAGCTATGTTTCCAGGAGACTTTATCTTCAATGAAAGTATTGGAAGATGTGACTTACCAGGTGGTAGTGAAAGTGAAATGAAAGATAGTATAAAGAAGATATTAACTTATCCTGATGATATAGATTTATATCCAGGACATGGTTCTAATACTACTTTAGGAAATGAAAAAGAAAATAATCCATTTTTACAATGATTATTTCTTTTTTTTTACTATGAAATATGTTATTATATAAAGCCATAGAGGTGATTAGATGAAGATTTGGACTAAAGTACATATTAAAGATAAAAACAAAGATGTCGAAGCAATATCTAAGTCATTAACTAATTACTTATATGGTTATGGTCCAATCTTAGATATATCTAGAAAATATAATATATCTCAGATAGATAGAACTATGATTGATCAATATACTGCTAATAGAATAGCTGGTTTATTATTACTCTACTTATCTAAAGACTATAAAAGAATAAATAATATAGTAAATAAATATAATATAGATGCTACTGAATTATTAAATATTATTCCTGAAATAGAAGGTTATATAGAAAAATAAAACATCGACATAAGCCGATGTTTTTTATATATAAATTAATACACTAAAGAATCCAATTATCATTGCAATCAACATAATTATAGCAACAATCTTTATAACTTTCTCATTCATAGGATTCACCTCACATATTAATTATATAGTATTATAGGTAAAAAGTAAATTACTTTTATAATTCAATTAATTAATAAAAAATATTTATTAAAAACTGTCAATTTACACTTGATATTTTACAGTAAAGGACCTATAATTATATTAGGAGGGTAAAATAATGAAAGAGTTAAATGTAATCCTAACAGAATTAGGTATAAGTAAGGTAAGATTAGCTAAGTATTTAGGTGTTTCTAGACAAATGTTATATAATTATTTAGGTATTGAAAATATAAATGATTGGCCTAAAGAAAAAGCTGCTAAATTATTAAGTTTATTAAATATTGAAAATATTGAGGAATTAAGTAATATAAAGGTTACTGGAGAATATATTATCGATGTTGAGAATAGATTAAATGAAGGAGTAAAAGATTCTTCTAATAAAGAAGTATTAGCAGATTTAAAAGGTTTTAATAAGAAAGAACAAGAATTATTATCTGATATTATTAATTTATTAAAAGAAAAATTATCATCTGATAAAACTAAAGAAACATATAATACATATTTATATTTATTTTATTTCTTACAATCAATGGAAACAACAGATGAATTAAAATATATACTTGCTTATATGTCTAAATCACTAGGATTCGTTGATCCAATGGAATTTGCCTTTAATAAAGATAAACAATTTATTTTTGAAAGTATTTTGTTTAGTGCAATGACTTTATATAATAATGGAGGAGCATCTAAGAGTAAATTAGGTGATTCACATAAGAGATTTGTACAAAATATTGAACAAAAGAAAGAAGAAAAACTATCTCGTACACAAGAATTAAATACAGTAAAAATTCAAGCATTAAAAGAGTTAGGATTTACTGAAATAAATGAAGATAATGCTAAAGAAGTATTTGAAAAGATAGCAGAAATTCAATCTAGAAAAGTATAAACACATCTAAAAAATGTGTTTTTTATTTTATTTATAAAATATATATGGTATTATTATATTAAAGATAGGAGAGAGTAGGGTAGATGAAAAAGAAATTTTTAAAAGTTAGTTTATTATTGTTATTAGTTTGTGTATTTGTATGTGGATGTGGTAATAAAAAATCAATTACTGTAGATCAATTTAATGATAAGATGACTAAAAATGAATATACAATGGTTAATGCTAAAGATCAATTTAGTCAATATGATTATGTAAAAGATGTATATATAGCAGTTGATAAGACTACAAAATATCAAATAGAGTTTTATGTTTTAGGTAGTACTGAAAATGCTGCAAGTTTTGTAGAAACAAATAGAAAGATATTTGAAGATGAAAAAACTAGTCCTAATGCTGAAACTGATGTTAAAGCTGCTAATTATGAAAAGTATACTTTAAGTTCTAATAAAAAATATAAAGTATTATCAAGAATAGATAATACAGTAATTTATGTTAATGTAAGTGATAAATACAAAGAAGAAGTCAATAAAGTATTAAAAGAATTAGGCTATTAATAGACCACTATTATAGTCTTATTCTCTATAATATCTACTTCCTATAATTGATGTTATGTTAACTTCTTAATATTTATATTTATTTTATATACTTCCACTACTTTTATTAATAGATTGTAATATAATGTATTTATTACTCTATTATTAAGTATTATTAATTAATTAATTATATAAAGGAAATTTTTTAAATTTTCTTTTTTTATTTATTATCCTTTTCAAGTAACTATTCATATTATTATATTAGTGTGCGATATATTACTTATCTATATAATATACTGCAATAATACTACCACTTCCCCTCTTCTAGTTTTTTCTATGAAATTAGGGGATGCATTTTAAGCGATTTATCTTTCTTTAGATGGATAGTTCTTAAGCTAATTTTCTTATATTTAATCGTTATATTTTAAGAGATTTATAAGATATAATAAAATCATATAAATATATATTAGTATTAATAAAAAAACATATTTTTTACAGAATATTATATCTTTAATAAAGTTATATATACTTAATTTGATAACTTGATAGATTAATAACTATATAAAAATCAGATAATAATAAAAGAGGGGAAGTGTTATACTTCTCCTCTTTATTACTCCCCTATTATTCTAATATTTCTAAAACGCTTTCTCCAATTTCTGGAAATTCTAAATCAAAATTATCTGCAATAGTTGCACCAATATTTCCTAATGTATCAAATGCTGCTAAACGTCTAGGTGTTTTAAAGTTTCTACTATAGATAATTACTGGTACATTTTCTCTAGTATGACCGTTACCACTAAATGTAGGATCATTTCCATGATCAGCAGTTATTATTAATAAATCATCTAAATCTAACTTATTAATTATTATAGAAATATCTACATCTAATTCTTCTATTGCTTTAGCATATCCTTCTGCATCTCTAGTATGACCATATAATGAATCAAAATCACATAGATTTACCATACATAGTCCCATAAACTTCTTATCAATAATATCGGTTAATTTATTAATAGCTTCTGCATTACTTGTAGATTTAATATTTTTATTAATACCTTGGCCATCAAATATATCATTAACTTTACCTATTCCTATAACACTATAGTTATTATCATTTAAATCATCTAATATAGTCCTTTTAGGAGGTTTAATAGCATAATCCTTACGACAACTATTTATAAGCTTATAATTGCCCGGAGTACCGTTAAATGGTCTAGCAATTATTCTAGCAATACGCCAATTATTCTTTAAAGATTCTTGTCTTATCTTTTCACAATACTCATGTAGAGTTGCGATAGGTATACAATCTTCATGAGCTGCGATTTGAAGATCAGAATCAGCTGAAGTATAAATAATTAAAGAACCATAATTAACTTGTCTTTCTCCCAATTCATTAATAATAGAATTATCATTAGAACACTTATTACCTATAACAGATCTTCCAGTAATATTTTCTATTGCGGCTAAAATTTCATATGTAAATCCTTCATTATAAGCTTTGAATGGAACTTCATTCTTTAACCCTACTATTTCATAATGACCATTGATAGAGTCCTTTCCTGCATTAATTGGTTTAGCTATTGTATAGTAAGCATCAACATTTTCATTTTCACTCATATCTACAGTATTTAAAAAACCAATTTTCTTTAAATTAGGAACAAACAAATCATTTGTTTCCATAATATGACCTAATGTATTTGCTCCACTATCACCATAATTAGCTGCATCGCTAGTCTCTCCTACTCCTAATGAATCTAAAATTATTAAAAATATTCTTTTAAATTTCATAAAGTCACTTCCTATTTCTTTTTAACTTTGATAATAGATCTTATCAATAACACTGATAATACTATGAATAATATAACTAAAATAATCGTTACTGCAATACCAACCATTGGTTGTGGCTCAACGCAAGGACCATTCCATGAACAATATCTAGTTGTTCTAAAAGCACCAGCAGGTAATATCATTGGACTAATTAACCACATAAATACTACTAGTAACATTAAAACTATATATATGATAATTTGCTTTATTTCTTTTTTCATTATAATCACCCATTACTTTTTTAGTAGCTTAATAATTGAAATAATAGATAATATTCCAAATAGAATAACCACTATAGAACAACCTATTTGAAAAGGAATAATGTTAGTTGACTCAGGTTGAGGACAAGGAGCTTTAATACATACCCATACTGATTCAGTAATAGCCTTAACTCTTAAATAAAACAATATTGTTACTATAATTATAATAAAATAGATAATTAATCTAATTATTTCTTTCTTCTTAGTCATCTTTTTTACTCCTTAAATGATATTCTTCATAGTCTTCATTAACTTTCTCATCACTTACTTTTGTATATATCTTAGTAGTAGATATGTCAGCATGACCTAACATTTCTTGAATACTTCTTAAGTCTGCTCCCCTATTTACTAAATGAGTCGCAAAACTATGTCTTAAAGAATGTGGAGAAATATTAGGATTTAGACCTTTTTCTTTTAAAATGTTTTTTAAATTCTTAAAGAAACCTTGTCTAGTCATACCTAATCCATGATTATTTAAAAATAGCTTATTACAAGTTTTATTCTTTAATAATAAATGTCTTCTATCTATATATTCTTTTAAATAATAAATGGCATATTCTCCTATAGGAATATCTCTTTCTTTATTACCTTTACCAAGTATTCTAATTAAACAATTTGTCATATCAATATCATTTAATTCTAGATTGATTAATTCACTTATTCGTAAACCACATCCATACATCAATTCTAACATAGCTTTATTTCTATAGTCAAATGGCGTATTTAGTTTAATATCAAGTAAAATATCGATATCTTCTATACTTAAAGCTTTAGGTAAAGATTTCTTTAATTTAGGTCTTTCTATGAATTCTGAAACATCTTCTTTTACTAGTTTTTGTTTTAATAAATATTTATGAAAGTTCTTAATAACAGTTAAATTATGAGCAATAGTAGTTGTTTCTTCTTCACTTCTTTTTTTTAAGAAATCTTTTATATCATCACTACTAATATTATTAATACTATTTATATGTTTTTTATTTAAAAACTCTTTATAAATATCTAAATCATTCTTATAAGATGTTTTAGTACGATCAGATAAACCTTTTTCAAAGATACAATAGTTTAAGAAATCTTCAATAGCAGTTTCTATATTCATACTACCTCACCATAATAATTATAACATTATTTTTACAATAATCCTATTATTTGATAAAATATAGGTGGTGATTATTATGAGTAAACCGTTAGCCTTGAAGTTAGCACCTACATCACTTAATGATGTCTTAGGACAAGATCATTTAATTGGTAAAGGTAAGATACTTACTAATTTAGTTAAGAATAAAAAATTATTTTCAATGATTTTATATGGTCCTCCTGGTATTGGTAAAACATCTATTGCGAATGCTTTAGTACATGACTTAGATGTTAGATATAGAATGTTGAATGCTACTGTTAATACTAAGAAAGATTTAGATATAGTTATAGAAGAAGCTAAAATGTATGGAGAAATAGTATTAATAATGGATGAGATTCATAGACTTAATAAAGATAAACAAGATATATTATTACCTTGTCTAGAAAGTGGTTTAATTACTTTAATTGGAATGACTACTTCTAATCCATATCATTCTATTAATCCAGCTATTAGAAGTAGATGTCAATTGTTTGAATTACATGAGTTAGATTCAAGTGCTATATTAAAGGGTCTTAAAAAGGCCATAAAAAGCCCTGAATTAGACGGAATTAAGATAGATGATAAAAGTATTAAATTGATTGCAAAACTCTCTGGAAATGACTTAAGATATGCTTATAACTTATTAGAGATAGCTTACTACTCTACTGATGATAAAAAAGTAACTGAAGAAGTAATTAAAAGTATAAATAGTAAACCAGTATTCTTTTCAGATAAAAATGGTGATGGACATTATGATGTCTTAAGTGGATTGCAAAAGTCAATTAGAGGAAGTGATGTAGATGCATCACTACACTATTTAGCTAGATTAGTTACTGAAGGTGATTTAGAATCAATTTATAGAAGATTAAGTGTCATAGCTTATGAAGATATAGGTTTAGCTAATCCTGCAATCGGTCCAAGGCTTGATGCCGCAATTAATGCAGCTGAGAGAACTGGTCTACCAGAAGCTAGAATACCACTAGGAACAATAGTAACTGAAATGGCTCTATCTCCAAAAAGTAATACAGCTCATATTGCCTTTGATGAAGCGCTAAGTGATATAGAAAATGGAAGTACTGGTAACCTTCCAAATCATTTAAAAAATACTCCGGATAGTGGCTATAAATACCCACATGATTATCCAGGAGCATTCGTAAAACAACAATACTTACCAGATAAAATAAAAAACAAAAAGTATTATCATCCTAAAGATATAGGATATGAAAAAAATATAAAAGAAATCTATGAAAGATTAGAAAAACTAAAAAAATGATATATTAATTTATATCATTTTTTTATTATTTTAATCAATTATAGGCGTAGATGTATCGTGGTACACTACAACTTTAGTTTGATAGCTACCATTTATAGTACCTGTTGCATTTGGTGTATCTGGTTCATATCCGGAAATAGTTGGATTAACATAATTGAATGATGACCCTTTTGGTAATTGTACTTCAAAAGGTTCATGTATCTCTGCACCATTCTCATCAATATATCTTATTGTTAATGTACCCATAGGTACCTCAACAATATATGGATCTGACATACTACCACTACCTGATGTGTATTCTGTTCCTGGCTTTAGGGATATGACTGGACGAACACCGAGTGAATAACTAACTCGACTCGAACTATTATTATCATTAATAATAGAATTATAGCTACGATCAATAAAAATATAGCTTGGTGATAATGTCCAATAGCTTCCAGACGATTTAAGAATATTTGTATTTGTTAATAATCTTCCTTCTTGTATGCTTATTAATCCGACCGGAAATGATAGATTAGCTTTTTCATTAGCTATAGCAAATTTATCAGTTATATTTGTACAATTTAAGTTAGTGTCATTATTGTTAAAAAGTAATTCAGAAGAAACACTTCCTCCATTAGGATCCCAACTACCTAGATTATTAATATTTCTATTGTTACAAAAAATTATATCTTCTAAATTACTTGTGTAATTTGTCATATATTTTTTATACCAAGCATCAATACCAGTTTTAATTGTTGAATTTTTACTATTAACATTATCTGCGCTTAATATATTATTTATAGCATTTGATATATCATTATCTCCATTTAATTGATAATAATATATGTTAGGGTTATAGTAATAACTTATGTATTTTACTGCTGAACAGCTTATATTTCCATCTAAGCATGTATAATGATGTGTAGATAAAACTGTTTGATTTGAAGCATTGGGTAAATCCCAGATGTTTTTTATATCTCCTGTCAAAGTATATGTTCCATTATTATAAGTTATCTTTTCCCCATATTTATAATTATGCTCAATTCCCCAATAGTAATAACCTGCATTAGACGTAGATTCCGTTATATGCTTTATATTTGAACATGTTATACTTGTACCATCACAAACATATTTATTTTTATAGTTCTCATAGGAACCATTATACCAATCAGTATATGATACTTGAGTTGGACTATTTATTGTATATGTATTATCACCATTGTTAGTATATGAATTACCAATTACCATAGATACATTTAAATCTCCACCAACTAATCTCTTTGCATATAAATTTGTTCCATTTACTCCTAATATATACCAAGCATTGGTTGATGTCCCACTAGCCATAATATATTTATTTACCAAATTATTATAATCACTTAAACTAGATATAAGTTGAGGATTATTTAATGTATATTGATTAGTTACCATATTTCCATAATCAATTGAATCTGAATAATAATAAGAAGTATTAAGTTCTATATTACTATCATTAATATAATAAATTTGTGATTTAATTTCTATAGGATTTTCTGAATTATACATATAACCAACATAAGCTAGTGAATTATAATTTTGATTGAATTGTAAATTACCTAATTGTGAGTAATTTGAATCACCTGTTATTTTAATAGCACTATATGTTGAGCCACTTACTAATTTATCTACTAAATAAAGTGTATTACATGTTAAAGATGTACTTCGACAAGTATATTTTCCCTGGCCGATTGTTCCTGATTCAGTTTCTCCAGATAATGTGAAAAGATTGTTTTCAGCATCATATGTATAGTCATTACCATAAGCATATGTACTAGATAAATATATGGTACTTGCAGAATCATAACCAACATGTTTACCTCTGGTATTTAAACACTTACCCCCTACTGCTTCTCCATTATAAATCATCTTAACTCCACCAGTATCTGTTGTTCTTATCATTTGCCAACAATGGTTTGCAAATATAACATTATTCATATTAGTAATTGTAGTTCCATTAGTATCATTATTAGCCCACCAATAATATATTTTTTCATTACCTACTTCTGCCATTGAGTCTTGATGATTATTAGTATACTCTTTGGCATACGTACCTACTTTTGCAGCTTTTTTTAATACTCCATATAAAGTACGATCATATTTTGATATATTTAGCGTTCCATTTATTCCTAGATTCGTAGTAAATACTGAATATCCTATGGTTAGAAACACGACTAAAAGAATGAGACTTGAAATGACCATTCTTTTTCTTCTACGAATGTTAGATGAAAACTTTCTATTAAACATGTAACCACCTATTCTATATAATTATAACATAAAAAAAGAATAGTTTAACTATTCTTTATATATTTATTATAAATTGTTCTAATAGAGAGTTCGCATCCATATCAGTTGTCTTCATTTTAAGATCTATATCACTTAATTCTTGTAGTAAATTAAGTAGACTATCTTCTGAATATAATTTAGTCAATTCCCTTGTTCTTTTTATTCTATAATCAGATTTTTCTTCTAATATATTAGCTATTTCTCTATCACTTAATCTATCTTTTTCTAATAATTTAACTTGATAAATTATTCTTATTTGACTTGATAATAAACCTATTATACTTATTGGTTCAAAATTATAAGTTAATAATTCATGATATTTTCTTAAAGCATCTTCTTTATCTCTTAAAGCAATACTTCTAGAAAAAGCAAATGTTAAGTCCTTAGGATCATCTAATTTCTTATCTACTAATTCTTTTATATCTTCTTTTAATATTTCTTTTTCTTCTATTTTATAATTCTTTAGTTTTAAACATTCATTATAAATTTTAGAAATATCTCCTAGACAATACTCATCTAATAAATCAATAGTACTATTATCAATCTTATAATCTTTTAATAATTGTTTTATATAACTTTTAGAATTTAATTCTACTTTTATATATTCACATTTATCTTTAAGTACTTTACCTACTTTAGAAGTACTAGATAACTTATTTACTTCTATTATTAGTAAATTATCTGGATTAGAATTATCTAAGTATTTATATAAATGTTCAAAGTCTTCTTTATAATCATCATATTTTAATAATTCAATACTTCTAATTATTATTACTTTTTGCGTAGTAAATAAACCATAAGTATCTAAATCTTCTAAAGCATTAACTAATTCCTCTTCTTCTAAATCATATTTAATAATACTAGCTTTAGTAAATTTATTATCTTTAATTATCTTAGTTTCTGTCTGTTCAGTAGCTAAAATATCAGTACTTTCTATTAAGAAATTATTCATGTTCATTTATAACCTTTTCAATATGCTTAACTATTTCATCTACTCTATCTGTAGATTTACCTCCACCTTGAGCAAATTTTGGATTTCCTCCTCCATTTCCTTCTGATCTTAGTGAAGCATCTTTTACTATTTCTCCTGCATTAACAAATGAATTACTCTTAGATATAAAGTTAATACTATTATCATCTTTAATATTCATTAAGAAGATAAATCCATTTTTCATTTCATTCATAATAGTATCTGCAATACTCTTTAAAATATTAATATCTTTATTTTGAACTTCCATTATTAATGTTTCTACACCATTCATTTCTTTAATGTGTTCACGGTAAATATCTAAGTTTTGTAGAGTAGCTTTTTCTTTCATATCAAAATATTTCTTTTCTAATTCTTTTACTTCATGATGAATATATTGAAGTTCATTTTTATTATAAATAATATCTTTATATGAAACTGGTTTATCATTATTAATATCTACATCAAATTCTAATTTAATACCATTTTTACGAGCATCATCTAGAATTTCTCTAGCTTTCATTAATAGTTTTATTTTCTCATCATTATATGGTTTAACAGTCTCTTCTACAATAGATTCAATCTTACTTCCAGTAGCAGCTTCGATACGGTAAATATTGCTTCCTTTAGATTCACATGAGTAGATTGCTAAATCACCTATCTCTTTAGTGTTAGATGCGTGAGTACCTCCACATAATTCAATAGATTTACCAATTTTAACAACTCTTACTTCATCGCCATATTTTTCGTTAAATAATGCCATAGCACCTAGTTTTTTAGCTTTATCTAAAGGCATAATTTCAGTAGATACAATTAAGTTTTCATGAATCATATTATTGGCAAATTCTTCTACTTCTAAAATCTTTTGATCAGTCATTTTACCACTATAAGTAAAGTCAAATCTAAGTCTTTCATCATCAACATAACTACCAGCTTGTCTAATAGTATTAGATACTACTTGTTGTAGAGAGTATTGTAAGATATGAACACTTGAGTGATCTGCTTCAATTCTTTTTCTTCTGTCTTTATCAACTACTAATTCTACTTCATCTCCAACACTAATAACTCCATCAAGTAATTTAACTTTATGAATATGTTGCCCATTAGGAGCTTTAAACACATCAATTACATGAGCTTTGAAGTTCTTACCAAGAATCATTCCTGTATCACTTACTTGACCACCAGACTCTGCATAGAAACAAGTTCTATCCACTGATAAATATGTATCATGGTCGATACTATCAACCATCTCATCTTTTGAGAATATTGCTTGTACTTTGCTCTTGAGACGGTAGATACCATATGCAAATTCTGATTTATCAGTATAATCTAATAATACTTTCTTTTGATTAGCCATTGCTGAAGTGTTTTTAGCACTTTTTCTAGCTAATTCTTTTTGAGCATTCATATACTTATCAAATTCTTCTTTTGATACTGAATAACCTAATTCTTCTAGATATTCTTCTGTTAATTCAAATGGGAATCCATAAGTATCATATAATTTAAATGCTTCTTCTCCACTAATTGCTCCATCATTTGATTCTTCTACTAATTCTTTTAATCTTCTCTCTCCTGCTTCTAATGTCTTTAAGAATAATTGTTCTTCCTCTAAAACAGTAGATTCAACAGCAGCTCTTCTCTCAACTAAGTATGGATAAGCATCTTTCATTACATCTACTACATCAGATACAATTTTATACATAAATGGACTTTCCATACCAATAGCTTTTCCAAATCTTACACTACGTCTTAATAATCTTCTAAGTACATATCCACGACCTACATTTTCAAAACAAGCTCCATCTGCTATCGCAAAAGTGATTGCTCTAATGTGATCAGCTATTATTTTAAATTCTTTTTGCCCAACATATTCAAATTCAGCTAATTCTTCAATATGTTTAATAATTGGTTTAAATAAATCAGTTTCAAAATTAGAATCAACATCTTGGAAGATACAACACCATCTCTCTAATCCTGCTCCTGTATCAATATTCTTATTTGGTAATTCTTGATAATCTTTTCTATCTACTCCTGCTTTAGAGTTATATTGAGAGAAAACATTATTCCATATTTCTACATAACGCTCTTGATCTTCGTCTTTAAAGAATTTCTCTAAAGCATCTCCATCTGGATCTAATTTTTCTCCTCTATCAAAAAATATTTCAGAATCCGGTCCACAAGGTCCTTCTCCTATTTCCCAATAATTACCTTCTAGTCTTGCGATATGATCTTCTGCCATACCAACTTCTAACCATTTATTAAATGCTACATCATCATCAGTATAGACAGTTACATATAATTTATCTTTATCTATACCAAAGTATTCTGGACTAGTTAACATTTCAAATGAGAATTCAATTGCATCTTCTTTAAAGTAATCACCAATACTAAAATTACCCATCATTTCAAAGAATGTTTGATGTCTCTTAGTAATTCCAACATTTTCAATATCATTAGTTCTAATACATTTTTGAATATTAACTATTCTTTTACTATCAGGTATTTCACTACCATCAAAAAACTTCTTTAATGGAGTAACACCCGCATTAATCCAAAGTAAGCTATCATCATTAATTGGAACTAATGGTGCACTTTCATATATTTTATGACCATGATTTACAAAGAATCTAAACCAAGTCTCTCTAATATCATTATGACTCATATATTTCATATTATTTATCCTCCTCGAGTATTTCTTTTAGTCTCTCTATTACTTCTTCTTTTGTACCATTATTTAAAATATAATAGTCTGCGAAGGCAATAGGACCCCCTTTATATAAATTCTCTATCTCTGATATATCTCTATATTTAATAGCTTCTGCATCAAATGGACGATCTGGTCTTTCTGCTACCCTACTATATCTAATATTCTTATCAGTAACAACACAAACTAGTTTTAAATCACTAAATCTCTCAATTAGATAAGTATATTCGTACCAAGAATAAAGTCCATCTAAGACAACATTACCTTTCTTTATAGCCTCTCTAATTTCTGGCTCTAAGAATTTTGCATAACACTCAGGTCCATGTTCGGCTCGTAGTTTTTCACGGAATTCTTTCTCGCTTTTACCATCTTCAGTACGCTCTATTCCTGCTTCTTCCATTAATTTATAAGTAATACCACCAAAGTATAATTTAGTCCATCCTTCACCTTCTAAGTATTCAGTAACTACACTTTTACCTGTACCACTCATTCCTACTACTGCGATTAATTTATTCATAAAGCCTCCTATTGTTCTTCTTTTCTAATTAGTTCTACTGCTGCCTCTTTTAATTCTTCTAAATCATGATTTTCAACTATATAATCAAAATTCTTATAGTTATCTATTTCAGTTTCTGTAATATGTTTAGCTTCTTCACTATTTAACATAGTATCATAATCACTTCTAATTAATTTTATAGTAACTACATCCATATATTTTGCTTTAATAGTTTTAAATTCATTAATTAATCTAGCATCTGTAATAATAAATGTATCAAAGAAATTAGATAATATTTCTATATCTTCAAATAATCTATCTAATAAGAAAGTCTTCTTACCCATTTTCTTTTGAATAATTTCAATACCCATTTTTTGTAAGAATTCACGAGGTTTTTCATCAGTATTATCCCAATCAAAATAAGTTCTTGCATAACCATATAATGGTCCTGTAATATGCATTACACATGGTTTATGACCATAATCTTTTAATTCCTCTCTTAAGAATTCTCCAAATGTAGATTTACCACATCTAGCTTTACCACCAATAACATATACTTTCATCTTTTTATTCTCCTTTACAAATAAAAGACCAAAGCTAGGAGGACAATTAGCCCGGTACCATCCTATCTTGGTCTTAATTCTTTTTAACGATTCTCACCGATAAAACTCCAAAAGTAGCTTCAACTAATATTATTATTAACTTCCACCTACCGTTAACTCTCTCTAAATAATTAATTAGCCTACTCATCTTTTATCATAGTTTTATTATTTATTATTCTCCAGTAATTCTACGAAAGAAATCAAATTTCTCATCAAAGAATTGAACAAATACTTTTAAACATGCAATTACTGGGGTTGCGATAACCATTCCTAATATACCAAAGAAATGTCCAAAAATCAATAGTCCCAACATAATTGTTACTGGATGTAACTTCATTGTATGACCCATAATTAATGGTTGATAGAAGTTGTTTTCTAATAATTGAACAACTAATATAGATATTATTACACATACACCAGTTAATGGACTCATAGTAAATCCAACTATAATTGCTGGTATTGCACCAATATATGGTCCAAAATAAGGAATTATATCAGTAACTGCACAGAATAATGCAAATAGTATTGGTGCTTCTAATCCTGCTAAAGTAAGTCCAATACTTTGAGTTAAGAATACTAATAGCATAACCATTAATACTCCTTGTACATAACTTCTTAATGAAGTATTAATACGATGAGTTAACTCAACATAACTATCTTGCCAATTACGAGGAATTAGATTAAATAATTTAAGATTAACTTTATCAAAATCATATAATAAGTAGAATCCAATCATTAATCCTAGTACAAAATTAATTCCTCCATTAATAACACTCTTACCTGCAGATAATACATATTTAGGTAAGTCAGAACCAATACTAAGACCAAAATTAGTAACATAATTAGTTATTTCTTGTTTTAATTGACTAACTCTAACTAAATTATTACCATCAAAGTATTTAACTATATTAAGAGTAAAATCAGTAATTTCTTCAAAAATAACAGGAGCTACTCTTACAAAGTCTTTTACTTGAGAAATCAATGATGGTATAAATAAATAAGCAATTAAGAATATTATTCCAATTATTAATAGATAGACAATTATACATCCTACTACTCTAGGTAACTTTTTATCTTGAAACCAATCTACTAGTGGATCAAAGAACCAAGCTATTAAGAAACCTATAAAGATTGGAGAAATTACTACTAAAAATTCACCTAAAAACTTTAATAAGCCCCATTCTTTAACTAGATAAGTACCTAGTAAGATTAAACATATAATAGCCATAAAATAGCCTATATTCATAAGTTTATTACCAGTATTTAATATACTATTTAAACTTTTATAATCAATTTCTTTATCTTTTATCCTTTTCATATTCTCCTCCTACTAATATATTATATCATGTAAATTACTTTTTTAAATAAATATTAAACATTTTCTTAAAAATAATTTTTTAGTATAATATAGACAGGTGATTACGTGAAAACTATTAAGAATAATATTACTAATGAGATTATTATTAAAAATTCTAGATTTATTGCCCTATTATATAAAATAAATTCTAGTGATATAGATAATATTCTTGATGAAATAAGAGATAATTATCCAAAAGCAACTCATTACTGTTACGGATATATTTATAATGATTATAAAAAGTCATCTGATGATGGAGAACCTACTGGTACTGCAGGAGCTCCTATTATGAATGTCTTAGAGAAAGAAAACTTAAATAACATCCTAGTAGTAATAGTAAGATACTTTGGAGGTATAAAACTAGGTGCTGGAGGTTTAATAAGAGCTTATACAAAAGCTACTACAGAAGCATTAAAAGTAGCTGAATATATTGAATTAGAAGAAGGTTATAAAGTAGAAATAGAATTTGATTATAATGAAGAAAAACAAATTAATTATATTTTAAATAATTCAGAAATAATATCTAAGAAATATGATAATACTATTACTTATCAATGTTTAGTTACTAAAGATACTTTAGATAAACTACATAATTATAATTATCAAGTATTAGAAAACTTACAAATAACAAAAAAAGAAGACTAGATCTTCTTTTTCTTCCAAAATATTTTGACTATGTAGTATAAGAAAATAATCATTATAACTACAAAAGCCCATTTTAAAATAGTATTAAATAACTCTCCACTAGTTGTATATTTATCAATTATATTAAAGATACTCTCAGGTAAATATTTATCTATAATATTAGAAATATCTTTAAGAGGAATATTTACTTTTATAAAAGCTAATATTCTTAAGAATATATCTATTATTGCGATAAAGAATACAAATGAATTAAATCTATTAAAGAACATAATTACTAATATTAATAATACTAATAAAACTATTAAATCTATATACATATAACCACTCCTATTATTAATTAATATTACACTATAAATGTCTTTTTTACAATAATTAATAGTGATATATTTGACTTATATTATGATTTTTTAGTATATTTATAATAGAGGTGTAAAGATGGAAAATAGATATACTTATGAAAAACCTGCAGATGAAAAATTATATGAAGAAATGCGTAGAAAATCTCTTGAAGGTGAACCAGTAAAAAGAACTAGAAAGAAAGTTAGAATAAATAAGAAGAAAATGATTCGTAACTTAGCTGCCCTACTTACTGTAACAGTTGGTATAACTCTAGCTGGTAATCATGTAGTTGGTAATATGAATGAAGCAATTCAAGAAAATGCTTTATATGGAGAACTATTCGAAGAATACTTAGATGAAGTATTTTATCCATCTATGCATCATGTAGATGGAACTGTAAGTGATTATTACTTAGATTATGATATGTTAGGTGATTATATTGATAATTCTTCTGATAAAGATTTAGCTCTTGCATTAACACAGACTGCTATTGAATCTAAAAATCTAAGTGATGATGAAAATCAAATGAATAAAATAATTGCAGAAACTAATTTAAATGTAGAATCATATGATGAATATCTAAGTAAGAATTATACTGGTTACGAAGATAAAGAAAAGTTTGTTAAAGATACTAAACATCGTTTAATGGAAGAAGCAAAGTCATCTGAATTAGCTAGTATGCAAGAAGAAAAGACTGAAACTCTAGAAGAAGGAGAAAAGAGTTTATGAGAGATGTTGAAGTAGTAGATATAAATGATAATACTTATATAATTTTAAAAGAAGTTAAACATAAAGAAACTTCATACTTATATTTATCTAATATAAATGATGAAGAAGATACTTTAATAAGAAAAAGTGATGGAGATAACCTAGTACCATTAGCTTCTGAAGAAGAATTTGAAATAGCTTGTAATTTACTAGTAAAAGAAGGTTTAATATAAAAAAGCACTTAAATAAGTGCTTTTTATTTTATTATAAATTGATATAAATCAAGATTTGATATTTTACCAAGTTTTTGATATGAATAGTCTTTATCTATTAGTTTTTGTACAATAACCATATCATTAGTATTAAATTTGATTTTATCTATCTTATTATTTCTATAATAAAGAATAAGATTATTATATTTATTATTATCTAATTCTAGCATTTTATCTAAATAATTTAGAATATCTTCATTATTTGAAACTTTATCAAGTGAATCTATAATATCTTGGAAAATATCTTGATCATTTAAAGCAGAAATACTACATTGTAATTTACCATTATCAGTGACAAACCCAATTCTAATGTTGTTTTTATTTATTGATGAAAGTAAATTAATAGTTTTACTTTTATTATTAACCACAAAAGCTATATAAGGTCTAGATGTTTCATCATCTTCGTGTCCTGTACAACAACCTATTGTTTCATAATCTCTCTGCCACATCTCTTTTAAAAGATTTTCCAGAATAGGATTTCCTTCAGAAAACTTTTTTGCATAATAATCTATCTTTTCCTTTATTTCATCATTAGATATTACATTATTCATCTTCTACTTTGAAGTCTACTACTTCTCCATTATCTTTAACTAGCTTAGTAATAGCTTCTTCTGCTTTCTTTAATTTTTCATCACATGCTTTAGATAACTTCATTGCTTTATTAAATTCATCTATCGCATCATCTAGAGGAACATCCCCTACTTCTAGTTTTTTTACTATCTTTTCTAATTCTTCTAAGCTTTCTTCAAAACTTAATTCTTTTTCTTTTTTTTCTGCCATAATCTAGCCTCCTAATTATTTAATATTACTTGATTACCACTCAAATGTGGTTTATTTCCATATTGTAGATCTTTTACAAGGAAAATAGTAGAAGTAATTACTACTATCACACTAACTATAATGAAAAAAGTACTTATCAAACTAAATCCATTAGTTTTATGAATAGATTTATAAGATACTATTTCTGCAATACATATAGTGTAGATAAGGAAAAAGATGCCAATCATACAATCTGTATGAATTGTACTATCATCATATTGAAATTGGATAGTTGTTGCTCCACCACAACTAAAACTACTATCAGAACCCTGTTCACATACATTTCCTACAATAGATACGTTTAAAATCCCATATATTAAAACTAAAAGTAATATACAAAGTACAATAGTACCTATAAAAATAATAATACTATTATTGTGTCCTTTTCCATTGTCCAACATAGTTTAACCTCCTAAATATTCTTTAAAAAATACATAATGTTAAAAATATACTTGCAGCAAAAGATGCTCCTTCAAGATATGTATAAATATTCCTAATAATAATATGTTTTTTTCTAATTATTACAAATATTACTATATTTGCGATTAAGCATACTATTCCTATTACACTAAACACAGGAGAATAATCCTCCATAAATTTTTCAGCTTCTTTTGCTTCTCTATCTGCTATTTCATGAAGCTTAATACATTCCTGATAATCACGTTGTGGTGTATCAATAGTACCACCGCAACCATATATATTACCAGGTATTGTTTTTACTGATTTTTGTAAAATAATTCCAGCACAAAATAAACTAACTGCAGTTATAACTATAATTAAAATTTTTAATATAGTATAATTATTAATCTTTTCTTTTTTTTCATCCATTATTCAACACCTACTTATGTTATCTATATGATTTATATCACTTTAGCTTCTACACTACCATCTGAAAAAACCACTTCGATAGAATCATCTTTTTTTACTTTTTTGCAACTATCTACTACTTTACCATCTTTCTTGGTCATTGTATAACCTCGTTTTAATGTAAGTAAAGGACTAAGTGTTTCTAATTTACTAATTAAATTTAAATATTTATTACTTTTCTCATCTAGTAGTTTATAAGGGCTTTTTAATATATAAGAACTTTTTACTTCTACAAGTTTTTTCTCTTTTATATTTACTAGATTAATAGTACTATGTTTTAATCTTTCAATTAAGTTATCAAATATCATTTCTTTTGTTTGATAAATCATAATTGGATTTTTAAATACATTACTATTTTGTAAATCTATTAATCTTCTTCTATTACTCTTTATTTGGTTAGTAATAGTATTATTTAATCTTATATTTACTTGATTTAAGTATTTAACTACATCTGCTAGTTGTGGAACTGCCATTTCTGCAGCTCCTGTTGGGGTTGGTGCTCTTAGATCTGCTACAAAGTCTGCTATAGTAAAGTCTATTTCATGTCCTACAGCACTAATAACAGGCGTAGAACAGTCAAATATTGCTCTCGCAACTATTTCCTCATTAAAAGCCCAAAGGTCCTCAATAGAGCCTCCTCCACGTCCTACAATTAATGTATCTAATCCAAAGTTATCAGCATTCTTAATTTGCCTTACAATATCTTCTTTAGCACTTTCTCCTTGAACTAAAGCAGGAAATAAATATACTTCAGTTAAAGGCCATCTTCTCTTAATAGTAGAAATAATATCCTTAATCGCAGCTCCTGTTGGTGCAGTAACTACTCCTACTCTTTTAGGAATCTTAGGAATAGGTTTCTTATGTCTATCATCAAATAAACCTTCATCTTGAAGTTTCTTCTTTAATTGTTCAAAAGCGATATATAAATTACCAATACCATCTTCAAGCATTTCATTTACATATATTTGATAACCACCATTAGCTTCAAAAACACTTATTTTACCAGTTACTAGTACTTTCATACCGTCTTGAGGCATAAACTTAACACTTCTAGTTTGAGATGAAAACATAACTGCATTAATCCTACTACCTTCATCTTTTAAAGTAAAATAGAAGTGTCCTCTACTATGAGCTTTAAAATTACTTATTTCACCCTTTAATAACACTTCATTTAAATTAACATCGTTATCTATCTTATATTTAATATATCTAGTAAGTTGAGTTACAGATATATATTTATCATTCATATACTCACCCCACTATTTTTCTTCATCATGATATATTTTATCTAGAACTCCATTAATCATCTTAGTAACAGATTCATCACTATATTTTTTAGATAATTCAATTGCTTCATTAATACATACAACAGATGGAGTATCAGTATACAACAATTCATATATACCTAATGATAAAATAGCTTGATCTACTTTACTTAATCTATCAATAGTCCAGTCCTTTAAATACTTATTAGCCTTAGATTCAATCTTCTTTTTATTCTTAATAATTCCATTTACTGAACTTTCTACAAAATCATTTTCTATCTCTAATTGTTCTTTAATTAAATCATCTATTTCATATGAAATATTAGCTTCATCATATAAATTAGCTTGATATAAAACTTTCATTATAATTTCTCTTAATTCACTACGATTTTTCATAGATATCACCTACTTCATTTTAACATATAATTAGTTATTTTAAAATAAAAACTATATGTTATTATCATATAGTTAACAGTAATATATTAATGAACCATTACTAGAAGTATTTAACCATTTAGTCAGATTAAATTTCTTTAATAATCCTTCATCACATATTTCTACAATTATATTATCATTTATATATTCTATAGATACAATAGTAGTCCAATGCCAAGAATCTATTTGTTTTTCACTACCATTATTTAGATTAAGAAAAGCTATAGGATGATCTAATTTAAGAGCTGCTTCTATATAATCTTTTATATCATCTATACCAGAATTACTAAATTCTAGAATTTTACTATTAGATAATTCTAAATTACTAGTTTTAAGATATTTATTATATCCTTTCTGATACTTTTCTACTTTATCTACTCCCATCATACCAGGAGTAATATAATTCCATAATTCATTCATTAAAAGAATAAAATCTTTTTTAGAATAGTTTTTATAATTACTTTTATTTAATTCATACATAGTAATAGTAGAAGCAGTAGTAGGACCACAACCAGCTAATCTTTTAAAATATGTACTATACCAGTCTTGATTACCACCGTAATAATAATTATCTATAAGTAAATTATCTTTATTTAATGATACTTTCATAGTCATACCTCTATAAATATAATATATAAAAATAGAACTATTCTCAAGTTCTATTTCTTATTATTAATTTCTTTCTTTAATTCATATAAATAATTTAATGCTTCCATTGGAGTCATCTCTAATGGATTAATATTCTTAATTTTCTCTTCTAGTTCATTTTTCTCTTCAACTATTTCATCTTCCATTAGTTCAAATAAACTAGTTTGAGTAAATGTCTCTTTATTCTTACTTTTCTTTTCGTAGACATTTAGAATATCATTTGCTCTATCAATTAAGCTCTTAGGAAGATGTGCTAGACTAGCAACATGTATTCCATAGCTTTTATCTACTGCGCCTGGTTTTACTTTATGTAAGAATGTAATAGTACCATTTTCTTCAACGGCTGATACATGAACATTTTTTAAATGTTTTAAGTCTTTTTCTAGAATTGTTAATTCATGATAATGAGTAGAAAACATAGTCTTAGCACCAATCTTATCATGAATATATTCAAGTATTGCTTGAGCAAGACTCATACCATCATATGTAGCAGTACCACGACCTAATTCATCAAATAATATTAAACTATTAGGTGTAGCTTCACTAATTGCGGTATTTGCTTCTTTCATCTCAACCATAAAAGTAGATTCACCACTTACTAAATCATCACTAGCTCCAATTCTTGTAAATATCTTATCAAATATAGGTAATTTAGCCTTCTTACAAGGAACAAAACAACCAATTTGAGCCATTATAACTGTAATACCAAATTGACGCATATAAGTTGATTTACCCGCCATATTAGGACCTGTTATTAACTGAATTGTAGTTTTCTTATCCATAATAATATCATTAGGAATATATTTATCTCTAATAACTTGTTCAACTACTGGATGACGACAATCAATAAGTTCTACTACACGGTCTTTTGATAGTTCAGGTCTAACAAAACTATATTGATCACTGGCTATTGAAAATGACTGTAACATATCAACTTCACTAATAACTTTAGCCACTCTTTGTAAATCACTAACATATCTTTTAACTACTTCACGAATATCCATAAATAATTTATATTCTAATGAAATAATCTTCTCTTCGGCACCCAAAATAATATTTTCTTTTTCTTTTAAAACAGGAGTAATAAACCTTTCAGCGTTAGCTAGAGTTTGCTTTCTCTCGTATCCAAACTCTTCTTTAACTAAATTACTTTGTCCTTTACTTACTTCAATATAATAGCCAAATACTTTATTGAATCCTACTTTTAAATTCTTAATACCAGTTCTTTCCTTTTCAGACTGTTCCATCTCTAAAATAAAGTCTTTAGAACCACTACTAATCTTCTTTAATTCATCAAGTTCTTCATTATATCCTTCTTTGATTAATCCCCCTTCATGTAATGTAAAAGGAGCATCCTCACAAATAGTTCTCTCTAACAGACTATATACTTCATCAAAAGTTTCAATAGTCTTATCAAACTTTAATTCTTCTAATATTTTCTTAATAGTAGGTAATTCTTTTAAAGAACTTTTTAATTGTAATAAGTCTTTCGCATTTAAATTACCATAAGTAATTCTACCAACTAATCTTTCTAAATCATAAACTTCATTCAATGATTTAATTAAATCATCTCTTAGAATAAACTCAGTACTTAGCTTTGATACTAAGTCATAACGTCTTTCTAATTCTTTTCTATTAGTTAATGGATTTAATATATTATGTTTTAAATATCTACTTCCCATAGCAGTCTTACATTTATCAAGTAACCAAAGTAGACTATATTGTCTATCTCTATTTCTAATAGTTTCAACTAATTCTAAATTATTTTTAGTATTAGTATCAAACTCTAAATATTCAGAAGATTTAACCACAACACATTCTTGTAGATGATGTAAATCTCCTTTTTTAGCCTCTAGTATATAAAATAATAAATGTTTTAATGTACTAACTAATCTAATATCTTCAATATTTTTATAAATATAGTCATATTCATCATTATCTATCTCTTCTTTTTGAATAGATACTAATATTTCATAATTACTTCTTAATATATCTACTATTCTACGATCAGTATTATCACTAACAATAACTTCTCTAAAACCATTTCTAACTATTTCTTTAATTACTTTATCTATATCACCATCTACTAAAGTAGCATATACTTCTCCAGTAGAAATATCTGCATAACTAATACCGTAACAATATTCAAATGAACAGATATTGGCAATATAATTATTACTCTTAGAATCTATATTAGAATCAATCTTAGTACCTTTAGTAACTACTTGAATGACATCTCTTTTTACCATTCCCTTAACTTCTTTAGGATCTTCTAATTGTTCACAAATAGCTACTTTATACCCCTTCTCGATTAATTCATCAACGTAAGAAATATAAGCATGATGAGGAATACCACACATAGGTACTCTTTCATCTAATCCCGCTTGTTTACCAGTTAAAGTTAATTCTAGTACTCGAGAAGCAGTAATCGCATCTTCAAAAAACATCTCATAAAAATCTCCAAGACGAAAGAAGATAATAGAATCATCATATTTATCTTTAATATCCATATATTGTTGCATCATAGGAGAAAGTTTACTTCTATCCACTTCACTTCTCTTCATACTAATCACCAGTTTTTATTATAAATAAAATTATTAAAAAAGACAATAAAAGAAGATCCAATTAATTTTAACTTATTAAAGGATCTCCTTTTGTGGTTATAATATATCATATTTTTAGTGAAATTGCAATACTTATTATATAAATCAAGAAGTAGCAACAGTAAATGTTCTACCACTAGGAGGTTCAGCAAAAGTTGAATTAGTTGACCCATACATATGAGTAGTATCATTATTTATACCATTACCATTAGTCTGTGGGATTGTAATAGAGAATGTTGCACTATTACGTCCTGCATTGGAAAACATAGAACTCATATTTGTTACTTTGGATGTGTTCCAATTACTTAGATTTAAATAAAATGTTGTGGCGTTATTTCCGGCATTAAAAAACATTCGACTCATATCTGTTACTTGTGATGTATCCCAACTACTTAAATCTCCTATAGACCATGTTGTGGCTTTATATCCTGCATAGTGAAACATATAACTCATATTTGTTACTTGGGAGGTGTCCCAGTTACTTAAATTTCCTATAGACCATGTCGTAGAATTTCGTCCTGCATCCCGAAACATATACCACATATTTGTTACTTGGGAGGTATCCCAACTACTTAAATCTCCTATATTCCATGTTGTAGCACTATATCCTGCATATCCAAACATAGAACTCATATTTGTTACTTTGGATGTGTTCCAATTACTTAAATTCAAATTGAAGATTGTGGCTTTATATCCTGCATCCCGAAACATAGAATTCATATTTGTTACTTGGGAGGTGTCCCAGTTACTTAAATTTCCTATAGACCATGTCGTAGCTCTATATCCTGCTTCGGAAAACATATAATACATATTTGTTACTTGTGACGTATTCCAACTACTTAAATCTCCTATAGACCATGTCGTAGCACTATATCCTGCTTCGGAAAACATAGAACTCATATTTGTTACTTTCGAGGTATCCCAACTACTTAAATCTCCTATAGACCATGTCGTAGCATTATATCCTGCAGAGGAAAACATAGAACTCATATTTGTTACTTGGGATGTGTTCCAATTTCTTAAATTCAAATTGAAATCTGTTGCACTATATCCTGCATAGACAAACATATAATACATATTTGTTACTTGTGACGTATCCCAACTACTTAAATCTCCTATAGACCATGTCGTAGCTTTATATCCTGCAAAGTAAAACATCCAATTCATATCTGTTACTTTCGAGGTATCCCAATTGCTCAAATTCAAATTGAAGGTTGTGGCTTTATATCCTGCTCCGGAAAACATATAACTCATATTTGTTACTTGGGAGGTATCCCAGTTACTTAAATTTCCAATATCCCATGTTGTAGCTTTATATCCTACATCAGCAAACATATAACTCATATTTGTTACTTGTGAAGTATTAAGTTTTTCTAAATTTGCAGTAAATGTTGACGTATTATATCCTACTCCATTAAACCAATAAGCTGTTGATGTGGGGCTTATTTCTTTTTCTATATATACTGTTGTTACATTATAGCTCTTATTATTTGTTGAATCATATGAACCAACTATCCATGGTACTTGAGAAGCACTACCAAAGCTTGTACTTGCCAAAAAGTCCCCTTGTTCCACACCCGCTACTTCCTTGCTAGATAAAACCAGTGTTTCATTTACACTATCAATGTCATTATCTTGTAGAGCCCAATATATTTTTTCTTCATACTTTGATACTCCAAGTATTCCATTAATAGAAAGATCAGTAGAAAATACTGAGTATCCTATTGTTAGAAACACGACTAAAAGAATGAGACTTGATGTTATCATTCTTTTTCGTCTTATTATATTAGATGAAAACTTTCTATTAAACATATTATCACCTATTATATTAATTATACTATTAGTTAATTTTTAAGTAAATAAAAAAGACTCGTTAGAGTCCTTATTTTTGAAATTGAGAATTATATAGATTAGCATAGAAACCATCTTTCTTTAATAGTTCTTCATGTTTTCCTTGCTCTACTATATTTCCTTCATTCATTACTAAAATTAAATCTGCATTTTTTATAGTACTTAATCTATGAGCAATTATAAAACTTGTTTTACCTTCACTTAGTTTATCCATTGCTTTTTGTACTAATTCTTCTGTACGAGTATCAACATTACTAGTTGCTTCATCAAGAATTAAAAACGGAGCATCTTCTATCATACCACGAGCTATAGTTAATAACTGTTTTTGTCCAGAAGATATAGTATTACTATCTCCTACACTTGCGCTTAATCCTTTTGGAAGTGTCTTAATAAAGTGATCTACTCCTACATTTTTACATACTTTCCATAACATATCATCAGTAATATTTTTATTATTAAATACTAAGTTTTCTCTGACCGATCCTTCAAATAACCAAGTATCTTGTAAAACCATATCAAATAATTCATGAATATTAGATCTAGTTAAATCTTTAATAGAAACACCATCTATTAAGATATCTCCTTCATCTATTTCATAGAATTTCATAAGTAGATTAACCATAGTTGTTTTACCAGCTCCTGTAGGTCCGACAATAGCTATTTTATCTCCAGATTTAACTGAAGCAGTAAAATTCTTAATAATTGGTTTACCTTCATCATAACTAAATTTAATATTTTTAAATTCAATATTTCCTTTAACACTATTTCTATCTAGTTTTGTTTTTATATTACTTTCATCTTTTAATTCATTTTCTTCTAAGAATTCAAATACTCTCTCTCCAGCAGCTCCTACTGATTGAAGTGTTGTCAAAGACTGAGCAATTCTAGATAATGGATTAGTAAATAAACGTACATAAATCATAAATGCAACTATTACACCAAAAGTAATATAATTATTCATGACTAAGATTGCTCCTACTACACAGACCATAACATAACCAAAGTTTCCTATAAAAGACATTATTGGTTGCATAATACCTGATAAGAATTGACTCTTACGATTACATTCATATAATCTATCATTAATTTTATTAAATTCTTTTAGAGCTTCTTCTTCACCATTATATGATTTAACTACACTATGTCCTGAATAAATCTCTTCAATATGTCCATTTAAATTACCTAATTCTTTTTGTCTTTGAACAAAGTATTTTTGACTAATCTTTAATAGTATAAATGATAATCCAAAACCAATAATACTAGATGCGATAGCAGTTAAAGCCATTATCCAGTTAGTTACAAACATCATTATAATAGATCCTAAGAATAATGTTACATTAGTAACTAAAGATGTAACTGCATCACTTATATTAATACCAATAGTATCAACATCATTAGTAACACGAGATAATACATCTCCTGCTTCATGTGTATCAAAGTATCTTAATGGTAATTTATTAATTTTACTACTAATATCACTTCTTAATTTTCTAGCATATCCTATTCCAACATTGGCCATAATAATTGCTTCTATATAACCAAATATTGAATTTAACAAATAGATAATACCAAGAATAATTGCTTTAGTAGTTAAATCTTTAGTATCCATTTTAGGTTCAACTAAACCTTTAATTGAATCTGGTAATTCATCTAATTTAGCTAATGTATCATCTGTTAAAGCATTTTTATTAAATGTAGATAATATCTCTAAATATTTTATTTGATCTTTAGTAGAAATTGTTACTCCATCTACCTCTATATCAGTAAATATTTTTCTCTTTATATCATCTGATAATCCAAATAATTCTTTAATACCATCTTGAGGATTAGTTTTATCATTAAAATATGCTCTTTCACCACTTGGGGAAGTACTTTTATCTTTTAAGACCATTTCTAAATTATATGCAGCATAATTATTTGTTGCGTTCTCAATGATCTTTTTAGATATTTCTTCTAATTTCTCTGTATTAGGCTTAATTCCAGCACTTATAACGTCAGTTACACCCGCTAATCTATTAGGAGCTATAGTTGATAGTATTGCAGCAGAGAACGCAAAGAATACAGCAATTAATAATAAATATCTCCATCTATTTAAATTTTTAAATAACTTTATCATTGTTCCAACAAAGTCTTTTGAACGTTCATTATTTCTACGCATTTTGTAACTCCTCCTCACTAAGTTGTGATAGAGCTATTTCTTTATAGATATCACAATTCTTTAATAGTTCTTGGTGAGTTCCTACTCCTACGCATTCACCTTTATCTAAAACAATAATTTTATCTGCATTCATTATTGTACCAATTCTTTGAGCTACTATTAAACTAGTTGCATCTTTTGTATGTTTCTTTAATTCAGCCCTTAGCTTTGCATCAGTTTGATAGTCTAGTGCACTAAATGAATCATCAAAGATATATATTTCAGGATCTCTGGCTATTGCTCTGGCAATTGATAGTCTTTGTTTTTGACCACCACTTATATTAGTACCTCCACGAGCAATATGTGCTTTGTAACTCTTATCCATTTTCTCTACAAAGTCTTTTCCTTGCGCAATTTTTACTGCTTCTTTTACTTTTTCAAGATTTGGTTTAGTTTTACCATTATCTCCATAACTAACATTATCATATACACTACCTGTAAACATAAATGCAGTTTGAGAAATATAGCCTATTCTATTATTTAATTCATGTAAATCATAGTCTTTTACATTAACTCCATCTACAAATACTTCTCCTAGAGTTGCATCATATAGTCTTGGAACTAAATTAATTAAAGTAGATTTTCCTGAACCAGTAGATCCTATAAAAGCTACTGTTTCTCCTTGATTTGCTTTAAAACTAATATTTTTTAATAAATATTCATCAGCATCAGGATATTTAAAACTAACATTTTTAAACTCAACTGTTCCTTTTTCATTAGTTTTACCTTTGAAATCACCTGATTTAATAGATGGTTCTTCATCTAATACTTCATTAATACGATTAGCTGATACTCTAGCTCTTGGTAATATCATAAATATCATTGTAAGCATTAAGAATGAGAATATTACTTGAATACCATAACTAGAAAATACTACCATATTACTAAACATAGTTATTTTATCCATCATATTACTTTTAATAATTAACATAGCTCCAACTATATAAATTCCTAAATGTTGAAAATGCATTACAAAGTTCATTATTGGATCAAATAAAGCAAATGTCTTAGTAATTTTTAAATGAATGTCTGATAATTCTTCATTTACTTTACCAAATCTATTCATCATAAACTTTTCTGCATTAAATGCAGATACTACTCTAACACCTAATATATTTTCTCTAGCTACTCCATTTAATTTATCTGTTAAAGCTTGAATAATTTTAAATCTAGGTGAAACTATACTAATAATAGTTAGGTTAGTCACAACTATAATAACTACTCCAACACCTGTTACTAAAGAAAGCTCTGTACTTTTACCTAATATCTTAGTTAAAGCCATAATTGCCATTACTGGAGATTTAATTAATAATTGTAATCCCATTGCGAGTAACATCTCAATTTGCGTAACATCATTTGTTGTTCTGGTAATTAAACTACTTGTTTTAAACTTCTTAATTTCACTTACTCCAAATGATTCAACTTTCTCAAATATCTTTCTTCGCATTGTACGTGAGAATTTTGCTGCTAAAAGTGATGAGAAATATCCAACAGTAATAGTACAAACTAGGCTACATACAGCGCACAATATCATATGTCCACCTGCAGTTAATATCTCATTCATTGTACTGTTTTCTGTTTGAACAAGTCTTGTTATTTCACTCATATATTCTGGTATTCTTAAATCTAAGAAAACAGAAGTAACTACAAGTGTTGCGATTACTAAAACAATCCAAATATCTTTCTTATCAATATTTCTAAATACTTTAAACATCTATTTCCTTCTTTCTAAAATCACAACTAAGTTCATGATCATTAATTATTCCTATAGCTTGAAGATAAGAATAAATTATCGTAGTACCTACAAAACTCATTCCACGTTTCTTCAAATCCTTTGATATTATATCAGATAATTCACTTGATGTCTTTAAGTTATCATCACAATTTACAATTACTTTACCATCAGTAAATGACCAAATATAATTACTAAATGTCTTATATTCTTCTCTAATATTAATAAATACTATTGCATTTTTAATTGCTGCTTTAATTTTTAATTTATTTCTAATAATATCTTTATTATTTAATAATTCATTTATTTTAACATCATCATACTTAGAAATAATTTCATAATTAAAACAATCAAAAGCCTTATAAAAGGCTTTTCTCTTATTTAATATACATTCCCATGATAAACCTGCTTGAAATGATTCTAATATTAACATTTCAAACAAGTAATTATCATCGTATGATGGAACTCCCCACTCTTCATCATGATATTTAATATATAGTGGATTATTCATGTTAACCCATCTACATCTATTCACTTCTCAAGGCCTCCACTGGGTCTTTTTTACTAGCAATCTTTGCAGGAATAAATCCAGCAATTACAGTTAATATTACACTTATTATTATTAGAATAATAGCTCCATTTACTGGTAATACAGAAATATTACTTATATTGACTGCCTTTTTAATAATAATATTAATAGGAATATTTAATAATAATGTGACTACTATACCTAATACTCCAGCACATAATCCTTCTATTAAAGTTTCTGCATTAAAGACTCTTGAAATATCCTTTTTACTTGCTCCCATAGCACGTAATATACCTATTTCTTTAGTTCTTTCAATAACAGAAATATAAGTAATAATCGCAATCATAATAGAAGATACAACTAAACTAATAGCTACAAAAGCAATTAAAACACTACTGATTACATTAACTATTGTTGATACTGAACTCATCATAATACCAACTACATCAGTATATTCAATTTGATCTTTTTTCTTTTTAGTATCATTATATTTATCAATTATTTTTACTATTTCTTCTTTAGAATCAAAATCTTTAGGGAAAATACTAATAGTATCAGGATCATCTATTTTAGAAATACCTAATTTAGTTAAGTTTTCTTGATAAGAAGAAGTCATATTTTCACTATAATTCTTCATATATAAAGCAAGTTCATCTTGACTCATATTTTGTAATGCCATCATTTGTTCTGGATTTAAACTATTAATATCAAATGTAGCATTTGTACTAAAGTTATTACCAGTAAAGACATTAATTTCTTCATTAGCTAATTGCTCTTTAACAATCTCTTTTTCATTTATTTGACTAATTAAATGCTCCATTAAACCTTTCTGGTAACCTACCATACCATAACTATTATTTCCCGCAACTGCTTCATTATTTTGTTTAATAATACCAACTATTTTTACTTCTTCACTTTCATTAATAAGATTCTTCATAAAATCTTCATCATCTGATTTGTTAATCCAAAGACCTTTTTCTTTTACATAATAATCAGTATTTAATACTAATTTGAACTTTAAATTTAATAATTCATCATAATCATAACTAGTTTCATCAAATTTAACTTTCTTTTTACTAGTCATATCAGTAAACTTTTCCTTTAAATCACCTTGATCTAATACTCCAATACTATATAAAGTATAATCACTAATAGTATTGTTCTTACTAACTGTTAAAACTAATTCATTATAATTTTTAGGCCAATGACCTGCTACTAAATTGTATTGTTGTTTATTTAATTTATCATTATCTATCATTTCAAAGAAAACATCATTAGTCTGCATCATAGTACTATAAACACTAGAAATACCATCTGTGCCCATTCCTAATGCATCTAAAACAGTTGTAGGATTTACTCTAACAATTTTATCTGTATCAGCTTTATATAAGTTTAGAGTAGTATTATAGCCATAAGAGATATCTGATACATATTGATCTATATCTTTATTTTCTTCTAAGTATTTTTTAAAGTTTTTCATATCGTTATGTTTAGCTTCATTAGACATAGTTTCAAACATATCACCCATAATATTAGATGCATATATTTTATTATCATCATGTTTAGCTGTCTTTTTATTACCTGACAATGTCTGCAATACAGTAGACATATCAACCGAATCTTTTTGAATAACTAATGGATAAGAACTTAGTGTCTCTTCTTCTGTTTTATCTATAAATTTATTAATACCATGAGATAGTGAAAGTATTAAAGCAATACCAATAATTCCAATAGACCCAGCAAAAGCTGTTAAAAAAGTTCTTCCTTTCTTAGTCATTAAATTATTTAATGATAAAGACAAAGCCGTTCTAAAGTTCATTGAAGTCTTTTTAGAGTATTTATCAATCTTTTCTTTACTCTCATCTCCATCAAATGGTTTAGAATCATCTGTTATTTTTCCGTCTTTTAACTTAATTATTCTAGTAGCATATTCATTTGCTAATTCTGAATTATGTGTAACCATTACTACTAATCTATCTTTAGCAACTTCTTTTAAGATATCCATTACTTGTTTTGAAGTATTTGTATCTAGTGCTCCTGTAGGTTCATCTGCTAAAACAATCTCTGGATCATTAACTAGTGCTCTTGCAATTGCAACTCTTTGCATTTGACCTCCCGATAATTGTGATGGCCTTTTATGCATATGCTCTTTTAGTCCTACTTTTTCTAGTGCTTTAGCAGCTTTCTTTCTTCTAACTGTTTTAGACTCCCCTGATAATGTTAAGGCTAATTCTACATTGCTAAGTACTGATTGATGGGGAATTAAATTATAACTTTGAAATACAAATCCTACACTATGATTACGATAAGTATCCCAATCTCTATCTCCATATTTTTTAGTACTTATATTATTTATAATTAAATCACCTTTATCATAATGATCTAATCCACCAACTATATTTAATAAAGTAGTTTTACCACTACCACTAGGTCCTAATATAGCTGCAAACTCATTTTTTCTAAAATTAACACTAACATCATCTAAAGCCTTTTGACTAAATCCTTCAGTCACATAAGTCTTAGTAATATTCTTTAGTCTTAACATATAGCACCTCCTATAATTCTATTATATTCTACTATTATATTCTCAAAAAAACAATTATTTTAGAAAAAAAGAAACTACTTGTCATTAGTTTCTTTCTCAACTTTATCAAACTTTAAACCTTTTGCCTTTAATTCATCTAATGTCAACATATTATTATCTAAAACTTCTTTTAATAAATATCTCTTTTCAGATCTTCCTCTACTAGCAGGAGCTACTACATATACTTTATCACTCTTTTGATATTCAAATTGATAATCATATTTTTCATCTGAATAGAATGTTTCTTTAGGAATCTCTTTTTCTTTACCCTCTTCATCTACTTCAGGAGTAGGTTTTTCAGATTCATCAACTATTTTAAATATAAATTTCAAATCATCATCTTTATAAGTACAAAAATCTTTTTCTCTAAATGGAGTATCACTAGGTGCAAAATATACATCATTAATATTATTATCATTACAACGATACATTGTTAAACCATTACTAGAAAGTTCATTTTCTTTATCTATAAACATCAATGTCTTATTATCTTTATAAACGCCTGTTAATGCTAGTTTATTATCTATATCATCAATAATACCAGAATTCTTCTTAATAGTCTTATCTAAATCAGTACTTTTACCATTATTCTCTATTTTTATACTATCTAAACAGTATGTATATACTTTTATTTTTAAATCAGCATAGTATAATTTAGAATCTTCATGACAATTTTCAGTAACTTTAGTCTCAACTGTAAAAGTCTCAACAGTATTAAACTTACGAGGAACATTTAAATCAAATACTAATATTTTATATTGCATATTACTTGAATCAACCAATGGTTCACTAATAGATGCTTTTACTTTTCTTTCTGCTATGTAGAATAATCCTCTATATGTTTGAATATTAGATTTTTGATTATAACTACTAATATTAAAAATAGGTACATCTCCAGAATTCATTCTTGCATAATCTACTCCAGCAGTTATAAATCCTAGTAGAAGTACTATTATTAAAACATTTTTAATTGCATTTAAAAATACTCTCATTTATATCCCTCTTTATCATAATAATTATAGCAAATATTAATTAATAATAAAAGAACTATTTTTAAGTTCTTTTTCTTAATGAATTATATCATCTATAAGTTCTTGGTCATAATAAATACCTATACCATCTTTAATAAGTTTAATATTAAACTCTTTACTAGTTAATTCTTCTCCATCTACATTACTTGAAATTGGTATATCTGTTTTAATTGTTAATTCTTTTGTTTGAAATAGACTAACTTTAGATGATTCTAAATGAAGCGCATCTTTCATACTGGTAATTAATCTAGCCATATCATATTTATTAGTCTTTTTAACTAATAATACTTCTAATAATCCATCATTTAAATTACTATTAGGAGATACTTTATATCCTCCACCATAATATCTAGCATTACATACTACTATTGTAGTATATTGATCTTTATATGATTTATTATTTAAACTTACTACAAAGTTTCTTGGTTTATATTTAATAAAATTTACTAGTAATCCCATCTTATAACGATATTTTTTAGGAATAATTTTACTATGAATTATCTCACTATTATTACCAATTACTGCATCTATACCAAAACAAGCTATATTGATAAAATATTTATCATTTATTTTTACTAAATCAATAGTATTAATACCTTTATTTAACACCTCTTTATTGGCTCTATAGAAGTCATTACCAGTACCATATGGAATATATCCTAAGATGTTTTTAGTACCTACAATACCGTTTAAAACTCTATTTATAGTGCCATCTCCACCCACTGCGATAATAATATGTTTTGTTCTTTTATATTTATTTAGAATATCTTCAGTTGACTTAGATACATTATTAATTTCTATTTCATAATTAATATTTCTTTTTTTACATACTTTAATAATTCTTTTTTTTAATATATCTGTTTCTTCTTTTAAACTAAATTGATTTAATAGAAAAATATATTTCATAAAACCACCACTTAAATTATAACAAATAAAAGAAAGTATTTCTACTTTCTATACTTCTATTAACTCATATTCTCTTGAACCTACTCCTAGTTCAGCAGCTCTTTCAATAGTATGAATACCATTTCTTGAATTAACTCTCTCTAGGAAATGTTCTTTACCAGGATCATCTGAGTTTGTAACTAAGTCAATGCATGCTTGATCAATTGATACTGGATCTAATGAAATTAGAATACCCATATCTTTCATACATGGATCTTCCGCAACAGCACAACAGTCACAATCAACACTCATATTAGCCATTACATTGATAAATACCATATTACCTTTAAAATAATCTACTACTGCACTTGCTGCTTCTGCCATACTTTCTAAGAAGTCATCTTGAGGTGGTAAATTATCCCATACTGTATATTGATCTTTATTAGTACCTGCAGAGTGAATCCAAGCTTTTCCTTCACAAGAAGCACATCCAATTGATAATTGTTTTAATGCTCCACCATATCCTCCCATAGGATGACCTTTAAAATGAGATAGAACTAGCATTGAATCATATTTTTCAATATCTTTTCCTAGAAAATCTTCTTTTAAGTGAGTCCCATTCTTTACAGGAATACTAATATCTGGTCCTTCTTCATCCATTAAATCAAACTTATATAGTTTATTCCAACCATGTCTTTCAATTGTTTTTAAATGTTTCTCAGTAGTATTTCTTTCTCCTTCATATGCAGTATTACATTCAACTACTGTTCCATTTACATATTCAATCATATTTTTCATAAATTCCGGTCTTAGATAATTTTGATTACCTTCTTCTCCAGAATGAACTTTTACCGCAACATTACCAGTTAATTCTTTTCCTAGTAATTTATACATATCAACTAATTTCTCGGGTGATACTTCTTTACAATAATATACTTTAGATTTCATATACATCCTCCTATCGAAATTATAACAAAAAAAGGTATAGATTTCTATACCTTTATTTTTGACACTTAAGAATGATTTACTTGTAATTATAATAAAGAAAAGAAAGAGTGAATGTAGAGAGTAATTCTTAAGTATCATTTATTCTAAATTTCAGTAATGTCTATTATCATTATTTCTTCATTAATACTTCATATATCATCTCCTTACATATACATAGTATATTTAAAATATTAAATGAACATTAAAAAAAGAAAGTTATAGTCTTTCTTTTGAATCAGTAAAATATTTTGTAGAAGTTAAATATATAGAAACTAATGTAATAGATATTATAATTCCTCCTATTATATCAGTAAACCAATGTACTCCTGATAAAAATCTAGTTAATACTATAAGTGCCATTAAAACAGCACTTGAAATATTAAATATTTTTAATACTCTTTTATTCTTAATATAATGTTTAGATGTAAATATAGAACTAAGACATATACATAAAGCTAACATAGTATGAGAAGACGGATATGATGCTTCTAATACTCCTTCTTGAAGAAATGGTCTATAATTAATAACTACTACTTCAAATAAAACATATACGGCTCCAACTAATATATAGAATAAACCTAATAATACAATTCTTTTATCTACTGAAAATATACTTTTTCTCTCGTACCATTGTTTTAAACCAATTAAAGCATAAAAAGCTACTATTAGGAATGGTAAAACACCTAAGTATTTAGAAATACTATACCAAGTTTTACTATAATCTAATAAGTTTTTAAAATAATCATTAATAGAAGCAAAACCAACACTACTGTCTTGTGGACCAATACTTTTTACATCAATATATTTAACCAATAATGTATAAATAATTGATAATAATATTAAAGCTATTGTTGTTTTTAATAATTTATCTCTACGCATAATACCTCCTAGAATTTATTCGTTTATAAAATTAACTATATGTTCAACAGTTATATCCTGTTGCCATGAACGATTAAAATATGATTCATTATCACCTTTTTGGAAACCATAATCTCCAAAATTAGAATGATTTCCTCCAGTAATAATCACTTCTTCAAAATTAATACTTTTATATTTCTTAGCTTTTGAATATTTTTTCATATTTAATATACCATCTCTACTTCCATAAATTGATAACATCTTAATATTATTACCAACTTTAGAATTAGGATAAGCTGCTAAAAGTATTAATCCTTTAACCCTTGTATCATGCTTTATAGCATATTTAGTAGCAACTACTCCACCTAGGGAATGACCTGATAAATACCAATTATTATATTTGTATTTAGAATCTAATACCATATCTGCTTTATTTTGATCTAATATAGCCAAGTTATGAGATACTTTTAACAAGAAACAATCAACTCCTGCATTCGCAAGTTTTGACATCAATGGAGCATAAGCAGAAGCTTCTACCTTACCACCAGGATAAAAAATAAGTGCAGAATCAGTTCCAGGTCCATCAAAGAAGTATCCAGCATCTATTTTACTTACTTCAACAGTTTCTGTACCCTTTAAAGCCTTTTTAGCATCAATACCAGCTTTATAATATTTATTTAGATAAATACAACAAGCTAAAACAATAATAGCGATTACTACCACAATACCAATTACTAAATACTTAATAAACTGCTTATTATTAATTAACTTTTCCATTTTCTTTTTTAAATTTTTCTTATTATTTTTCTTTTTCATAAACATCTACCATAAACATTTTAACACAAAAAAAGCTAATCGCAAAGATTAGTTTTTAATTAATGATGGTTATGATGTCTTTCTACATGAACATGATTCATATCACAATCCATATTATCACACTTTTCTCCCTCTAATTCTAATTCAATAGTAGAATGACTAATACCATGTTCTAATAATTCTTCACGTACTTCATTTTTTATTTTCTCACTGTATTTAGAAACAACTACATGAAGTGTTGCGAAATTATTATAACCATCTATACTTCTAACATGAATATGATGAACATCTAATACTCCATTAACTTTCTTAATATGTTTCTTTAATTCATCTAAATCAATGTTTTTAGGAGTTATCTCTAAAAATACTTCTACTATTTCTTTAAGATTTTTCAAAGCATGAATAAATATAAATATCGCAACTCCAATAGATAAAACAGAATCAATAATAGAAATATTAGTAAAACGCATTAATATGGATCCAATCAGTACTACTACCCAACCAAGTACATCTTCTAACATATGTAAGTTAACTGCCTTTTGATTAAGCGAATCTCCATCTTTTGTAACATAACTAGCTAGAAAATTAACTATAACACCAAATAAAGCTATTATAATCATTCCATTATAATTAATATCTACTGGATTAAAGAATCTTTTTATAGATTCAACTATAACAAAACTAGAACCAACTAATAGAATTACTGTAGTAATAACACTACCAATTACTGAATATCTAATATAACCATAAGTATGAGTTTTATCTGGCTTTTTCTTACTCTTTTTTTCTAAAAAATATGAAATTCCAATACTTAAAGCATCTCCAACATCATGTACTGCATCAGAAAGAATGGCTATACTACCAGTAAACATTCCACCAAAGAATTCAAATAAAGCAAAAAATAGATTTAAAACAAAAGCTATTAAAATATTTTTATCAGTTTTCATATTACATCACCTTGTATAGTAAGTATAACACAAAAAAGAGATTATTTCCTTATCTAATCTCTTTTCTTTTAAATGCTTGTATACCAATTACTATAAAAATCCAACTTTAGGTAATTTAGGATTAACTGTATTATATTATTTAATACATTTATATTTAAAGAAAAAAGATACTTAATTGTATCTTATTTAACTTCACAAGGATATTCATAATCAATAATATAATCATTAATATTATATGAATGATCACTAAACCATTTTTTGACATTAGCTTTTACTTTTTCAGGATTTTTACAATCAGATATAGCAACTATAATGGCAAGTTCTTTATCATCATTCATATATGGAATCATGGCAAATCCTTCTTCATTAGAATTTACTATATCTTCATAGATTGATTGAGTTGATAATAAACTCTCTTCTTCTTGACCATTAAATTTATCACAAACCTTATGCATTTCTTCTTCAGTTTCAAATGTATAAGTTGTTCCAGTCTCATAATCATAACAAGAATATTTTTCTTTTGCTTCTCTATTATTAAATAAATAGAATAAACCCATTACAATTATAAAGACTAATACAAATATCACTAATGGTATTATTTTATATTTATCATTCATTATTTTACCCACCTTATAATTTGATATAATGGCATACTAGCATTTCTCTTAGCAGAATAAGTAAGCATTGTAGAACATTTATAATCTTTACATCCATTAGTAAATGTATGACCACCATCAAATACTACTGCACTACCAGTTTTTTGATTAACACTGCCAATCGCAAAAGTATGAAGTTTTACTCCTATTATATCTCCAGGTTGAATTATTCCCTTTTGAATTGCTGTTTTAACGTTCATTGAACCATCAAATTTATATTGTTTAGTATATTGTGTAATTTTACCTTTATATCCTTGAAATCCTCCTCTGCCTTCTGAATTAACTACAGTAACTTTACCCATTACATCAGTCATACCCCAGTTTGCAGGAACAACACATGTAGTTGCGACTAGTTTTCCTTGCTCAGCTGCTTTAATAGCTAAGGCCCAAGTTTTCTTATGATCATGATAATTATAATCTACTGGTGGATGATATTTAGCAATTGCTTCACTTAATCTTCTTGAATTATTTACCATACTAGTTAAAAATCTATTACAATACTCTAAATTACCACAAGAAGTAACTGGTATATCAGTACCATCTGTATAACTTCCTATATCACTACTAGACTTAGGAACTCCATATTCATAATCTGCAGGATCTGCATATATTGGAGTAGTAGACTGATCTCCATAGGGATTAATATAAGTAGCATTAAAACTAGGTTTACTTACATTCTGAGTCCAACAAGAACTTATCTCTGTACCTTCCCCTAACATTAACATAGACCAATTAACAAGAGCAGGTATTAAAAATAATACAAATAGTGCTATAAAACTATTTCTAATTTTTTTAGGAATTTTCTGATCATCTGGATTTTTAGTCAACATTGAAAAATGTATTACTAAACTGATAATAGCTAGTAAAGGACCAACAATCCATACTAAATTTAATAGATTTTTTATCATATATAGAACACTACCTAAAGTAGCGCTATGACAATCTACCAGTATCATATAATTCCTCCTTTATCTTAGTTTTGGTTTTCAATATATTCAGAAGTTACAATAGCTTTTTTAGGTTTTTCAGGATCATAATTAACGACTACTTTTTTACCTACAGTAAACATTATTTGTCCTTCAAAGTTTAATCCAAAACTTAAATTATTTCTAACAATTTTTGCGTCTCCAGAATTTTGATTCATAATTGCATCTTTTGCTGCTCTAATTGAATCAGTAAGATTATCTTGATAACCAGCTGCAGCTCTTGCTTTTAATTCCATCTCTTTCGCAAGCTCAAAAGGAACTCTAGTAGTATACTTTTGTCCTTCTACTTCATATTCTACAAGAGGAAGATTCATATTATTAATCTTAACCGCAGAAGGTTTAGTAATTGTACCTATAGTAGTACAAGAATAATTTGGTTTTTTAAATCCGAACATAAAAGCCTCCTTATAATTATTATATATCATTAATTATAAACTAAATATATATCAAATGCAGAATATACTCTATTTGACATATTAAAATACTCTTATACATCAAGTAAAGCTAATATTACAACTCCAATAAGTACTAATAATATACCAATGTACTCTTTTTTAGATAATTTTTCTTTTAAGAATATTCTTGATAATAGCATTGATAAAACACAATAACTTCCAATTATAGGAGCAGCAATAGTAGAATTACCACTCATTGCAGTAACATAAAATATTTCTCCAGCAGTTTCAAATAAAGCTGCTGTTAATTTAGTTTTCTCTTTAATTATTGAAAAGTCTTCTTTCTTTATTTTTAAATATATTAATGTAATTAATCCATATAAAGCAAATGTATATTCATAAGCAATTAAAGAAGGATTTTCTCCAATTATTTTTAGTTTATCTAGGTATATTCCATCTAAGAAAGTACCTAATCCATCAAGTAAACAATATCCTAATGGAAATAAAATTGTTAAAGTTAATATCTTTTGCAATGTATTCTTCTTATTAAACTCTTTTCTATCTTTCTTATTTCTTTCTAAACCAATTATAGATAGTATTAAAATACCAATAAAAATAGATAATACCGCAATATAGAAAGGATAATCATAATGTTCTTTAAAGAATATAATAAATAGTAATGCTACAATTACACCACTAGTATTTTGTATAGGACTAGAAATAGATAATTCTAGATACTTTAACCCTCTATAACCAATTACCATACTAGCTATATAACAAAAAGATACAGGTAAATACTTAATAATATCCATTATATTAATACTAGTATGTGTAGTTAATAATAAATAAGTACCATGGATACCCATTACTAAACCAACCATTATACCAGTCTTTAAATGATTATAGTTACCTTTTCCTCTGTTCCCTAGTTTATAAAATAAATCTGCAACTCCCCAGAAGAAAAATGTTAATAATGTTGCGACCACTTGCATATCATTCACCTAATCGAATTATAACATAAAAAAATAGTAAAATGATTACTTTTACTATTTTTTATTATTAATAACTAAATCCATTTTATTATACTTTTCTAATAAATTAAAACATTCTTTTTTATAATCAATTGGTATAGTTATTACAAAACGACTCGTATCTCTGCTTATAGGTACAAAAGAAATACAATAATTAGAAATTAAAATAAATTTTATATTTTCCCATAAACACTCATAAGTAATATGATTATTCTTATTATCTAAAGTAACTTTTTCTTTATCAATTATTAAAACTGAATTAGCATCTCGCTTAGTTTCAGTAGATATATATTTACGAACCGCAAGTATATCTTTTAGAAAAAATATTATAGCTAAAAGGAAAAATCCAGCCACAAAGCAATTAAATAGCATTACTTCTTTAAATATAATTAGCATTGAAACTACATATACAGTAAGAGCCACTGTTAAATATATTCTTTCTCTAACATATGGAATTATCTTCTTATAAGGATTGTTAATCAAACTATTATAATGACGAGCAATTGAGAATGCTTCATCTAAATATTTGTTCTTTTCTTCTACTTTTATAATTTCTATACCATTGTTTTTCATTTAACTCACCCTTTATTAATAATGGTATATTTATTTTATCATATAAATTTAATTTTAAAGAAACAATTTATTAACAATCTCTTTTACAAATTTAACTTCTTCTATCTTATGAATCCCAAAACATTTCTTTCCAACGTCTTTCAATGATGACCCACAAGAGTACAATATATATCTATCTAAAATAATAAATCTATCATGAAAGGTATCATTATATATAAATTCTACATTTTTATATTGTTTATTATATTTTTTAATTAGTTTTTCATCTAAATTACTTGATACAATAATTATTTTTTTGTTAATATCCTTTATTATATCTAATAATTCCTTTCCTGCATAGTTATCTATAATTATTATTTCTTCATATGCTCTATTGAAAATATCCATAATTACTGAATAAGCATCATAGAAATCATCATCAAAAAACAAGTAATCTTTTACAATATCTTTAGGATTAAATCTATCAAACAATTCATCTATTCTCTTTGTATTATTATCTACTTTCTCCTCTAACAAAAGATATTTTCTAGGAAGAAAATCTCTATTATAATTTAAATAGTGTCTCATTTTTACAAATGTATCCATTATTCTAATACTTACTTCAGTTGCTACATCTGACTTTAAAATCGTTGCAAGCATATAAACACCTTGTTCAACAAATGCTGTATGACCTTTCCTAGAGCCACCTTTTGAAGTCGAAATTTTCGACTTCAAAGAATTATATTCTTTATCCGTAATTCTAAACAAATATCTATCAGGGAATTTTTCTGGGTTGTTTTTTACTGCTTCATTAATTCTTTTTGTTTCAACATTATATAATTTAGCAAGATCAGTATCTAACATTACCTCCTTTCCATCAATTTCATAAATCATGTTTTCGATGTTTATAACATCTTTCTCTGCTATTTCATTCATAATTAAACCTCCTTCTTTAGAATAAAAAAAGGATATCCCCTTCATCCTATTAAAAGGGATATCCCGCAGCATGCAATAATTCTTCCTCGCCTTAAAGAATTAGAACCTTAGCGTCCAAATTGTCATATTAACTCACGGCAAGATAATTAATACACTTGCAATATATCATAACTATTATTATAAATCAATCGAACAGAACTGCTTTTTTCATTATTATCTTCATCACTTGAAAATGCAAGTCCAAAGCATATTCCAATACTAACTCCAATAGGTAACCATAATCCCATATTATTTGTAGCTGCACCAATTGTAACTCCTATGCTTATTCCTATACATATTCCAATTGGTAACCAATTACTATTATTATCTTTCTTTTTTTCTACTTTTTTTCTTTTTTCATATTTATCTTCTCTCTAATACACTGACACTCTCCACATGGCTAGACCGCGGGTTTTTGACATCTCACTTTTTGTATGTTCATGAGTCTTTGCATTCCTAAAACCAATAGTTTATCAACCTTGTCTATTGGTTTTTGACATGCCATTATTTCTTTTTAATAATCCATACCCATTTTTCTTTTAAAGATAGTTTTTTAAACTCATAACCATAATCTGGTAATTCTTTTTTATAAGTTAAGAATGCATGGTCAAAATCAAAGCCAGTTATTCTTTTTACTTCTTCAAATGATAATTTATACTCTTTTTTATTATTTTCTTTTACATATCTCCATAATGGTTCATACTTACTCATATATTATCTCCTTTCAAGTACCGTGATACTTTCACAATGCCCTGTCCTAGGGCAAAGAACATATCATTTAACCTAGTTCTAGGTCAACAGAATATGTTTCCCAGTACAAGTTTTAATAATTGTATTTTTATTTTCCAAAAGAGCATAGTGAGTTTCCTTTTTCGGAAACATAACAATTCCAATAACTATAACCAACTTCTACATAACCATTTTGAAAAGCATTGGCATACATTCCATAAGCACTACAATGAATATTGGTGTCTCTAATTATACAATTATTACTATCAAATGTTCTTAATAAAACTTTTTTATTATGTTCATAATAGTCGGGATCAGCTCCTTTTAATGAAATCTTATTATTATCTATAATAAATTCAACATAGCTTTCTTTTACAATATCATTTTTTATAATATGCTTATAGTACATTTTCTTATTGTTAAATTTTTTTAGAGCAGCATCTCTTGACTTATATTGTTTTATGCTATTTGGAATTTTTTTACCAATTGTAATCATCTCATCACAATGATCTCTTTCATCACAATAGTTTATTGTATATATAGTGCCAGTAAAACCTTGATTTTTACTTTTTCTATCATGTACAAATATTATTATTAAAATTAATACTATAATCACTATTATGATAATTATTTTCTTCATTTTTACTTCCTTTCTAAAACTGCGACACTCTCGCAATGATATGTCCTAGGAAACATGTTAACTGGAGTTATATTTAGTATATTATAGTTATTACTTAAATCTTTTAAGTCTCTTGAGAGAGTTGCTGGATCACATGATACGTATATTATTCTCTCTGAATTTATTTCATTTAAATATTTCTTTGTTTTATTATCTAGTCCTGCTCTTGGAGGATCTACAATAACTAGATCAATATTTTTAAATGTATCTATTTTATTTTCTACTTTATCACAGATAAAACTTATATTAGTAATACTATTTAATATCATATTTTTATTCGCATCATTAATATTAGATTCACTATAATCTATTCCTATTATTTCATTTACTAAATCACTAATGTATATTCCAATCGTTCCTGTACCGCAATATAAGTCTAAACACTTATTATATTTTTTATCTATATTATTTCTTATTAAATCATATAAATTCTTAGTAAGATATTTATTTACTTGAAAGAAAGAGTCTCTAGATACATAATACTTTTTATCTCCAATACTAGTAATAATAGAAGAATCATCATTCATTAGTATTTCTTTACCATCATTACTAGTTCTAATTACTATGTCTTTTTGAGAATATTTAATATTCTTTATATTATCATTAATTAGATTATCTAATAATAAACAATTATCAATAGAAATAATATTTTTAGTACCTTTTTCATAATAACCTATTTTATTCTTTGAAGAATGAAATGTAACTTTATTACGATAATTCTTCTCAGGTCCATATAGAGTATCATTTACTTTTACATTTAATTTACCAATATGATTAATTAACTCTTGTACTTTTTCTCTTTTAAATTCATTTTCTTTCTGATAACTTAAGTGTCTTAAATTACAACCACCACATATATCATAATATGAACAATCTACTTTTACTCTATCAGGACTAGACTCAATAACATTAATTACTCTTGCTTCAAGATATTTACTTTTTTCTTTTGTTATTTCTATTTCAACTACTTCTCCTGGTAAAGCATTATCTACAAAACATATTTTATTATTTATATATGTAATACCTCTTCCAAAATTATCTAATTTATCTATTTTTACTTGCATAATATCACCCATTTGTATCTGTTTTTATAGTCTCAAACATTATGTTTTCTCCGTCTGAAGTTAATAATATTGTACCATCTAAATCAGTTCTATATATCTTGGTATTTAAATAATTAAGTTTCTTTAATGTAATATCATGTGGATGCCCATACTCGTTATCTTTTCCTACTGATATAATACCATATAGTGGTTTAGTTTTCTCAAGGAACTGAGCAGATGATGCATCACTAGAACCATGATGTCCTAGTTTTAAGACATCACATTTTAGATCTTTATCTAGTATTTTTAATTCTACATTTTTAGTTGCATCCCCAGTAAATATAAATGAAGTGTTTTTATAATTTAACTTTAAAACAATAGAGTCATCATTAATCTCTTCTTCACTATTACTAATCCATAGTACATTAAACATAGAATCATTCATTGTGAATGTACTATCTATTTCTGGTACTTCTATAGTCATATTCTTGGATTTTACTAAATCAACTATTTCTGTATATGTCTTATAATCAGTTTGTACATCTGGCATATAAATGTGTTCTACATCAAAGTTTCTAATTATATCATCCATACCACCTATATGATCTTCATGAGGATGAGTACATATTATATACTTAAATCTAGTAATACCAAGTTCTTTAAAATAATTTACTAATTTAGGTCCATCTTCATTATTACCAGTATCAATTAAACTAAATTGTTCTTTATCTTTCACAAGAATTGAATCTGCCTCTCCTACATCAATAAAATATATCTTAAAACTAGTAGTATCAACCAACTTATTATCTTTACGATATTCTGTAGTTTCACTAAAGAAATCACTGTTATAAGCTAAATAAACAGCTATACCAATTAATATTAAAAATAATATGTCTTTTACTTTCTGCATTTTATTTTCTCCTTAAATTTAGAATAACATATTTTTAAAGAAAAATAAAAGACCTATATCTTATAGGTCCCATTCAAATTCTAAATGATCTTTATCTACAAATCCAGATCTAGTTTCACAATTAAATTCTTTCTTTAATACTTCTTCTAACTCTTTCATTGCTTCATTTACTTTATCATCATTAAATCCTTTAAATCCATCAATTGGGAAGAATACATAACTAGTATCTTTATCAATCATACCTTCTCTACTTTGTCTCCAAGCCCAACGTCTTGTTCTTACTTTGTTATCTACTACATATACTAATTCTTCAGGTTCTAGTTTTTCAACTGTATCAGTACCCATTGGAACGAATGTATCTTCATCTACTGCAAATCTTAATTCAATATCGTTATTACTTAGTCCTAGATTATGAGTTCCCATAGGTAGAGTATATTTTAAAGAAATAGCATTGTTTAAATTAACTAATGGATTAATATGTGGAACGTCTCTTCCTTTAGAAATACTATTTACCATTGCTTCTACTGAACATTGAAATTTATTAGGATTAATTCCTACTTTTTGGAATCCTTCACGATATGGTATAACTCTAGGATCTTCTTTTGCTTTTACTCCTTCAAATTCTTTCTTTGCATTTGCCATAGATTCTTCTAACATTTTATCAATTTCTTTATATTCTTTAGAATTATCTACTCCTTTAGCAACAACAACCCCAATATATAAATCTTCTATTTTATCAAATACTTCTTTTTGAACTATAAATTTCATAATACCTCCTATATTTTTTTAGCAATATTTAAATTACTAAATGTTTTACTTGTTATCTTAAACATATTAGTTAATAAATCTTTTACTTCATCTTTTTTTACTTCATTAAAACACTTTATTATTAACATAATAAACTCTGTTAATAATTTTTTAGAACTATTACTCATATCTTTAGATGAAGCAATCAAATTCAATATGTTTCTTTTCTTAGTTTTAATATCCATAATACTAGTAATACCAGCTTCTCTAAATACATAATCTAAATTATTAATAAAGCTCTTTTTATCTTCTAAATTATATTTTGCAAACCACTTCTTAATAGCAACATCTAACTCTTTTGAAAACTTAGATAACTTTCCTTTTACAAAATGATTATCTTCTATTTCCCAATAAACTATATTATGAGCAAGTATTCCTTTATTAGTAGAACTTACCACATGATCATTAGAATGATTTAAAAACAATCCTACGAGTGAATAATTAGGCATAATATGCTTATATTTCTTTTTAATGCTTTGATATCTAAGAGATTTGAATTCTTTATCCAATAATCCAGGTCCATCTGCATTAATAATTTCAGTAATTTTACGTCTTATCCCAGGTCTAGCATACATACCTGCGACTAATGCTAGATTACCACCTTTAGAATGACCACCTAATATTAATTTCTTATTACTAAAAGAAAAATGTTTATTTAAATATTTAATAGCCATCTTATGAGATATTGTAGGAAATTGATATCCTAAGATAAAATCTTCTTTCCAACCACTAAATAATGAATCAGTACCTTCAAAAGATACAAATACTTTAAATGGTTCATACTCTATAGATACTACTCCAAATTGTACTTTAGTATTTCCTACATATTCATAATTATATAGTAAACAATCTTTATATCTTCTAACATTATGAATATATTTTAAAAGCTTATTTCCTTCTTTAACAGCAATAATATTAATATCTTTACCAGGATGTAATTGTAAATACTGTTTACCAGCTTCATAAATAGTTAAAACTACATCATCCTCAAATACTTTCTCTAAGTTAGCATACGATAAAAAGGAAAATATTACTTTATCTACTTCATTAATTTTCTTTTCTTCAAATGTATATTTACCATATTCATCTATATATTTATAAACATCCATAAAATCACCACGCATTTATTTGTTTATATATTTTACAGCCTCCGTAGCAGCTATTGCTCCATCAGATGTAGCTGTTACTAGTTGACGTAATTCTTTTACTCGATTATCTCCAGCCACAAATATACCTTCTCTATTAGTATGACAATCTTCTCCAGCAATAATATATCCAGACTCATCTAAATTTATTATTTCTTTGAAATTTTCATTTTCAGGTACTTTACCAATAGCTACAAACAATCCAGATACACTTAATTCTTTAGTAGATCCATCTTTATTAGTAACTTCAACTCCTTCTAATTTATCATTACTAATAAGTTTAGTTACATTGCTATTATAGACAAATTCTACATTATCTTTTTCTTTTAGTTTTTCTACAATAGTAGGATCCCCTCTAAACTCATCTCTTCTATGTATTAAATATACTTTATTTACTAAATCAGTTAAATATAACGTATCTTCTAATGCTGTATTTCCTCCACCTACTACCGCAACATCTTTTCCTTTAAAGAAATTACCATCACAAGTAGCACAATAAGAAATACCTTTTCCAATTAATTTATCTTCATTTTCTAAACCTAGTTTTCTATTATCTGCTCCTGTTGCGATAATAATAGTTTTAGTCTCATATTCACCTTTAGAAGTAACTACTTTTTTAATATCATCATTATCTATAATATTAGTTACTTTTTCAAACTTTATTTCAGTCCCTAACTCTTTAGCTTGATTATATAGATTAGTAGCAAAATCAAAACCAGATATATGAGCAGCTGCCGGATAGTTTTCAATATCTAAAGTATTAATAATTTGACCCCCATAGCTTAATGCTTCTAATACTAAAACTTTTTTAAGAGCTCTTTTACCATATATAGCTGCGGTTAAACCAGCGGGTCCTGCACCAATAATTATAATATCATACATATTATTCACCTATAAAACTCTCTAATTGTTCTTTAGCTATTAAACCAACATTTCTATTAACTTCTTTACCATCTTTTATTAATACTAAACAAGGGATTGAACTAACTTCATATTTGTCAGCTAACTCATCTTCATCATCTATATTAATTGATACAACTTTTACTTTATCATTTGAAGATGCAACTTCATCTAATATTGGTCTTAACATACGACAAGGTCCACACCAATCAGCATTAAAATCTATTAATACTGGAGTAGAACTCTTCATAACTTCCTCATCAAAAGTATCTTTTGTAACTGTTATAACTTCCATAGTAACCTCCTATAGTAATTTTAATATATCCTCTTCCATATAATTTCATAGAAATCTCCTTACTTCAAATCTATTACTCTTATTATAGCAATATTTTTGTTTTTCTTTTTCATACTGTGTACATGCTTATGATTACGTGGCCCTGTAAAACCACTACCTGTCTCATAAGCAGTATATGTCTTTTTATTATAATCAACTTCTCCCACAAATGATACGTGATACCAATTATTCCATGTATTAACATTATGTGGATCAATTTCACTTTCAAACCATTCAATAATATCTCCTGGTTTAATTTCTTCATAATTAGTTATTATCTTATTAGTCTTTGCAGAACCTAATTTTCTAAAACTTGCGGAATGATTTACTGCAGTTCTTCCTGTTCCAAAAATTCCTGCTTTATAGTAAACCATATCAGTAGTCCAATTACAACAAGTTGTCATATTTATTTCATTTTTCCCTGATATTAAATTATCAAAATGTTTTGCATCAGATAAGCCATCTTCAGTATGCATCATTTGATCAGGATAGAATGCATCAGATGTTCCTGCTCTAGGTAGTGTGCCCTTTTCTCTAAATGTTTTCATAGGTTGGCAACCTCCACCCCATTTACAATATTTACCATTATCACCATTATAATAATCAAATCCATACATTGTCATCATACCTAATACATATTCAGCTACTTGTTGGAATTCATAGACAGTAGTTACCTTTGGTTGTTTACCATAGTATTTAGCAAAATAACCACCTAAGCTTTTCATATATTTATCAAAACCACCATATGATGCAATAACACTATCAAAATTATAATAGTTTAATTCATTCATATGTCTTTCAACAATATGTATTGTATCACATGAAAATTGACCTTTAATATGCTTACTCTTACAACTAAAATCTAATTGTTTAAAAGTACCTTCTTCATAATCATCTGGCTTAACAGTAACAGGAGTATTTTCTTGTTCATTAATTATAATGTATTTAGCATATAATTCAGGTTTAGTAGCATTCTTATAACACTTAGTAAATTCAGTATTATTTCCAACCATACCCATAACTAAAGTTATAAAAAATGGTATTAGAAATATTATTATCAATGCTTTAACTGAATTCTCTACTTTCTTTAATAACTTTTTATTATCTGGATTGCTCATTAATTGAATAAACAAGAAAGTTATTCCTATAATAGCTAATATAGGTGCTACAATCATAATGATATTCAATACATTCTTAGTGATGTATAGAATTGTATTTAATTCAGCTTTTGAACATAAGTTTTGATTAACCAATATCATAACAATCCCACTCCATCCTATAGAATATTCTAGCATATTTTTATCAAAAAGCACATAAAAAAAACATACAAAGTATGTTTATAATTCTATAATTGTTGGTTCATGGTTTACATTTGGCAAGAACACATTTAATAAATCACTAGTTTTAATTTTAATATGTCTTGTGTTTTCTCCAGTATTACATGCAAAGAATTCACTATCAGCAACTTCTTTATCAATAGCAACTTTTACAATATTATCTTTATCATTAATAACACTCATAATAGTTGCACTTCCAGGAACAACACCTAATATTTCTTGCATATCTTCAGCTTTCGCAAAAGACACTCTAGAACAACCCATTTTATCTCTAAATAACTTAGAATCAAATCTTTTTTCTGCAGGTAAGACTACTAAATAGAATTGTGTCTTCTTTTCATTACATACAATAATTGTTTTTCTAATTTCAGCACCTAGTTTATTACTAATCTCAACACATTCTTCCATAGCTTCTACAGTATCATTATCTACTCTATCAAACTGAATATTTAATTCATTTAATTTTGTATAAACATTTTCTTCTAAATCACTACTATAACTAGTAGGCATTTCATTTGTAATATCACTTATATACATAAATACCTCCACATTTTTATTTAGTCTATCATAAAATAATAAAAAAAAACAACTAAATGTTGTTTATTTATTTTTAATACAAAAAGTAGTTAATACTAAGACAGGTAAAGAATATAGATAAGAACTCATATATCTTAATGCATACGATATTGGAGCAGATATAAGTAAAGTTAAATATACTCCAATAATAGGAATAGATAAAATAAGTATTTTCTTATTCTTTTTTAGAAGTGCAAATACATTTATAAAAAGTAATATGAATAAAAGTATTCCATTAGAAAAATAAACTGTAGTTTTTTCATAATACTTTATTAATTTATCATTAATAACATTTGGTAAAATATTAGTATTCTGCAACTCTTTAAATCTAGACTTAGTTTTATCAATTTCTCCAAAATCAATATTTAAAAATCTACTTTGAAGTGGATTAAACTTATCAATTGACCACAAATTATAAGTAGCTAATAAATAGCTTTTTATATAATTGCTGAAATTCTTATGAGATATACTAAACCAGACTTTAATAAACTCAATCTTTGTTTCATTTAAATATCTTCTATTGAAAGAAGGATCCCATTTTATAGTATCTACATTAAAAGGATTATACTTTTCTTTCATTAAATCTAAACTCATTAACTTATTTAAGTATTTTTTATCTTTTGTACTAATACTTTGTTCATTATATTTAACTGAATAAGCTAATTGTTGAAGAGGAATTCCAACTTTTTCTTGAAATAAAGACTCTTCTTTTATAAATAATCCTGGCACTATACTTAATATAATAACAGTGAAAAGTATTAAGCCTAGTTTTTTATAATATTTTCTAAATACTATCATCAAACATATTATAGTGAAAACAACAACATATAGTCCGTTATTTCTGAGTAATACAGTTATGATAAATAAACTACCTAGTTTTAATAAATAAGTTGTATTATTTAACTCTTTACCATTAGTATTAATCAATGTATAAAGTAATGGAATATATAATAAAAATACAATTCCAAATAATGAATCTTTTATAAGTGCTACATTATAATTAGAAATAATTGGAAACAAAGAAAAATATATAATCAGTAAAATTACAGAAAACTTATTTTTAATAGTTTCATTAAACCAAATAATAATATAAGTAATTATCAAACTACATATAAGTAATTGACAAATACTAGTACAAAAATAACTAATATTTGCACTATTAAATATGAGATTAAAAAATCGATATGTATAACTTAATAGTAAATTATATATCAGTGGATGTTGAGTTGATGAAACTACAGGATCTTGAATAATGTATAAGGTATCATTAAAACCAACACCTGGATAATGTACTATTAAAAATAGAATTCCCGATAAAAAAACACTCAAAAAACATATAATAAATAAAGACTGGTTTTTAAATATATTTTTTTTAATCTTTATTTTTTCTAATAAATATATAAAAAATTTTATTACTAAAAATGATAATACACTAAAAACAATCCAATATAATAGTATTTTAATAATACTAAAATTATAATTAAAATTATTCTTAGTCAAAAGATAAGACAAACTAAGAGATAATCCCAATAATCCAGAAAACAAAACAACTAAAATATATTTACTATTCTTATATTTAGTCATATTATCACCTGAGTAAATTATAAAATCAAATTATAAACCTGTCAATGTGAGCAAAAGAACAAAAAAAAACAATCTCTAAGATTGTTTAATTCTAAATGGTGCGAGTAACAGGAGTTGAACCTGCACGTCTGGGACACTAGATCCTAAGTCTAGCGCGTCTGCCAATTCCGCCATACTCGCATGAAATGGTGGACCCTATAGGACTCGAACCTATGACCGCCCGGTTATGAGCCGGATGCTCTAACCAACTGAGCTAAGGGTCCGTGCTATTTAATAATAGCATAAATAATTGTTTCTTGCAACCTAAATATTAAAAAAATAGAGAATATCTCTATTTATTTAACATATTTAATAAATTGATTTTAAACATATCTTTTTCTGGATTAGTTTTAGAAATCATAACACCTTTATATGTAGATAATTCAGCTCTATGTCCTTCATCTAATATACCTTCTGGTGTAATATTAGTTAAAAGAATAATATTCTTTTCAGTATAAACTGTATAATGTAATACAATTGGCCCATGAACTTTTTTAAATAATTCATCAGTAGGTAATTGTAATTCATAACTTACAGTTTTATCTTTATCGTTTCTATTAACTTCTTCACCCAAGAATTTACCACTACGTAATTCTGGATAGTATGAGAATGTTAATTTCTTGTAAGCTAACATATTATACTTTCTTACTGATCTTTCTTTTTTTCTAAAATCATTTTCATCAAGATACTCAAATATATAACCGTTTTTCATATATATTCAACCCCCTATAAGTTTGAATCCCCACTGTACCTTCAATGTGTATACATTATACCACAAATGTCGTTTTTTGTCAAATATAATCTTCTTAGATAAATGCTTTATTTAGTTTTTTGATACTCTTTTACATTATTTAATTCTGAGTCAAAATCAAATTCTGCAGAATTTTCAAATGCATTTTGAATACAACTCATATTATTCCTAATATTATATAGTAGCATTGAATACTTACTATCACTAAACATAGGAATACTATCATGTGAAATTCCTTCTCTATGCTCTTCATATATAGGATAATCTTTTTGTAATTCATCATAAAATATCTGTATCAATTCTTCGTTAGATATTAATTTATCATCTTTCATAATACAACCCCCACACAATGATACCTCTGTACCATCAATGTGCATACATTATACCACAAATGTTCGTTTTTGTCAAAGCTATGTTGATATAAAAGAAAAAGTAAGAGTTAAACTCTTACTTTTTTAATTCTTTTGCAGCTTCATCGTCGCTTGAAGATTTTTGAGACATTTCTTCTACGTAAGCATCAACTTTTTCTTCGTAATTCTTCTTAGCAGGTTCTGCTTTTGGAGCAGGTTCAGATTTAACTTCTGCCTTTGGTTCAGACTTAGGTTCAGATTTAGCTTCTGCCTTTGGTTCTGATTTAGGCTCAGACTTAGCTTCTGCCTTTGGTTCAGATTTTGTCTCAGACTTAGCTTCTGCTTTTGGTGCGGCTGATGAATTAGATTTAGCTTGTTTTTCTCCTTCTTCATCAAACTTCTTACCAGTTTCATTTGGATCAGGTAAATCACTTGGAGTTTTAGCTCCAGTACCATCAGTAGTAATATTTTCTACTGAATCATCTAAGTTACCTTGTGAATCAGAATGTTGATCATCAAAATCTACATTATGATCTCCAAAGTCTTCTTCATTAACTGGATCAGTTGGTTTTTGCTCTTCAGCAGGTTTACCTTCATTTTCTTTTGTTATTTCTTGATTTTCTTTAATCTTGTCATTAGCATCTTCAATTTTTTCTTGTAAGTCTTCTTCGTCTTTTTTAACTTCTTCTTTAATTTCTTCTGCTTTTTGATCTTCTTTGTCTTGAATCTCTTGACGAGTTTCTTCTGCTTCCTTCTCGGCTTCTTCTTTTGCTTGTTTATTTTCTTCTTCTATCTTTTTATCGACTTCTTTTTTAGCTTCATCAGTAATTTCTTTTTCTGTACGTGTAACTTCAGTTCTCTTAGTTGTTTTAGTTTTCTTCCAAGTTCTTGTACGAGTATGAGTTTCAGTAGTATAGTATACTGATCCAGTATAATATCCTTCCTCATTTAATCCAAAATGCCAGTTAACTTCTTCTTGGAATCTATCTAATTCTGATAATTCTCTATGAGCATCATCAATTACATAAGCATTCTTATCAGTTAACTCTTTAACCATAGCATTTTCATATTGATCATATCTTGGATTAGTCTTATCACTATTACTAATAGCTCCCATAGTAATTTGTTGAACAATTTCAAATTTACCTTCAGCTATATTACATAATCCTAAATCGTTAAAGTAATCAATTTCTCCCTTAGCAACACCTACGTTACCATTTAAGATAATTTCTACTAATTCATCACGTGATAATTCATTAACATCAACATCTCCAAAGAAGTAACTATTAATTCCACCTTGTAATGTCTTATCAATGTCTAAGTTTTGCCACATAATTTCACCAGCAGCTACCATTGGAGTAATTGCTAATTTATATGATTCAATTGCTTGATGTGAATTAGAATGAGAAATACCTACTTCACGTGTATCTGGATCAATTGGGAAATCGTTACGTACTTCGTTGTAGAATGCTTCTACAGCAGCAACTTTCTCATCTCCAGTAGCTTCTTTAGCATTTAAGAATAAGTTATGATATTTTTCATAGAAAGCTTTACCTTCTTCACTTACAATAATTCCACTCATATCTACAGGATGTTCTCTAGATTCAATAACATGAGCTCCCATTAATTGTAATGTTGCAGTTTTATATGAACTATCTAATTCGGCAGCAGTAATAGTTTTACCATTGAATATTGCTTTAATTTCATCTGGTGTAAAATCATTATAAGCTTGTGATAAAGCAACAACTTCTTGGAAACTTAATGCAGCTCTAATATCTTTTCCTTCTTCTAAATAGTTTTCAGCAAAATCAATATTATATCCATATAACGCATCATGAATTCTCTTCATTTCAGCTTTTTGAGCAGCATTTTGAGTAACTTCTTGTAATTGTTCAAATGTATAACTATCGTAATAGTCATTATTACCTTGAACTAATTCTTTATCTTCATTGTTTAATTCAGTAGTAGATGCTTTTAAATTACTCTTATGCATAATACCACTCTTAGATACTTTTGATAAACCAAAAGCTGTACCAGTTAGACCTACAGTAGCAGCTAATACTGCTGCTGCAATTCTAACTTTAAGTGATTTTTTCTTCTTATCATTCTTTTTAGGCATAACCTTTTTAAAGAATGAAGATTCTTCTTTTAATTCTACTGGTTTTTTAGTTTCAGTAGAAACAGTATTTACTGGGAGAATTACAGTATCACGATTATTTTCTGTTCCTCTTAAAACTTCTTTACCAAATTTCTTATTAAATTCTCTTTCAGAAACTACATGAATTAAATCTTTATTTACTAAGTTTCTAAATACTTCAGAAAATGCTTTCTTAGTTGTAATATTATTTTCTGTAGCAATTACTTTAATTAGTTTTAATCCATCTTCTTTAGAGATTTCTTTATGTTTACCATTCTTGTAAAATACATGAACTCTTAATTCACCATTTGAATCTTTAACAAAGACTAAATTGTTTATTGTACTTGACTTCATTTTTTATTCCCCCTACTTTTGTTTTTTGTTTCCTGTCTTAACCCATCCATTATTAATTAATGACATATCGTTATCGACACTCCACTTATATTTAGTTATCTCATTACTTAATAAATCTCTTGTTTTAGTACTTTTATAACAAGTTGTTCCATATAATGGTTCTCTTCTAGTAGCTTTATCAGTTACTGTAATAGAACTATAAATTGGAATTGTTTTATATACATATTCACCACAACTAGCTTCATGTGTAGTAGTAGTACTTGAACTAGTTGAACTAGATGTTGAACTAGTTACATTACCAGGTGTAGTTGTAGAACTTACACTACTTAAACCACCAGTATATGTATAAGAATCATAGTAATAATTAGGTAATGTTGTACATTCAGTAGAACAATTACTATAATCTGCTCCTACAAATTTATAATGCTTAGCTGCTGTATCTGATGGTGGGTTCTTATAACTTGCTCTACCATTATATGTCCATCCACCTGTAGAATGTTGTGTTACTGATGTAATTGTATCAGTTGCAGTATATGTAGTTGTTGTCTTAGTTACATATGTTGTTTTATTAATCTCTACATAGTTATATTGAGAACATGATTTTTGAGTATAAGAACCAGTCTTAACTAATTGAGTTCTTTGTCTTGCATATGTTCTATCATATTCACCAATTTGTTCTTTTTGTTTATAGATTTGTAATTTTCTTAAACAATTAACATCACTATTACTACAGTTAATTTCTGCAGTAGCACAGTTTGTCTTAGACCATGAACTCCACTTAGTCCATTCAGAGAACTCTGCAGGTGTAGTCTTTTTATATTCGTAAACGTATTCGATTTCAGGTACACAAGCTTTCTTATATTCTTTATAAGAAACTACTCTTCCCTTATCATCATACCATTTACCATTATATTTACCACAATAGTGTTGTTCTTCTTTCTCACATGCTTTCTTATATCTTTCATAAGAAACTACATTTCCTTCATCATCATACCATTTACCATCATACTTAACACAATAGTGTTTTTCTTCTGGAGTAGTACATTCTTTTTCGAATGTTGCTTTATCAGTTACATGACCATCACTATCATAGTATTTTCCATTATGGTATACACAATAATGTTTTTCTTCTTTCTCACAAGCTTTCTTATAATCTTCATAAGAAACTACTTTTCCTTTATCATCATACCATTTACCATCGTACTTAACACAATAGTGTTTATCTTCAGGTTGAGAACATGCTTTCTTATATTCTTTGTAAGAAACTACTCTTCCCTTATCATCATAATATTTACCATTATGTTTAACACAATAGTATTTCTTAGTTGGTGTGATACATTGTTTCTCATATTCTGCTTTAGAAACAACCTTTCCATTTTTATCATAATATTTACCATTCTTATATTGACATTTAGTTACTACATGAATAACTGGTGTAATATCCTTTGGTGGATAATAAATACCATTATCAATATAACCTTTGATTGGTACATATCCTGTTATATTAGATCCCTTAACAGGAATATTAGATGTTTGTTTTTGACATAGAGCACCTTCACAATATGTATAACATCCTAAATGTACTAGAATATAATCTTCTCTTTCACTATCTTTCAAGTTTACTTTTAAGATATATTCATCATCTAATTTAGTTATTTTTACATAACTCTTTTCTACATCACATGCTTTATTATTCTTATCGATTAATGCAATGATAATCTTTTTACCAATCATATCACTTAATGTCATAGTATCTGAGTCACCAACATTTTTTGGTAATCTTTCATCAGTATAATATGAAATAGCTGCATCTTTCATTCTCTCTAAGTTGTCAGCAAAAATTTGTGATGTTAATGCACTAATTCCAGTAGTATCACAAGTACTAGATGTGCATGCTTTTCCATCTTTATTATTATAGTTTACTACCGAAGGTTTCATAAATTTAGGTAATAACCAACACAATAAAAAGACAAATATTATTACTAATATTAGTTTTAATATAAAGTCTCTAAATGGAAATCCTCTTCTTTCATAATCATTTACACGCATATTTCCAAACTCCCCTCTCTGCACATGTATTTGCTATAATAACAAAAAAACCTCGAAAAGTCAAGGTTTTTTTCTTATAGTTACAACAGTCATTCCATCATTAAAATTATCAATGAAATAATTTTCAACATATTTATTAGTTTTTAATACAGTTTGTGTTGTCCTTTTTATAATACCAGTACCATTACCATGTATAATTACTACTTTATTATTCTTAAATTTATAATTTTCAAGTATAAAATCATTAATCAATATTCTAGCATAATCCCTATCCATACCATGTAGGTCTAGACTAGGTAAATTCTTATATAGCTGTATCATAATTAATTACTTCATCAAGTAATGGTATTGAATATCTAGAACCTATTCTAGTGACAGATATAGCTGAAGTTATAGAAGAATATTTAATAGTATCTAATAGAGAATAACCATTCGCAATAAAGTAAGTAAATGCTCCATGGAATATATCTCCTGCTCCTGTTGAATCTAACGCTTTAACAGTAATTGATGGAATTATTTGTTTAATACCATCTATTTCAGTATAACTACCAGCAGCTTCTAATGTAATAACTACTATATTATTAAAGTAAGATTTTAGTTCATCATATACTTCTTCTAAAGTAGATAAATCATCTATATTAATCTTTTTATTAGTAAAGTCTTCTGCGAAATCTTTAGAACATACTAAATATGTTACTTTTTTACCTAAACTCTTAGTATCATCATTCAATCTACCAGCATCTATTACACTAATGGCATTAGGATTATTATCTAATACTTCATGAGCAGTCTCAGGATGTTCTCCATCAACTAATATTACATCTGCAGAAACATTAACTTCTCTAGATAGTTTCCTAACTGGTTCATCTTTTGAAGAAAGAATTGTTCTAGATCCATTACTCATATTCGCAATTATATAACTACTAGTAGTCATATGATTAGGCATCTTTTCTAAATAAGTAACATCTGCTCCAACATTTTCAAAATCAGCTATTATACGATCTCCATAATAATCATCACCTATTACTGATGCTATTGTAGTATCCATTCCCCATTTAGCTAGTAAATATGCTCCATTAGAAGCAGGTCCACCACCACACTCTATATGATGATCTAATCGATATTTAATATTTTCAGTAGGATACTCTTTCATAGGTAAAGTTGTATCAAATGTAGAATGTCCAACACAAACAAATTTCATAATTACACCTCATATTTATTATAACAAAAAAGCTATTATTCTACTAATAATAGCTATTAACTAATTGTAAATTTACAAGATTATCGATATTTATGAGTAACTACAACTTTACCTCCTCTTTCGACAACCTCCAACATACTACGTAATTCCTGAGCTTTTTCTCTACGGAATTGTTCTAGTTTATTATAAGCATCTGCCTTATTTGATCCAAATAAAGTAAAATGAATAATTTCATTTTCTCTAACAGCAGAAGGATTTTGTAATCTAAATAATCTATTTATATATTTAGCATTATATTTATTACCAAACAATCTAATAACAATATCTTCAGCCTGTTTATATTTATTATTCTTTATTACATCATCTAATATAGCAGTAGCATTAATATTACCATAAGTATTTACACTTCTTGTAATTGTTTGATAAAGATAATCAAATAACTCTTCGTTATCACTATTAAAGGCACAATTATAGCCAGGAACTGGTTCACCATAAGATTTCCTAATACCAGCTGCTCTTAACCAAGCTAATGAAAATTGAACTCTTAGTTTTAAATCATTATCAGTTAATTCTCTACCTGTATAACGATTATAAACTCTATTAAAGTCTGAATCATTTTGATAAGTCTTAGCTAATCTTCTCATTTCATCAAATGTAATATCAGGATGATATTTTTCAAATATCTTAGAATTAAAATGAAAATAATGAGCTATATCATTCCTAAATATTTTTGTTAATTGACTTGTTCTTACCATTGTATCATTACTATTTAAATAACCTATATAACCATTAGACTCTTTTTGTAATCTATCTATTCTAGATCTAGATAATAAGTAATTCGCAATATCATAACGATTATCAGTAAGTAGATCTTGATCAGAAAAAATAGTATTAGTATGCATTTCATCATCAATCATTTCATGCATAGTATAGCGCTTAACTTTAGTTCCATCAAAGTTTAACACTGAGTTTGCTTCTAATACAAATGAAGTACCATCATCTCTAACAAATGTTTTTTGTTTTGCTTCACGTAATGTTTTTATATCCGAATGACTAATTTCTACACCATCAACATGTTTTTCATCTTCAGTAAATGCAATTCTACCTAAATAATGATCTCCTCTAGTAATAGCTGCATTAACATTTTCTCTTGAAAATAATAGTTTATCTAGTAAAGGATACGCTTCAGAAGCCAGTTCAGTCTTTTCAATATTTTCAATTAATTTTTGACATTTCTCATAATCTGGATAAGGTTTTTGCCTTTCTTCAGCCAATTGTTGCTTCCACTTTTTTCGCATTTTATACATTTCAACAATATATGCAACATTAGTTTTTGAGTATAATGCAACTGGTTTCTCTAATCTTCCATATCTATCAACTCTATAATAAATATACTTTGTATAACGTCCATTTCCTCGTAATCTAGTTTTATCTTGAACTACTACATATCTATCATTTGGATTATCACCCTCAAACTGTCTATGAAAAGTAGAATAATCTTTATTAATAAAATTATTAACTGCTCTTAAATATTCACCATTTATATTACTTAGTGTCCGTTCATAATTCTGTATTCTTTCATATCTTCCTGGAAAATGACTCTTTACAAAACTATTAACATTCGCAATATCATCAATAACCATAGTTTGTCCAGTATTTTTTTTAGAAGCATTCCAAGTCAAGTCAATTGGAATATAATTACCATTAATTCTCGCAATATTCCAAGCATGAGTACGATAATCTTTCATACTATCTTCAATAGTAGTAGCCCCTTCAACATAATCACATTCAATACCATTTCTATCGCATAATTCTTTTAAGATTAATGCATACCCAGCACATACTGTCTTACCAGATATTAATCCAGTTAAACTTCTAATATTTTTAGATGGCTGGTACTCATATAATGGATGATAAATAATTTGATCTCCAAGTTTAGATATAAAGTAAAGTAATTTTTGACCTTGATCCCAAATAGGATTAATCCCAGATTCTATTTTGTCTAGAGCTGTCAATATACCAGACATTTCATCCAATGTATAAACATTATCTTCTTGTAATCTATTGGTACTTTCTTGATAATTTCTTATTCTTTCATCATCATAACCACCAACTATTTGAATATTAATTCTATTAGAACATTGAAGTCTTCTTAAAGCCTTTATATAACCAGCATCTAAATTTTTAGTATTTTTAAAACGTAGTATTAAAATATAACCTGGATTTATTCTAGCTAAATGATCAAGTTCTTGGATAGTAATACTTCTTGGATCTGTAAATACATGTTTACGCATACTCATAGTGATCACCATTTTCATCTAGTATTTGAGTATTCTCAAACAATTTAATAAATTTAGAATTCTTTTTATATTGTCTTTTATCAATCATTAATATTTTTAATGTTTCAGAATTAATTAAAGTACTTAAATCAGATACATTTGAGTCACATAAATCTAGCATTTCTATTTTATCCATTAAAACCATATAGTCTTCATTAATTACCTTTGTATTTCTAACAGATAATACTTTTAATTGTTTTATAATATTAAATCTTTTTAAATCAAGAGCTTTATTATTTTGATAGTACAATTCTTCTAAGTTTGTATAATTATTTAAAAAATTAGTATCTAAAATTATACATGAATCCATATGAAGTATTCTAATATTATAATTATTCATATTATTAATAGATAAGTCACATCTAGTTAAATATAATTCTTCTAAATTAATACAACTATTAATTATATTTGTAATTTCATTATCTATTTCTAAATCAACTAAATTAATACTAATAACATCTTCATAATTTACACTATCATAAATATTATCATTATTTAAATATACTTTCATATTCTTAACTCCAATTATTCTATATTAATATAATTTTAACATAAAAAAGCTATGAAAACATAGCTTTTAAGATAACTTTTTAGATAAATATAAAAATGGTGTATCACATAAAGCAATTATAATTTCTATTACAGTTGTAGTTGTCGCAATAGATATTATTACTGACATTGGAAATATTCCTATAAATGCTAATGTATTAAAGAAGTAATTCTCAACACAATTACATAATATAGTTGAGAAGTTATTTCTTAACCATAGTTTTTTAGGATACTTATCTTTTAGTTTATTATAGATATGAATATCTAACATATTACTTATAAAGAACATTAACATACTAGCAGCACTAGTTCTAATACTTATACTAAATAAAGTTTTCATAGCTCCTTGAACTACATCATCTGAACTTGGTATAAATAATAATGTTAATTGAGTAATAATAATGAATGTTATACCACTAAATATACTTAAATAAACACCTTTCTTAGCATCTTTCTTACTATATTTTTCTGACATAATATCAGTAGCTAGAAAAGTAGATGCAAAAAGTACATTACCTAAACTAGTAGTAAAATTAAACACACCAATCATTTTACATACAGTTAGATTTGCAAGTATAGTCGCAATACTAAGCCAAACATATAAACCTTCTTTTTTAAATAATTTTTCAATTAATACTACTAAACTAAAAGTAACTATAATATTAACAAATCCATATAAAATATTCATAAAAATCTCCTTCCCTTTTTTATACTAGGATGTGTAGGTTAACTAGTACTAGATAATTATAATATAAATATAAAAATAATCAAGAAAAAAAGAACAATATTGTTCTTATTTTCCAAGTTCTCTGTCATAACAATGACCACCTTGAGATTCATATAACTTTTTAATCTTTTCAAAATCTTTAGGTGGAGTATTCATAAATACTGTCTCATTATTCAATTCACACACACACATAACACTACGAAATTCAGAGTATTTTTTGGAATTCTTTTTATCATGAATAATCTTATTTAATGATAGAAATATACATACTAAAATAATTGTTAATACAAAAACTGAAGCTAACATTCCACTCATAATTCTATTCAGTTTGTTCATGTTAGTATTACTTTTGTTTGTCTTATCTAATAATACATCCTTAATATCATTATCAACCAATTCATCTAGGCTAATATTAAACACAGTAGATAGTTCTTTTGCTTGTTTCAAATCAGGACTTGACTCATTTAATTCCCAATTACTAATAGTTTGTCTAGTTACTCCTATCTTCTCTGCTAATTTTTCTTGTGACAATTTATTTTCTTTTCTTAGGTCATAAATCTTCTTGCCAACTGCCATATCATCACTCCTCAGTAAAGAGTATAACACAACTTTTTAGTAAATAATAGATTTACTTACTTAATATTTAAATTTTTCTAAAACTTTAGGCATCTCTTTATCAAATCTCACTATTTTTTCTACTGTTATATTTTGTTCACGACACAATTCTTCATATTTATCATCCCAAGATAAATCATAGGCATCATTTAAATCAAAATTCAATTTACTTAACCATTCTTTTATAATTAATTCGCCGTCTCTTTCTATACTTTTATTTTCAATTTCTATACATACTCCAAATGGATATTCATCTACTACTATTTCAACATCTTTATTGGCATAAATAGAACGATATCTTTCATAACTTTCTACTAATTCTAAGTGTAAAACATCTGTGAGTAATAGGCACAATTTATCATATTCTTCTGGTTTAATAGATACTTCTATTTCTTCTTCTTTATGAATTAATTCATTACTTTTTAATCTTCTCTTCCAAGTAATCATACATTTAGAAATATCTTCTCCAATAGTTTTTCTAACTCTAAATCTACCATCTATTTCACTACTATAAAAATTATATTCATCCATTGGATGATTATATTGATCAGTACACTCATAGAATTTACCATTATATTTTAAATCTTTATAATTTTCTAAATACTTAATTATTTTATCCTTACTATCTTTAGAATAATAAAATCTAACTTCTGTTTCCATAAACACCTCATAAATAAACTTATATATTTATTATATCTTTTTTAATAATCAATTTCCATAATATTAGAAAACTCTATCTTATAATTATCATTAAAAATAATATTACTATTAATATAATCTATTTTTTTAATCTTACCATAATACTCTAAATAACAGCCTCCATCTTTATAATTGTCTTGTTTAAAATAAATCACTTTAATATTAGGTAAATCAGTTAAATTATTAAGACTTTGAAGTTTATAATCCAATAAGTTTTTATAATCTTCTGTTAGAATTAGTTTTTTATTTGTAAGACGAGCAGTTTCATATACAGCACTTTCATAACCAGTTAAAGCTGCGAAGGGAGCAAATTGAGCTGATCTATTATAAATACTCATTCTTGGATGAAAACGTGGTTCATAATGGCTTAAATTAATAATATCATTGTATTCATTCATCCTCTATGACCCCCTACCTGTTTATTTCTATCAATAGTAGTTCCATATGATAAAAGATTCATACCTTTCAAAATAGAATTTTTTCCATATTTGTTTTTGATTTCCAAAATAGCTTCTTGAATCTTTGTCTCAGCCACTTCTCTATTTAATTTTTCTTCATATTGAACACAAGTACTTTCAATATTACTAAAGATATCTAATTGTTTATATATAGGATCTTTTTTCATACTAGAATGTTCAAGATTTATTGCGGTAATATTTATTCTTCTGATTAATAAAATTGGATTTACAATCTTTTCATATAACTTCATAACTTCCATAGTAATATACTTCGTAGAAGAAGTCATATAATCTAATTTACATGTACCATGAGCATGTTTAGGTACTTTCCTACCATAATAATCAATAGTAATTTCACCACTATATAAATCATTAATACGATTATTAGTTAAATTAGAAATATCATAACCTATTGTCAAAACAATACTATTAGTAACATAATTTTTCCTTACTAAATCTAGAGTTAATAATTCAACCATCTCTTTGACAATCAATTTAGCTTTTTGATAGTCATATGCTTCATGTAATACTTGCCCTGATGATAAACTAGTAGCTTGTGGCTTATAACTTTTAATATCTTTCATAGTACATGGTTCATAGCCCCAAGCATGATCAATTAATAATTCTGCATTTACTCCAAACAGCTTATATAATAATTGTTCACTAGTAAGTGACTTCCTCGCAACATCACCCATAGTATGCATATTATACTTTTCTAATTTAGTAGCTATTCCTCTACCAACTCTCCAAAAATCAGTCAAAGGTTTATGACTCCATAATCTTCTTCGATACTCTAATTCATCTAATTCTGCAATTCTAACACCATGTTCATTAGCTTCTTCATGCTTAGCTACTATATCCATCGCAACTTTTGCTAAATATAAATTTGTCCCAATTCCCGCTGTTGCAGTTATACCGGTAGTAATATATACATCTTTAATTATTTTTTCAACGATTTCTCTTGGAGACAATTTATACATTTTTAAATAATTTGTAATATCACAAAAAACTTCATCTATTGAATAAACATATATATCTTCAGGAGCTAAATACTTAAGATATATTTTATAAATATCTGTACTATATTTCATATAGTGTTTCATTCTAGGAGGAGCTATTATAAAATCTAATTTTAATAAATCATTATTCTTTAATTCAATATCATCATATGATTTACCAGTAAATTTTGTATTAATCTTATCTTTTCTCTTCTTATTAATCTTATTTACAGTACTTTTAACTTCATAAAGTCTTGATCTACCACTAATACCATATTGTTTTAATGAAGGAGTAACAGCTAAACAAATAGTTTTATCAGTTCTAGATTTGTCCGCAACTACCAAGTTTGTAGTTAATGGATTGAGTCCCCTCTCAACACATTCTACAGAGGCATAAAAGCTTTTTAAATCAATACACATGTATATTTTATTCATATTTATACCTCCCAATCAAAGTATAACACAAATTGCCAGAATAGAACATAGGTTCGTAGTAAAAAAATAAAAAAAAAGAGTATTTTATACTCCTTTTGACAAAATTAACTAATTAATTCTTTTGAAATAGTTTCTGCTTCATTTAATTCTTCAGCACTAGGCATATTTTTATAGTATAAGTATTTATCAACTACACTAATATTTTTCTTAGTTAATTCTTTCTTTAATAAATCAATTGAGTGTTTTGATAACCAAGAAGTAGAAAATACTACAGCTTTACTTATCTTAGTTCCATCTAGTTCAGAAATATACTTCTTTATTTTATTGTCTAGTCCATAAGCATACAAAGCTCCACCAATAAATAATATATCAACATTGTCATTTATAGGGGCTTTTTCATCAGTAATAGAAATTGCTTCTACTCCAACTCCTTTAGCAATAGCTTCTGCTAAAGCTTTAGTGTTTCCGCTTCTAGAATAATATCTTACTTCTACTTTCATAAAATCCCTTCTTTTCTTTAAATTAATTATAACATAAAAAAGGACTATAACTAGTCCTTTTAACTTATTCTTCTACTATAATACGCATATCAGATATGGTTCCAGTAAAGAATCTATCTGGATTATGACTACTATTATATATACCACCGAAACTACAATTATCAACAAAGTATTTATTCAAGTTCCAACTTGACTGATTGTATAGTAGCGTTGTAGTTCCATTACCATCTTTATCAGTATATGAGAAATATACTATACCATTTCTTCTCTTGAATACCATTTCAACTGGAACTTTGTTTATTGAAATTGCCGGAAGCTTAGTAGATCCACCAGTACCACTCCATTTATATTGTGGAAGCATATTAAATCTACTACTACTTTCAAATCTTACATTAAATCCTGGCCATATATTAGTATTAGACTCATCTTTACAATTTATTATAGTAGCTTGAGTATATGTAGATATAACAGTATCAGCAACTGATGTAACAGTAAACCTAATTTCGAAGTCTTTATTCATTGTAGTAGCATCGGAATATAAATTAACTCCAGTATCCATAAATGTAGAAGCTGTACCATCAAACACATGATCACCAGGTCGTTCAAATTCAGTTTTTAAGAATATTGCATATAATGTAATAACTTCATCATCATTTTGAGCAATATTTAAAACTTTCTCTTCATCTTCATACCATGTTCCATTTCCATTTGCTGATGTATTCCAGCCGAAGAACTCATAACCAGTTTTAGTAAATTCTACTGGTTTTATAGCTGTTTCTTTATTAAACAGTATTTCCTGATCTGTCATTGTTCCACTTGCGCCATTAGCATCAAAATGTAAGTAGTAATATTTTATCTTCTCCCATTGAGCATATAGATGAACAACATCACCATCATTAGCAATATTAGTTATCTGTTGCTTATTAGTATAACTTGTACCACTTCCATCTGCAGCTGTATTCCAACCTGCAAACGTATAGTGAACCGGATCTTTTTCATATTCATTATCATTCAAATTAACAGTTTCTCCAACTTTAACTGTTTGCTCAAGCATCATACCGGTACCACCATTTGGATGGAATTTAATCGTATATGCAGGTCTATCAATAAGTTCTACATGCATTTCTGAAAGAGCACCTTTAAGCACACGTTCTGGTTTTACAACCTGTCCTCCAAACGTGGCAGTAACATCAAAGAATTTATTAAAATTACTATAATCTTGATAATTTGTAAATGTTGTTCCACCATCTAAACTATATGAGAATTGACCATTTTCTTTCTTCAAAACAATTGTATCTCCGACATTTGCATTAACAGCATTATTTTTCTTGTGATTTTTATCATTAACATTTGCATTTACATTGAAACTGTTTTGAAACCAACGGAATTGAATACCTGGATACGGATCAGCAGTCTCTTCCATATCAGCAAATAAAACAGCACGATCAACATTATCATTAGCAAAATCATCAATAGTAAATTCTACTATAAAGTCTTTGTCAGAGTTCCATTCATTAAATAGTGCAATTCCAGAATCAACAAGATGATCAGCATTAAATACTTCAGAATCCTCTTGATAGAAGAAAACTTTATTCCATTTAGCATATAGCGTAACGTCATGATCTGGTGCATATTGCTCATTTACTTGATTTTCAAATGTAGATTCTGTATACCATCCTACTAATTCATAATCATAAGTACAACCATCTGCAATACGATTACCGCTACTACCAGTACAATCATTATATGTAACATTAGGTAAATAATTAATTGGATCTCCATTATCAACAGTTCTAGTTTGATTAGGATCACCATTATTAAGTATATATGTTACTTGATATGTATCAGTATATATAGGTCCAATAGTTGTATCTTCTTCTAAAGTGAATTCATAAATACGATTTGTATTATTATTAGACCATTTAATAAAGTTATTACCATATCCATCATCAGGATCAGCTTCTAAATGTATTGTAGTTCCATAATAGTATGTTCCTGCTGGTGTACTAGTATTAGGATTAACATACTGAGGATTGGTAATAGTTAAATGATATTGATTTCTAGTATATAAATATGTAATTACGGTATTTTGGAAACTATTAAGTGTTACTGTCTGAGTAGCTGGAGCAGTAAAACCAGGAAGCTGAGATGGTGTTAAAGTCGCAGGTGTTACTGTTGTTCCTATAGTTACCTCATAACTCTCAGTAAAATAATCAGTATATGTAGTTCCATCTGTATTCATTGTTTTATGAACTACTGTATATGTAGTTTTATCACAAACAGTTAATGTATTAACTGCTGGTGAAGTAGCCATTTTAAAATATCCATAAATACCAGTAATAAAAAGAGATAAAGACACAATAACACATAAACTAGCGAATAGTTTAAATTTCTTCATATGTCTTCACCTCTTTCTAATTATTTTTCTGTCTTTTTAGTATCATCACCAAATAATATGCCACAGATAAATAATACAGCTATACAAGACAAAAATATTATTTTTCCATTAGTTGTCCTAAATATCATTACCATATAACCTAACTTAGGAATCCATAACATATCTTTTCCAACATAATTAATCTTTGTTACTACATTATTATCTGCCTTTTTATTACTATCTCCTTTGGTTATAATACCTTCTTCAGTGATACTTTTTACTCTATGAGTAACTAAAGTACCATCATCTAGCTTAAATGCTATAATATCTTTTTCTTTAATTTTATCAATACTTATATTTTTATTTACGAAGCACAAGCTTCCTGTTTTAATAGTTGGTTCCATAGAACCAGACAATACAACATATGGAACTATTCCTAGAAAATATAAAACTAAGAATAGTCCACCTATAGCAATAATTAATGTCATTAAGGCATTAATTATTTTTTTCAAAACTTTCATATGTTATTAACTGAAACTAACTTCTGTCCAAATTCCACTTGGAGTATTAGCAGTTAATCCAGTAGTTTGTACACCATAACCAGTAACAACAACATTTTTATTTCCTGATAATCCTTGCTCAGATCCAGTTATAGAATTATTAAGAGTTACATTAGCAAATACTGCTGGTGTTGCAGAACCTGCTGCTAAAGCTGTCATTGCAGAAGCTGTTCCATAGTTATAAACTTTTGTTGCTACGCCATTAGTACAAGCACCATCAGTCATTAGATTCCATCCACTTCCAATTGAATTTAGTGTAAATATTTCAACAGGAGTAGCATCAGATGTACAAGGTATTTCAACCTTTGCATATACATATGCAGGCGCAGTTGCGCTGACATTAGTAACTACTGGATCCTTTGCTACAGTAACTCCTGGTGAAATATTTTCAGCAGCGTCTGGTATATTATTTCCATTAGCATCTGTAGTAGACCAATTATCCTCTTTTAAAGTAATATCTACATTACCTACTGTAAATGTATTTGTTTTAGTATCACTATCTGTGAAATATGCAATTGCTCCTCCAACTGCGAATACTAGTAATAATACTAGTGAAGCTATAATAATTTTTTTCTTATTCATAATTAAATCCTCTCTTCTTTATTATTTATTTTTCCAAATATCAAAGTAATTATTAATCCCAATGTTGAAAATATAAATATAATTATTGATAAATCAAGATTTATATCACTCGTATTAGGGTTTATATTACTTTCGTGATCATCTCCATCATCTTCATCTTGATGATCAGCATTTTCATATGAGAACTTCCACATCACTTTAGCAAATAATTTACTATATTCATTATCTGCATCAATTGGTAAAGATAACTCTATAGTATATGAGTCTCCTTGCCCAGGACTGAAAGTTCCTAAAACGAATTTTCCTTTATTAGCAAGATTACTATTTACCAGCACTTCTCCTGAACTATTCCTGATTACAAGTTTAATTTTTTGTAATAACGCTATTTCATCATTAGATAATCTATCATAATTAATAGCTAGGTAATATATATTCTTTTTATCACCACTATTTAAGATTGTAACATCTTCACTCATACTATCTCCAGGTAACATATTACCCATATGACCAAAGAAATCATCATCTAAACTAACATGATTATTTGCATCATCTTCATATATAACAGATGACTCTCCATCGTAGTCAATATCATATGTTCTATCAATGCTTTCTTGAATCTCAACATTATTCCAATCACCGTCAAAATTCTTTGATTGAATAGCATCAACAATCATATGAACAACAACTACTTGACCATCAGATTCTGAAGGCAAATTATCAGGAATAACTACCTTATTAAATAAATCAATTGAAGCTTCCTTACTAAAGACTGAATCATAATAGTAATAATCCCCATCTTTAGTCCAAGAAGAATAATTGCCAACTATATAGTCTGTTATAGGAAACTCTTGGTCATCAACAGTATAAGTAATCTTTGCCCTTATATAACAGTCTATACCGAGATTATTTACTCTAGGAACTAAATTAATTACATCTCCTGGCATTACCTTTTTACCATCTTCTTGAAATGGTTCATTGTTCTGATTATATTCTTTTATTTCAATATCTACAGAACTAGTTGATACGCCATTTTCAATGTCGCTCATTTCATCATTTAATGCATAAATACCAGAAATGCACATTAATAGAAAGAATATAGTTCCAAGTAATATTAATCTCTTGTTATTAACACAATATAGAATCACCTCCTATATAATAAACTACACTCTACCATATATAATTATACAATAAAAAAAATAAATAGCAAACTATTTACTTTCTTTAAAGATAACAAAAAGAACTCTATGAGTTCTTATATTCTTTACCATTTACATATAACTTATAACCATTTAGATTAATATTACTATTAGTTGTATCAGCGTTAGTTAATGATTTAACATACGTATCTCCAGTTAAAGTAATAGTACTTGTCTTATCTAATGTTAAATTAACTTCCCCAGTATTACTATTATTAATAGTTCCTTTAAATGAAGAATTATTAGATAGATTCATAGTTAATTTAGCTTTTATATTATTTTTTCTAATTTCTTTTAGTATTTCTATACCATTAATTCCCGGTAACATTATATCTAGTATTATAAGATCATATAAATCCTCTAAAGCGTTATATAAACCTTCTTCTCCATCTAAAGATATATCTACAATATATTTTTCTTTTTTTAATCTATTAGCAACTAATTCAGCTAATGATTCTTCATCTTCAACAATAAGTATTCTCATGTAATCACCTCGAATATATTTAAACATCTGTATATTAAATGAATATTAAATATCAAATTTATTAGTAATCTTTGGCATATCCTTATCAAATCTAACTGTTTTTTCTATATTTTTATTTTGCTCTTTACATAATTCTTCATATTTATCGTCCCATGATAATCTATAGGCATCATTTATATCTAATTTGAGTTTATCTAACCAATTATTTATTACTTCATAGGCATCTTTATTCTTACTTTTATTTTCAAGCTCTACACATAAACCAAATGGATATTCATCTACTACTATTTCTATATCTTCATTACTAAATACAGAACGATATCTTTCATAACTTTCAACAATAGTTAAATGTAATACATCATTTAACAATAAACATAATTTATCATATTCTTCTGGATCAATAGATACTTCTATTTCTTCTTCATTATGTATTAATTCATTAGATTGTAATCTTCTCTTCCAAGTAATCATACATTTAGATAAATTATCTCCTATAGTTTTTCTTACTCTAAAACGACCATCAATTTTCTTACTATAAAAATCATATTCTTTCATAGGATGATTATATTGATCTGTACATTCATAAAATCTTCCTTTAAATTCTAATTCTTTAAAACTTTTAAAGTAATTTATAATATCATCTTTACTTTCAATTGAGTAATAAAATCTAATTTCTGTTTCCATATTATCACCTTTTTTCTATTCATTATTATAGCATATAATACTACTAAAAAAAGGGACATATGTCCCTTTGTAAATTTTTCTTTCTAACTATAATCGATCACTGCAGTTCTAAAGTCTTCAATCAATTGACTATCAGCAGTTGTATTAGTACTACCTGACATAAAGTAATTATAAATAGATTGATTAGTCTTATATGTATTAGCCATTGTAGTAAATCTTGGATTAATAGATGAACCATCCAAATGATCATGGAAACGATTACGATTTAATAATCCTGTAAAGTATGAGATTTCATAATCTTCCAATCTGTCTTCTTCACTTACTCCAAGTAGACCTTCTAAGAAATAAGCTGTAGTTCCTGTTCTATCTGTACCAATTGCACAATGGAAATAGATATTTTCTCCATTAATTACATCTTGCATAGTATCAACTAAAGCTTGTCTAAATACTGTATAGTTTTGTGCATAAGTATCAGGATATATTAAATAGTTAGTAATAGCACGTCCTTTATAATTACTAAATTTAGCATCTCCAGAAGAACCTCTTAAATCTACTTCTTCTGTTATTCCTAATTTTTGTAATTCAGTTACATCACTAGCTGCACTTGATAATTTAGCTCCTCTAAACATCTTTCCATATTTAATAGTTCCATCTATTGTTCCATCATTATCAGTATCTACTTCAAGGCCACCTAAATCACGGACATTACGTACATTAGAAGAAATAGTTCTTCTCTTTCCAAGTGCTTTTACATATCCATGAACATTTGAATCAGCACTTGATTCCCAATAATATATTTGATTAGGAATCATATTATAAATAGTTCCTGATTTTACAGTAGTGTATGCTACTAGAGATCCTTTTTCTTTAGCTTCACTTGATTCATAAACTACTATATCTTCTACCCCAACAGCATATCCTTTTGATTGTTCACATAAAGTTTTATTTGCAGCTGGTGTTGGACAAGCTTGATATTTAGGTCCAGTACATTCTGAACAATTATAATTATTAAAGTTTACATCCATGTTAGCTTGGAAAGTATCTGTATCACTTAGCCAAGTATTTAAGTTACTATAATATGTATTCATTGCATCGCTCATCATATTAAAATTAACTATATTTTCATTTGCATTATAGTGATATCTAGCATAAATAATCATACTACCATCTGGTATATAACTACTAGTAATCTCTTCTCCACCAGTTTTTTCGCTAAACCAACCATCAAATGTATATATTCCTTTAGTTGGAGTAGGAAGATTTCCTATAGCAGCTCCAATCTCAATAACTTTATACTCTGGAGATACTGTTCCTCCATCAGCATCAAATGTTATTTTATATTTAGATGTTTCTATATACATAATCGCGGTTTTATATGTAACACTATCTATAACTTCAGTATCATTTTTAATTTCAGATCCTTCTTCTTTTCCATCTAAAGCAGAAGGCGTATTAATAGCTTTTTCTTTTCCTTTAATAATACCATCATAGAAATTAAATGTTTGACCATCTTCTATATATAATCCAGATTTAGCTCCTCTTATTACAGGATTAGTTGTATCAATAACTCCATCTTTCTCACCTATTGTAAGAGTACCAGATTCATTATAAACGCCATGATATGAAGTGGCTATAATTTCAGCACTTTTTATGGTCATAGTTCCATTATTTAAATTATGAACAGCGGCTCTATTGCTTGATGTATTACTAAAATGAGAATCACCAGATATTTCAACAATCCCACCATCGTTATATAATGCTTGTTTTGCACCTGTTGAAGTAATTGTTAAATCTATCATTTTCATTGTTGCATCTTTATTATTATTAATTCCTCCAGTACCTGTTGAAGTAGTAACAAAAGTTCCGTTTTTAAGAACTACATAACCGTTATTTTCAAGTATTGGAGTATTATCAGAATTACTTATAGTATGATTTTGTAAATCCAATATTATATTTTTATTCTTAGCAATTACTTTCTCAACAGAAACATCTTTTAGTAGTTTAATGACAGTTTCTTCTTCGGTTGTTGGCACTGCATCAATAGCAGCTTCAAGTGTACTATAATATGTATCATTTATTTGAGCCGCTGCAGTCATATCCCATTTTGCATATAAAATAATATTATCTTCAACTAAATCAGTTTCTTTAGCTTTAGTTGTAAATTCAGGTTCATAATACCAACCATCAAGTACATAACCACTCAATGCAATTACAGGAAGAGTGCCTAATGGAGTGTTCTTTTCAACTGTAATTGAGTCAACACTTGGTCCACCATTAGATTCAAAAGTAACAGTATAAGTATTGGCAGCTTCAGTAATATCCATAAATTCTAATGGTACTTCAATTACTGGTCTAGCTACATTAGCAGTAGTTGCGCTTGTTGTTACATTTCTATTAGATGTACCAGAATGAATTCTGCGGTATACTCCAGCATCTGGATTAGATTCAAGCCAGATACCTGATCTTCCAACACCAACAAATTGTGTGTTTTCCAATAAATAAGCATAATCATCTAATGATCCTACTGCAGTTAAAGCATCTTTTCCAGTAGCTTCTTTTAATTCGTCATATGTTGCGAATCTAGCTGCATAGACATTTGTATCTGTACTATCTAGGTGATTACTAAATGTTACTTGAACATTATTCCATTGATTTGTAGTTTTTGTTGGTAATTTTGTTAGAGCATCTGTATAAATATAATTTTCAGTAATTACTTGTCCAGCCTCTCCTTCATAATTTGTATGTGACATTAATACAGCATTTTCACCTTTAGTTGTTAAATAATAGAATCTTTCAGTATCAGCATCATATGTGCCATCACCATTAACATCACAATCATATGCATTACCAGCTTCTATTCCGATATGAGGTATAGTACCAAATGTAACTATATTTGTTCCTCTTGATCCAGTTTCAGTATATCCAGCATTTTTACATGCTGCTGTAGAAGGACACTCAGTAGTATGAAGTGTAGTTGCTTTTCTACAAAGTAAACTAGGTGTCTCAGAAGGTGTCCATTTTGCAAAATAATTTACATTACCTGATGGTACTGTTTCTTCTGTAACTTCTATAGTAAAATCTAAATCTGTATACCATCCAGCAAAATCATTATATTGTTTTACAGGAGTTGGTAATGTGCCAACAGCTTCACCTTTTGTAACTTTAACTTCACTAGGAGTTACTCCGCCACCATTAGGATTTAATGTAATTATATAAACATTATATTCATATGTAGGCCTAACAGTAATATTACCAGTAATAGTTAATGTAGTTGTCTTAAGTGAATCTCCATTAGACCAACCAGTAAATTTATAATCTTCTCTATCTTTAGCTGTTATCGTTACTTGGGATTCATAGAAGTATTCTCCTGATTTATCTTCTTCTACATATTCTGAATCATTTATAGTTAAAACATATTTATTTCTTGTATATAAATATTCTACTACTGTACTTCCATCAGCTGCGATTGTGACTGTTTTAGTACTTGGAGAAGTAAATCCATCATATTCCTTAACTGCTGGTGTTACTTCAGAATTTGTTGTACCTGTTTCTTCATCTCTCTCAGCTTCTGTATAAGTAGTTCCGTTTAAATCCATTTTCTTATGAATAACAGTATAAGCTGTATTAGTACTTGGAGCCCATTGTGCAAATAATGTAGTAGTTCCTGATGCTACTAAATTATTTACAGATTCTTTATCATTGTATTTAGTTCCTGTTCCATCTGCTTTTGTATTCCAACTATCAAATGTATATCCAGTAACACTATATGCGTTTTCAGGTAATGCTTTTGGTGTATCATATACCATTGAAACATCTGCCATTTCACCTGTAGCTGTACTTCCAGTAGGAGCATTAGCATCTAATTTAATTGTATATTCATTTGCTTCCCACTTTGCATATAATACTACTATTCCATCATTTATAGATGTTAAATTCTTAACAGATTGTTCATCAGTATAATCAGTTCCACTTCCATCTATTTCAGTATTCCATCCAGCAAATTCATAACCTTCTTTAGTGAATGCAGACTTAGTTAAATTCTTCTCTTGTCCATATGTCATTTCTAGATCTTCCATAGAACCAGAACCAGTATTATTATTAAATCTAATTGTATATGTATTAGCAATCCATTGTGCATATAATGTGGTTTCACCTGATACTACTAAATTGTTAACTTCAGAACCATTATCAATCTTAGTACCAGTTCCATCTGCTTGTGTATTCCAACTATCAAATGTATATCCAGTAACACTATACATATTAAGTGGCAATGTCTTAGGTGTATCATATACCATTGAAACATCTGCCATTTCACCTGTAGCTGTACTTCCAGTAGGAGCATTTGAATCTAACTTAATTGTATATTCATTAGCTTCCCAATCTGCATATAATGGAATAACATCATCTTTAGTTGTAGTTAAATTATTAATTGCTGCTTTATCAGCATAATGTGTTCCACTACCATTAGCTTCTGTATTCCATCCTTTAAATGTATATCCTTCCTTTTCGTAAGATACATCATTTAAATTACTTTCAGTATCATAAGCAAATGTTTGATTTGCCATTGTACCAGAAACGTTATTACCATTCTTTTCAAATTTAATTTGATAATTAATTGGTGTATAGTGAGCTTCAAAAGATAAGTTCTTTTTAGTACCTTTAACAACCTTTACTTCTTTGTTTTCATCTCCGGTTAAATCAGTACCAGACCAACCTTTAAATTCATAACCTACTTTAGTTGGATTAACTAAAGTAAATGTTTCAGTATTCTTAGTAAATTCTACTGGATTAGCACTAGCAGTAACTCCACCATTTAATTCATAAGTAATTGTATAAGTATCTGCAGCTACCTGAGACCAAACAGCTTCATATGTCTTATTACCCATAGAACTTGCATTTGGTAAAGTAACAGTCATTGAAGTAGTAGTTCCATCACTCCATCCTACAAATACTTCAGTTACATCACCATCAGAATCAGTTCTATCTGATGGATTATTAAGTGTAAATGAACCTGATTCAATATTGTATGTAGTAGGATTATTTAAACTATTCTTCTCTGCATTAGTCAATCCTTTATAAGTAACTGTATAATTAGTAGCTGTATAATTAGCAGTATAGCTTCTATTACCAATCATATTCTTAATTACAACATTTTTAGTTGGTGTAGATAAATCAGTTCCTGTCCAACCAGTAAATGTATAGTTTTCTTTAGTAGGCTCTACTAATTTTATATTATCAGTAACTGTATATTCTACTGGATTATTAGTAGAAGTAGTTCCTCCATTTAAATCATAACTAATTGAATAAGTAATTTTATTCATCTTAGCTATTACTTTAATATCCTCAGTTAATTCTCTTGTTGGATCAAAATCAGTTCCATCTTCATAAACCCATTTATCAAAAGTATATCCTGGAACATCAGGTGTTTCTAGACCTGTTACAGTCTCACCATATGGAGTAATTATTTCTTTTTCTTCTCCATTTACTATACGTTTAACAACTTGTTTATCATATAATCCATAATTAGATTTTAATTCTATTTTATAAGCATAAGTAGCTGCTTTAACTATCATAGGAGAAAGCATTAATCCTATTAAAACAAACATAGTTGCTTTAGATAATTTCTTTTTATTATTCTTTCTATCAATAACAAGACAAGTAATAAGACCAGCACCAGATATAATCAAAATAATAAAACTTAAATTAATATTATCTCCAGTACCTGGATTTATAATAGATGACTCTTCTTTTGTATCATCAAAATAATTAATAATAAAATTAGTACTATTACCTTGATCTCTTAATGACATATTAGTAACTTCATTTTTATATCTAACTGTTACTAAGAAATCTAATTTAGCACCAGGAGCCAATTTATCATTAGCATGTTTATCATATTCATAAGTAATATAATCATTATCATTATCATCAGTTATAGACTTAATAGTAATTTCTTTATCAAGTTTATTCTCAATAACTAATTTATAAGTAATATCATCATTTACTTTGTGGAATGTTACTTCATCACTAACTTTGTCTCCGCTTACATTAGTTATATCCCCTGATACAGTAGTAGACTTATCAATAATAGTAGCATCTTCTAGTTTTAAAGCCTTATTCTCAGCCAAAACACTAAAACTAGTAAATAAAGATACAACAAAAGCAATAGCAAAAACTATTGATAATAATCTTTCTACCTTAATTTTAGTTCTCTTTCTATAAGTTTTATTAGTCATAATAAAGCGCCTCCTATAATACTTATGTTCATAGCTTATTATTCATAATAATTATATCAAAATTAAAACTATAGGACAATATTTTTTATAAAAAAAGAACTCATTTCTTTGAGTCCTTAATTACTATATTCAGTACCATTAACATATAACTTATATCCATTTAGATTAATATTACTATTAGTAGAATCTGCATTAGTTAGTGATTTAAGGTATGTATCTCCAGTTAAAGTAATAGTACTTGTTTTATCTAATGTTAGATTTACTTCTCCTTGATTACTATTATTAATAGTTCCTTTAAATGAAGAATTATTTGATAGTTTCATAGTTAGTTTAGATATTGAATCTACTACTATATTTCCATTTATCTTTTGATTAATAGCTTTTAGAGTAACATCTCCTCCATTACTACCAGAATTACCCCAAGAATCTTTTTGGATTCTTAAGAAATTACCTGTTGAATCATTATTAGTAAACTTATTATTCTCTAAAGTAATAGTAGCTTTAGTATTAGTTACGTATAAAGTATCTCCTTTATTAGTAACAATAGTAGAATTTTTTGATGAAAAACTTGCTGTTCCTGTATCAGCATCTCCAGACATTGATTGATATATAAATATATTCTTATATGTAGTTGATTGCCCATTTAGAGTATTATTAGTATCTGTTAGTTTTACATTATCTAAAGTTATACTATTCTTACCTTCAATTACTAATCCTTCTGATGCTTTTGATATTAATGTAGCATTTTTTACTGTTATATCAGCTGTTGAATATACCGCAGGTGACCCTTTACCAGTTGTAGTATAAGTTCCTTTATTAACTGTAACTGTTCCTCCACCTCGATCAGAACGTATTGCAGCACTTGAAGTACCAGCTGTATTAATAATTAAATTAGTTGCATTCATAACTCCTCCACCAGTAGTCATTATTCCTCCTGAATTATCTTTAGTAGTAGTTATTTTAGAATTACTAATATTAACTGTAGTACCATCACTACTAGAATTAGATGTAGTAGCAGAACCTCCATAACTAAATACTCCATTAGCACCAGTAGCATTTGTAGTTATAGTAGCATTTTTAATAGTTAGATTTGCCCCACCTTTTACTAGTATACCTGAATTAGTACCATAAAAACTAGTATTATCTCCCCCATCAGAATCACCTGTCTTAGTAACTGTAATATTAGATAAATTAGATTTTATATTACCTGTCACTAGAATACTATTTTGATCTGAAGTACTTGATGAATATTCTCCCTCAGTTAAATCTTCATCTTTAGTTATCTCTTTAGCTCCAGAATAACTAATAGATGTATTATTATTCATACCAGGTGCATTATTATTACTATTATTATTTGTGTTAGAATTATCACTTATAATCAAATACCATAGTATTCCTAGTACTATAGTTAAGCATACAATTATACTTATATATATTAATGTCTTCTTATCTTTCATCTTAAATCCTTTCTAACTAATTATTATTTTCTGTACTATCTGTATTAGTTTGAGCTTGTTCATTTGAATTAGTACTATCACTACCTGGTTTAGCAGGTGGCCCACCATTACCATTATTATCACCACTAGGCATACTTGGTGGAGTACCTCCATTCATTTGAGTTTGTTGTGTATTATTACTATTATTACATGAAGTAGCTTTAGAATAAGCGTAGAATGCTCCTGTTGCAATTACAGCCCCTAGTAATAATCCTATTATAAATATCATTGCTTTTTCTTTCATTTTATCCCTCCTATTTTATCTATATTAATATTATTATTATAAATTTAACATAAAATCATTATTTTTTCATCAATCATCTCCTTATATATATAAACTTTATAATACTAAAGTTAAATAAATATTAAATATATAAATTATTTATTATCTTTTTCATCTCCTTTCTATGTACCAATAATATCTAGTTAAAATTAAAAGAACATTAAATATTTAATGTTCTTACTATTTTTTAAAAATAATTTTAAAAGTAGTTTTATTATTCTTAGAATTAGCTTCTATTGTACCATTATGATTAATTACAATAGTCTTAGCAATTGCTAATCCTAATCCATATCTATTAGATTCTCTATTTCTAGATTTATCTGCCCTATAAAATCTTTCAAATATCTTTTCTTCATCACCATTTTTTATAGGATCTCCTGTATTAGTTATTTCTATATTAATGTTATTCTTATCTTTAAAGGCTTTTATTAATACCTTCTTATCTTTATAACTGTGTTTAATTGCATTATCTACTATTATTGAAATTAATCTTTCTATTTCATCTTTATTACAATTAAATAAAATATTATCTTCTATATTCGTATCTATTTCAATACTCTCTTCAAATGCAACTGCTTCAAAAGTTAAACTAACTTTTTCAATTATTTTAGAAATATTTTCTTCTTTTTTATTATCTATTGATATACCATTTTCTAATTTAGATAAATCTAATAAACTTTTAATAAGATTATTCATTCTTTCTGATTCATATTTAATATTATCTACATATTTACTATTCTTCTTATCAGTTTTTAATTCATCAGAAGAAGCCATTATAACAGCTAGTGGTGTTTTCAATTCATGGGATGCATCTGCAATAAAATCTTTTTGTTTTTTAAATGCATCTTCTGCAGGTAAAGTAATATTTCTTGTTAATAATTTAGATATATAGTAAACTATTATTTCAAAGATTATTAATAATATAATTGACTTAATTAAAGTAAGAATTAAACTATCACTAATATTTTTAGTATTTATGATTACAATCTTATCATCGTGATAATTATATGAATATTGACTTAAATATAAATTACCTATTTTTAATCCTTCACCTTTATTAATAATTTTATTAGTAATCTTTTCAACATCAAAATTACTTGTAGAACTACTATGACTAATTATTTCTATCTCATTATCATCTAATTCAACAGTATATACTTCATAATCCATAATCATCATATTATCTAAATCTCTATCTTCAGGTTTGAGATTAAAATGATTAAATTCATTTCTCTCATCCATGAAGTTTAAGTTTCTTCTGACACCATTATATTCTTTAGTATAAGAACTTATGTTATAACTAAAAACACCCACCAATAGAAATAAAGATAATATTAAAAATATTGTTTTAAATACTTTTTTATTTAATTCCTTCATCTTTATACTCCATTTTATATCCTAAATTTCTTAATGCTTTTATTTGTACATTAGAATTAATAAGTTTTAATTTCTTTCTAATAAATGATAAGTAAGCCTCTAAGTTATTTGATATTGAATCATTATCTATACCCCATACTTTATCATAGATCATTTCTTTAGATAATACTTGATTAGGATTATTCATAAAATATTCTAATAATTGAAATTCTTTATTAATAATATTTATTCTTTCATCATTATTTTTATTTATAATATCTGATGATTTTAAATCTAGTATTAAATCTCCAAATTCTATTGTATTATCTTTTACTTTTTCTATTCTAAGCTGTGCATTTACTCTAGCAACTACTTCATCAATATGAAATGGTTTAGGTATATAGTCATTTGCTCCTTCACTAAATCCTAATAATTTATCATCTAATTCTGATTTAGCTGTTAACATAATAACTTTAGCTTTAATATTATTCTTTCTAATCTCTTTTAATATTTCTATACCATTAACTCCTGGTAACATAATATCTAATATAATAAGATCATATAAGTCTTCTAAAGCATTATATAAACCCTCTTCTCCATCATTAGCTATATCTACAATATATTTTTCTTTCTTTAATCTATTAGCTACTAATTCAGCTAAAGACACTTCATCTTCTACTATTAATATACGCATAGTAACTCACCTCAAATATAAGTATATATATTAATATTAAATAAATATTAAATTATTACTTTTTCTCCATTAACCATAGTATAGTACTAAAAATACATCCAAATAATACAGGTTGAATAACATATTCATGTACTGAATAAACAAACTTAGAATTAGTAATAAACTTACATAATAATAAATCAAATATTGGGTATAAAATAACACCACATATCGCACAAGCTAAAGTTAATACAACTAAATGTTTAATTGAACCTCTCTCAATATTTTTAATTAAATCACTCCTATTGTTTTTTATCATATTCATCGTATATATTACCAACTATTTCTTCGACAGCATCTTCAACAGTAACTATTCCAACAAAAGATTTATCAGAATAGATTGCACACATACTTTCATTCTTCTCTTGCATATGTCTAAATACATCATCTATTTTCTCATTACTTTTAAACTTACTAATTGGTTTTATTATATCTTTTAAAATTATTTCTTCATTATGATTTCTATTAATAATAAAATCTTTTACATTTAACACTCCAATTATATTATTCTTATTATCTTCATATACTGGAAATCTAGAAAATCTAGTATCTTTAATTTTTAACACTATATCTTTTATATCTTCATCTATATCTACTAAAACAACATCTTTTTTAGGAGTCATTACTTTACTTACTTCAATATCATTAAAATTAAATATATTTAGAATATATTCTTTTTCTTTCTCTTCTATTATTCCTTCAGATCTACCAAGTAATATCATTTTCTTAATATCTTCTTCAGTTAGAGTTTCTTCATTATCTTTAGTATTTAATAATTTACAAATAAAATTAGTAGAAATAGTTAATAGTTTAATTAATGGACTAAATATAATTCTTACAACATTTATTAATCCTACAAAATTACTAGCTACTTTATATGGATTATTAATAGCTAATTTCTTAGGGACTAATTCACCAAATACTAATGTGAAATATGATAATACTAAAGTGATTAATACAACTAAGATTGTTCTAAAAACTGAAGTAGTAATAATACTAATATTAAAAACACTTATAAAGTAATCTGCAAAATAATCTGCCGCAAAAGCACTAGCTAGAAAACCTGCTAAAGTTATACCTATTTGAATAGTAGATAAAAAAGCAGATGGATCTTGTAGTATTTTATTAATTAAAATAGCTTTTTTGTCTTTTTGCTTTACTTTATCCTTTAATTCTACTTTATCTAAAGATAGAAATGCTAACTCGCTAGCAGAAAAAATACCATTTATAATTATTAATACAATTAATAATAAAATACTAAATAACATATAACTCACCTATTATAAGTATAACATAAAAAAACGGATTCACATCCGTTATATTTATAATTAATAATTAATCTTTAACTGGAGTAGCATCACTTCTATTACAAGTTCCACCATTATTTTGTACATAGGCATCTATAACATCTAATGCTTGATAAGCATCACTATATTTACCAATATCAGTTATATTAGCCAAATATCCATCTCCACCTGCTTCTTTAATCATTCCAGTTGTTTCATAATAATTAAACTCATATCCATATGTTTTATCATGTAGAGTACATTCTATTTTAGCATTCATTAATCTTCCAGAATTATTCTCATTAATGTTTTTAAAGATAATTCGTAATGTAACAAGGAGTATTGGAGCAATTATTACAAGTACAATTAAAACCTTAATTAATTTTAGAATTAAGCCAGCTAATTTTTCTGTATTAGATGTTTTTTCTACTAAGATATCCTTAATATCGTTATCAGTTAAATCATCCAAACTTACTTTAAAAATTTTAGACAATTCTTTGGCTTGTTTTAAATCAGGTGATGTTTCTCCTAATTCCCATTTTGAAATAGTTTGCCTTGCAACTCCAACGAGTTCCGCAAGTTCTTCTTGAGAAAAACCATTTTTCTTTCTCAATTCCATAATCTTTTTTCCAATTTCCATAATTATCCCTTCTTTCAACTACAATAATACGTTAATTGAAGCAAGTTATCTACCAATATCAACTGGAAAATACGCCCGTTTTAATAACATTACTAGTATAACATTAATACGCAAGCATTAGCAATTTCATACTATCTACTTTCTTATATATTTCTCATCTTGATTATTATTGTGTTTTAATTATCATTTATAAAATCTTTTATTTCTTGATCACTAGTACTAGAATCAAATCTCTTACCACTTACAAAATTTAAATTTGGGAAATTATTTTGTAAACTCTTATATGTTGAATCAATTGAAGATGATCCACTAGTTACAAAAACATAAATACTTTTATCTTTCATATCATTCTCTTCTAAAAATTTATCGATAATAGTAGGTTCTCTATACCACCAGATTGGAAAACCTAAAACTACTTTATCATATTCATCTAAATTAGATACTTTACTTAATATTTCAGGTTTAATATTTTCATTCATTTCAATTGAAGATCTACTTTTCTTATCCATCCAGTCTAAATCTTCATCTGTATATTTTTCTTTTGGTTCTATTTCAAATAAATCCCCTTCAACTGCAGTCGCAATTCTTTCTGCAACGCTTTTTGTTACTCCACTTGCTGAAAAAAAACTAACTAATGTTTTACTCATTTTATTCCTCCTAACTGTATTCTATTATATCACAAAAAAAGGGACACATGCCCTTTTTTGTTTACTTGTTTTTGTCTTTGCTCATTACTTTTTTAGCCATTGACCATTTACCACATTTAGGACATTTTTGATATCTTGATGTACCCATATGTGGAGCCATTAATAATTTAAAATATTTTCTTTCTTCAAAAACATGATGACAATGTCTACATTCATAGTAACCTGCATCTACTTCAAGTTTAAATCCATAAAAACATACAATTAATAGTATTATAGTTGATACACAAATAATTGTAGCTAACAATGGACCTTCTTCTATAAAATAAGAAGATAGTAACGCAATAACTAAATAAAATATTAAAGCAGTTGCAGTTAATACCCACATATCTGTAATTAATCTTTTATTTTTAAGCTCATCTTGTTTAGCAAGTTCTAATAATAGTTCTTCATTTTTCTTTTCATAATCTTTCATAGCAATCTTTTCACCATTTAAAAGTTCATTAACGTTAATATCTAATATATTACATAAATCTAACATCTTATCTGCATCTGGTAGAGATAATCCTCTTTCCCATTTTGATACAGCACGATCTGTAATATATAATTTTTCTGCTAATTGCTCTTGAGTTATATTTTTCTTCTTCCTACATTCAGCAATAAATTTTCCAATCTTAATTAAATCCATGAACTTTTCTCCTTTCATGACTTAATTATATAATCAGTCACTTATTAATTACACATACCAATGGTTGAGTTATGATTAAATTCCAAATAACAAATGAATAAGTCCGATAACTGCTGCATTTAATGGATACATGTATAAATATAGTTTTTTAAACCATGGTTTATTGTATCCTAGTTTTCCATTATACAAACTTAGTATTATAACCGCAAAGAAATGTCCAAGTATCCAAGGAGAATAATCATGTAATGTTTGAATCCAAGCGTTATATGAACCAAAATCAGTTCTTACCCAGAAATAAATTGGTAAATAGATTGAAAAAATCAAAAGTAAATATGAAAAACGTTTTAACCAGTTCCAATTATTTTCATTTTTAGCATTTCTAGATTCTCTTAAGAACCAATAAAATGCAATCACTAGTAAAGGCCCAACAAAATTAAAATTACTATTCATCATTAAATTAGCAAAACCTAATAATAAATAAGATCCTGCAAGAACACATATATTTTTGATATCTACCTTATTATTTTTATTTCCTCTAGGATATATCTTTTCAGTAATAATCATTCCTAAATATCCTAAAAGTAATGTAATCATTACATTTTGTGATTCAAAATATTCAGAAAAGTTTAGCCCAAACTCTAATGTATCTACAAAAAATTCTGATACAAAGAATAATATAACTAATGTTGAAAAATGTTTTATAACTCTATCTTTATCTTTATAAAAATGAAGAAAGCCATCTGCTAATAAAAATGCATATATTGGAAAAGCAATTCTTCCAATACATCTCATTATCATTGGATTACCTGCCAAAGAAAAACCAACATGATCAGTTATCATAGTAATCATCGCAATTATTCTAAGAATAAAACCAGTCATAATATCACTCCTATAATCAATTATAACATATAAGAACAGATTTTCATCCGTTCTATATACTTAAATATTTCAATTACTTTTTTATTATCAAAGTCCATTTTTTAAATAATATTTTTATGCTCATATCTACCATATAATATCTTCTATAATTATTTTATTATAGTAATCCACACTCTATATAAGGATTATTTGATAAATCTTCAGATTTTTTAGAATGAATATAATATATAGTACTGTCGAAACTTATTTTTTTTATGTAATTATATATTTCATTTTGAATTGTTTCATTACTAATACCTATAACTAAAGCTTTATGTGTTTTATATATATCACAACATATTTTATACAAAAAAGTTTTGTATATATTTATACTACTATCATTTACTAATAAGAAAGATAAATGACTAAATTGAAAAGTTTGATTTTCACATGGAAAAGAAACATATCTTATTCTCTCAAATATAAAGCTTAATGATTTTAATATATTTAGTGGAAAATGATATTTTTTTATTACATATTGTTTAAATGAACTTTGATTCCATAGAGATGTAAATGCCACTATTTTATTGTTTTGATCTACTAATATATATGAATCTTCTACTTTTAAATCTTTGAAGTTTTCTAAACTCTTTATTTCAGGAAAAAAACTATAGTTTTTTCTTTCTTTGTTAATAAACTCATATATATCTTTCAAGTATTCTTCAGTTACTTTTTTTAAAGTATATTGATTATTGTCCCAATCTTTTTTATTAATAACTGCTGATGGATTAAAAATATTAGTAGTATAATCACATATTTTATTAAAATTAAACCAATTGTTTTTTCTTTTCTTTAATAATACATCAGTCGCATGTTTATTATCTTTTAGAATCGAACAATAAAAATCATGATATTTTAATATATTTTTATCAAGTTCATGCAGCATTTTAGTCCAATGAAAATTTCCTTTAAACTCAGGATTTTTTCTTAACCCTCCAACATAAGCAACTTGTTTTAATTTATTATTTATATAATAGTTTCTTACCTCTGTTGCGACTTGTAAGGCTATTTTGTTATTCTCATCTCTTACTATAAATACTTCAGCATCAGGATTTTCTTCTTTGTAGGATACATATGGATTTGGTCTTCTAGTATATATTAATTCCAACTTCCCTTTAGAAGATGTTTTTTCTATTAACTCTAGAATTTCTTCACCATCTTTTTTAGTTGCTTTTTCTATTTTGTATTGAAACATTATTTATACTCCTCATCTAAGTTATGTCCTACTGGAATACCTATTCTTTTATCAACCTCAAAATGTAGTAATAAATTCATATACCAAAAAACACAATGAAGCAATGGATTTCTATTTCTTTTAATCAAAGCAAACCATCTCTTAAATATAAAACCTACTCTAAAGAATTTCTTTTTATATTGTCTACACAATTCACTTAATTCTTCTGTTGTTAAGAGTTTTGGTTTATATGAAATAGTCCCATAAGTATAATTATCTTCTAACCACCACTTAGGTGATAATAGTCTTTTTTCTTTTTCAAATCTTCTATATGTGTTAGTATTTGGAAAAGCTAATAAATGATTGAAAGCAGTGACAAAGAATTTATGTTTTTTACAAAATTCTAAATTTTTTTCAAAACTTTCTTCAGTATCATAATCAAATCCAAATACAAAACTTGCATAGATACTTATACCAGCTTTATGAATTTTTTCTACTAATTCATCTCTTTGACCTAATTTTGCATTCCATTCTTTATTCATTTGTTTTAAATTTTTTGGATTAATTGATTCAAAACCAATTAGAATCATAGCACAACCACTCTTACGCATTAGTTTTAATAATTCTTCATCTACAGCAACATCTAATGTTACTTGTGTAACCCAAATTATTTTTAATTTTTCTACCTCTTTAAACAATTCTTTTGCAAATTTTTTATCTGAGAAAATACTATCATCAACAAAGAAGACAATTTTTCTCTTTGTTAATTTTATTTCTTCTATAATGTCCTTTATTTTACGATGATGATATGTACCTTTATAATAAGCACTTATTGAGCAAAACTCACAATTATGATGACAGCCTCTTCCTGTTTCTACAAGTGCTATTGGCAAATATCTTTTCATTTTATCTTGATAAATACTTCTATCAGGAATTCCATAATCAATACATGTTTCTCCTGTGTACTCGTCTTTATACTTTTTCTTTTCTATATCACTAAATACTTGTTTAATTAATTTTTCAGCATTACCACGAATTATAATATCACAATGAGGTCTTACATCTTCTGGAACAATTGTAGTATGATAACCACCCATTACAACTATTTTTTTCTTTTTTCTAAAACGATCTGCTATTTCATAAGCTCTCTTAGCAGTATATGTTTCTACTGTTATACATATTACATCTGCATCTGTATCAAAATCTATGTTTTCAATTCTGTCATCATAAAACACCCTATCATACTTTTTAGGCAATAGTTTATTTAGTACTGCGATGGTAAGCGGTTCCATTAACCAAGATTTTAAGTATTTTTCATTATGCTTTTTCCCTATTCCAGGTAATATGAAAGCTACTTTCATTTTTTTGCCTCCTCATCATCTTTTTCTTTACAACCAAATGTCATTCCTTGCTTTTCAAAAACCTCTCTCCTAAATACAGGATTATATGCTAAATAAGTAAACATTCTAATTGGATTACGCATATTAGTATGTGGTTCAAAAAATCTATATATTACTGATCTTATACTATTAAAATTCTTTCTACACCAATATCCTACTTCAGTTAATTCTGGTGGAGTCATATTTTTAGGTATAAAAGCACAATAATTAAATTTATATTCAGGATGTAACCACCATTTACCATCATAAATTAGTCTATTTTCTTTCTTTAAATCATCATATAATCTAGTTCCTGGATATGGCATTAAAATATTATAAGCTGCAAAACAAAATTTGTTTTTTAAAGCAAACCTTTCTGTTGCTTTAATACTTTCAATTGTATCTGTATCATGTCCTATTGTAAAAGCTGCCCAAGTTTGTAGACCATACTTTCTTAGTTTTTTTATGGCTTCTTTATATTGATTTTTAACAAACTTTCTATTAACACCTTTATTCATAAACTTAATACTTTCTGGTTTAATTGATTCAAAACCAATTACATGACCAAGGCAACCACTTTTAACCATTAATTTCATTAACTCATCATCATCAAGCATATCTATACTACCTTGACTAACCCATTTTACTTTTAATGGAATTAATGCTTTAAACAATTCTTTGGCTTTTTCTTTATCTCCTACGATATTATCATCTACAAAGAATAATAACTTTCTTTTTTGAGATTTAATTTCTTCTACTACTTCATCTATATCACGACAAAAGTGCTTTTGCTTAAAATAGACACTAGAAGCACAATACTTACAATTATATCTGCATCCTCTTGAAAACTGTAATAAAGTGATTGGTAAATATTTTTTACCTTCAAAAATATCTCTTCTAGTCATTACTCCTTTTTGGGGAATACATACTGGATTACATTTATATACTTTTTTTAATTCTCCTTTTTTAAAATCTTTAATCATCTCTTCCCATTTATCTTCAGCATCACCAATCATAATAGAGTCACAGTGTTCTTTTACTTCATCAGGAATTAAAGTAACATGAATGCCTCCCATTATTACTTTTTTACCACGTTTTCTAAATTCCTCACTTATTTCATAACTTCTTCTAGCAGTAAAAGTTTCTACTGTAATAGCTACTAAATCTGTTTCTTCATCATATGGAATAGCTTCTAATCTATCATCATACATAACAACTTCAACATCTTTAGGAGTTAGTGCTGCAAGTATTCCTAATTGTAGGGGCTCCATACTGGCATTATCTACATATAAGCTATGTTCTCTTCTACCTATATTAGGTTTAATCAATGTTAATTTCATCTTATTTTCCTCCTAACTGTTTCCCCTGTTTACGATGTATTTCTTTTCTTGAAATAATATTTAAGATAAGAAAAACAAAAATATTAAATGGTATTAAGTGTACTCTATTACGAAATAATCTTTTAAATATATTTCTATAAGTATTAAAAGTATATCTTGCTTCCTTGCAGCCTTCCTTTAAATCTTCTGGAGACATATTTTTAGGATAATATGCACTATCTCCATAACAATATGTTTCTTCTAACCACCATTTATCATAGATTAATTCATTATTATCTTCTAATCTTTTATATAATCTAGTACCGGGCATTGGAATTAAAGGATTAAAATTAGCAATAGTTAAATTATTTCTAATGGCAAATTCCATTGTCTTTTTAATATCCTCTTTTGTATCATAATCATACCCTAAGACAAATGTACCATATATCATTAATTTATGTTTATAAATATTCTTAATTGCTTCTTCATATTTTTTTATATTTAAATTAGCTACTTTATTCATTAGTTTTAAATTTTTAGGATTTAGAGATTCAAATCCCATTAATACTAATATACAACCGCTTTCTCGCATAGCCTTTAATAATTTATCATTAAAAGCTACATCCATACTAATTTGACAAGCCCATTTCTTTTTTAATGGTTTAATTGCTTTAAATAATTCTAAAGCACTTTTTTCATCTAAGAAAATATTGTCATCAATAAAGAAAACTATTTTCTCTTTAATCTTTTTTATTTCATCTACTATATCTTTAGTAGATTTTTGTCTTACTTTGCAATTGTAAAAACTTCTAATAGAACAAAAATCACAATTAAATTTACAACCTCTAGAGAATTGTACTAAACCTATCTTATTGTACTTTTTACCTTGAAAAGCCATAGAATTAAAATCTATTTTAGCCATTTTTACTTTATTGTTAGATCTATAAATCTTTTTTACTGTTCCTTTTTTATAATCTTCTAATAATGCAGGCCATGTATCTTCAGCATCACCTATTAATACTGTATCACAATACTCTAAAGCTTCATCCGGTAACATTGTAGGATGAAAACCACCCATTACTACTAAATTGTTTTTAGTTTTATACTTTTTAGCTAATTTATATGCTCTTCTAGCTGCAAAAGTCTCTACTGATAGAGCAATAATATCGCTATCTATTCTATCCGGTAAATCTTCTACTCTTTCATCTAAATACTCCATTTCTATATCTTTTGGAGTTATCGCGTCCATTATTGCGAATAATAATGGTTTCATTGCATCATAGCCTTTACCATCAATCATACTTACTTTTATTACTGTAGCTTTCATATTATTATTCCATCCCCAAATATTTAAAACCAATATTAGCTCCTAAACATATTAGTTTTTCTGATAAAGAATTGTTTTTTAAACCTTTTACTCGTTTAAATATATTTTTAAACTTATATGTTTCTTTCCATACATAATTATATATTTCTTCTAGTCTTTCAGGAGTCATATTAGTTGGTTTATATACAGCTCGATGTTGTGTATATAATGACCAATCTTTTGTTAGTAACCTATTATCTTTTTCTAATTTTTTAAATAATGGAGAATTTGGTACTGGAGTTAAGATAGAAAATCTAGCTAAATTCAAATTCAAATAATTTATTTGTTCGGGAAGTGACATTAATAATTCTTCTGTATCTCCATCTAAACCTAATACAAAACAACCATTAACTGCGATTCTATGCTTATGCATAATTTCTATTGCTTCTTTATATTTATTTGGATCATTAAAACCTTTTTTTGATTTTTTTAATGATTCTTTACTTAAAGATTCTAATCCTACTAAAAGTCCTTTACAACCACTTTCTTCAGCTAAAGTCATTAATTCTTCATCAAATGCACAATTAATAGTCGCAGAACCAGCCCATCTAATTTTTAATTTTTTTAATTCATTCATTAATTCAATGGCATAATCTCTTATAGCAAAGAAATTAGGGTCAAAAAAGATAATCATCTTAGAATTAAGGCTTTTTATTTCTTCAATTACTTTATCTATAGGTCTAGGATTGCAACTTCTCCACATTTCACTAATAACACAGAAATCACAATTGTTAGGGCAACCTCTATTAGCAATTACGGCTGGATATTTTAAATATTTTCTTTTTGGTATAGCACTTCTATCAGGATTAACAATATCTTTTCCTTTTACTTTTTGCATATCATATATTTTTTTTGTCTTGTTTTTAGAAAAGTCTTTTAAAAACTTAGGCCAAGAATACTCAGCTGCACCTATTATTACAGTATCAGCGTGTTCTAATGCTTCCTCAGGCATATATGTAGGATGATATCCTCCCATTACTACATATATACCTTTTTTTCTAAACTGATCAGCTAAAAAATAACTACGTTTTGCTGCTGATGTCTGAAGAGTAATCGCAACTAAATCATAATTTCTTTTTAAGTATTTATTGGCATTCTCTACCATTTCATCACAAACATCTACTTCCACTTCTAATTCTTTTGGAATTAAGGCCTTTAGGGTTGCTAAAGTTAACGGAGCATATGAAATTAAGAAACTAAATTTAGTACGATAAGTTTGATCTTTCTTTTCCCATGGTTGTATTAATAAAACTTTCATTTCTTTTTTCTCCTCTTTTTTATTGGATCAGGAATATCACTATTATCACTCATAATATCTTCACCATATATTTTATATCCTTTAGCATATTTTCTATAACCTATATTAAGTGCCATATAAATTGTTTTTATGGTTTTTAGCTTAGTTAAATCCATTCTTTTTAATATACTTCTCCAAGAATATGCTTTTTTCCAAGCCCAACTAATTCCTTCTTCTAATTCTTCTTTAGTCATATTTTTAGGTTTATAAACAACATGTTCAACATCATATAATGCCCAATCTCTTTCAATTATTCTTCCTTCTTGCTCTAACTCTTCATAAAATTTTGTATTTGGAAATGGTGTAATTACAGAAAATCTAGGTAAGTCAATTTTTGCCTCTTCACACATTTTAACAGTTCTTTCAAACACATCTTTTTTATCTTCATCAGAACCAAATGCAAAACAACCCATAACCATAATTCCATGTTTATGAAGTTTAGTCATCAAATCTTTATATTGATCCACTTTATTAACTGCTTTATGAATATTCTTTTGGGTATCTTGATTAACTGATTCAAAGCCAATTAATAATCCTTTACAACCACTCTTTTCAAATATTTTAAGTAATTCATCATTTAATCCTATAGCAGTAGTAGTAAGACCAAACCACCATTTTTTTAATGGTATTAGTGCTGTAAACAATTCTTTTGCATATTTCATATCAGCTATTAAATTGACATCTGGAAAGACTACTATCTTGCCTTTTTGATGCTTAATTTCATCTACTATATCTTCTATTGGTCTTTTATATACTCTTTGTCCAAAAGCCCTAGGATAAGCACAAAAAGTACAATTGTGATTGCATCCTCTTACAGCTTCTACAGTGTTTAAAGTTATATATTTGTTTTTCTTTAATAAATCTTTTCTAGGCAATGGTCTATTAGCAATATCTGTACATTTTTCTTGTTTATAAATCTTTTTTAATTTACCATCTCGAATATCTCTTAAGGCTTGAGGAAATGTATCATCACCTAATCCTGTCATAATCGCATCAGCATGTTTTATTGCTTCTTCAGGACATAGTGAAGGATGCACTCCTCCAAGTAATACTTTAATTCCCTTGCTTCTAAAATAGTCAGCATATTTATAACATCTAGACGCTGTACCTGTAATACAAGTAATACCTATGACATCAGCATCTAAATCTAATGGAATAGCCTCTGCTGTTTCATCATATATTTTTATATCAGCATTTAATTCTTCTGGGACTAAAGCTGCAAGTAATGCTAGTGTAATTGGTGCATAATGTAAATTCTTATGAAAGTCTCCGTTATAACGATGCATAGCTCCAGCTGGAGCAAGTAAAGCTATTTTCATATTATTCCTCCTAACTAATTGGTATAAATGACGCAATGGCCATCAAAACAATAAATATTGCTACAATTCCTAGTAATACTTTACTAGTTGCATATTTTCCAAGTAAAGGCTTCTTTTCTTTTTTTACTGCATGATAGTATGCTGGTAAAATAATTAAAACTAAAACAACAGATAAAGCCCCAGCCCCTATTTGAATAAAATCTAGTATTGAAAAAGGTACTATTAAAGCAATTATAATTGTTGGTACTGTCGACATAATCCAACTGACTGTATTCGTTTTTTTCAATTGAACTTCAATAATATCAGAAAAAGCTAGTCCAGAAGTCCAATATGAACTAAACATTGCCAGTAAAACAAATATTGAACACATTATTTTTATAATTGGAATATTTAATGTATTTGTAATACCAATTGTCGCAATAGAAGTTACTTCTTTTGATACCATAAGGGTTGCTACTGCAAATATAAATGTTAAAATTGCATTTATAGTTAATCCTCCAATTGCAACCTTTTTTATACTTTTTTTATCCTTAATATAATTAGTTACTTGAATCAAAGAGAATATTGATGAAAAGGCAAACATAAATAGACTATAAACTGCTAACACCTTTAATGGATCACCAAAAGATAATACTACTTTATTATTAATATTAAAAAAAGATAATATTAATAATGTAAAAATAACAATTGCAATTAATGATACCGATACTTTTTCTCCATTAGATATTCCTCTAATACCAAATAATATAACTGTTGTTGCAATAATATAAAATACTATTCTTGAGAATAATATTGGAAATCCAAGTAATTGATTCATCAATTCGGATGCACATATAATATATACTATTAGATTTTCTAATATCATAAGAATTATAAATATAAAGAAGATAATAGATAATTTTCTTCCATGTCTACCACTAAATAAATGTTCATTTAGAATACCCACTAATTCTTTTGAATTTTTAGAATTTCTAGTAAGTTCGCATATCATTAAATATATAATTGAACTTATAAAGTATGCTATTAATAATGCAAACAATGCCCCACTCAATCCAATGCTTTTTATTGCATAAGGTAATGTTAAAATACCAGTTCCTATTCCAGAACCAGCAATTAATAGTGTTCCTTCTAAATTGCTAAGCTGCTTTTTTTTCATTGGATCCTCCTTTATTATTTTGTTTAACAAATGATTTTTGTTTTATCTCATTTGATTGTTCCTCTTTCATCATCTTAGAAAAGTCAACATACTTCCATGTTATTTGATCACTAGGATTTATAACATATTTTGATGCAGGTACCATAACTGGAAGATTATTTACTTCAAATACCCAACCAGACATACCCTTGTTTTCAATTCCATTTATTGATTCAACAAATCCATTTGCATTATTTATTTCTAAGCCTGATTGAAGCAGCAATTCTTCTACTGTCATTGGATTAGAATTTGTTATTTCAACATGGTATAAAATATCATTATCTGGTGAAACTATAGAATAACTAATATTCTGTTGCATTTTTTCTTCTTTTGTTTTTTCTATCTCTTCTACTTTTCCTTCTTGATTATTAATTGCTTTTTTAGTTTTATTCATTTCATTTCTATTAATATTCTTGTCTTTAGAAGTATCACTTTGAGTAATATTCTTTTCATTAGAAACTTTTATGATTTTACTTTTTACTTCTGTTTTATTTTTTGTTTTTTCCGATACATCTGTTTTTTTTGTCATTATTATTTCTTCAATTATATCTTTTTTATTATTGTTTCTATGTATTAAATTCTCTAAGTTATTATTTTTTTGTTCTTTTACATTAGCTCTAGAAATATGTTTTTTCTCTACGTGCTCTATAATAGATATTCTTTCTTTTGGCTTTTCTACCTTTAGAATAGTCACTAACGGAATATAGTCTTTTTTTAAATTAATAATCATTTTTATTATCTTTGGTTTACTATTCTTTGACTTATTTATTACAGGTTTCTTTTCATCATCAATTATCTTTATAGTTCTTTTCCTTATATTTCTAACATTTTTTTTAATTATTTTTAAATCTTCTTTTTTTATAGTTATACACTTTGGCTTCGATACTTTTTTTCTGACTTTATTAATAGTTTTTTTATTTTTTATTTTATCTTGTTGATTCAAACATATATCATTTCTTTTCTTTTCTTCTTTTATAATTACCGGTTTAATTATTTGTTCAAATTCTTCTTTGGTTAATTCAATTTTTTCTTTATTTTTTTTAATATCCTGCTTACCAGTTATTATGTTTTCCTTATTATAAATAAACGGTTTTATTTTATTAATATTCAGTTTTTTCTTATGCAATTCATTACGTTCATATAACTCATTAATATCAATAGCAATTACTAGTAATTTTTCTGGTACTTTTGAGGAAAGTGATAACAATCTATATTTATAGTCTAGAAACAAAAAAGAAACTCCGCTTTGTATGTTTATTTTATTTTGATTTATAATTCTTTTCATAAAACTTTTAATATTATTCTCTTTACAAGTTTCATTTATTATTTGAAATTTTTTATACAGTATATATAGTTTTACCTTCATCATAAATAAGCACCAGTTTCTTTTTTTATATTAATTATTATAACATATAGATTACTTTATGTACTACCTTCCATTTATACTATATTTAAGTTTTTTACTGTTTTTTTAGGGATATATCTATACGTAAATATATTTAATAAATACTATATATGATTATATAAAAAAAATCGAGATTTTGCTCTCGATTTTATTGTTCATAATATAACAATCTGATTATTTATGATTTAACATTTTTATTAATGTATAAAGTGTATCCTAAACACATAACAATTAATATAATACTGCCAATTATACTGCTTTTACCTGTATTAAAAATACTTAACGCATTAAATATTGAATGAAAAATAACACATGGTATTATTGACTTACTTTTATAAAAAACTATTACTAACATATAGCCTATTGCTATTGCATAACATACTTGTAATAAAGTAGGAACTAAATCAGCACCATTTAATAAATTAACAATGTGACCTATTCCAAATGTAATAGAACTCACAATAATAGCTCTTTTTACATTATCCTTTTCCA
>CAMNCL010000003.1 GCA_946534345.1 uncultured Caryophanales bacterium
GGATTCGAACCATCGAACTCAATGAGAACAGATTTACAGTCTGTCGCGTTTAGCCACTTCGCTACCTCTCCAAACATGGTGCCGAAAGTAGGACTTGAACCCACAACCTACTGATTACAAGTCAGTTGCTCTACCAATTGAGCTATTTCGGCATATAATGGTGGGCGATATAGGACTCGAACCTGTGACCCCCTGCTTGTAAGGCAGGTGCTCTAACCAACTGAGCTAATCGCCCGAAACTATTCGGTTGACAGTATTAAATATATCAATATTTCCCTAATTTGTCAACTAAAATAACACTTTTTTTATTTAAAACTAATATTTATATTCTTTTACCCATTTGTCTAGATTATCTTTTAAGATATTGAATCCACTACCTGTTTCTTTAATTTTTCCAGAAAACTTTTTATTAGAACGATAATCTATATCTTTTATACTTAATTTAAGTTTTTCATAATTCTCATCAACGGCTATTACTTTAGCTTTAATTGTTTCACCTATTTGAGCATAATCATTTACGTTTTTTACAAATGATTTAGATATTTCTGAGATGTGGATAAGACCATTTATATTGTCATCTAAAGATAGAAAAATACCATACTTTTCTATACCTGTTACTTTACCAAAAACAATGTCTCCAATTTTTATTTTATCCATAATCTATTCCTCTCAGTGACTAAATTATATCATAAAAATTATATTTTGTTTACTAAAATGATAGATAATGTTATAATTTCTTTGGTGATTTTATGGAAAAAAAGTCTGAAGTAGAATTAAAAATAATTGCTTTAATTGATAAAATTAGACCATTTCTTATAAGTGATGGAGGAAATTTAGAATTTGTAAAGTACGAAGATAATATTGTATATGTTCGACTTATGGGTGCTTGTAAAGATTGTGCAATGATAGACATCACTTTAAAAGATGGTATTGAAGAATTAATTGTTAATGAAATTCCTGAAGTTAAGGAAGTAATTAATTTAGATTAAAAAAAAGAAGGTTTTTACCTTCTTTTTTCTTCTACTATTTCTTCATCATCTTGTCTCATCATCTCTTCTAGTTGTCTCTTTATGTCTTCGTTAGAAGCAATACTTGCTCTATACTCTTCAATCTCTTTATCATTCTTAGCTCTATCGTCTGCTGCTTTTTCTCTACGTCTATTAGCTTCTTCAATTTCAGCATCATAAGATTGAATATATTTATGGAAAGCTTCCATTTGTTGTTGAACATCTCTTTCACTTTCAGCAGCTTGTTTACGTATAGCAGCCACTTCATCAGCACTCAATACAAGTGCTTTTTCTTCTTCTAATGCTCTTTCTTCAGCTTGCTTTTTCTCACGAAGTTTTTGTTCTTTTGCTTTTTTCATTTCTTCAAGAATAGCAATTGAACTTGTGTTATCTACATCTGAATCAGTTATATTAGAGTAATCAAAATGCATTTTCTCTTCTTTCTCTTCTTCTTTTTCTGGTTCAGCTTCATTTTCTTTTTCTTTTACCATTTCTTCTATATCTACTGGAATAATTGCTTCTCTTTCAGTCACAATCTCTGGTGCTTCTCTAACAACATCTTCCTCTTCAACACTTTCAACAGGTTCCTCTACTATTTCTTCTTTTTCTGGTTCAGATGCTTCTGCTTCTAATTCATTAATTAATTCTACATCTTTATCAGTTTTTTCAGAAGAGTCTATGGTATTAACTAATTTATCTATTTCTTCTCTTATATCATCTATTGATAATTCTTCTTCAGGAATCTCTTCTACTGATTCAGCTTGTTCTACAACTGGTTCTTCTACTGGAACACTTTCTGCAACTTCTTGCATATCACTTGTTTCAGGTTCAAATCCAACTGTCTCTGGTTGAGCTACATTTTCTTCTACCATTACAGGAGTAGGCATTTCAACTACTTCTTCGTTTTGTTGTTCTACAGGCTCTACCTCTACATTAACTGGTTCAGCACTTTCTTCAACAACCTCATTCTCAACCACTTGTTCAGTATCCTCTTTAGAAACCTCAACCATCTCTGAAAAACGAACTCCATTATCATGAGTTGTCTTATAATTAACATCTCTTATTTTTAATGGCTTAGCATTTTCAAACTTAATTGGTTTTAGTGTATCAACATACATTTTTGCATCTCTTGCTTCTAATGCCTCGATACGTGCTTCTAATCTTTTAGCATATTCAGATTTTTCTTTAATAGTTTCAGTAAAAGTATTATCCATTGCCTCAACAGGAGTATTAACAATTTGATCAGTTACTTCTTGAGTAACTTCAGTAGCTTTATCAGAAATTACTTGTTCTGCTTGCTTTACTTCTCTTTTATTCATTTCCTGCATCTTATTATACATGTGTCTTTCCACATTTTTTCTGGATAATTCTTTAAATTTAATCTGATTACTAACTAAACTTCCTGTTCCATCTGTAGGATTACCATAAGAAGGATTAAGTATATTAATTGAATCCATAAGATGTTCCCTCCTCTATTAATTATTCTGATTTTGACAATTCACGTAGAACGTCTTTTACTCTATTCCATTCATCGTCATCATCAATACCCATTAATTTTGGTTCTCCTGATGTACGATCAACATGTGAAACATAAACAGTCACATTATCATTTTCATCTTTTTCATTTTTAGTATATATCACATATTCTTTTTTAGTATCTTTAAATTCAAAAGCCAATATAACTTCTACTTCTTCTACAGTTCCGTCTTCAGTTACTATTGACATCATTTTCTTTTCAATTTCCTGATTTTCCATAAAATCCTCCCTTTACTATACATACTATCTTAATATAATTTTATCATAAATTATGATAAATACAAGGATTTATTTGATTTTTTTAAGTAAAAAAGTCTTTGCTCCAAAACTACAATAATTCTTTTTATAATCATCCAAGTTCTTAATATCATTAATTGCCTTTGCTTCTTTATTTTTACTATCAAAGAACCCTTTTAATCTTACTTTATCATAGGCAAAATCTCCAAATATATAATCAAATCTGTCAAAATAATCAGTTATCTTTTCACTTAATAATTCTTTATCAATACAATTATCTTTATCCTCAACAACTTCATATTCTATTTCATTTATTACTATTTTTTTCATCTTATCACCTAAAATAATTATATCATACTATTTCAATTATAAAAAATAAAAGGATGATTATATCATCCTTTATTTCCAAAATGTCTATTTATCATCTGATTAAACTCAGCCAAATTTATTGGTTTTGATATATATTCATCAAATCCAGCTTTTAAATACATATCTCTAACACCAGTAATTGCATTTGCAGTCAAGGCTACTACTGGAGGTATTTCATATCCTTCCAAATTCTTAAGAATATGAACTACTTCTAATCCATCCATTTCTGGCATAACATGATCCAAGAAAATCATATCATATTTTTGGCCTTCTTTAATTTTATAAACGCAATCCTTCCCCGTGTGAAGTGTTTCTACATCAAATTTATACTCTGATAATATTCTTTTTGTTACTTTAAGATTTAATTCATCATCGTCTACTATAAGTACTTTTTTACCACTACAATCTAGTAAATTATCTTCTAAAGAGTTTTCTTTAATTTCTTTGAAATTTCCTATTGGAGTTGGATCAACTATCGGCTGGGTTATTTCTACATAGAATGTAGTACCTACTCCATATTCACTTTCAAACCATATTTTTCCACCTAAAAGGTCAACATATTGTTTAGTTATAACCAAACCCAATCCTGTTCCTTCAATCTCATTAGTTGTAGCAGAAGATAATCTACTAAACTTTTCAAATAACTTATCATAGTCTTCTTTCTTTATACCATAACCTGTATCTAATACTTTGAATCTAAGAGTTACTGAATCGTTCTTTAATTCTTTAGTTACAATTAGTTTTATTTTCCCTACTTCTGTATATTTAATTGAATTAGTTAAAATATTTAATAATATTTGATAAATCTTTGTAGAATCACCATATAATCTTCGAGGAATGGTATTATCAACCTCCGCAATAAACTTAACTGGTCTATTCACTAATCTAGCTTCTATAACACTAGATAATTCAATTAAAACATTTCCTATAGAATATTCTCTTTCTTCAGCTGTTTCCCTACCTGACTCTATCTTTGATATATCCAATATATTATTCGTAATATCTAATAAGTTTTTACCGGATGTTGCGATATGCTCTATATCAGATCTTATATTATTTGAATCATAATCAGGATTATTTAATATTGTCTCACTAAAGCCAACTATAGCATTCATTGGAGATCTTATTTCATGACTCATATTAGATAAGAAATCTGTTTTAGCTAAACTAGATCTTTCCACTTCTTTTTTTAATTCTTCTAAAGAAGAAATCATCATTAAATCAGGATTCTCAATAAAGAAATATAAGAAGTACATTTGTAATACTGCTCCTAATCCTATAAGAGCAGTTCTTTGATATATTACTTGAAATCCAAATATAATAAATAATTCTATTAACATTATTATAGTTGCTTGTCTACTACGTTCATTTATTTCCTTTCTTCTCTTAATCATTAATATTATTATTAATAATACTGCTATGCTTCCATAACCAACTATAAAATAAGAAGCTATTCCTGGAATATATGTAAATGTTTCATAATTCATATCTTTGAACGGTAAAAATAAATAAACAATTAAACAAATTAATGAATAAATTGAATATATTCTACTTCTCTTATCTGTTTTAATTAATTCAACTACTGACGTTATATTTATATCTTTTAAGAAACAAATACTATATAAATATAATGCCCAAAACCAGAAAATACCTGTAGACCAGTGGATACGTAATAAAACATAGTATAGATTTGTACCACCAATACTTACAAATAAGTAAGAAGCTATAATTTCTGATATTAATAATATTATTACTATTGCTAATAGTTGTCTATATAGTTTACTACCAACAGTAGAAGATCTAGGTTGTAATAAATATGAAATAAGTAATAATATTAAGAAGGCTAAGCTACCTATAGTTAATATTAAACCTGCATTCATCTTACTCACCACCTTCATCAAAATATCTATATATCATTTTATTTAATTCTTTATAATTAATTGGTTTTGCCAAATAATCATTAAATCCTTCTTCTAGATATTTTTCTCTAATTCCACTATAGGAATTTGCAGTTAAGGCTATTACTGGTGGTAATTTTTCTTTTGTTGTTTTTAAAACATTCAATGTTGCTAAGCCATCCATTTCTGGCATCATATGATCCAAGAATATTAAATCATAGTCATTATCTTTTACTTTTTGTACACATTCTTGTCCACTTATAGCAGAATCAATAGAAACTTTATATCCTTCTAATAATCTCTCTGCTATTTTTATATTAACTTCATTGTCATCAACAAGTAGTATTTTTTTACCTGTTAAATCTAGATTTCTCTTCTCAGGAACATCTTTTGATTTGTTTTCAAAAATATCTCCTATATTTTCGGGATTAATAACTTTTTGATCTAAAGATATAAAATACTTAGTACCTTTACCTGTTTCATTTAAAAAATCAAATTTTCCATTCATCATTTCAATATACTGTTTAGCTACACTTAAGCCTAATGATACGCTATCAATATTATTACCATCTATAGTATCACCTATTTTAACGAAATCATTAAAACTAAAATTCAAATATTCTTCTTTCATTTCATGCCCAGTATTAGATATAACTATTTCTAAACAAAAATTTTCAACATTACTTTTCTTTTGAGAAAAATCCAAAGTTATTTTTCCATAATTAGTATACTTTAAAGCATTCATTAAGATATTAATAATAGACTTAGATATTTTTTGATAATCACCATATAATCTTCTAGGCAATTCTTTATCCACATTAATTTCAAATGTAGTCTCTTTACTATTAATTTGAGCACTAAAAATACTGTTTATTTCAAACACTAAATCTTGTAATTCATATTCTCTTTCAACTAATTGTTCTCTTTTAGATTCTATTCTTGAAATATCTAAAATATTATTTATTAAAGCTAAAAGATTTGTACTTGCACTATGGATATTTCCTATATCTTCTTTAACAATATCTTTATTTAATTCTTTTTCTCTAAGTAACATTTCACTAAAACCTAGTATTGTACTCATTGGTGTTCTTATTTCATGACTCATGTTTTCTAAAAATTCAGTTTTAGCTTTATTAGCTTTTTCTGCTGTTTCTTTTGACTCTTGTAACTCAGCTAGTAATTTACTATCTTGACTTTCCACAGTAAAAAACAATGTAGCTATCATAAAAGCAAATAGAAAAGTTAACATATTAAAATCATATCCAGTAATTACTTGAATTAATAAACTTCCAATTACAACTATAAAAGCAAAACGTACGGGTATTTTTTTTGCACTTGCAAATTTAAATCTTTTCAACATAACTAAAATAATCATAACTATTCCTACTATAAAACCAACTATATAAATAAAATAAGAAGCTGGTCCTGTGAAAGAATAAATATCATTAATAGCTTTATTATATTCAATGGGTAAAAAACCAGAGGCAATCGATGTGGTTAATACTGTTATTATTACAGCAATCATATACTTTTTTCTCTTTTTAAATTTTATTTCATCTTCTAAATCATCAGTACTTAAACTTAAAAGATAGTATAAAAAACTCATCATCCAAAGAATAGCACCAAACAAATAAATACGACAAGTTAATTCTGCTAGTATAGGAATTTTATCCATATTAGCCATACAACAAACATAAACAACTTCCCAAACTAATAAAAACATTGTAATACCAAGTAGATATGGAAATCTATTGCTAGGAGATTTACGTTGTTTACGTTTATTTATATACATAATCAAGACAAGTATAAGGAACATAAAACCACAAACAGAAAATCCAATACTTGTAAATAGTTTTGAAGTCATAGTATCACACCCTATTATATATATTATTATATTTCAAAAAATATAATAATACAATTATAAAAAAACAAAAAAAAAGAGATTAATCTCTTTCTAAATAATCTGCTCCTTTATGAGGTTCTTCTCTAAGTAAATCATTATAATCTTGTTGCCTTAAAGCCTCATATATTACAATAGCTACACTATTAGAAACATTAAGTGCTCTTACTTTATCAGTCATAGGTATTCTCATGCAATGATCCAAATCTTCTTTCAATATTTCTTTAGGTATTCCTGTGGATTCTTTTCCAAAAATAAAATATAATTCTTCATTATCCTTGTTACTGTAATCAAAACTAGTATGAGGTTTATGACCATATCTAGTGAAATAATAATAAATACCAGGATTCTTTTCTTTAAATTCATCAAAGTTTTCATAAACATAATACTCTAATTTATCAATATAATTAACTCCACTTCTTTTTAAATGAGCATCATCTATTTCAAATCCCAATGGTTTAATTAAATGTAATCTAGTATCAGTCGCAACACAAGTACGCATAATATTACCAGTATTCTGTGGAATTTCTGGTTCATATAAAACTATATTATTCATATTACCTCCATTAGAAAAGGAGATTACTCTCCGATTTTATTTAATTTAATAAAATGTTTAACATCATCTATATCTAAATTACTATCTTGATTTGCTTGTAATATTCTAATTGCTTTTCCTTCATCAAATAATACGATAGCTGGATAACTAGTAGTTAGTTGCTTCTTTTTAGCATATTTATTATTAAAGTTTTCTACAAAACTATTTTGATCAAGTCCAGTAACATTCATATAGATAATCTCATCAGCTAATTCATCAGTTTCAATTAATTTCTTGAATTTCTTTTCAAAATTACGACAACTATCATCATTAGCTGTGCATATATAAATAAGTGAACTAGGATTATCTAAAACAAAATGATCTAAATCATCACTAACTATTTCTTGTAGTGAACCCCTAATAACAGGTATTTCTTTTTGATAATCTTCATATACATTATACCATCTACATAGATATAAAACTAATCCAGTAAATAATAAAACAACAACTCCTAAAATAACATAGCTTTTAACTGTTATTTTCTTTTCTTCCTCACGAGTAGATTTCTTTGCCATCTTATCACTCCCTATAATTAATTTTAACACACTTATTTGTTTTTTAATAGAATAATTTTCATTTTGGATATATCTTCATCATAAAAGTCATATCTAAGATTATATCTATCGTCAAGATTATCAAGATTAGTATTTTCATAGTTTAATACATGAGTATTTACACCATCAAAGTATACTGGAAACTCTCTATTATTAGAATCTATTAATATATAATTATTATTCTTTGATAAACCTAATATATTACCTTTAATAAGCATATTTTCTATTCTACCATAGACTAATACTTCAAACTCTAAACTACCAAACTTGTCATTATACTTATTTATAAAATCATTAAGTTCTAATTCATTAAGCTCTACAGATAAAGTAATTGTTTTAATACCTATCTTAGATAAATAGTAAGCCGTATATATATTAGTAACATTTAAAGAATAATTACCAATAACATTATAATTATTATAATCAGCAAAGTCAGATACTAAATTCTTATCTTGTAGACTATTACTAATATCAAATAAGCATCTATCTAAATAATAATATATTCTATTATCTTCTTTATACTTATCATATAAATCTCTATCTCTAACATAGATTCTATCTATATTTAAATCCAAACACCTTTTCAATTGTTCTTCATTATAGACACTACAAGTGTGCTTCATGTTGCCTGTATAATTAGTCTTATTAAACACTACTTTTTCTTTTAGATATTTAAATTTACTATTAGATCTAATATCTATTAATTCTTCAACTAATTCTCTTCTAATATCATTTAAGTCTTTAATTCTAATAAAAATATTATTATCCATTTCAATATTAAAATTAGTACAAATAAATGGAGTATTTCCTAACTTAGTTAATTGTTTTTTTATAGATTCTTCACTAATTGGATTATTAATAGATTCTTCAATTATATCTTTTTCTACTTTAAAAACATTTGCTCCATCACTATATTCTACTATTAAATTACTATTCTTTTTAGCTATAACATTAATACTAATATTAACTTTTCTTTCAACATGATCAAATTCTTTTCCAAGTAAATAATCCACAGTTTTAGACACTACATCTATTTCCTGTAATTCAATTTTATTATCTATATAACAAATATCAGTACTTGAATTTATTAAATTATTTTTACTATCATACAAGAAATTTACAATTAAACCTTTTTTACTATTTAAAAATCTAATCGCATCATATTGATGTAGTTCCATTCCTTTATTAAGTTTTATTTTTATTTTGTCTTTTGTAACTTCTAAGACCTTTCCAATTTCTAAACCTATATGATTAGGACTAGTTGTATTCATTAAGTCTATATCGCTTGCCTCAAATAATCTACCTACTGTGAACTTTCGATTATATATAGTTTTTAGTTTGTTAGTTTCTTCTTCAAAATTTATTTCTTTTCTATCGATTAAATTACGATATAGTCTAGTAATAAATCCAACATATAAGGGACTTTTCATACGACCTTCTATTTTAAAACTATATATACTACTATTTAATAATCTATCTATTTTAGAAGATGTATTTAATTCTTTGGTACTTAATAAATATTTATTTTTAGAGATAACTTTATTTCCTTCTTTAAGTGTATAAGGCAATCTACAACTTCCGGCACATTCTCCTCTATTTCCACTTCTACCTCCAAGCATACTACTCATTAAGCATTCACCAGAATAAGATATACAAAGTGCTCCGTGGATAAATGCTTCCTTTTCTATTGGAACATCTATACTATCTATTTCATCTATTGATAATTCACGAGAAAATACTACTCTTTTTATTCCTAAGTCATAATATAATTTACAAATATCACGTGACGAAATATTAGCCTGAGTTGATGCATGTATTTCTAAATTAGGATACATTTCACGTACTAAACAGATCATTCCAAAGTCTTGCATAATTAAAGCATCTACACCATTTTTATGTAAGAAATCTACTTGGTCTAAAAACTCATCAACTTCATTATTCTTAACTAAAGTATTCATAGTTACATAAACTCTTACTCCATATAAATGGCAGAATTTTAGAGCTTCTACTATTTCATCATTATCAAAGTTTTTAGCAAATTTTCTAGCTCCAAAAGATTTGCATGCCAAATAAACTGCATCGCATCCATTGTGGACAGCCTGTCGTAAACATTCCATGTCTCCTGCAGGAACAAGTAATTCATGCATCACAATCACCCCAAGTCAAGCATATTATATCATATCTAAAAAATATTATCATTTAATAGTTATATTTTAATATTTTTTCAAATTATTTCGAATACTAATAATGGAAGGTAGTCTTAGATGTTTTCCTTTTATGGGGGGCGGTTCTTCATGAAAGGTGGTGTAATTATGACTTGTAGAGAAAAATCTTTATATTTTATAATTATCCTTTTATTTAGTTTAGTATTTATAATATTATTCAAATAAAAAAACATCTGGGTTAAACCCCAGATGAATCCTAAAGGGAATTCGTCTGAACAAAAAGACTATCTTCCTTAATTTGATTATATTAGATTGTTCTATTTTTAGCAAGTATTTATTACATATAGTTTTCTGCTTTAACTTCAAAATAGCTTTGTGGATGAGCACATACTGGACATACCTTTGGAGCTTCTTTACCAATATGAATATGTCCACAGTTACGACAGATCCATACTTTGTCTCCATCTTTACTGAATACTAATCCATCTTTTACATTTTCAAGTAATTTTCTGTATCTTTCTTCATGATGTTTTTCAATAGCAGCTACTCCTCTAAATTTAGCAGCAATTGCTTTGAAACCTTCTTCTTCAGCAACTTTAGCAAACTCTTCATACATATCAGTCCACTCATAATTTTCACCATCAGCAGCTGCTTCTAAGTTTTCAATTGTTGAAGGAATCTCTCCACCATTAAGTTCTTTAAACCACATTTTTGCATGTTCTTTTTCATTATTAGCTGTTTCTTCAAAGATTGCGGCTATTTGTTCATAACCATCTTTTTTAGCCTTACTTGCAAAGTATGTGTATTTATTTCTTGCTTGAGATTCTCCTGCAAAAGCAGTCATTAAGTTTTGTTCTGTTTTACTTCCTTTTAATTCCATAATCTACCTCTTTTCTATTTTATTATTATATCATTTCTTTATTATTTTTTGTATCTGTTTTTTTACTTCTTCTGCATAAATTGATAATGTTCTTCTTCTCTTAAATCTCTCTTTACTAAATTCACTAGTCATGTAATCTAGTTTTTCTATTGTATTAGCCATTACTTCTTCATCTTCAAAGAATTCTGGACACATGCAATACATATAATTAATTGACATTAATGCTTGGTCATTGTCACATGCATATAAATACTCCTTATCACCAGTTTGTAAAACATGAGCTAGAAATGCATCAAAGTTTAATGCATAAATAAAATCTTCTTCTTCATAAAAACTAGCATCTCTCATCTCTTCTTGTTTTACTAAATAATCATACCTGTATGCATATTTATCTCCTTCAGGCATTCTAATTATTTCATTACAAGCTACTATTATTTGATTAACTAAATCCTTTACTTCTTTGTCTTTTGTTTCATATCTAAATATAGAAGCTACTGTTAATATCTTATCAATATATTCTTCATTATTTAGTAATAGGAAAGCTGTTTCTTCATTAATTAACATTCCTACTGTATTTAGAAACATTACATAATTATCATAGTCATCTTTATATAATTCTTCTAATTTATGTTCGTCAAAATTAATTAATTGACTTTTTAAGTTTAAAATATTTATAAATTGTCTTGCTTCATCCGTCATTATATACCACCTTAGAATATTTTTTTAAATATATCACTATAATTACTTACAGTAATAAATTTTAAATCTTTTTTTATTTCTTTTGGAATCTCATCCAAATCCTTTTCATTCTCTTTAGGTATAAATATTGTTTTTATTCCTGCTCTGTGAGCACCAATTACTTTTTCTTTTAATCCACCTATTCCTAAGACTCTTCCTCTTAGAGTTATTTCTCCTGTCATAGCTATTGTCTTTGGAACTTTCTTCTTAGTAAATAAACTAATTAATGTTGTGGTAACAGTTACTCCTGCAGATGGACCATCTTTATTAACAGCTCCTTCCGGAACATGTATATGAATATCATTCTTTTCAAAGACATCACTTTTTATCTTAAATTTATCCATATTTGATTTAATATAGTTTAGTGCAATTCGACATGATTCTTGCATTACTTCTCCAAGGGATCCTGTTAATACTAAGTCCCCTTTTCCTTTAAATAGAGTTGCCTCTATTGGCAAGATATCTCCACCAAATATAGTATAGGCCATTCCATTAACTACACCTATTTCATCTTTACCAGAATTTTCTAAATAAACATATTTTTTCTTACCTAATAATTCTTCTATCATTTTATTATCTATATTATAGAAAGTTACATCAGTAGTTAATAGAATTTTTTTAACTATCTTTCTAAATAGAGTTGCGATTTCTCTTTCTAATTCACGAACCCCAGCTTCTTTAGTATAGTTTCTAATTAGAGTTAGAATTGCTTTATCTTCTATTTGTACTTGTAGACTAGTTAGTCCATGTTCTTCTAATTGTTTTGGTATTAAGTGATTCTTAGCTATATCTAGTTTCTCATATTCTGTATAACTAGATATATTAATAATTTCTAATCTATCTCTTAATTCATATGGTATTTGATCTACATAGTTAGCTGTTGCGATAAACATTACTTTACTTAAATCAAATTCTTCTTCAATGTAGTGATCTGAAAACTTATTATTTTGTTCTGGATCTAATACCTCTAACAAGCTACTTGCAGGATCTCCTTTAATGTCTTTTGTCATCTTATCAATCTCATCAATAATAAAGACTGGATTAGTAGTACCTGCTTTTCTAATTCCTTGAATTATTCTACCTGGATTAGCTCCAATATAAGTTCTTCTATGTCCTACAATTTCTGCTTCATCATTTATTCCACCAACTGATATTTTAGCTACTTTTCTACCTAAACTCTTCGCAATACTAATCGCAAGAGAAGTTTTACCTACACCGGGAGGTCCTACTAAACATAATATTGGACTACGTAAATTATTAGTATTTTGTTTAACAGCTAAATATTCTAGAATTCTATCTTTTACTTCTTCTAATGCATAGTGTGATGAATCTAGAATCTCTTTAACTTTTTTCAAATCATCATTATCTTTAGTAAACTTACTCCAAGGAAGATTAATCATCCAATCAAGATATTCTCTAATCATTCCTAATTCAGGAGAATTACTATTTAAACTATTATATCTATCTAATTCTCTTTCTATTTTTTCTTTTACTTTATTACTACATTTTAATTTACTTAATTTCTTAGTTATTCTTTCTACATCTGTATCTTTAGTATTTCCTTCTCCTAATTCTTTTTGCATTAGTTTTATTTTTTCACGTAAGAAATACTCTTTTTGAGTTTCATTTAATTCTCTTTCTACTTCTGCTTCTATACTTTGTTCAAGTTCAACATACTTTAAATCTCTATTCATATCAATAACTAAATACTTAGCTCTTTCAATAGGATCTACTGTTGTGATATATTTTTTCTTTTCTTCATAACTAATTGGTAAATAACTAGCTATTAAATCACATAAGTCACTTAAAGTATCTACACTATCAACTTGACTCATAATAGCATTACCCATATAAGGTACTTTTACTACATAATTATCTAATGTTTTTAAAATAATATTAAAATAAGCTTTTACTTCTTCATTTTCAAATATTTCTACATTACTATAACTCGCTCTAAAATAATTATCTTCTTCTACAAAATCAGATATTTCTACTCTGTCTAATCCTTCAATAACTAATCTAGTTTTACCATTAGGAACATTCATTTTTAATTTTAATCTTCCTAATACTCCATATTTTGGAAAAGATGTTACGTTAATAGAATTCTCTTCAATAGGATTAACTATTAACATTAAGTTATCTCCTATCCTATTAACTATATCTATCATCTGTTTATCAAAGTTATTATCATATTCTATTCTTACTTCTGTATTTGGGAAGATTACCATATCATTGATTATTAATACTAATAGTTTATTGTCCACTGACGTAACACCTCCCAATAATTTTAAATACTGCTTACTATTATAACTTATTAAATATTTTTTTCAACAAAAAAAGATAAAAAAAACTCTATAATTTTTATTTATAGAGTTTTATTATTTTATTTATTTAATTCTTTTAATTTTTCAATTACTTTACGCATTTCTAAGTCATATTGAACTAGTTCTAATCCACCAAATTGTTTTAAGAATTCTTCTTTTTCCATTTGATATTTTTTAGCTAATTCTTCTGCTTCTTTTTCTGCTTCTTTCATATCTACTTCAATCTTTTCTAACTTCATTACTTCTTCTAACATTAAACGATATAAAACGTTATTATAAGCTTCTTTTTCCATTTGATCTCTTAATGCTTTTTCATCTGAATTAGTAAATTGATAATAAACATCTAGTGATATTCCTTGCATTTTCATTTGTTCTTCAAAACGTGTCATTAAACGATCTATTTCTTCTTCAACCATTTCTTCTGGAATATCTACATCTACATTCTTAGATACTGTTTCTAATAAACTATCTATATATTTATTTTCAGCATCCATTTCTTTTTGAGCTTCTATAGACTTCTTTATTTCTTCTCTTAATTTATCTTCTGAATCAATTCCATCCATTCCTAAATCTTCAAAGAAATCTTCATCTAATTCTCTTTCTTTCTTTTCTTTAATTTCATTTACTTTAACTTTGAATACTACTGGAGCTCCTGCTAAATCTTTAGCACCATAATCTTCTGGGAAAGTAATATCTAAATCTTTTTCATCACCAGTCTTCATTCCAATAATTTGTTCCTCAAAACCAGGGATAAATGTATTAGAACCTATTTCTAATGAATAGTTTTCTCCTTTTCCACCATCAAATGCTACTCCATCTTTAAATCCTTCAAAGTCAATGATTGCAACATCTCCATTTTCAACTTTTCCTTCTTTAGTAACTAATTCTGTATATCTTTCTAATAGGTGTCCTAATTCATGGTCAATTTCTTCTTTAGTTACTTTTACTTTTTCAGGTTTTACACCTAATCCTTTATATTTTTTAACTTTTACTTCTGGCTTAGTAACAATCTTAAATATAAATTCAACACCTTTATCAGTAATATCTTTTATATCTACAGCTGGTTGTACTACAGGAATTAATTTAGAGTCTTCCATTGCTTTTACATAAGCATCTTGTAATACTGAATTAGCTGCATCAAAATATAATGATTCTTTTCCAAATTTCTTCTCAAATACACTTCTAGGTACTTTGCCTTTTCTAAAACCATCTACTTTAAGTGTTTTTTGTTTTTCTTTAAATACTTTATCAAGGGCTTTTTCCCAAGATTCACCTTCTATTTTTACTGTAACTTCATGTACATTTTTATTTTCTTTTTTTGCCATATTTATCCCTCCAACGCTTATATTATACAGTATTATTTCTTTTAAAACAACCTTTACTTTCAAGAAAAAAGATGAAGTTACTCTTCATCTAAACATATAGCTGTTAATTCTTTAATTACATCTAAGTTATTATATATTTCATTTAAGTATTCATCTTCACTTAGCATTGAATCTTTCAAGCCATCCAAAGTATCTAAAGATGGAACTATCATAGTTGGATTTTTGGTTAGAGCAATAGATTTTAATACTACAAAAAGATCAAACCATGAACTATATAATTCTACTTTTTTTTCATCAATACTTAAATTCTTAAAATTTTTTTCTTCAAAATCCATTAGAATCCCCTCATTCCTCTTGCATGAGCAGCAATTCTGGCATTTTTATCAACTTCCATTTCTCTCTTTAATTCAGAGTCAGATTTTGTAAGTTTTTGAAGAAACTTGTTAAAATTTTTAGCATTAATTGTTTCTTCTGAATACTCATGAACTTTACCATCTGTGTCTCTAGCTGCTTTTCTATTACGTTCTACAGCACTCTTTTGTTCATAGGTATCTCCTCTTCTAACTCTTTCTAGATACTCAATTGATTCAGCACTATATTGTTCTAAGGCCTTCCAATTAGGAGCTTTTCCATCAATTTTTCTTTTTGTTCTTTCCCAAATACTTTGTCTTTCATATGCTTCTCTTAATTTTTTTAAAGTACCTTGTTTAATATCTTCTTCAAGTTGAGCATTTTCTCTTTCGCGTTGTTCTCTTTTTGCTTCTCTTTCTCTTTGTAATCTTTCTGCTTCCATTCTGGACATTGCAGTAGAAACATAGCCTTCTCTTTTCATTTGTTCAACTTTATCATTATTCATTTTCATCAGTCCTTTCAACATATAAAACATCAGAAATCTTATCTATGTATTCAGAAAAATATTCTTTTAAAGAACACATATATACAAAAACAGCTTCTACAAAATCATCATAAGTTCGATTATTCTGATTTAATTCAGCAATTTCTTTATTATATAAGACTTCACTATTAATACCTATATCTTGTCTAAGTTTATTAAGAAAAGAAAAAATATCAATAATTTCCTTAATAGTAAGATCTTCCTTTTCCTTTATTGACAACTCTTTAAAGGCAGAAACATAATTATTAAAAGCTTCTTTTTCCATATAATCACCTATCTTAAGTAAATAATATCATAAGTTTATAATTATCTAATTCACATTATTAATATATTTACAATTATTTACATAATTGTTTAAATCTTGGAAAAACTTGTAAAGATTGCTAAAACTATAATACATACTCATGTATTACAAATTGTGTATCTTACCATATGTAATACATTTTATTACAATTTTTTCTAGGAGTGGTATTATGAATGATTTTAAACTTCCAAAAGATAGTGATGAAAAATCTGTTTTAAAAACTATAAGACTTAAAAATTCAACTCTAAAGAGAATTGAATTATTATCTAAAACTAATAATTTATCAGTAAATAGAATTATTAATGAATGTTTAGAATATGCTCTAAATAATCTCTCTAATGATAATACTGATAAATAGTGCCACTCAAACATCCAAAAAGCAATACATTTAGTATTGCTTCTTTTTTTATAATCAAATCTATACTTATTGTTTTTGTTTTAAAATAAAGTTATAAGAATCTCTCATCATATCTTCAATACCTAGTTCTGCTTTCCAACCTAATTCTTTTAATGCTTTTGTTGGGTCAGCATAGCAACTAGCTATATCTCCTGGACGTCTATCTACTATTTTATATGGTACTTTAACGTTATTTACTTTTTCAAAATTCTTTACTAAATCTAAAACACTATAGCCATTTCCAGTACCTAAATTATAATAGAATAATCCTTCATCTTTCAAAGCTTTCTTTAAAGCACTTAAATGTCCTTTAGCTAGATCAACAACATGAATATAGTCTCTAACACCAGTACCATCAGGAGTATCATAATCATCTCCAAAGACACTTAATATTTCTAATTCTCCACTAGCTACTCTAACAATATATGGCATTAAATTATTAGGAATACCATTTGGTTTTTCTCCAATTAAACCAGATTTATGAGCACCTATTGGATTGAAGTATCTAAGTATAATAGCAGTAAATTCTGGATGAGCTACATGAATGTCAGCTAGTATTCTTTCAATCATTAACTTAGTAGTTCCATATGGATTAGTAGTTCCACCTACTTTACAATCTTCAGTAATTGGTAACTTTTCTGGATCTCCATATACAGTAGCACTTGATGAGAATATAAACTTATTACAATTATGTTCTAACATCTTTTTACATAAATGAAGAGTAGATACCAAATTATTCTCATAATACATAATTGGTTCTTTAACACTTTCACCTACTGCTTTATAACCAGCAAAATGTATTACTGCATCTATTTTATGATCAGTAAAAATCTTTTCAAGTACATCTAAATCACAAACATCTGCTTCAATAAAATCAAAATCTTTCCCTGTAATCTGTTTAATCTTATCTACTACATCTGCACTAGAATTAGATAAATCATCTATAACAACCACTTCATAATTCTCTTCTAACAATTCTACTACAGCATGGCTTCCAATGAATCCTAAACCACCTGTCACTAATATTTTCATTTTTCTCCTCCAAACATATTATTATATTCTGAAAAGACATATAACATCTCTCTTCCAATATTTTTATCAATTGATCCATTATCAATATTTTTTTGTAGGAATGAATCAAAATCACTAAAGTTTATATAGAATAAATTAAAATCAGTTGCGAGTTCTAATTCATCATATTGAGTTTCTTCTATATTAGGTTCTTCATCAGTAAAAAAGCGATAGTAATAAATACTATTTAATACTTTTTTTCCAGTACCAAAATAATCATGATCATAAGTAACTACTGACATAAATGGCCCTTCAGTTACTTCTAGACTAATTCCAGTCTCTTCTTTTATTTCTCTAACAATACATTCATCAATTGATTCATCACCATCTACATGTCCTCCAGGTAATTGATAAGTATTATTGTTATGAGCTATTAATATTTTTCCTTTAGAATTAATAATTAATCCTTTAACTCTAACAACTTCTTTTTCTATTTCTTCTTTTGTAATATTTTTATCGTTTATTATTATTTCTTTCATTGTATCTTCCTTTATAAGTATCTTTCCCAGTATTCAGTAACATCAGGTCTAACACTTGATAATACTAAATCCATTGTATCTGCTAAAAGTTTTCCTTTTCTCCATACTGTCATCGAATTATTTAGACAACTTGCTTTACTTGAAGCCATCATATATTCAAATGTTGAAGCTCTATCTTCAGCAGCTGCTGATTGAGCATAGTTATTAACAAAAGGTGCATATGGAGAAAAAGTATTACTATATGATAAACTTCCATTTATAGTTCCCCAAGCAAAATCTGCTGGATTAAAACTATCCCAACTATTATAATTTGCACCTTTTTTAAAAAGATATCTTTCAATGTAATGATATGATTCATGAAAAAAGCTATCTTCAAAAGGATGAACTGCTGCAATTGAAATAATTGCATCATTATAACTAGAATCAGTAACTCCTGTAATTGTATTATCTGCATATGAATTAATTAACATAACTGTTAGAGGTATTCCTCCATTTTTAATTTCTCTAAATAATTCTCTTGGATAAACTGACATACAGTTTTTTAATCTTGTTAATTGATTATTGATAACATTACTATCATATATAGGATTTGTACTTATTCCTGCAACTGAATACCCTTGTGTTTCTGCTCCATATTTAATAGTAATACTATAAGTATTTTCTATTTCTTTTCGAAGATTGTTATTAATATCTTCAATAGTTAATGGTTTGGGTTGAAGTTCAGTTTTATTTTCAGTCGTACTTCCAGTTGGTTGATTATTGTTACTAGGTCTAGTAATAATAGTAGCATTATCTTTTGGTTTAGAAGTATTATTCTTTGTACCAGTACTTGGTTTAGTAGTTGTACCAGTACTTGGTTTAGTTGTATTAGTTGTAGTATTAGTAGTATTAGAACTTGGTTTAGTAGTTGTCTCTGTTGGCTTTTCAGTAGTAGATGTAGTTGTATTTGTAGTATCTGATGGTGTTGTAGTATCAACATGAATAGTACTATCATCTTGATCAGAAATAGAGATAACATCTTTTACTGGATCAAACAATCTTTGATTATTTTGATAATCTAATACTAAACCATATACTATCAAACCAAAAGAGATAGCGAATAGGATTATCGCATAATTAGAATTTCTTTTATACATTCTATTTTTATGCATACAATCTCTCCTCTCTATCTCTTCTAAATTTTAATTATACTATTTATATTAATTAGTTTGTTTTTTGTAAAGTCTTTTCCTTTGCTGCTGCTATAGCATTAGCTAACTGATTTGCTTTTTCTTCTTCTTTATTAGCTAACGCTTCTGCATATTCTTGAGCCATTTTTTCTAATTCATCTCCAGTATTTGCTTCAGCAGGTTCTCCCTGTGGTACTGGAGTTGGTTCTGTTGGAGCTGGACTATTAGCCTCTTCTGTATGTTTAGAAACAGAAGATTGTAAAACACTTTGTTGATCAAAAGAAGCTTTTAATTTATTAAGTTGTGTAACACTTACTATAACAGCTTTAGGAGCATCATCTAAATTCTCTATAGTTTCTTCAGAGCCTTCAACAGGTTGTACATTTTCTTGTACTGGTGGTTCTGCTACAGGAGCTGTCTCTGCAACAGGCGCCTTTTCAGCCTCAGCTTCCTCAACTTTCTCAACTACTTCACTAGTCTCTTCTGCAACAGGGGCCTCTTCAGCCTCAGCTACTTCACTAGTCTCTTCTGCAACAGGTGTTTCTTCAGCCTCAGCTACTTCACTAGTCTCTTCTGCAACAGGGGCCTCTTCAGCCTCAGCTACTTCACTAGCATCTTCTGAAACAGGTGTCTCTTCAGCCTCAGCCTCATCAGCTTCATCAACTTCCTCAACTGCTTCATCTGTATCTTCAACAATTTCTTCTTCAGCCTCTTCAGCCTCTTCAACTTCTTCTGCCTCTTGAGCCGCATCAGAAACCATTTCATCACTTTCTTCTATGTTTTCATCGACTAAATCCGGATCAATGTCTCTTTCGTTTTCATCATCTTCATTCGTTTTATCAGGTGTGTATTCATCTTCCATCATTTCTTCATTAAACATACTATCTTCCATAGTTTCAATTTGACTTAAATTATAAGAAAGATTATCAATTTCTTGTGGAATATTATTTAATGCATCCCATACATTACGAAACTCTACTTGTTTTTCTTCATCCAATGTACTTATTAATTTATCAATAAATGCATCTTTCTTATCTTCTATGTTATTTCTTAATTCTTCCAAATTAGTCATTATTTCATTATCCATTAAACACACCTCCTTACGCATTAGCAATTTGTTTTAGTAATTTTTGAACACTTTGCCATTCTTCATCACTTTCAATAGGATTTAATTTAACTAGGTTACCTTCTTTTTGCATCTTTGAAACATAAATAATTTCATCATCTTCGGCACCTACTTTTTCACCTTTAGAATATACCATATAAGAGGTCATATTATCATCACTAATAAGATAAGTAATTAGCTCAACAGTATTATTCTCACCATTACTATTTTTAATAGTGATCATTCTTTTTTCTTCATTCATATAAACACCCTCTATCCTAAAATATATTATACCTAATAATTAAAAATAAGTAAACTATTTAAATTGAAACATTAGCCATTCTGGTTTAAATAAAAGTAAAATTCCAACAATTAACATAATTATTCCACCTAAAAGATGAGAATATTTGTTATATTTTGAAGATATACCAGTAATTTTCATAGTAAACATTGCGATGAAGAATATAATCAAATCATCTAGTAAAAAGAAAATAATATAAAGTAAAGTATATGTAAACCTCATCATTGAACTAGTATTATTTAAAGCTAAAAGTTCAGTAAACACTAATGGTAATCCAGCAGAACAAGCAAGTTCTACTAAATTTACAGATACTGCTAAACCAATTACTCCTAGTAAGGCAATTGCTAAACTTTTTTCATGAGTAAACTGTTTAATCTTTTTGAATATTTTCTTTCTTTTTTTATCATCTACTACTTCACAACCACTATCTCTACTTCTTATAAAACTACGAATATTAATAAATGCTCCTACTAAGGCTATTAGAGCAATAATATTTCTAATCCAAATAACAGTTGTCATCTTAACAGCTATTTGTAGCCATGATAGCATTATCAACATATAAACTAATGCCGAGGTTATTAGGAATGTTAATCCTATAATCCACATTCTTTTACGATCTTTCATTCCTATTAATACACTTAATAAGAATAATAGTATCCACATAGCACATGGATTAAATCCATCTATTAATCCTATTACTCCAGCAGCAGTAATTAAAGATACATTCTTGAAATTAACTTTTCCAAATAATGGTACTTTAATAATATATTCTTTATCTTCTTTTTTTTCTTTCTTAGAGAAATTATCTTCTGTTTCTTCTTTAACAAAAGTACCATTTTTTATTCTTTCTATTTGATCTACATAATCATTTTCAATGTAGTATTCTATTGCTCTTTTTATTTTATTAGAAGTTGTTTCACTATACCCTCTTATTACTGTATCACCTATAATAGTAACAGGTACTCCACCAGTTCTTTTTATTTCAAAGGCATTCTCTACATTACTTAATAATTCAGCATTTTGTTCATTGTACCAAACTTCATATTTAACAATTTTTAATTCTTCATAATCATTATAAATACTATCTAAATACTCTATTTCTTCAGCACAATGAGGACATCCATCTCCATGAAACAAGTATAGAGTTACTTCTTTTTCTTTAGCATTTCCAATTATTGGAAATAAAAAAACAATTAGAATTATAAATATATAATTAATTAATTTTTTCATTAATAATCCCTACTTCTATCATTTTATTTAATAGTTCTTCATAACTATATTCTCCAACTAAACGATCTACTTCTCTGTCTTCATCTAAGAAAATAAAGACTGGTAATACATCTCCAGGAGAATATTTTTCTACTTCTTCTTCATCCATATCAAAATCTAATTCTTCATAGTCAAATTTATAATTATCTTTTAGTTTGTTCCATACTTTATTCATCACTAAACAGCCACCACACCAGATGGCGCCAATCTTTACTACTTTCATATTTATCTCCTAAAATTTAATTTATCTATAGATTCTTTTAAAGCATCCACAAAAATATCTATTTCTTCTTTAGTAGTTAGAAAAGACAAGCTAATTCTCATACTACTACTAGCCTTTTCTTTATCATGTGTTATAGCATAAACTGCTTTAGAATAATTACCTGTAGAACAAGCTGTTTGTGTAGATACATATATTTCTTTTTCTTCTAGAGCATGTAACATTACTTCACTCTTAATGTTTTTTAGACTAATATTTACCATATTAGGTAGACAATTATCATTACTATTAATATAGACATCTACATCTTGTAGTTTATCTATTAAATAATCATGTATCTCTTTAACATGTTTACATTTATTATCAAAATCTTCATAAACTAATCTTAATGCTTTGGCAAATGAAGCAATTAATGGAGTAGCAGGTGTTCCACTACGAAATATAGTAGTACTCTTTCCTCCATGTATTAATGGTTCAATAATAATATTTTCTCTCTTAATTAAAGCTCCAATTCCTTTCATACCATAGAATTTTTGGCACGAAATACTAGCTAGATCAACATAACTTAAATCTAGTTTTTCTTTACCAATACTTTGAGTTATATCACTATGAAAAAATGTCTTACTATTCTTACTTTTTATTACTTCAGATAATTCTTTTAAATTTTGTCTTACTCCTACTTCACTATTTACTGAAGAAATAGTCACAAGTATAGTATCATCTCTAATCAATCTAATTAAATCATCTAAATCAACTTTACCATTTTCATCTAAAGCAACAAAATCCACTTCATAACCTAAAGTAGTTAAATAATTTAGAGGGGCAACTATTGAAGAATGTTCTAATTCTGTAGTAATAATATGTTTCCCTCTATTAGCATATTTTAAACAAATACCTTTAATAGCTGTATTATTAGATTCACTAGCTCCACTTGTATAAATAATTTCACTAGGTTTTACTCCAAGGATACTTGCGATTTGTTCTGTACTAGCATCTATTAATCTTTTAGCATCTACTCCTATTCTATGTAATGAATTAGGATTTCCAATATAATCTTTAGTTGCTTTTACATAAGTATCTAACACTTCATCATTAACTGGAGTTGTTGCGCTATAGTCTAAATATACCATTATCTCACTCTCATTTCTTTTTATAATTATACCAAATATCAAATAAAAAGAAAAACACAAATTATTTATTTGTGTTTTGATAATAATCTCTTTCAGAAATAGTATCAGAAATGTAATCAAGTTCTTCATCTACAATATCCATATCTGCAATTATTTCTTCTACTTGATAAATAATCTCTTTTAAACTAGTACAATTCTTATATGGAATATTATATCTATCTAATACTTCTATTTCTTTATTAGTTAATAAGATTCCATTACCTATATCATTAAATTTATTACTATTAAAATCAATACTACCAACTAATTCATTAATATTATAATCTTTCATTATTTACAATTATATCCATTGTTTTTTAATCTAGTCATTAATTCTCCATCAGTATAATGATCTCCTACTGATAAAGTAATTACTTCACTACTTTTAGTATTAGAATTAATCTTAATTTGTAAATCATCCGTAGTAATAAAATCAATATTATCTAATAATAGTATTTCATCTTTACTAACATTAATAGTAACAGTAATACGATCATCTCCAATAGTATATTTAACATTATCTCCAAGATATTCAAGAGTCTTTTCTAAAGCATTCTTTATACCTACTAAATAATGATCATCTTTTAAATACTTAGGAGGTAATATAATAGTCTTAGTTAAAGTCATACTATTAATTTCTTTACCATCAGTTACAGCAATTAATCTTTCAGTTAATCTAATATCACCATCAAATGTTTTAGTTCTCTCACAACTTACTTCAGACTGTTTTAGATTAGCAAATAAATAAACTATAATTACTATAAAAATAAAGGCTATTATTATAGGAACTTTCATATTCTTTCTAGTATTCATATAAACACCTCAAATTCATTATATCATAATAAGCAATTATTATCTAATTTTAAGTCCACAATGAGGGCAAAAATTACCTGTTCTTACATTTGTTCCGCATAATGGACAATAATTGATATTAGCTGTTTCTACTAATTGAATCTTACCAGAATCTTGAATAATATTACCTTCTTTAATATTAGTGGTAAGATTTTGTTGTACCTTAGATGTTCTATTAACAGTAATAAAACATATTACTACCATAATAATATCAAATAATAAGAATAATAATACTAAAGAATCTACTTTTACATTTATATAATAAAATAGTATCGCATCATACATAGTATGGAAAAGCATTGGAACTAGTAAACTTAGAATAATATTCTTAGTATATAAACTATTGTTATTATTAATACTTGCAACTTTTGCTTTTGATAAGAAGAATCCCATCATTACTGCAAAACAAGCATGACCTGGTACAGATAATAGAGCTCTTAAGATAGCTACAGCAAAACCCTTTTGAATAACATATAAGATGTTTTCTATTAAAGCAAAACCTAATGATACAAAGACTGAATAAACTATTATGTCATATATTTCATCAAATTCTCTACTATTATAAGCTTTATTTTTTACAACTAACCATTTAAATCCTTCTTCAAAAAGAGCTACTCCAATAAATACTTTTATAAATATTTCAAAAAAGTTTGTTACATTTTCAGTATCTGTATAAGAATTTATCATAAGTTCTCCAATAACTATTGGAATTATAGTTAAAGCTCCATAACCTAATAGTTTTAATAACATATCTACGGGTTCTCTATTAGTATCTTTGGAATAGATAAAATAGCAAAGAGCAAGTACTGGTATAGCTGCTGCGAGTAGTAAATATTCAAACATAATATCACCTCATATTATTCATTATTTTCCCAGCGCCAATTCTTTACAAATGGCATATCTTCTCCATTTTCAGCAATATATTTTTTATGTTTAACAAGCATATCTTCGCACCAATCAATTAATACTTGACTACTTTTATTATAACGAGGAATTTCCTTTAATACTGCTTCTACTAAATGGAATCTATCTATATCATTTTGAACTCTAATATCAAAAGTTGTAGTTATAGTTCCTTCTTCTTTATATCCATGTACATGAAGGTTTCTATTATGTCTTTTATATGTTAATTGATGTATCAATGATGGATAACCATGGAAATTAAAGATAATTGGTTTGTTCTTTGTAAATATCTTATCATATTCTTCATCACTCATACCATGTGGATGAGTATCTGGACTTTGTAATTTCATTAAATCAACTACATTTACAACACGTATTTTAATACCTTTAACACTCTTACGTAAGATATCTACAGCAGCTAGTACTTCTAATGTTGGAGTCTCTCCAGCACAGGCTAATACTACATCTGGATCTCCTTCATCGTTACTGGCAAAATCCCAAATACCTAATCCTTTAGTACAATGTTCTTTAGCTTCTTTTTTATTTAACCATTGAGGTCTTGGATGTTTAGAAGCAATAATTACATTTATATAATTCTTTGTTTTAATACAATGTTCAAAACAAGATAATAAACAATTAGTATCTGGTGGTAAATACATTCTTACAACATCAGCTTTCTTTGTTACTAAATGATTTAAGAAACCTGGATCTTGATGTGTATAACCATTATGATCTTGTTGGAAGACATGACTAACTAATAAAAAGTTAAGTGAAGCAATTGGTTGTCTCCAAGGAATATCATTAGTTACTTTTAACCATTTTGCATGTTGAGAAGCCATTGAATCAATTATTCTAATAAAAGCTTCATAACTATGAATAAATCCATGTCTACCAGTTAATAAATATCCTTCAAGCATCCCTTCACATAAATGTTCAGATAAGTATGAATCCATTACTCTACCATCTGGAGCTAAGAATTCATCAGATTTATAGGTACGATAATTCCAAGTTCTATTAGTAGCTTCAAAAACATAATTAAATTTATTAGACAAAGCTTCATCAGGTCCAAAGATACGGAAGTTTTTATTATCACTATTTAGTTTAAATACATCTCTAATATATTTACCTAAATTCAATGTATCTTGACTCTCAATTGAACCATGATGTTTTATTTCAAGGGCATAATCTTCCCAATTAGGAGTTTTAATATCTTTTAATAATAATCCTCCATTAGCATAACTACTTGCTCCCATACATTTATTAAGTGGTGGGTTTAAGTCTCTTAGTCTTTTTACTAAACGACCATTTTTATCAAATAGTTCATCTACATTATAACTTTTTAACCATTTCTCAAGTAAAGGTAAGTTATGTGGATCATCTATTGCGATTGGGATTGGTACTTGATGAGCTCTAAAACTACCTTCTATTTTTTTATCTTCTACTTCTTTAGGACCAGTCCAACCTTTAGGAGTAGTTAAAACTATCATTGGATAGTTACCTTCTCCTGTTTGTTTTATTCTCTTTATTTCTTTAATTACTTTATCCATGACTTTAGCCATTTCTTCATGTAATTTATGTGAATCATCTCCACTTACGAAATATGGTTTCCAACCATATCCTAAGAAGAAATGTTCTAACTCATTATTAGTCATTCTACCAAAAATAGTTGGATTAGCTATCTTATAACCATTTCTATGTAGTATTGGAAGTACTGTTCCATCAGTCTTTTTATTTAAGAATTTATTAATATGCCAAGAAGTAGCTAATGGACCTGTCTCTGCTTCTCCATCACCTACTACACAGGCAGCAATTAAATTTTTATTATCAAGTACTGCTCCTGCAGCATGAGCTAAGCTGTATCCTAATTCTCCCCCCTCATGAATACTCCCTGGAGTCTCAGGAGCTACATGAGAAGATATTCCACCAGGAAAAGAGAATTGTTTACATAATTTTTTTAATCCCTCTTCATCCTCTGTTATTTGTGGATAAAATTTACTATACACACCTTCTAAGTAGTTATTCGCAACCATTGCTTGTCCACCATGACCTGGACCTGATAAGTAAATCATATCTAGATTAAACTTTTTTATTACACGATTAAGATGCATATAAATGAAGTTTTGTCCTGGAGTTGTTCCCCAATGACCAACTACATTTGGTTTTATATCATTCATTGTTAGTTTTCTTCTAAGTAATGGATTATCTAATAAATATAATTGAGCTGCACTTAGATAGTTTAATACTCTAAAATATTCATCCATTAATTGTAATTCTTTTTTTGTTAAAGTTGCCATATACACATCTCCTATTCTTCACAATTATATAATAATTACTTAAAAAAAGAAAGAGCTAAACTCCCATAGTTTTAGTCTCTGGAAGAGTACTTGCTCCATCTATTACTATTCCTTGTCCTGTAATGTAACTTGATTCATCACTAGCTAGGAAAGCAGCTAATTCTCCTAATTCTTGAATAGTTCCAAGTCTTCCCATTGGAATTCCTTCAGCTATTCCATCCACAACACTTTGTGGATTTTCTGGACAAGATAGTTTTGCCATATTCTCAACCATTGGAGTTAAGATATATCCTGGCATAATAGCATTAACATTAATACCTTCATTTACTAATTCCATTGCTAGTGCTTTAGTAAAACCTAGAATTGCAGCTTTAGTAGTTGCATAAGCTACCTCTCCAGAATCCGCAACCATTGGTCCAGTAACACTACTTAAATTTACTATCTTACCTGACTTTTTAGCGATCATATGAGGAACTACTGCTTTAGAAACATTCCATGTACCTACAATATTAATACCAAAATGATTATCTCTAACAGTATCATCCATATCAACAAATTTCTCTAAGTAACAAATACCAGCATTATTTACTAAGACATCGATTCTTCCAAATTTCTCAATAACTTCACCAACATATTTATCAATCATGTCTTTATCTCTGATATCTACTTTATAACCAATTAAATCCGGATTATTTTTTTCTTCAACTGTTTTATAAACTTGATCCGAATAATCAAATATTACTACTTTAGCACCATATTTTAAGAATACTTCTACTATTCCTAAACCATTTCCCATAGCACCTCCAGTAACAATACATACTTTATCTTTTAATTTCATATTACTCATCTCCTACTCTATAAGTATATCATATAATCACTAGATTATTTGTAAATAAGTGTAAACAAAAAAAAGAAGTTTACACTTCTTTGATATATATAGCTCCACTAGCATTATCTCTTCCTTTAAAAGGAACAATATAGTTAGCTAAAAACTTTCTTTTAAGTCTAGCTGGTATTTTTAAATTTTGATCAACATAAACAGCTTCTTCTACAATACTTTCTAATAAATTAGGTTTTGGTATCTTTCTTATTAATGTTTTAATCTTACTATCAGTAATAATATCAGTTACTCCATCTGTTAATAATACTAGTAAATCATAATCATTATTTATAATAGTTGTGGAAATCTGACATAATTCTTTGCATATACCAATACATGCAGTCACAATATTATTATTAGAAAAGTATCTTAAATCATCTTTTTTTACTTCGCCATATTTATAATACATCCATACATCTGAATCATCTTCTGTTATTTGAATTAATTTCTTATTTTTATAAATATATCCACGAGAATCTCCTACATTAAAAAGAATAGTTTCTTTTTTATTGACAAGTGCAAGTGTAAGAGTTGTTCCTAATTGGTCAGTCCCATATTTTTTTATTAAATTAGTATTTAATGTTTTAATATATCGAGTTAATAATTCAGAAATATTCTTAGTATCATTTAATTCTTTAGGATCTTTATTTTGGAACCATTTTTCTAGTGAATCAGCTACATAATTAGCCGCAACTTCTCCATGACTTCTACCACCCATTCCATCAGCTACCAATAATAACTTAAGGTTGTTATTTTTGGCATGACTAATCGCACGAACAGCATCTTCGTTTTTTTCTCTAATTAATCCTATATGAGTTTTGACATCTAATATTTCCATAAAAATAGCTCCAGTCACATTATATTATAACATCTATAGTGCCAAAAAAAAATATGCTTTACAGTACTAAGTGTAAAGCATATTTACGTATTAATAATCACAATTTCCTGGAGTTCTTGGATATGGAATAACATCTCTGATATTCTCAACACCTGTCAAGTACATAATTAATCTTTCAAATCCCATTCCAAATCCTGAATGAACACATCCACCATATTGTCTAAGTTTTAAATACCATTCTAAGCCTTCTTGAGCCATATCCATCTCTTTCATACGTTTAACTAAAACATCGTAGCGCTCTTCACGTTGAGATCCACCCATTAATTCTCCACTACCTGGAACTAATAAGTCTACAGCACCTACTGTTTTATTATCATCATTAAGTCTCATGTAGAATGCTTTAATATCCTTTGGCCAGTTATAAACAAATACTGGAGCATTGAATTTTTCTTCTGTTAAATACTTTTCATGTTCACGAGCCAAGTCTTCTCCTTGTTTAGGTTCAAACTCAAACTTCTTACCAGACTCTAATAAATAATTAATTGCTTCTTCATGAGTAATTCTAATAGCTTTAGAGTTAACTAAATGATTTAGTTTATCAATTAAACCTTTCTCAACAAAGTTATCTAAGAATACTAATTCTTCATGACAATTATCTAAGATATATTTAACGGTGTATTTTAACATATCTTCCATAATATCCATATCTTCATCTAAATCACAGAAAGCTATTTCTGGTTCAATCATCCAGAACTCATTAGCATGTGTTTTAGTATTAGAGTTTTCTGCTCTAAAAGTTGGTCCAAAAGTATAAGTCTTTTTGTATGCAAGTGCAAAAGTCTCTGCTTGTAATTGACCTGATACTGTAAGAGATGCTTGTTTACCAAAGAAATCTTTTGAATAATCTACTTTACCATCTTCATCTTTTGGAATATTATCTAAATCTAATGTAGTTACTTTAAACATTTCTCCTGCACCTTCACAGTCAGCTGCAGTTATTAATGGTGCATGAAAATATACATAATCATTATCTTGGAAATACTTATGTATTGCATAAGCTGCTTTACTTCTAATATGAAATACTGCTTGGAATAAGTTAGTTCTAGGTCTTAAATAAGCTTGTTCTCTTAAGAATTCTCTAGAATGCTTCTTAGGTTGAATTGGATAATCTTCTGGACAATCTCCAAGTAAAATAACCTCTTTTGCTTGTACTTCAAACTCTTGTCCTTCTTTTGGAGATTTAACTACTTTACCAATTACTTTAATAGAACTACCTACATGGAATTTTTGTATTTCATCAAAATCTTTTAATTTATTATCATAAACTATTTGAATAGGTGTAAAGAATGTTCCATCAGAAAAAGAAATAAACCCAAATTCTTTTTGTTTACGATGATTCTTTATCCAACCTTCCAAAGTAACTTCTTTGTTCATATATTTTTTACTATCTTTAAATAACTCTCTATCTGTCATAATCTCCCTCTTTCCCTACTTAATATAATAATAGTTTGCGCTCATAGTTGCAACTAATTTTTTATCATTATTGTAAATATTTGCTTTAGCTAGAGCTATTTGTTTACCATCTTTTACCATTTCTGATTCACAAATTAAATATTCTCCAACTCCTGGTCTTAAGAAATTAATATTAGAATCTACTGTTACTACATTCTGTTCTTTCTTACTAAACAACATTCCCATAGCAGTATCACCTAGTCCAAATATTAATCCTCCATGAGCCATACCATATGGATTGGAAGTATTATCTGTTAGTTTTACTTTTAATACTACTTTCTTATCATCATATTCTACTAGTTCATAATTATTATGTTTGATAAAACCAGTAGCTTTAATTTCATCTTCCATATATCCTCCTAATCCATAATATTACTATAATATTTCCAAGCTATTATTCTAATAACAGCTTTATTAATTGTATCTATATTTATTTCTTTATTTTTAACACTTTGTAACACTTCATTATACATTGTCATAAAATCACTCGTAATAATCATATCATTACCAGCATTAATAGCTAGTGTAGCTGCTTTTCCATCTTCCACATAAGCTTTAACTGCATCCATTGCTAAATCATCAGTCATAATTATACCAGTAAATTTTAATGTATTACGTAATTCATTAATAACATTTTTACTAAGAGATGCAGGATACTTATCATCCATACATTTGACTACATTATGAGAAATTAAAACACTAGGAACATTTTCTTTTATACCAGCTTCAAATGGTAAAAAGTCATTGTTCTTAAAACTCTCATAATCTCTTTCATCAATTGCTATTCCTGTATGAGTATCTACATTATTACCATATCCAGGAAAATGTTTAAGACAAGAATTAATATGAACTCCATTCGCAACACTTACCATTTTTTTAATCAATTTACTTGTCTCAACAGCATTTCTACCAAATGTTCTATTATAAATAAAATCATTTTCATTTGTAGAAACATCGGCTACTGGTGCTAAATTCAAATTAATTCCAATATTCTTCAACAACTTACCTTTTTCTTCTTCAGTTTGTGCTAGAAGGAGTTCTCCTCCCTCTTCATAATAATCTTTAGGAGCTTTAAACTTTTCACTTCTAAACTCACTAAATCTACTAACTCTAGTAACAAATCCTCCTTCTTCATCAACACCTAAAATTAATGGATATTTATTCTTACTATTAACTTCATTTAATTCTTTTCTCATAGATTCTTTAGTATGATTTTCAAAGTCCTTCGCAAATAAAATATAACCACCAGGATTAAAATTACTTAAATATTCAGTATCAGCATAATTATATCTAACTAGAAATAATTGACCTACTTTTTCTTCTAAAGTCATTTCATCAACTGTTTTAATTGCTTTATTATAATACTTTTTAAAAAGAGAAGCTTTTACATCTTCATCTTTTAATGTAATTACTTTCTTTTCTTCCTTTTTATTATCTAACTCTTTAGAAGGATTAAAATAAAAGTATCCACCAATACCTAAACAAATTATTAATAGAATTAGTAATATTTTTTTCATAATTACTCCTTATTCATAATCTTTTTAAATTCACTAGGAATATTTGTTTCAAATAAAATATCTTTTTTTATTTCTGGATAATACATCTTTAATCTATTAGCATGTAGATATAATCTAGACTTATCATCTTTAATATCTCCATATTTATTATCCCCAACTATTGGATGTCTAAGAGTATTAAAAGCTACTCTTATTTGATTCTTTCTACCTGTTTCAATATTTATAGATACTAATGAATAATTACTATTTTCTTTAATAACTTTATAATTAGTAATTGCTTCTTTACCTTCACCATTTTTAACAGGAAATACTAAATTAGTTTTAGTTTCTTTTAAATGTTGAACTATTCTATCTTCCTTATTTTTTAAATGTCCATGTACTACTGCAGTATATTCTCTTAAACTAACAAATGAGTTCCAATTCTCTTGTAGTTTATTTTTAGTTTTTTGATCTTTTGCCAGTACAACAATACCACTAGTATCTTTATCTAATCTATGAACAATAAATATTTTAGCATTTCTATTCTTACTTACTAAATATTCTCTAACTATATGATATAAAGTCTTTTCTTTTTCTTTAGCTGTCGCAATAGTAAGTAATCCACTTGGTTTATTAACCACAATGATATGATCATCTTCAAATAAAATATCAAAAGGCAATTCTACTTTGCCTTTACTGTCAGTATCAATTACTATTTTCATTCCTGGAACTAACTTATAATTATATTTAGTAGTCTTATTATTATTAACATAAATAGCTCCATGAGTTAAATACTGTTTAATTCTCTTCTTAGGCATATCTAAATTATTATATAAATAATCTAGAAGTTCCCCTTCTTTTTTTACTACTATTTTCATAAACTACTCCTTATATCTTTTTTAGTACTTTCTCTACTCCATGTTCATTATTTGAAGTAGTTTTCTTCTTAGCTATTTTCTTTAATTCTTTACTAGCATTTTCTACTACACAATGATGAGGAATATTATTAATAAGTTCTAAATCACTTTCATTTCCACCTATTACTAAAACCTCATTTAATAAGATATTATTTCTTAAACTAATTTGATCAACACCAGTAAACATACTGACTCTATTATTTGTTAGTTCTAAATACATTTTATTATTTAATTCTAAAATAGAATAATTCAAATTTAGTTTAACAACTTTATCTATTTCATCACGATTATCTATTTCTATTTCTACTTTATAAATATCTTTTTCTACTATTTCTTTGTATACTTCATTTTCTGTATAATAAGATATTTTATACCCTTCAAAACTATTTTTAATCTTATTTAAATTAGTTTGTGATATTTTCTTTTTAAATAAGCATTTACTATTTTTAACATCATAAACATAACTACCATTTAATGAAATAATATAATCTACAAATGGAAAATCATGATTATAATCTAATATTTCTTCATAGAATCTATTAGTACATACTGAAAATAATACTCCTTTATTTCTAAGTCTATCTATTTCTAAGACAGTACTTGCAGGAATAGCTTCTTCATTATCAATAATAGTATTATAGAAACTACTTACTACCATTTTTATCATATTTATCTACCCCCAATATAACTAATATTAAGATTAGTAATGATAATGTATATCCTCCTAAAACATCACTAGGATAGTGAACTCCTACATATATTCTACTCATACCTATTAGAATTATTAAAAGAGTTAATAAACTAATTAAGAACACTTTTAATTTCTTATTTTGGACTTTGTGATAAACATAGTATATTAAGAATCCATATAGTGCTACACTTATCATTGAATGTCCAGATGGATATGAATATCCTCCTTCTTTAATTAACCTTAAATGATCTGGTCTTGGTCTCATAAATATATGTTTTAAAGCCTGATTTGATAATACTGTAGTTATTACATCTATACCTAAAATAAATCTATATTTGTCTTTAATTATTAGTAAAAGAATTATTACTATAATAATTACAGTCAGTGTATTAGCACACATAGTAATTGTTTTAAAGAAGTAATCAAAGAAATTATTTCTAAGACTAAATATAAAATTATAAATAGTATCATCAAATGCAGTAACATTATTTGTTTCTACTAAGATGGTAATTAATATAAATAGTATTAATAAACCTATAATAGCTAGATATTTCTTTTTCATTTTAATGATTCTCTAACTTCCTTTTTATATATTTCTACACCAGGTTGATCAAAAGGTTCAATTCCAAATAAATATCCACTAAATGCTGCACTTAACATGAAGAAATACATTAATGAAGTAATATTAATTATATTTAATTTATCTAATTTTATTTCTAGACATGGTACTTTTCCACTAAAGTGTGCACGCATTACTGAATCTAATACTAAATTATTTATTTCATTTAATTCTCTACCATTATATTCTACATAATTAGAAGAATTCTCAACTTTAATAAATGTTTCAAAAATAATCTTATTTCCATCTTGAATAAATTGTCCAAGAGAATGTAAATCTCTCGTATGAACAGTTGAAGTTGGATAAATTCCTAAACCATTTTTTCCTTCTGTTTCACCAAATAATTGTTTTAACCATTCAGTAAAATAACTCATATTTTCTTCATATACACAATAATTTTCAACATATTTACCTTGTTTAAATAAACAGTGTCTAACAACAGCATATTGATATGCTTCATCTATTAATCTTTTTCCTTTATAATAACCCTTTACTATTTCATCTAAATCATAATTAATAGAAAGAGGTAATAAATGAGCTGGAGTTATAAATGAATATCTACCACCAATATCATCAGGTATTTCAAATGATTTATAACCTTTTTCATTAACTTCTTCACGAAGAGGTCCCTTATCTTTATCAGTAGTCACAATAATTCTTTTATTAAGATCTTCAGGATATTTTCTCTTTAATAAATCTTTTAAGACCTTATAAGTAATATTTGTTTCCATTGTACTACCACTTTTACTAATTACATTTAAGCAAAAGTTTTTATCATTTAAGTATTCTAATAATTCATCTAAGTATTTACTAGATAATGTTGTTCCTGCATAAATAATTTCAAATTTAGAATCATTAAAATACTTTCTAAACATTTTATCAAAAGCATAACTACCTAAAAATGATCCACCTATTCCGATTACAACTAAACAATCATAATTATTTCTTATATAGTTAGCTGTATCTTTTAAATCATTTTTTAATTCTTCACTAATTTCTTTAGTCCAACCAATCATATTACTATGATTAAACTTATCTAATACTTCTTCTTTCTTAGCTATTAAAGAATTATAATCATTATCATTGATAAAATTATTTACGTAAGTGGTAAAATCAAATTTTAACATCTAATCACTCTCCAACTATTTATATTATAACATAAAAATAAGAGAAAGTCTTTTTCTCTTATTTAATAAACTTAATATTTCCTGCAGTATCAACTGTCATTACAACTGTTCTTTCAGCCGTATAATATGCTGGGACAGTTTTTCCTACTGATCTTCTTATTCTACTAAGGGCACTATTAGATCGTTTTCTACCATTAGTAATTACTGCATAATCAGATTTTAAATAATTAACTGCATCTTGATGATTATTGAATGAAACATATCCATGATGAGCTACTTTATAAACATCAATATCTCCTACTGCTTTTGCGACTATACTTTCTCTTTTATAACCAAAGTAGTTTCCAATATCTCCTGCTAGATATACTCTTCTACCATTTAATGTTGCGACTGCGACTAAACTATTAGCATTTTCAAATCTACATCTATTGGCAGATGAAAGTTTAGGAGTATTTATAAACTTTGTATTATAGAGCCTAAAACCAATATTTCCTAAAGTAAAGCTCTGACAACCACTAGATTCAGCATCACAAATAACAGCACCATTCTTTTGAGCTTTTTTAATCATACTTCTATAAGAACCAGCGGTATAAGATCCAGTTCTTCCTCCAGCTTTAATAATAAGTCTTTTAACTTTAAAATTAGACATTACTTTATTATATCCACCTATATGATCACCATGAGCATGAGTAATTAAGACAAAGTCCAAAGTACTTACTCCTAATTTTTTTAACTGTTTCACAACATAAGAACCTTTTCCCCAAATACCTGTATCAATAAGTCCAAATTTACCTTCATCTTGAATTAATATGGCATCTGAAGATGCTCCTACATTTAAGAAATAGAAAGCATTTCCAGTTGAAGGACCAGTTATTGTATCACCAGAACCACTTTCTTCTTTAGGATTTCCATATTCATAATCATCAGGATTAGGCACAATAGGTTTGTGTTCTACGTTATCATCTATTTCAATATATTTAGCTGGTTTAAATACCTCTTCTTTTAAAGATTCCCACTCTTCAGGCTCTAAACAATGACCAGCATTTGTCTGTGTTGCGGCTATATTAATAACATATTTAGCTATAAAAGGTAATAAGAAGACCACAAATAAAGCAATAACAGAATTTCTAATTCTTTTTAATATTTTAGGATCATCAGGATTTTGAACTTTTTTAAAAAGCCAAAATGTTAACGCTATTATTGCAAGTATAGGCGCAATAATCTGAATAAGTTTTAATATCCTATTCGCAATAATTAGAAAAACTAATACTCCACTCTCAGTACACATATTATTCCTCCTACATTAATCATCTTCTAACCACAATTTATTCTTTACTGCATACGCAGTTATTATCGCAGTAATAGGTATTACTATAATACATCCTATACCACTAAATAATATTCTAATTAATTCAGCCACAAAAGTCTTAGAATTAATTATTTCTGAAAAATGATATCCTGCACTATTAAACCAAATTAATAAAGTCATAAAGTCACCTAGAAATGCAAAAAATAAAGTATTGGTTGTAGTACATAATATATCTTTCCCTATATTCATACCTGAATTAAATAATTCTTTTAAACTTAATCTTTTATTATTAAGATGCACTTCATATAATGCACTTGATATAGCAACTGATGAATCTACTGTTGCCCCTATCAAACTAATCAAAATCATACTTATGATAATATTAGTATAATCTATTTTTATGTCATATGAAAACATATTTATTTCTTCAAATGACTCATATCCAAATCCAGCTATTCTACTAATCTTTGCCATTCCAAAGATTAATACTGCTAGAACTAATAATACTAAGATTATAGAAATCAATGAAGATGTTGTCTTTTGATTCTTACCGTTTACATAATATAGTATTACTAAACTAACTAAGAAACATCCAATCAATGAACAGATAATTGGATTAAATCCCAAAGCTGTAAAATAGAAAACTATTAAGAGAATAATAAAATTCATAATCAATGATATAAATAATTTTATTCCCCTTTTTCTATCAATATAAAGCATCAATAACAATAACACTATTAATAAAATACTATTCATTTGTATCACCTCTTCTCATGAGTTTAATACAAATAAATGTCGCAATAGGAATTGTCATAATTATTCCAATACTACCAGTTAAAAATCTTGTCAATTCTAATGATAAATTATTAGTAATATAATGATATACTGAATAGCCATTTCTTAAGGCTAAGACAAAGAATGGTAATCCTCCACATAAATATGTAAAGAATAAAACATTAGTCATAGTACTCATTATATCCTTACCAATTTCTTTTGATGACTTTACTAGAACTTCTTGTTTTACTTTTTTATTCTTTTCTATTAACTCAGCTATTGAGGAGGATATGGTAATAGATACATCCATAATAGCTCCTAAAGCTCCTAGTAATAATTCAGGTATTATTATATCTTCTGGTGGTACAGTTAAGAATTTTAATTCATTAAAAGTAATACCTTTATAATTAGTTATCTTAATTACTGAGTATGATAATACTAATAAAATAATAGTAGAGACTATTGTCGATATAATAGCTGATTTAGTTTTTAAATTTACTCCTCCAGCTATATATAAAGATATTATTGAAAATAATATTGATTCTATAATACATATAAATAATAAACTAATACCTTTAAAATATAATTCAAGTCCAATATAAAAAATAATAATATTAAATATTAAACTAAATACTGATAATAATCCTTTAAACTCTCCAACTAAAAAGATCATTAAAATAAATATTGAGATAAGTATTGATAAATAAAAATCTCTTTTTAAATTATCAATTTCATTACTTTTAATAAAGACTTTATCTCCAACTTGATATTTATCAGTAACTACAGATGAATATGTTTCTTCATAATCATATTTTTTTATAGTTCCTTTTAATTTAGTATTAGTAATAATACCTTTAATTTCTTTTTGATAGTGTTTTTCTTCAATACCTAAATTATTATAATAACTTTCTACTTCTGTAGTTTTAATACTAGTAATTTTTAATATAGGTGTTTTATATAAGTAATCATTATTATAGATAAAAATATTAATTAATATAAGTAATACTAATGGTATTATAAATACTATTCTATTATTTATTATTTCCTTCATAAATAATTGCCTCATATAATAAATCTACTAAATGATTACTTGGTTCTAATTTATATTTATTAATTATTTGATTAAATATTTCATTATTATATTCCATATTTAAATATGGATAAATTATTTCTTTAGAGTTATTAATATCTTTAAAATAATCCATTGTATAACTATTATCTAAAAGTAATAATGGATAATCTTCACTCCAGTTTTTAAACATATCAATAATCTTATTTGTATCATCTAGATAAGTAAACATATCTTTATCATAAGATATCATATTCTTTATATCTTCATTATCTATTAAATCATTATTAATACGGTAATCAAATCTATCTAGTAGTTTTATTCCATCTAGTTTTAATGCACTAATTTGAGCAATAAAACCTTTATCAGAATTACTATGAGTTGGGATTATCTCAACTATAATGTATTTATCTTTTTGTAAATTCATATGATCACCACAATAATTATATCAAAATAAAAAAGCTTAATCAAATTAAGCTTTAATATCTGTAACTGTTTTTTCTGCTTGTACATCAGCAGCAGCATAATTCTCAAGTGTCTTATTAACCTTTTCAGAAAAATCTTGGCAAGCAGCTTGTAATTCTACAATATCTGCTTTGATTGCTTGAAGTACTGGAACAACATTACTTGCAGCAGTTCCTCCCCATGCAGCTGAACCAGTCTCTCCGATTTGATTTTGTTGTTGCATGAATCTATCGATTGGATCATCTAAATTATTAGCTTGATTAACTAAAGCACTAGCTGCTTCTTGTAATGACCCATATTGTACTTGTCCGTCCACTATTACACCTCCTAATGCATCATACCTACATTTTCAGCTTCAGTATCAGCATAGTTAGTTGCTGTTTGATTAACAGCTGGTCCTAAAGCTTCTAATTCTTGTAGGTGTCCTTCTAATCTAGGTTTAATATTATTAAATTTTTCTAAAAAAGCTCTACTTGCATCGCCACTCCATGATTCATGGCTTGTAACTTGATCAACAGTACGTTGCATATCTGAAAATATACTTCTTACATCAGTAGCGACATTTGTGAAGTTACTTCCAACATTGCTTAATGTAGCTGTATCAACATTTAAATTTCCACTCATATTATAGTCTCCCTTCATTTTAATTTTAATATACTTATTAATGTTATTCAAGTAAGTTTACACTTATTAATTATTAAAGTGTAAACTTACTTTGAAGTATAAACAATAACCTTATGACTTTTCTTGTCATCTGACAATGTAATCATAGAAGATACTTTCTTACCATCCAGTTCAACTAAATCTTTATTTCCTTTTTTTACTTCAATGTTATAAGTTGTATTTAAATAATTATATACTGCCTTATAACCATCCCAAGCAATTGGAATTCTAGGATTAATCTTTAATTTATTACCAAACTTTTTAATTCCTAATATATCTTCTACACCAACTTTATAGAACCAACCAGCTGAACCTGTATACCATGTCCAACCACCTCTACCTGGATAGTTTTCAGATGAATAAATATCAGCTGCTATTACATATGGTTCAACACGATATTTTTCAATTAATTGACTATTCTTTGTTCTATTTATAGGATTAATCATTTGATAATAACGATAAGCTCTATCATGGTATCCAGCCTTTATTAAAGCCATTAAATACCAAGCAACAGAATGAGTATATTGACCACCATTTTCACGAATACCTTTAGGATAACTCATTATATATCCTGGATTATTTAAGGATTTTGCAAAAGGTGGAGTCAACAACTTAATAATTTTATTTTTATTATCCACTAATTGTTCTTCAACAGAAGTAATAACTTTTTGTACTCTATCTTTAGGAGCAACACCACTAATAATAGAGAAACTTTGTGATATTAAATCAATCTTACATTCACTATTTTCATGACTACCTAGTTTATCACCATTATCGAAGAAAGCTCTTAAATAATAATTACCATCCCATGTTTTCTTATTAAGATCTTCTTTTAAATCATTATTAAATGAAACATATTCAGTAATATCAAATTTAGGATCATACTTCTTCATCATATCAACAAACATATCAATAATATTATATAAGAAGAATCCTAACCAAACACTTTCTCCCTTACCTTTAATACCAACAAGGTTCATACCATCGTTCCAATCTCCTCCACCCATTAAAGGTATTTTATGTTTACCAAGTGAAGTCATGGATAATTCTAATGACTTTAAACAATGATCAAGTAATGATACTTTAGCATCAGAATAACTAAATACCATACCTTTTTCATTTTCATAATCACTTAGTTTATCTCCTATAACAAATGGTACTTTTTCTTTTAAAATATCATAGTCATTTGTAGTATTAATATAATTAACAGTAGCATATACTAACCATAAGAAATCATCTTTATATCTACTTCTTAATCCAAAATGATTAACTTCATGCCACCAGTGAAGAACATCTCCTTCTTCAAATTGATGAGCTGCATTATTTAATATTTGTCTTCTAGTATATTCTGGATTAACTAAAACAATATTCATCGCATCTTGTAGCTGATCACGATATCCAAAGGCTCCACTTACTTGATAGAATCCAGCTTTAGCTAAAATTCTTGCGGAAATAGTTTGATATAAATACCAACCATTTACCATGTAATCAAAACTCTCATCAGGAGTTTTAACTTGAATTGTATTTAGCGTACGATGCCATTTTTCTTTTACAGATTTTAATTCTTTTTTACAATTACTAACATCTGTAAATTGTTTTATTAATCTTAAATTCTCTTTATCACTTTGACTACATCCCATTGTGAATACCAATGTTTTTTCTTCTTCAGGACCAAGATCTGCTTCTACAACAATGTTTTTAACTAACATTTTATTACATTCTGCATACTTAATCTTTTCAGATGAAGACATAAATACATTTACATCACCATAATTAATACTATAAACATTACGCATTTTTAAATAATTATCTACACCCATAAACTCAGTAAGAATATGACGAGAAGTCTTTTCTTCAAAATTACCAAATGTTGGATTAATCCAAAATTCAACATCAACCTTCTCAGATTTCTTTTTCTTATTCTTAAGCTTTAATAAGTAAATCTTTACAGTATCATTAACTGCCACAAACTCAGTAATCTCATGAGCTAATTCATTAGTTTCACTTTCTAAAATACTATAACCAAATCCATGAGTACATTTTTCTGGATCAAATAATTTTCCATTAAATTTAAATCCTTCACTCTTATCATTAATAACAGTTTCATTAGTCCATGAAGATATTTTAAATTCTCCTGAATTATAAGCATATGTATATCCACAACCATTATTAGTAATAATTGTTCCAAAGTTTTCATTCGCAATTACATTACTCCATGGCATAGGGGTATTTTTATTATGAATTACATATTCTTTTCCATTGTTTTTGAATCCTCCAAAACCATTATCTAAAGATAATCTTTCCTTCTTTTCATATGGAATATTATCTTCAATAGAAGTTGGTTGGTATTCAGTAATGGTATTACTTTCTTGTAATTTTTCAACTGCTTCTTTTAAACTCATTTGATTTTCAACAATAAATCTTAATCGTGGAACAATATCTAATAGACTTTGCTCTTCTTTTGAGATATCTTCACCATTAATAACTGTAATACTTCCTGGAGTATGATAGAAACTATTAAGCGTATACATACGATATTTTTCATCACGTACTGCCTTTTCAATAACTTCTGCATACTGACCTTTTTCTTTATTAATAATTATGATATCTACGAAGATAGATTTATTTTTAAAGTATTCAAATGCTTTTAATATCTCTGATATAAATCTCATTCCACTAATATCATTAATTTCTACAGTTATGATTGGTCTATCCCCACTAACTCCATATTTCCATAGAGCAGTTTGTCCTAGAGCATTCTTTCTCAAATAATTCATACGCTCTTCTGATACAGATATTCTTGTGGTTTGATATAAATAATTAAGCATGATATTAAAGGTACGCATCATTTCACCATTTAGATTCATATTCTTAGTATTAATTGCATTCATTAAACTAGATACTAAGAAAGCTCTTTCAATATCATATGAATTACTATAACTATTAACAATATCAAAGATTTGTTCTTTACTTCTACCAAATCCCATAATTAGGTATACAGTAGTAGAACCATTCGCAGGAATTAAAACTTTATTTCTAATAGATAGAACTGGATCTAAATTATCACCTGAATAATTACTTAGTTCACTATTTAATTCATTAGCTGTACTAATAGTATTTCCTCTACCAATAAAGTTTAATCTTTCAGTTTCATAAGTATAATTATCTAATGGATTATCCACTATTAATCTAGTAACCATATAACTACTTAGATTAGATTCTCCACGTGCTTTTCTTCTCGCAATTAAACTATTAGTATTAGGATCATATTCAGTTTTAATAAACATATTATTAAATACTTTATGACTAACATCATTCATATTCTCTGATAAGATAGGTTCAGTATAACTAGTTAATTCTAATTCTACATCTTCACTACCCTCATTCTTAAGAGTAATCTTTCTAATTTCTGCATGATGATTTTTACAAACAGCTATTTCTGTTTTAGTAGAAATATTTTCATCTTTACGCATAAATTTAATTTTATCAGATGCGAATACTACTTCATACTTTTCAGGTTTTATATTCATAGGAGCATATGTATTACTCCAAATATAATTAGTCTTAATATTTTTAATAAACATGAAGACACCATAATCTAATTCAGTTACTTTACGATATCTATTTAATTGAAGAGTACGATATCTAGAGAAACTATTACCACGATCATTCATAATTAATGAATATTTTTTGTTTGATAAAACAGACATTTCAGGTAAATATGAAATATAATTAAAGGCTCTTATATCATTTTCAACTACTTCTTTCTTATAATCATATTTCTTATATTTAGCCATCTTCATATCAATACTAGTCTTAATTTGAACTTTTTCTTTTAGAAGAATTTCAAATGTTCTAATATTAACATTGGAATGGAAATAGTTCTTTATTACTCCTGATTTTAAGTAATTAGTTAGTCCTAATAAACTCATACCTTGATGGTGTGCAAAATATGATTTAACTACTCCTTTATTATCATAATCATAAGCTTCATACAATCCATAGTTATCATACATATCTAAGTTTTTAAATTTTTGAATATTTTCATAGACATCTTCTGGGAACATTTCTGTTGCCATTAAAGATGAATATGGAGATAATACTATTCTATTTTCTTTATCTTCTTTAGCTTTTAACTGTGGAGTAGCGAATGCTTTATACTTATAATTTAGTGAATTATCTAATTCATTATAAGCTGATTCTGAAATACCCCAAGGTAATTTATGAGATACTCTACTTATATAATCTTTTTGACAGAAATGAGCAAAGTTATATGATTCATCCATTAAAGTATTAGGATAATTCTTCAAGAATAATAATGGCATATAATATTCAAAAGCTGTTCCTGACCAAGAAATAAGTCCTTTATGTCCTTTATAAGTAGTTAATGATTTATCTAGAGAGAACCAATGCTTATTAGGAGCATCTCCCATACATATAGCTAAATAACTAGTTAATCTAGATTCACTTGCAAACTTATTATAATTATAAATTGATAATTTACCTTCATTTTCATCATAACCAATACTAAAGACATCTTTCTTAGTATATAGTTTTTTGAAATTAGCATTCTTTATTAATTTATCACATAGTTTTACTAACTTATCTTGATTTTTAGTATTTAAGAATTCTCTTGTGACAATTATATTCGCAACTAAGTTACCTGAGTCTACTGTTGAGACAAAGTTAGGTGCTAAAACTTTTTTAGATTTAATATCATACCAGTTATATAAATGGCCATGCCATTTTTCTAATGAATCAATAGATGTAAGAATGTTTTCTAATAAGAATACTGCTTTTTCTTCATCAATAAAACCTAATTCAAAAGCACTTACAACACTACTTAGAGAAAAACCAATAGCTGTAGGAGAAGTTCTCATATCAAGTTTTTCTTCTCTATTTTCTTGATAATTATCTGGTATTAAATAATTATATTCTTTGCATAAATTATCTTCAAAATACTTCCAAGTCCTCAAGGCTAAGTCTTCTAATTCATTAATCTTACGACTACTTAGTACTATTTCATGATAATCTATAGTCTTACTAACAGCATATAAAACAAATGGTCCTGTTAAGAATAAAAATGCTAGAATATATGCTAAATAATTAGCTTTTAAATAACCAATTATTATAAATACAATACTTGTGAAAATATTAAAACTAAAATTACGTATATAATTCTTTAAATCACCATTAACAGTTTTTTCTACTTCTTCAGCAGTTATCCAATTTAATAAATTTTTATGACTATATAGTAATCTATACATAGTTCTAAAGAAAGCATCCATATATAATTTACTATAATAAGGAATTGTTACAAAGACGATATATGATCTAAGTAATATACTTTTTCCACCAAAATATAAATTCTTATAATAGATATCTTTCTTATTCTTTTCTCTTTTAGACATTTTGCTCTTTAAGAAGAATAATATTGAGAAAGCTATTTCTAATAAGACAAAGCATATCCAGAATAATGATCTTTTAAATGTTCCTGTAAAAGCTAATAATAATGTTAGTAATAACATTGGGTTTAAGAACATTCTAACTATATTATCTAGTATTTTATATTTTCCTAATAAATTGATAGGATTCTTTACTTTATGACCAGCTTTATTTTTTACTTTATTACGTAACCATCCTATTATTTGAACATCTCCACGTGCCCAACGATGTTGTCTAGTAATATCTACTAAGAATTTTGATGGAAAATCATCAATTAATTCAATATCAGAAACATATCCACATCGTAAATAATTACCTTCTAGTAAGTCATGAGATAAAATCAAATTATCTGGGAAAGTATTATCTAATACTTTATTAAATACTTCTAAATCATAGATACCTTTTCCAACGAAACTACCTTCTCCAAAACAATCTTGATATACATTTGGAGTTACTGCTGAATAAGTATCAAATCCACCAATTCCTGCAAATACTTGACTATATAAACTTCTATTAGTAGCTTCAATATCAACACTTACACGAGGTTGCATAATGCCATACCCATGGATTACTTTTTTACCCTTCTTATCTAATATTGGTCTATTAAGTGGATGAGCCATTGCTCCTACTAGATTTAAGGCTGAGTTTAGGACTAACTTAGTATCTGTATCTAGAGTAATAACATATTTAATATCTAGTTTTTTACCATGTAGAGTATTAACATTAAAATACTTTTTCTCATCAAGATCTTCACCTAATAAAATCTTATTAAATTGTAGTAAAGCTCCTCTTTTTCTCTCATAACCTAAGAATTGATTTTCTTTTTCATTCCATAAACGTTTACGATAAACAAAATAGAATAAATCTTTTTTATACTTTTCATTTAACTTTTCTGCATATTCTTTTCCATAAGCACTAATATCTTCGTCAAAAGGCATATGCTCTTCAGGCCCTGCTTTTACATCACCTAGTAAAGTAAAATATAAATTATCTGATTTATTAATTAAGTAAAATAATTCTAATGTATCAAACATCTCTTTTACTTTTTCACGACTAGATACAATTGTAGGAATCACAACCATAGTTTTAGATTCTTTTGGTATTCCTTTAGAATAATCTAGTTTAGGAAGTACTACTGTTTTTGAAACTCTAATTAATATTTCATTAATTATCTGACTAAATAACTGGCTTATTGGAATAAATAATACTATAAAGCCAATAATTCTATTACTAATAAACAAACCAGATAAATAATAAGTACTAGTTATAGTTAATAATAAAAGTACTAGTATATAAATAATTACACGTGGTGTATTATTTTTTTCTTTAAATAAACTAAATCCAATATGTCTTTTCTTATCAAATATCTTTTTTAAATAAGTATACTCATGCATTCTATGTTTCTTTGCTTGACTAACTAATTTCTTACGATATAAAGTTTTAGATTCATTAGTCATTTCTTTATATACTGGATCAGTTAATAATAATTTTTCAGCACTAGATACTTTTTCAAATAATTTTTCTAATGAATAATCATTTATTTCTTTTAAATCATTAAAAATATTAGATATTAATATATTATTCTCTATTTTACTTTGATATTCATCATTAATTAATTCTTTAATACTAACATTATTAGTTTGTAGATACTCATTTAATTCTTTAAAAACTTCATTACTATCTACACCAATTTTTGATAATTGATTATTTATTTCAAAGACATAATTACTATTACTACTTATATCTAATCCTTCTGGAATAAATGTTTTTAGTGTAAAATGATCATTACTTTTAATTATATTTCCAACAGCTTCTTTATTCACAAGTTTTCTACATTCTTCACGACAAAGACTATTTAAACGGTCAGTATAAATAAAAACTATAGTAGTAAAAATATAAGATAATTCTTTATAAGAAAAAATCTTATTACTATTGGCTTCAATATTTTTTAATTCATCTACTAGATATTTAAAATTAATATTATAATTTCTTTTTACAATGATATCTTTTAATATTTTATAATTATCTCTTATTATTTTGATATTTTTTTGAAGAGCTTGTTTATCATTTAGAATATTATTTTTATGTTCAACTAATAAATAATAGTTATCAATTAACCATTCATTAGTAATTTCTACATATTCATGATCCTTTGTCTTTTTAACTAAAAAAGTATAATATTCAGTGATATCATTAAAGTCATTAAAAAATTTTCTAATTAAATTGGCCATTTTACTACACTCCTTGTAAAAATTATATCATAAAACAGGCCTAATAACTATATAAAAATGCAAACAAAAAACTCGTAAATAACGAGTTTATTTTATAATATGGCGGAGTAGGAGAGATTTGAACTCTCGCGCCAGTTGCCCGGCCTATACCCTTAGCAGGGGCACCTCTTCAGCCTCTTGAGTACTACTCCATTCCTCTTTGCGTCCGCACATATATTATTGCATATTTTACTCTATTTTGTCAATGATTAGTTGGTTTCCTCAGTCTGTTTCATTTTATCTACTGCTACTTCAATATTATTTAATTGTTTGTTTACTATCTCTTTATATTCTTTAATATTAGAAGCTAATTCATCCCACGAATTTCTAAATGAAATTGCTGACATACCTGTCCATGCCCTACCTTCTTGCCCTACTGCCTCAACTATTTCATTATTAATTGTATCTAGACTAGTCTCTATTGTTTCGATTACTCTTTTTATTTCATCAGTAACACTTTTTATTCCTTCAAAATCTATTTCATTACTATGTACCATAATTAACCCCCTAACTAAAGTTTGCTCTTGCTGAATCAGCTGCATCATCTAATTCTAATATTTTTTGATTTATAGTATTACAAAAATATTTCATTTGTTCTTTGGCACTTGCTAATTCACTTTTTTTAGAATTATATTTTTCCATAATATCTTCATATAATTTTATTTCATTACTTTTTAAAACTGTTTCTAATTCTGTCATACAATTATCTAATGTTTCTATTGCTTCAGAATACTTTTCTGTTTGTTCTGTTACTATTTCTAATGTATTTTGCATCTCTTGTAAAGAAAAACCTAAAGCCATTCTATCACTCCTATTCATTTTAATTGTAATAAGATGACATGGTTATGTCAAATAAAAAAACACCTAACGGTGTCTATATTCATATGGTGACGAGTACGGAATTCGAATCCGTGAATGCTGCCGTGAAAGGGCAGTGTGTTAAGCCACTTCACCAACTCGCCAAATAAAATGGCGCCCCAACTAGGACTTGAACCTAGGACCCCTTGATTAACAGTCAAGTGCTCTAACCAACTGAGCTATTGAGGCAAAATAAATGGTGGACCTGACAGGACTTGAACCTGTGACCCCACGCTTATCAAGCGTGTGCTCTAACCAACTGAGCTACAGGTCCATCTCATTTGTACTCCATAATTGTACTATATTTTGGAGATTTTTGCAACCAAAAACTTGTTTTTTTAACTTCTTTTCTCAGTTGCAATAATAGAATACTATAAATAAAGTCTTAAAGTCAAGTATTTTAAACATAATATTTACATTTATTTTTTCAAAAAACACTTGTAAATATTAAGTTTTTAAGATAAAATAGATATGCAACTTGGAAATGGGCTGTTAGCTCAGTTGGTAGAGCAACTGACTCTTAATCAGTGGGTCTAGGGTTCGAGTCCCTAACAGCCCACCATTGCATATTAAAAGGAACTAATTATAGTTCCTTTTTTTTATCTTAATTTTCCTTTTGTACCTTTCATTCCTTTTACTCCACCTCTAGCTGCAAAACCTTGTAGTATATTAGAGTCAAATGAATGAACTTTACTAATACGTTTTTTATAATCTTTAATTCCAATGTTAATCATATCTTCAAGTACTGAAGTAAAATTAATTCCTTTAGCATCCCATAAATAATATGCTAAACTTCCTGGAATGGAATTAATTTCATTAATATAAACTTTCTTAGTCTTTTCATCAATTAAGAAATCTATTCTAGAATTACCAGAAGTACCAAGAGCTTTAAATGCTTTAACAGCTATATCTTCTATTTCTTCTCTTAATTTCTTATCTAAATCAGCAGGTAATTTACGATTAGCAGAAGCCATTCCTTTGCTTGATCCTTTAACAGGTTTCTTAAATCCTTTTAGTTTTCCACCTTTTCCATCACCAATATATTTATCAGCATATGTTAAGAATTTATTTGCAGATAATACTTCTTCTATTTCACTAACTTTTTGATGTTCATGATTACCTAGTACTGCAATATTTACTTCTTTTAAATTATCTACTACTTCTTCTACTAAAACCTTAGTATCATATTGAATAGCAGTATCAATTCCTTCTTTTAGACTTTCTTCATCATCACAAATACTGATTCCTACACTTGATCCTGTAGTAGCAGGTTTAACTATTACTGGGAATTTTAATTTCTTAACATCTTTAATAACTTTATCTGTATCTTTACGATAATCATTATCATAGAACCATACATACTTAGTCATAGGTAATCCTACACTATTCCAAATATCTTTCATAATAGTTTTATCTTGACCAGCAACAGCTGCATATACATCTGGTCCTACAAATGGAATACCAATTGATTGTAGATATCCTTGTAGTACACCATCTTCCACATTAGTACCATGAACAATTGGAAATGCAATATCAATATCTTTTACAACTCTCTTGATTAAACCATTTTTCTTTTGAAGTACATAACTACCATCTTTATAATATAAAACAACGTTAGTACTATACTTTTTAATAAGATTTAAATCTTGATAAGAATCAATATCTTTTAACATTTCTCCAGTATACCATTCTCTATCTTTAGTAATATATATTGGTATTATCTCATATTTTTCTTCATCCATTTTATTCATAGCTTGAATAGCTGAAATGATACTTACTTCATGTTCAACTGTTTCTCCACCAAAAATAACTCCTACTTTGATTTTCATAAAATCACTCTCCTATTTTTCATTATATGTATCTGGTAAATCATTTTCAAATAATGCATATACTTCTTTATTTAAAGCTAGTTCTCCAATAAATGGATATGCCTCTCTTACATCATTAAAAACAATTATTTTATCTTTGTCAAATTTCTTATTTAATAATCCTTCTTTAATTGGAAGCGTTTTCTTCTCACCAATTAGTATTGCATAATCTGCTACTTCTGCAATCTGTTCTCCAAATGCTTTGTTGTATTCATCTTCTTTTTCACCTAACTCTATCATTCCTGGAGTAACTACTACTTTTAAACCTGGCATCATATTAAGAACTTCAACAGCTCTTTTAGCACCTACTGGATTAGAATTATAGGCATCATCTATCATATAGAAATCCCCTAACTTTTTCAATTCTAATCTATGTTCTACTGGTCTTACTCCAGCAACTGCTTGAATTAAATCATCTATATCAATTCCAAACTCTTTACCACATGCAATAGCAGCTAAAATATTATAAACATTATGTTGACCTAGTAATTTAGTTTCAAAACGATACTTCTTCTTATCTCCCTTAAATGTTACATCAAATGAAGTCCCTTTATTAGAACATTTAATATTTGATGCATGAACATCTACATCTTTATTGTCTACTCCTATCCAAATAATTCTAACTTTATTCTTCAATTTATAAGATACCTGTAGAGGATCATCTCCATTTAAAACTCCAAAACCATCACTTGGTAAAGACTCAATAAGTTCAAATTTCCCTTTTTGAATATTTTCTTGACTACCAAAACTTTCCATATGGGCTGTACCAATAGTAGTTAAAATACCATATTTTGGTTTTACTAATCTACATAATCCAGCTATTTCTCCTTTAACATATGCACCCATTTCAGCAATAAATATTTCAGTAAACTTATCCATATGATTATTAACTGTCATAATTAGACCATTATATGTATTTAAATTTCTAGGTGTTGGTAAAGCATTATACTTAATATTTAAAATATCTGCTAGTATTCTTTTACTACTAGTTTTACCATAACTACCTGTAATACCTATTACTTTTAAAGTAGGCATACTTTTTAATTTATTCTGAGCCATAGTTTTAAAATGTAAGTAAACACACTTCTCAATAGGAGTATTAATTACTTTAGCAATAAAAACTACAAAACAATTTAAATATGTCATTAATGATAATACTAAGAATAATAACCAGACAATTCTTAAATCATAGACATTTAATACTAAGAATATTATTGGAATAATAAATAATAATAAAATAGTACATATTAATCTTTTGATTCTAGCAGTTATAACTAATTTCTTTTTATTTTGATCATTTATAATATTCTTTCTCCATTTACTAGCAATCAATACATTTATTATTGCGACTATAATAGTACTAACATTAGATATAAAAGTACTGTTATAAGCAAAGACAAACATTAATAGTTCAATTATAATAATCATTAAATCTAAATCTATGAATTGTTTATTATTCTTCATTACCCACTTCAAATAACGATTATTTTCATTATATAAGTTTTGTTGAAGCATATGTAATGATCTTTTTGTTTTATAATAATTAATTATTATAAATGAACATAATACTATTATTATTGCAATCATATTAGCCTCCTTAGCCTCCTTAGTCTCCTAAAAAAATTCTTTTAAAATACTCACAACTCTAGGTAAATTTTCTAAATAAGCATAATGTGTACCAGGTAGAATTATTAATGCTGCATCAATCATTATCTTCTCTAATTCTCTAGCATCTCTAACTGGTGCTTCTGTATCATATTCTCCCCATATTAATAACGTTGGTTCTTCTATTTCTCTAGCATACTTAGATAAATCTTCATTAACTACTTCCACTAATGTTTGACGCATTATTGGACTAGCTGCTCTATAATCTCTAGAACCAATATATTTTTTCATATATTCACCAAAGCTATTCAAACCTGGAAGTGTTTTTAATTTCTTTAATATTTGAACAGTCAATGATAATTTTTCTTCTATTCTAATACATGGAGCTCCAAATAAAACTAATTTTTCAATAGGATTTCTAGCAGAATATCTAATTGCTACTCTACCACCAAAAGAGTGACCAATAACTATAGGCTTCTTAATACCTACTAATTCTACAAATTTTTCTAACATGACAGAGTATTTTTCAATATTCCAAGGTTCACTTGGTTCTGGACTTTTTCCAAATCCTGGAAAATCTAGAATAGTTATTCTAAATTTATCGGAAAAGTTATCTCCTACTGGTTTCATCATTTCTATATTTTGACCCCATCCATGAAGTAATAGTATATCTTTTCCTTTACCATATTGAATATAATTAATTTTAACATCTTGAATTTTAATTTCCATTATACCACTCCAATATTATTATATCACAACTTAATTCTATAAGAAAAACAAAAGGAAAGTATTTAATAATTTTACACTTTCCTTTTAATTTACTTTATTTTTTCAATTGAATAGAAGCAATAATCATCAGTACTACTATTTTGTTTAAATGTATAGGTATATTCACTAACCTTTGATCCATACTTAGCTAATACTTCTTTTTCACTTAAAACATTATTTCTCAAACTAACTGTTCCAATTAATTTACTCTTTGAATCATTTGCATATATTTCTGCTTCAGTTACATCATTACTTCCATTAGGATTCTTATATTCAACATAGAATACTCTTCTAGTAACATTTATTGTTTCTTCTTCAACGTTAGTTTTTATAGTCTGAGAATAATATCCATTCTTATATACTGTACTAGTAGTTGGTGCAGTATAAGAATAATTACCATTTGTATCATTGTATACTATATTATACTCGTTCCCAGCATTAACATTAGATGGTTTATATTCTAAGTTCTTACCAAAAATCTTTTCATAGTTTTTCTTAACATTTTCACCTACTAAATATTGAGCTGTATTAGTACCAATCATATCATCATACATTGAAACAAATAGTGCTGCTTCTTTATTAAATTTACTAGCTATTAAGCTTTTATCAATTTTATAGATATATCCAAAATACTTTGAACTAGAATCATTAAAAGCTTTATCAAATTTAGTTAATGTATTACTTATTTGATACATAGCATTTAAATCAAGTTTTACATCATCTACAACCACAACAGTTGTAGTATCATTTTTACTTTTATTTAGTATTAATTTATCTACTGCTATATATCCACCTAAACCTAATATAATTAGTATTAAAAATATTATTAATACTTTTGGTGTTTTCTTTTCTTCCATGTCAATTTCCCCTTTTTATTTCATAGTTTCACTAAGAGCTCTACATTGATTGTATCCCTTTTGATTTGGATTATTATTTCTTAGAGCTTCTTCTGTAACAGGATCAGAACGATATGTTGCTTCTAAGATAGCATCATAACTAGTACTAATATCTCCTCCTGAACGATTACCATTTTTATCTTTGAATGTAAAAACTGTATCAGAATTAACTTTTACACTCACTTTAGGAGGAACTTCATTAATATCATAGAATCCTATTTTGTAAGTTCTAGTAGCATCTACACTATTAGCAAAGCGATACACAAAACTTTCAACAAATTTTTCTTTATCTATTCGATATAATCCACAAGTTCTATAATAAACATAATCTATAGCATCTTCCATTGCAGCGTCTGTTGTTTCTTTTAATAAGTAATAATCTAACTCACTACCAGTAGAATAATTAGTTATAATGTTTATTAAAAGTAAACTAATTACACTTAATAGAATTATACCTATAGTTAACATTGCCTTATTCATATAAGTCTATCTCCTCCTAATCTCCTAAATTTGATACATCGCTGAACGATTCACAATCTTCATTAACACCAATATTATTACATTTTAATTTATTATCATCAGGATAAGTTACAAATCCATTTAATGTTTTTCTTAAGAATGAACTCTTATAATTATAAACGCTATTCTTCTCTGTAGGTAAACTAGAATTAAATGACGCATAAGAGAAACTTGCATCACTTGCTAATCCTTTAATTTCCCTCAATTTTTCAGGTGTCAATGTAACTTGATAATCTAGATACTGATCATCATAAATTGAATAACTCTTAGCTTGAATCCATTGATAATATTCAACTGGATTACTTTTATACTTACTATCTTTTAATATATTAGTCGAGAACTTAGTCCAGTTAAATCCTGGAGCTCTTCCAGCAGCAGAAGTATTCGTAACTCCACCTTTTGGTTCTGGGAATAAGTTTTTCAAATCAACTGTTCTTATACGATAATTTGGAGTTCCACCACCACCATCTCCTGTACATTTATCTTCAGGTGGTATACTTCCATATGCATAGAAACAATTAACATCTATTTTCCATCCAAAATAACCAAATCCTCTAGTTGATGCTTTAATATTATATGTTGGTGTAAAGCCTGAAATATTAGTTTCTTTCCAGCTACTTGGACATTCATTTATAAATGCACTTGATTGTGTACTATTAGTAGCATTTTCATCAGTTACATTTGATGAATTAGTTCCATTAGCAAATAATTTTGTATAGTACCATCTCCACCATCTATCATTAACTTTTGATGTTGTTAATGGTAAGCAATATTGTTTATCATAGAATGATCCACCAGGACATTCATCAACATGATTCTTTAGACCACCCTTTGTATTAATACAAGCTCCTTTGAATCCCCATGTAGTATCATATGAAATTTTATTACTTGAGCCATTAGTGTAACAACCTCCAAAATTTCTTAAGAAGATAGATTTTGATAATTTAGTGTTCTTATCTTGGCCATTGTTATTACCAGTATGACTATCATAAGTTAATGAATCCATTTTACTACTGTTATATTGGGCATCAGTTACTTCAGTACCCTTTTCATTAACAACTATTGTAAATGTAGCTGTTCTAACATTACAAATAGCTTTTGCTTTACATTCTCTTACTGCTCTATCATATTCAGCCTTATTTGCTTGATTATCTTTTTTAGCAACAACAGGATTTAAATATTCATTATCTTTAATTTTACTTACTACTGTTGCAGCACTGTCATTAGCATTAGCAAATTTTTGTGTACATGTTTTTGTTGAATAATGACATTTAGCAGAGCATAAACCGTCAGATTTTTGTAATCTTATGAACCCATCACCAGAAACTCCATAATTAGAATAGTTCCAGTTTCTATCTGTCTTTGTACCACCATTGTCGGATGTAGAATGAGAATAGAATCTTGCTGGGGTATATATAGATGTTCCTGACCATTTAATTTCTCCTCCACTCCAATAATAACATCCATTATGCCCACTTGAACCAAGACCACCATATGAATATTTATTTACTGTAAAAGGTTTTTCTGATGTTTGAGATTTACAAGTATTAATCTCAGAATTTAAATCTATTTTTTCAGATTGTACATAATCACTATAATTTAACATATCTTGATTAGTGTTTGCATATACTTTTTTATAACATTTTTCACTACATTTTAAAGTATATTTTCCACCATCACACTCTTCAACACAACTATCGAATTCATCATTTGGTCCCGCTCTATTTTTTGTAACATCTTTTCCTTTCTTTTTGTGGTGAACACAACGCGGTCTAGGTGAACAACTTCCCTTTTTTATAATAGGTTCTTCGGGAATTTGATATGTTTTACAAGTAACATAACTCTTTGCATGAACTTGATACTGCAAGCATAAACCTGCTCTAGTAGCCACTGGAGGACCATATTGAACCTCAACTTTTTCTGTACATTTTATTTTACAAGTAAACTTAGTAGTATCTTTATGAACATTTCCAGGAGCAAAATGATAAACATAGGCAAAGTTTTCTAATGGTTTATCAATAATTCTAGTTGCCTGCATTTTTGTAACATTAGAATAATAATCTGGAGAATTCACATTTTGATCATTGATTTTAGTAGTACTACATTGTAATTGCATTGGACTTCCAACAAAGTTTCCAGAATTATTAATAATACTTCTATCAGTAATATTTCCTTTATTCTCTACTTTAACATTGTCTCCAAAAGAACTGTTTCTTATTGAACAATAACTCTTTTCAAAGTCAGTTGATGGGTTAGAACAATTAACACCGGTTTCATCAACGGGAGCATCAGGATCTGCATTAGAGTCAGCTTCTGCATAAGCTTTAACTAATCCTACATCATCATCACCATCTCCAGGATCACGTACATCTTCAGCCGAACCAAAGGCATTATCTACTGTGATAGAAAAATCAACAGTTCCCTCACATACATAACTTTCACCATTAGCGTTAGTATAAGGAATTTTAATATCAGTAGCTTTAAACTTTATTGTTAAATCATCCGAAGTATTTAATCGATAATCTTTTAATTGTGAAAGTTGTATAGAATAAGGATTACCAAACGAGATTTGACCTGAATTTGCATCTACACCGTTAATTTTAACTACTTTAAAAGTAACTCCTTTAAGGATATCATAATGGGGATCATTGCTATCCGGTGTAACTGAAACATTTAGAGTACTAGAACTACTATCATCGATATCAGCATCTACTCCAAATTTATCAGGTAACGATGTGCTCAAATCTGCCTTAACGGTATCAGGACATGGAACAACTTTCTCCTTTTGATCTTCACTCCTCTGCTTAACATCAGTTACTATTTTTCCATTACTTAATGAGGATCCTATATATACTAAACTAAATATAGCTACTACTATAGTTAGGAAAGTAACTATCCACACCTTATTATGCAGTTTTTTCTTCATTTGATTCATCTCCTTCTAATGCTTCAATGATTTCATCATATTTTTTTGTTTTTTTCAATTTGCTTAATCTTTTTAGTCTTTTATTATCAACTTCTTTTGCTGAAACAACTATTTCAATATCTTTATCATTACCAAACATTCTAGTACATGTTACTAACGATAAAATATTATCATGAGAAGTCACTTTCAAATTATAATCATAAATAGAATTATCCTTAAACAATTTAATCTCTCTTTTTAATTCATCTTTAGAATGATCTCCGACAGGTAGATTAGACATTGTCAAATACTCTATCATAGCAACTGAGAAGATTCGATATAGATGATTTTCATTATTTATAGTTAATTGTATATACTGATTATCTTTAGCAAAGTCATAATATACAAAAGACATTAATTCTTCAAAACGTTTGAATGCTGGTGAATTTTTCCTAGGAGTTGACGATAAATTCATAACATTATGTCCATATATTCTCATACTATTATAAAATTTATCATCACGATTAACCGTCCAAGAATATCTTTCCCTTGTTACTGGTAAATCTTTACCTGTTGTAATTGCCACTACAGGTATATCAATCTTTGTTCCACCAACTCTTATCCAACCAACGGTTTTATAGATATCATCATCTTTCTTTTTTTCTTTCTTTATATTAGAAAGTCTTGACTCTTCTTCAAAGTCACTTGTTTTGGATAATAGTTCAAAATTAATAATTATAAATAATCCTAAAGCAAGTAAAATCGCTGTAGCAATTATTATATATAATTGATTATGTTTTTTTGCTGCTTTTTTTAGCATTTTCTTTCTCCAATCTAGTCTATTAAAAATGGATCTATTTCTGTACCTTTACCACTAGTTACTATAGTATTACTCTTAAAATAGCCAACTGGTCTAACAGTAAGGCTTTCATAAGCATCAACTTCATAATTATAAGGTACACCTATTTCAGTAATAGCACCAGTAATAAACTTTTTCTTAGAAGAATTAATTAACCAGTATGATCCTCTATTTCCAGGATAAGCACTAAACATTTCATACATATCAGGTGCAGATAAAACTGCTTTATATTTCTTAGTATCAATTTCTTCACCGTAGATTATTTTATTTTTATAAATTGGTACAGTAATCTCATGATTTTCAAATTTAGAAACATCAAAGTATTTTACTACTCTATTATTAATACAATATCCTACATTTGTTCTATCTTTTGGATTATATTGAAGATTTCCTGCATCATTATAATACTTACATGTCAATTCGCTATCATATCCACTCTCAATGTTTTCACTAATTACCTTAGTTGTTCCATCATCCATTATTTTAACAATTCTCCAAACTGTATTTGCATCATTTACATATTCTCCAACTTCTCTAGTATTCAACAAATCAGATCCTTTAACCTTCTTTGTATCGTTAAAACTATATGGATTATCTTTAGTACCATTTCCAGATGAAATCAAAGCACTTCCTTTAATTTTCATCATTGGTCTTACACCAAAATTATCATCAGAAGGATAAACATAATACTCTAATCCCTCATCTTCTTCTAACATTACTAGTTCTCTAGTTACATAAGCTTCTTTATTGCTCTTTTTCTCAGCAACCCAAGATAAAGTGAAAGGTTTCATGAAATTCATTTCACCATCTTTAGCTTTGTTTATTTCTACAACTGAAGGAATATATACGTTTCTTTCTTTAGTATAAGACTCACATTCAGTTTTATTTAAACTGTTTTCATCTAAAGTCATACTACAAAATTTTGACTTAACTATCATCTTTTTAGCATTTTTATTTAAATTACTGTAAAAATAATCTAACCATTTATCTAACTTAGTATGATTAACATTGGCAATATCTAAGTCAGAAATAATAATTACATTTCCATTCTCATCAAGTCCAAATACTCTAAACATAATATTAGATAATCTTAAATAGTTATTTTCAGGATGTCCTTTAAAATTATCTGCTCCATTTAATTTTTCTTTTATTTCTTTTGCTAATCTTCTAACAACCTTAACAGTTCTTTTAACTGTAGTTTTATTATTTAAATTATCAAAGGCAACATATTCAATCTCATAAGTTCCAATTGTAGAACTATCAACCTCACCTTTAATAGTAACATCAGATACTTTCAATTCACCATCTACTGCATCTACTACACTTTTGACACCATATTCTTTATATTTTCCATCTTTATCTATTCTTATTTCTTCACTACCATTTAATTTAATAACTGGCCCCTCATGATCAACTTTTGATTTATAACGGCCACATTCCAAATAAGTATAATACTTGTATTCTCCACTTTCTTTTCTAACTTTAACCCAACTATTTTCATTAGAACATGTTTTTTTAGTTAAAGGAATGAAGAAGTCATTTTCAAGTAATGCTTCATCATATAGTTTTTGCAAAGCCAATGTTTTAACTCTTTCTCCTGATGGTAATTCTCTACTATTTAATTCATAATATCTTTTAGCAGCAGCCTCCATTTGTTTTTCATGTGCTTTAAAAGTTATTTGAGGTTGAATTACTACAAACCATGCGATAGCAATCACAATAACGAAAAAAACAATTAATTTTAGCTTTTTACTTATTTTATTTAGCATATTTCCTCCTAATTAAGAATATAATTGTACTCTTTATTTCTTATAACCAAATTAAGTGTTAATTCAGTATTATTTGTTACTTCATTTGGAACTTTTAAAAATACTTCTTTTCCAAAATTTCTTCTGTTAATAGCATTTTTAATTTCTACTTCTTCATCTTCACCATTAGCATTCTTATATACTATTTTACCATGTCTTGTTAAAAATTGTAACATTTGTGTTGAGGTGTATACTTCAGAACCAAATTCTATTTTCAATATTTTATAACTTCCATCTGATTGTATTGTTTCAATAACACCACGACATTTTTCAACATTACAGTCTCTTCTAACAAAACTTGCTTCTGTAGTTACCTCAGTCCAATCAAAACTAACTTCATCTGGATTTGCCACTGTTTCTATTTTAAGAACCTCTCCCTTTTCTAAATGCGGTTCTTTCTTCACTTCACTCAAATCAACAATATCTGCTTGTATTTTTCTTAAATAACCATCTTTTTCTTGATAGCAAACAACAAATTTATTTTTATTTAAATTCTTATCAACTTTGAAAACAATTATAAATGAAGTTTCTTCATCTCTCTTTAATTCTTTAACAATATCATATGTTTTTCCTAAATCAACAAACTCTTTAGCATAAGTAGTTCTAGTAGAAACAAAGTCTTTTACAGTATTTCTAACATGGAAGTTTTCCATCTCAATAGTTCTAGGAACAGAATTATTCTTTACTGCTACATCTACTATTACGAAATTACTTTTTTTAGAAATTACATTTCCTGCATAATCTTTATCAGTAAAATATACTTTGTTTATACGCATAGTATAACCATTAGCTGAATATATTTCTCCTTCTTCATATGATTTGTTTGTAACAAAGAAATACTTATATGAATTAATACCAATTCCTGCGATTAGTATAACTACAATTCCTATACAAATATATCTATGCTCTTCATAAAAATATTTAGTATTTCTAACTGTTCTCTTCCAAAATCTCTTAATAGAGTTTTTATCAATATCTATATTTATTTCTACTTCTTCACGGTCTTTTTCATCTAAATTTAAAAATTCTTCATCTAATTTAAAATCAAATTTATTTTTGTCTAAGCCAAATACTCTCATGACAAAAGCCCATATTGCTGGGACCTGACCTATCGCAAAGATAATTAATAAGTCTCTTGATAAACGTACATCTGTAGATTCAATACCAGTACTATATGATCCAAAGAAACTTTTTATCATATTTAGCACAAAGAATAAAGCAAAATATTCTATTATCGGTATTAAATATAATTTCCATTGTTTATTCTTATATCTTAATAAAAATAATATAGCTGCACTACCAATTACTAATAAAAGTAATGATAACTGTAACAGAAAACTAATATGTCTAGTTACTGGATCTGTAAATGAATCATAAACTCCAAATCTCATAAAATCATTTACAAAGTTAGTAACATCAAATGTCTTATATACTACAAATAAACTTAGTAATAATAATATTATATGTATTTTCTTAAAGTTCTTTATTAAGAAAGCATATGGTTTTCTAATAATCATAAGTAACTCTCCTTATTATTCCATTCTATTTAAGTATATAATATTTTGTGTATTTTTTAAAGATATTTATACTATTTTTTACAAAAATTTCTTTTTAAAAACAAAAAAAACGGCATGTTTTGCCGCAATTTTATACTTTGTATTTCTTTATACTATTCTCATCTTGATTTTATCTTGATTTTTTCTTGATTGCATACAGCTAATTGATGTTGTGCTCTTGATAAAACAACATAGTACAAATTCTTTTCCTCATTAGTATATTGATTATCAGGATCTGTATATACTATAACACCATCAAACTCTAAACCTTTAGACATATAAGATGGAATAATTATATTTCCAGACATACTTCCTTTAGAATTTTCTTTTACTAAAGATAGATTTTTAATATTACGCAAAAGTTTAGATAAATAAATAGCTTCTTCTTTATTTTTAGTAATTATAGCATTCTTTTTAAAACCATTTTCTTCCATTTTTGCTAATATACTTGGAATCTCTGTTATGATGTTTTCTTCTTCTATATCAAATTCTTCAACCGGGATTTTATTATCATGTCTTATAGCACATACATTATTTAATCCTAGTATCTTGTTAGAATAATCTATTATTTCTTCCGAAGAACGATATGTTTTATTTAATTCTAGATAATTAGATTTATCCCTAATTTGTCTTAAATCCCCCAAACTATTATACTTATAATTAGGATTTATAGTTTGATTTACATCACCTAAAATTGTGAAAGAAGCATTTGGAAATAACATATTTAAAATTTCTATTTGTAATTTAGAATAGTCCTGTGCTTCGTCAATAACAACTTGTTTTACATCTGAATAGTTTGGAAAATCTTTTGTTTTAAAATGCAAATAAAGTAATGGAGTAATGTCTTCATATAAAACATTATCTTGTTTAATCTCATCTAATCCTTTTTCTCTTAATAATGCATTATATATGCTGAAAGCATCTATTTTTTTGTTTAAAGACTTAGCCAAATGTTTTTGAATTTTTCCAGCACTTTTCTTTTGATTTAGATGCAATGCCTCGCATATTTGTTTTGCAATAAGTTCAAGTCTAGTTTCAAGATTTCTATCACTCCATTTATTTTGCAATAAACGATTTAACGATCTAGCTGAAATTATACTGTCATTTATAGATACATTATTATCAAATGCAATACTTGATAAATATTTTTCATAAAAACTGTCTAATTCCGCTTTAAATTCATCAGACATTTTTTCTTTGATTATATTTTTTTCATTATCGTTATTAATTTTATATACTCTATCTAAATAATCTGTAAAACTTTCTATATTTTTACTTTGCAAAATAGACTTTGAAAAATCATGAAAAGTTGTTGTCATAACATTTTGTTCTCCTAATTCTGGAAGAACATTAGATATATAATGAGTGAATAGATTATTTGGAGAAAAGATTAAAACATTTTTAGAAGACAAGTGTTTTTGTCTATATAATAAATACGCTATTCTATGTAATGCTACTGATGTTTTACCTGAACCAGCTATACCTTGAACAATTAAAAACTTGTCTGCTGTATTTCTAATAATTTCATTCTGTTCTTTTTGTATAGTTGAAACTATATTTTGCATTTTCTCACTTGATTGTTTAGCTAACACATCTTGCAAAAACTCATCATCAATATTAATGGAACTATCGAAACATCTAATTAATTTACCATCTTCTATTTTAAATTGTCTTTTGTTAAGTATATTACCTTTTACCTTTCCCATTGGAGCTTCATATTCTGCATCTCCTAATTCATAGTTATAAAATAAACTACTTATAGGGGATCTCCAATCAAACACATAAAAATTTGTGTCTTCCATAATACTATTCATTCCAATGTACACAGGCATTATATCTTTAAATTCTTCACTTTCAAAAAGTACCTTGCCAAAATAAGGAGATTGCAAAGATCTTTTTAGTCTCATCAATTGATTAATTTTAGAATTAGTTAAATCAACTTCATGATCCATATTATGCATTTGAACCATCATTTCTTCATCTGTATAATCACTGGAATTATCCCACATAAACTTTTTCATTTCATATATATCTTGTTTTTGTTTGTCTACTGATAGATCCCCAGTTTTTATATTTGCTTTTAACACTTCTAATACTTTTTTTAAATATTCTTTTTCTTTTTTTAATTCATTTGCTGTTAATGCCATAGCCTAAACCTCCCTTTAAAAATCTTTTTCTATAACCTCATTCATAAGATTAATTAATAAAGATTTATAATTTTCGTTATTATTCATCAAATAGAAATGTAAATAACCATTAATTAAACACCATTTTAATTTATTACTATCGTAACTACCACATTCCTTATATCCCTTCAAGAAAATCTTGATATCTTCTAATGAATTCATAAATGTTTGATTTGGTCTTGCTATCAAAGCCCAAGCTATATCTTGTTCTTTATGTCCTATACCTGAATATTCCCAATCCAATACTCCAGTTATAGATTTGTTATTCCACAAAACATTTGCATAATGAAAGTCCCCATGAATAAAAGTATCAATATTTTTTTCATAATTATTTTCATTCAAATACTTAATATATTTGTTAGATCTTTCATCAAACTTGCAATAAAGTCCATCATATGGAATATCATTTATTACCCTTTGCTTTGCCAAATCAAATCCATTAGGATTTATAGAGTGAATAGTTGCAAGTTCTTTTCCAAGTTTAGTTAAATAATAATCTTTATTATTATCAATAATATCGTTTAGTCTTTCACCTTTTATTTTTTCTAAAACTAAAATTTTTGGTGATTTATCAATAAACTCTATAATGTTAGGTACTTTATTATAACCTAATTGTTTCACTTTACCAATATTATTGTTCTCAGCTTTAAAGTCTGATACTTTACTTCTTTCTATTTTTATAAAGTAATGCTTATTGTCATAAGAAAGAATTTCAATAACATCGTTTCCAGCAGGCATATAATTTAATACTTTTTTTACTATAATTTTTTTAAATTGAATATCAAATACATTAATACTTAATTCCCTAAACTTTTTATATTTCATCTTCTCACCTTTTGATTAGTTTTTACAATCATAGCAATATTATCTTTACCACCCTGAATTTCATCATAAAACAAATCATCTTTTCCATTATATTTTTTTTCTCTATAGCTGTTTATATAATCTATAAATCTATCAATATTATTTTTATCAAGATTTTTCAAATAAAACTCAATAATACTATCAGGTAACACATCTGTCACCCCATCTGAACATAAAAGTAATTTATTATATAAAGAATTATCAAGTATCAAAGAGTCAATACATAACATCTTTTCTTTCCAACCTACTCTTGATGTTAGTAGATTATTATCAATACAATATCTTAAATCATCTTTTCTTAATCCATCATCTGTAAAGTGTCCCCATGCTAAATTGTGATCACTTGTAACTTGGATTAATCCACAATCGTCATAAATATAACATCTTGAATCGCCTACATTAGTTATTAATGTTTGATTGTCTTTACATATAGCACTAACTAAAGTAGAACCAGCGTTACTTATTTTACTTCTCAATAATTCATCGATATACTGTATTATTTCATTGTAACTTGAGGATAAATAATTCATATCATGCAATTCAAAATCATAATTACAAAACCAATCCATTAATTCTTTTGCAATCATATTACTAGCAATTTCGCCATGTTCTAGACCACCCATACCATCAGCAATTAATAATAATTCTGCTTCAGACAAGGGATGTTTTAACATTAATAAGCTATCTTCTTGAGAACCCCTTTGTTTACCAATATCTAAGAATCCTATAAGATTATCATCTATATATATTACATTTTTTATATCTTTTTGCCTTTGATATTGTACATCATATTTAGAATTATTCATCAAGATCTCCATAATAATTTGGTAAGCTTACCATGTCAAAAGACCTGCAGCTTCTTTTACCATTTTTTATTTTAAATAAAGGACATCCTCCAAGACAATCTGGAAGTAGTTTACAATTCATACATTTCTTATTACTAAAAGCTTCAAAATTAGCATCAAACCAGTTTACTAGTTTATCAGAATCCAATTCTACTTCTCCATTTTCTTTTATCTTACCAAATGAACAAGCAGGATGACCAAGCTCATTAGCACATTTTGACATTTCTAAATTAGGTAATAAATAAAATGTTCTTCCATCAGTTGCTGCTTCACAAGATTGTAAAACATAGCTCTCACTATATATGCTAAATCCTAATTCTTTACCCATTTTTATATAATCTTCTAGTTTGTCTATTTTATTTGTATTTTTTTCATTATATGTTTGAGTATTATATATAACTCTAAACATTAAATGAATATTATTTCTTACTTTTGAATCAATATTATCTAACGAATCTCTAACTTTTTTTACAGTTGTATTATTTAGATTAATTCTAACTACAAACAATTGATCTTCTTTTTGGAATTTTCTAGACACTAACTCAATATTTTTTATCAAAATATCAAAACTAGGTTTACCATTTTTAAATGTTCTCATTTTATTATGATTTTCTTTATCAGAATCTATAGTAATTTGGATTAAATTAATATTATGATTAATAAAAAAGTCTAATTTTTTTTCATCTAATAATGAACCATTTGTAATCATTGCGACAGTATAAGTAAAATGATTATTTTTAGAAAAATCATCTAACCATTTTAGATACTCTTCTGAATATTTATAATATAGTAATGGTTCTCCACCAAACAAATTAATATGAACATGATTGTATGCTTTAAATTCTCTTTCAGAAAATTTCTTTAATACTTCAAAATAGTTTGACACGTTTTCTTTTCCACAAGTAAACGGTTTTTCACAACAATATGGACAATTAAAATTACATTGTAACGTTGGAATAAGTCCAACAGTTAATACAGACTTATCAAAATACTTTTTTAAAAAACCATATTTTAATTCATCAAATTCATTTCTTTCTTGATCTATAATAAACCCTTGATTGATAAACTCATTTTTTACCTCTGTATCTAAAGTATCAATAGATTTGTCATCCTCAATAAAAGATAAATCATAATCTTTTTCAAAAATAATAGCTGATTTTGTATAAGAGTTATACAATACCCTATAATTATCATGATCCTTAATAATATTATATCTACTATATTTTAATTTCATATACCATTTCACCTCATTTTAAAGTAGGAAGTGAACCTAGTTCACTTCCTTAGCAGTTACCGTTTCCGGTACAACCACATGCATCCAATGCGTTAAGTGTTTCGCGTTTGTTAGAATTGAATGTTTTAATATAATTTAAAGCATTGTTCTTTTTACTAACTATTTTTAACACTTTAACACCTCCTTTTCATCTTCTGCATCTATATATAAAAACTAACCCGAAGATTAATTTTTATATCATTAATTATATTAGAGTTTGTACAACTTTTATAAGCATAGTATCTCTAATAATCGCCATTATATTACAATATTTATTAGTATTTGTCAATGATTTCATTATTTTATAGCATCCTCATAAGAGTAATAAATTACAAAAAAAATCAATCCTTTTGAGATTGATTTCTATTTAATGTCCGAATAGTACGAACAGAATAATTTAATGGAGCGAATGAGGGGAATCGAACCCCCATCACAGCCTTGGCAAGGCCGTATTCTAACCATTGAACCACATTCGCATTTGGAGGGGCCTACCGGATTCGAACCGGTGATCAGGGTGTTGCAGACCCACGCCTTAGCCACTTGGCTAAGACCCCGCCACAATAAAATTATAACAAATCTCCCCTACTTTTTCAATAATTAATCAAAAAAAAGAAGAAATATTATTTCTTCCACATATTATAGATATTTCTATAATTATATTTCAATTCATTAGTAGAAAGAATTATTCTTAAACCATATTGATCAGAATATGAATAAATAGTATCCTGACTAAGTATTATTACTTCTCTTTCTTTTACAAACCAATCAGAAATATTATTTAATTTTCCTAAGAGAATTCTATCTTTTTTATTACTATCTAAAGCTTTATAAATACCATCGTTTTCTATAAAGTAATAATAATTATATTCTTTCTTTAATCTACTGGAAATAGTTACTTTAGTATCACTAATATTATCATCAAAAAGAATATCATTCATAAAGAAATCACTCTTAGTCATTTCTTCCTTTTCACCATTATTATAAGTAATATATGTAGTTTGATCATCATCTATACTTGTGATAGTTTTCTTCTTAATATTAATAGTATACTCTTTCTTTAAACGTCTATCAGTAACATATATTAAATTATCTACCACTCCGTTAATATAAGAGTTCTTTGAAAGTTTTGTCTTTAATTTAAACTTTTTTAATTTATCTTTTTTTATATCATAATAATAAACATTTTCAATACCATTAACAGAATTATTCTCAAATAAAACATAGTACTTATCCACTACACAATTCATAACATTATCATAGATATCATAATCAATAAATTTCTTATATTTAATACCTTGATTATTAAGTATATAGATACCTTTATAATTCCATAAGAAGAAAACTTGGTCTTCCAAAACATTTTTATTATAGTATGTTATATTCTTATACTTCTTTTTTGTATTATCCTCTTTTGGAATACTAATCTTTAATTTCTTATTATTAATCTTTTTAAAATCTTCATTACCAGTTTTGTTTAAATAATCCACTGTAACCTGTTGATTATCTAACCTGCAATACATATCGTTAGTAACTTTTTTCTTATAGATTGGTATTATACAAGTTAGATTATTACTTTTATATGTTTTTATATCTTTAATAATCTTTTTATCTTTATTTAACTTTTTATTTAGAGTATAAACAAATGTATTCTTTTTATCCTTAATTACTATGTCATAGTAATGACCTTTTGAAACATAAAAATTTTCTTTTACAGTATATTTATCTATTTTATAAGTAATGCTATGATCTTCCTTTAACATCTTAAAAACATTTACTGTAATAAAGACTACTATAACTATAAATAATACTTTTTTTACTGTTTTCATCTAATCACCATATAGATATTATAACAAAAAAAAAGACTAAAAACTAGTCTTTTACTTTTCATCTCCATATTGCTTCTTCATCTCAATCATATATGATGACACTGCAGTTTCTATCTCTGGTAAAGCTCCATTATCAATATTAGATAGAGTTACTAATTCTTTAATTGTATCGATATGAACTTTTCCCCAAATCAAACCACCAGTAACAGTTAAGTCATTGAACATATCTGGTGTAATTGAATTTAAAAAGTAACCAAATATAACTCTTTTTCTACCAATTAAAATTCTTTTATTAGTTAAAGCTACAACTCCACTTTCAAAGAAATTTAATGGATTATCATTCTTTTGAGCAATAAACGCATATAATACTTCTTCTCCTGGATTTAAGTGTTTCTCAACTACACTTGAGTTTTGATAAACTCTCCATCCTACTGTCATTGGATACTTTCTTTTAAACTTTAATACTCTTTTTGCGACTGAAACCATACTCCAACCTCCTTTACTTTATATATCCATTCCTTTTAAAGAAATCTATGTAGTGAGCTGTATCAGTTAACCCATCTACACTATCGATAATTTTTTCTTCACTTATAATAACCATTGTTGGAGTACCAACTCCTGATGAAAATAATTCATTAGATTGAGTTAGAGTTTGTTCATCATTTTCCCCAAAATTATCTGTATTTAAATAATTAATTGGTAAATTATATTTATAAATTAAATTTTGAATAATAGGCTCTGCTATTTGACAATAATGGCAAGTTGGTCTAGCTATTAATACTATTTGCTTCTCAGTACCTCTATACATTTCCATATACATATTCATATCTATTTGAGTAAATTCTCCTTTTTCAGAATCTTTTACTGCATCACTTTCATTTTGAGCATTTTCAAGTATTACATCAGAATCATTAGATAGTTTAGTATTATCTTTTTTATTTACATTTACTACACTACTTATAATTAATAATACTATTAATATTACTAATATCCCAATTAATCCATATTTTTCACTTTTATTCATAATTCCACTTCCTGAATACATTATATCATAATTATCTCTAATAAAAAAAGAAAATACTAATTATATATTTTCTCTTTTATCTAAATATTCTTCATATGGAACTGTCCTATCAATAATTGTTCCATCATCTTTGATTTCTATCACTCTATTTGAAACAGTAGAGTTTAATTCATAATCACGTGAAGTAAATAATACTTCTCCACCAAAATTACATAAACCTTTGTTTAGTGAAGTAATTGCTTCTAGATCTAAATGGTTAGTAGGTTCATCTAGAATTAAGAAGTTAGGTCCCTCTAACATCATTTTAGAAAGCATACATCTAGCTTTTTCTCCTCCAGATAGTATGTTTACTTTTTTAAAAACATCTTCTCCAGAGAATAACATTCTACCTAAAAATCCTCTAAGTATAGTTTCGTCTTTTATATCATAGAACTGACCAATCCATTCCATAATATTTTTATTACTTTCAAAATAATCCCCATTATCCTGTGGTAAATATCCAGGTATAATAGTTTTTCCCCATTCTATTTTACCTTTATCATATTTTTCTTTACCCATTAAGATATTAAATAAAGTTGTTTTTGCCATATCATTGTTTGCTAAAAAACAGATTTTATCTCCTTTTAATACTGTAAATGATACTTTATCCAATACTTTTTTTCCATCAACTATTTTAGTTAAATTTTCTACTTTTAGTATTTCTTTACCAGCAGGTTTTTCAATTTTAAAATCAATATATGGATATTTTCTACTAGATGGAATAATTTCATCTAATTGAATCTTTTCTAGCATTTTCTTTCTAGAAGTAGCTTGTTTAGATTTAGATGCATTAGCTGAGAATCTAGCGATAAATGCTTGTAGTTCTTTTATCTTTTCTTCTTTCTTCTTGTTTGATTCACGCATTTGTTTTTGTAATAATTCACTTGATTCATACCAGAAATCATAATTACCTACATATAATTTCATTTTTCCATAATCAATATCAACTATATGAGTACATACTTTATTTAAAAAGTGACGGTCATGTGAAACAATAATTACAGTATTACTAAAATTAATAATGAATTCTTCTAACCATCTGATTGCATCAATATCTAGTGAGTTAGTTGGCTCATCTAATAATAGAATATCAGGGTTACCAAATAATGCTTGAGCTAATAATATCTTAACTCTAAGTTTTACTGATAATTCTTCCATTAATTGATAATGATGTTCTTCTGCAATTCCTAAATTTCTAAGTAACTGAGCTGCATCTGGTTCTGCATTCCAACCATCTAGTTCCATAAATTCAGCTTCTAAGTTAGCTAATTTCATACCATCTTCTTCAGTAAACTCTGTTTGTTCATACATCTTGTTTTTCTCTTCCATAATAGAATATAGTTTTTGATTACCCATCATTACTACATCAATTACTCTATACTTATCATATTCAAAATGGTCTTGTTTTAAAATAGATATTCTTTCATCTTTACCAATAGTTATATCACCAGTAGTAGTTTCTAATTCTCCACTTAATAACTTTAAAAAAGTAGATTTTCCACTACCATTAGCTCCTATTAATCCATAACAATTACCATTAGTGAATTTTATATTAACATCTTCAAATAAGGTTCTCTTTCCAAATTTTAAACTTACATTATGTACTTGTATCATCTTATCACCTCAAAGCATACCTATTTTACTATATTAAAAAGAAAAAGACAAGTTTCTTGTCTTTTATATTTTTTTAACGAATTGTTTAATAGAATCATTATCTTTAATAATATCAGATAAGAAATCACTTGTATTATAATCATCATCTCTAAGTAATAATAATTCTTTTAATTGTTTTTCTGTTTTAGAAGAAATAACTCCTTTTTTCATTTCTGCCATTATTATTGAAACTAACAACAAATGAAATTGATATTTATTTAGTTTCTCTAATTCCTTTGTAGATAAACTATTTAATTTAGTATATTGACAAGGATCAGCTAAGTATAAATTACCATTAAAAATTGTATTAGAAGGATCAATTCCATTTAATAGTACTTGTTTACTACTTAGTGTTTCAATATCTCTTTCAATTAAAGATACATTTCCAACTAATTCATCTTTGGGAATAGTAGTAATTTTCTTTCCCTTTCCTTTTTTAGATATTAATTTATACGTATATCCTTTAAAAGCATTATTATAAAACAACAAGTTTTTAGGCAGTAAAACTCTCTCTGTAGAAATAGTTGATAAGTACTCAGCTGTTTCTAAATCAATTGGTAATTCCCTGTCTGCTTTAAATATTTTCAAAGCGCTATTACGGTATTTATAAACATCACCAGTTTTACCATTACCTATTTTAGTTAATCTTTTACCTGAAATATCTATATCTTTATTATCTAATCTATATCCCATTGGTAATCTCCCTCACTTGTGATTAATTATAATAGCACAATGTTTTTTGTTTGTAAATTACCCTTTATAAAAATTAGAAACAAACTTTGCGAATTCATAAAGTATGATATCACTCTTATTAATAGCAAAACTTTTACCAATAGCTTTTCCACCTATTGTGAGAGATGAAATAATAGCAGTGACTAATAATCCAACTAATAAAACGTTAAAACCATAATTAGCAATTAATATAGCAGCTATTGTAGTACCTGCAGCACCTGATATTACTCCACAAATATCTCCAATGACATCACAACAGAAGCTTGATACTTTATCTGCATTCTTTTTAAATTTAACCGCAACCTTAGCTCCTTTTACTTTTCTAGAATTCATTGAATGAAATACTGCTTCTTCTGCAGTTGTTACTGCTACTCCAATAATATCAAATAAGATACCTATTAAAATAAATATAAAAGTAACTATAATTCCTAATATAAGAGATAAATTAGGAATAGTACTATTAGCTATGAAAGATAAGCAAAAAGATATTACAAAAGATACTACTACTATTGTAATAATCCATTTAACATTTACTTTTTCTTTCTTAATCTTTTCTTTTTTTCTAGTTTCTTCTACTAAGTTTTTAAATTCATTTTCTTTCTTTTTCATAAATTTCTCCATATCGGTATTATATCATAAAAAAAAGTAGTATAACTACTTCATTTCATATTAATTGTTTGGCATTCATGATAGTTAACTTTGAGCCTTAGGTCAAGTAGGATTTCCCTAATTCTTACTATTTCGTTACCAAAATAGTGGTTCCCCTTTAAAAGAATCAATATGCCGTTACCAAACATACGACTTGATTACCACTTAGTGCCCACTGCAATCCTATCATGAAATCCACTCTAGGGGATTTCCCCACCAACGCTTTACTATTAGTTCTTTTTTGCAAGAATGATTTCAAGATGCAATACTTATTATAAGTGGCCGCTTATAATAAGAAAGATCATCTATCCCAAGATTCCCACTCAAGACAGGCTACACTGCACATAGCTTTCGCCACAATACAGGTTTTATCCAGTTTCGTAACTATGCATCAGCATGGTACGTATAGCTTTGCCACAATAACTGGTCTCCACAGACACTGGGTCGAGATTCGTATGCCATTACGAGTCGCCCAATCTCCTTCATCTCCAGCATCCACCCCAAACTGGGCGTAAGAAGCAGACACCAAAGGTTTCACAGATATGCCTCTTAACGAATTTTTAAGCTCGTCTTCCTAATAAAGCAATTGACTAGAATAATGTGCCATCAATTGTAATGTAATTATACTACTTTTTTACTAAAATGTCAAGTTTACAGTATTTTTTCAAATACCTTAGAACTATCAGTTTCTAAATAATTTTTCTTAGTTTCTTCTTTTAATTTACTTGAAAAATATGGTTTCTTATAATAACCATTATTAATTACATAAGATATATAATCAGTATCTGAATTATCATTCTTCATATTAATAAGTAATTCTTTATTATATTCATAAACCTCATTAACATTAATACCATTCTTTTCAAAACATGAATTAGTATAAGCTAAAAAAGTACTCATATCTTCAAGTTCTGCTTTACCATTATCATTATAATCTTCAAACATTTTATCAATAATATTCAAGTATTCTTTCGCAGAATCTTTATCCATAATTTCAGTTAATTTATTATAAATAATACTCATATCTCCAGTTGAATATGTTTCTAATACAGTGTCTGTTCCTACCATTTCACATAGTATCTTTATCATAGCTATTTCATAAGGATAACTAGTATCTTCTACAAAAGGATTTTCTTCAAAATACTCATCTACTAATAATTCTGTAACTCCTTCATTAAAATACCTAGGTAAAATAAAAGTATGTGAATTAGAAAAAATACAATGAATTAATTCATGTCTTAATATATTTTTATCTATATCAGTCTCATATATTTCAATAGTATTATTTGCGGGTAAATATCTTCCTACTGTATTCTCATCAATATCATCTTCTCTTGTTGTATTTATAATATCTAAATCTCTTAAGTTTGCATATGCAGTTTTTTTATTAATATAGGGATTATCTTCTATTAAATCTACTAAACTATAGATAGTTTGTTTTTCATATTCATCTAAATTTGGATTATTAATTACTGCGGTTAAAATCAAATCTCTTTCATTATCTAAATTAGACATTCCACTCTCAGACTCAAGTAATTTAACTAACTCATCTTGTTCTTCTTCTGTTATTTTTAAATTCTTATCATTATAAATGTTATAACCATAATCTCTATTTAAAACCATTCTTATTCCAGCGTTAGTTATCATAGTTACTATAGTTCCAGTTAAAGCAAGATTTCTAATTGTTTTTAATCTTTCCTTTGTACTATTTTTCATAATAATCCCCCATAACGCAGCATATTATAACATAAAATCACAAAAAAATAAACCCTTTCAGGTTTATTTAGCTTTTATTCTTCCTATATACATATTAATCATACTTGGCCATGTACCACTTTCTGCATATCTACTTCCAATAGCTTCTACAGTAGTTAAACCATGAGCATAATAATTACTATATAAGTTATCAATCATTCCTTTTAATCCTTCATCAACGCTACCATAACGTTTCCAAGCTCCACAACCTGATCCTTTTTGACCACCAAAGTTGTAGCACCCATTAGCTATTCTACTAGTACCATTACCAGTTTCATGCATCATAATAGCTGTGACAATATAAGGATCTACTCCTACTTTTAAACTATGTTCGGCAATTGTCTTTCCGTGACCCGCAAGTATTCCACCTAAACTTCTATTTAATTTAGCACTTAATTCATCCATTGTCATACCTTGGAATACTTCTATTCTCTCAATTGAAGCGGGAGCTATTTCCATATCAATTTCAGTTAGAGATAGTTTTCTAACAGGTACTGAGATAGATTCCTTAGAATCTTTTATTACTTGATTGGCACTTGTTGCCATATTTTTTAAATCAACTTCTGCTAGATCTTCATTACTTAAACTAGAAGCACTAATACCAGTTTGAATAAACAAACCTAATCCAATCATAATAATGCCAACAGTTGAAGCAATACTACTAATCAGCCTAACCTGCTTAATTTCTTTCAAATTTCTTCACCTCAATTTATTCAATTGATAGAAATAATTTTACCTTAATTATAGTTCTTTGTCAAATTAGAAGATTTGTTTTATAATTAACTTGGTGATAGTATGGATAAAATAGAAACGCTAATTAATTGGATAAAAGAAAGTAAAAGAATTGTCTTTTTTGGAGGGGCTGGTGTATCAACTGAATCTGGTTTAAAAGACTTTAGAAGTGTAGATGGACTATATAATGAAAAATATGATTATCCTCCAGAAGAAATATTATCTCATTCTTTCTTTATGGATAAAACTGATGAATTCTATAAGTTTTATAAAGATAAACTAGATACTAGGAAATTTAGGCCTAATATTACTCATATTGTTTTAAGTGAATTAGAAAAAAAAGGTATTTTAAGTAGTGTTATTACTCAAAATATTGATGGTTTTCATCAGGATGCTGGTAGTAAAAAAGTATTAGAATTACATGGTTCTATTAAAAGAAACTATTGTATGGACTGTGGAAAGTTCTATGATGATAAATATGTATTTGAAAGTAAAGGTATCCCCTATTGTGAATGTGGAGGTCTAATTAAACCAGATGTTGTCTTATATGAAGAAGGTCTAGATAATAATATAACTACTGAAGCTATACATGAGATAGCTAATGCAGACTTATTAATAGTTGGTGGAACTAGTTTAAATGTTTATCCAGCTGCTTCTTATTTAGGTTTCTTTAGAGGAAAACATATGGTCTTAATAAACCGCGATAAAACTCCATATGATAATCATTGTGATTTAGTAATCAATGATTCAATTGGAAAAGTATTTGAAAAAATAAAAGAAGAAATAATCTAATATTTCTTCTTTTTTAATGTGATTCATGAATTATATAGTTTTCATCTACACGTATATCATAAATTATCTTTTTTAGGACTACATTATTATGATCTAAATATGTTAATTCTAATTTAGTATATCCTGGTTTTAAAGATTTAATAGTAAATACTTCATATCCAGCACAACCATCTACATCTAATGGACAATTACCATAGTCATAACTTTCATCTATTTCTACTATTCCTTTATCGCTTAAATTATATTCCCATCTATAACCAGCTGATGAATTTTCATTAAGTCTAATACTAATAACTGTTTTATCAGTATTAGTATAGTTTCTATTATCTTTCATTAACTTATAAGCTTTATTTCTAGAAATATTATATTCTAAGTAATTATCTTTTTCTAATTTATCATAATATGTATTTAGATAATCATCTAAATCTCTTTTAAATTCGATTTCTTTTAAATCCTTTCTAAGATCTAATAATATAGGTAAATTATCACTATTATAATTACTTAAATAATTAATATCTATATCATGTTTCTGATAGTATCTTTCAATATTTCTATTCGCAATAATAGTATCTACAGAAAACATATTAACAAAAGTATAAACTGCAGTAACTATTACTATATAGTAATTTAAGATATTAAATTTATCTTTTAAAATATACATAATAGTTGGGATTAGTAATATACCTTCAGTTATTAATGAAACATATACTCCTAATCTTAATAATGTATATCCATATGCTTGTTCATACATATTCATACGATAGAATGATGAAACAATAATAATTAGAGTAAATAATACCATGATTATACTCATAACTTTATTATAATTATCTTTCTTACTTCTCTTAGTTAATAGAATAATTACAAAGTTAATTAAAGATATAATCATTAATTCAAAGAAACCACTTCTAGCATACTGTGCATAATTTATATTAGAAGCTACACTATGTAAGAACAATGACTTTATTTGAATAATATCAAATACTAAATATATTATATTTAAACTAGTTAATAATATTTTCATTGTGAATACTTCTATTTTTTTCTTACTCTTAGTTTTTTCTTCTTTTCCTAATTCATTTAATACAAATAATAATGTGGCATTTAAATAGATAAATAGAATTACTATTACTATAATTCTCCAAATAATAGAGGCAAATGATATATCTTTAAATATTTCAATAATACCAGTAAATAGATCTGCAAAAACTTCATCCGCAAGACATAATAACCAAACAATAATTAATACTATTGGAATAGTTATTAACACTGCTTTTATCTTCCTTTTAGTTGAATCTTCTAATTTAGTTTTAGAATCAAAATATCTTAATGAGTTCTTAACAGTATCACCAATATACTCAAATGGTTTTAGAAACATATAACAAATATTTTTTAAGATATCTACTACTCTATCTGGTATATCTATGACATAAATAAACATTAAAGCATATAGTATTGGAATAATAACTATATTAAACTCATTAAGAATATTATCATAGATAAAATAATTACTAGATAAACAGATTATTGGAATAAAGAATAATAATCCTTTTTTATTCTTAATTAGTTTATTAATCTTCAAATAATTATATAAGAATATTAATAATGGTAATGTAAATATAATTACATTAATACCTAGTTTTTGATTAACTAATAAAATTGAGTGTAATATTACTAACAATAAAGTATATAAAAATACATTTCTCATAATAATCCTCCTAATCTAATTTAAATGTCTTTGGAGCAAATCTATATACTAACATTAAAGCTAAAATAATATAAATAATTGTGAATAATAATCCAAGTATAGAAAATACTATAGAGTTAACAGTAACATTAGCTAATGTATAACTAACAAAATATGTTAACAAAGTAACAAATGAATAGCTTATCTTTCTTACTTCTAAGTTCTTATTAAATGGCTGTAGTAAATAATATATTACTAAATAATGAACTGAGAAGAATATACTTAAAAATATTATAAATAAGAATGTAGATACAATAATTAATAAATCATAATTTCTGCATAATATTAATAAAACAATATTCCCAATTGCAATTACTAAAGCAGGTAATAAATTAACTTTACTTACTGTTAGTAATCTTTTTTTAAATAATCCTAATAGATTTTTAGGCTTTCTATAAAAGTTATAATTTAACATAGCATGATCACAATTAAAAAACATTGCTTGAGTAATAATTGCTCCTCTATTTACAAAATACATAATAACTACAAACCAACCTAAATTATTATGTAAAAACTTACTTACACTAGTAGAAAAACTAGAATCTATTAAAATTAAATAACTAATTAATATATAAATACCTATTAAGATAAAACTATATTTTCTAGCACTTCTTAAAAGTATTTCTCTATGTCTTTCAAAGAAAATAGTATTGAATAAATCATAACCTTTTTTACCTTTAAGTTTCTTACTATCAATCTTTTTATCTTTATCTTTTACTTCTACCATTGCTTGTCTTAAATAATCTTTATCATTTTTAGAATTCATTACATTTACAACTGAGAAAATCTTTTGATACATAAGTCTATAATCATTAATTTCAAATAAATATTTAGCTGATATAGTTCCTAATACAATACAAATAACAGTAATAATATTTATAAATTTTAATGAACAATAAACATTAATAAATGGTAGACAAACTATAATAAGAAGAATTGTAAGAATTGATACATATAATCTAGTATTACTATACCAAACATAGTGATATTTTTTATAAAATTTAATATTTAAAGCTTCACCAATAAATCTAATAAAGAAAGTAAATATAATTAAAGATATACTATAAATAATTGGACTATTAATCAATGAACCAAATATAAGAATACAAATAGTATTTAGAAATAAATTAGATAATTGATTCCATATTAATGTGGATTTTGCATACTTATTCGCATTCATTTTAAAAATAGCAATTGAAAAATATTTCTTCTTACTAGTATTTAACAATTTATTATTAATAAACATTCCAATTATTGTTAAAACAAAATAAATATGAAAATATGATTGTACTAATGTATCTGGAAATATTTCATAACAAGCCACAAGTATCATAAAGAAATAGAAAAACTTTAAGAATAGTGATCTAGCTAATAAGAATACTATCATAAAAGCACTAACTATTCTTTTTAATAAACCACTTTTATAAACATCTTCAGTAAGTAAATCTTTAAATATAGGTAGTCCTTTTAAAACATATAGAAATGAATTAACTGAATAAATTAAATCAAATTCTAATGATTTAGTTAAATAATTAATCATTTTCTTCTTCCTTTAATAAATTAATTATTTTATCTTTATACTTCTTAGTATTTAAATTATCTTTCTCAATTAATTCTAAATGTTTATTACTTAATACAACTATTTCATCACATAAATCCATGGCTAATTCTAAAATATGTGTAGAAAAAATAATTATATGATCTTTCTTTAAAGTTTTAAGAAGCTTTTTCATATCTTCTTGGACAACTATATCTAAAGCAGTTAATGGTTCATCTAATAGTATTACTTTAGGATTAGCTACTATATTTATTAGTATTTGCATTTTATTCTTCATTCCATGAGAATACTCTTTTAATAATACATCTTGGTCTTCCTTAGTTAATTGAACCAATTCAAAGTAATCATCAATACTTTTCCTTTTTCCTATTCTCTTTTCATTTATATCTAAGAAAAATTGAAGAAATTCTTTTCCAGTTAAAAACTCTGGCACTATAGGTGTCGCAGTAGCATAACCAATATCATCGGTATTTAATACTTCTTCATCTAATTTGAATTCTCCACTATCAATCTCAATATCTTCATTTAATGAATTGAAAAAAGTAGTTTTACCAGCACCATTTCTTCCTAATAAGCCATATATTTTACCTGATTCAAAAGTAAAATTAATATCTTTTAGAACTTCTTTTTCTCCATAATTCTTTGTTAAATCAGATACTTGTAGTTTCATTAAATCACTTCCATTAATCTATTTCTTTTTGTAATAAATTAAATAAATATTCCCTAGTATTTTCATTAGGTTCTTTCTTAATTTCTTCACACATTTCTACTAATTTCTTTTTCTTTTCTTTAGAAATGTCTAAATAATCAATACGATCTTCAAATTCTTCAATCATTTCTAATATTGATTGTTCTTCTTCATCTGATTCTGTCTCAATAATCATTGTTTTCATTTGTTCTGTTTGTTCTAATTCTTCTTCAGTCATATTATTACCTCTTTTCCCATATTTTTCTAATCATATTTAATGATAATGTTGATAATAAAAAACCAATCACAGGAACTAAAGATGTTAAAAAAACATTAGATATTTTACTTATTAAATATGAATATAATACTACAACCATATAAGTTAATATAGCTATTGTAATTTTTCTAGTCATTGATGTTTCCCAAGCTTTATCTTTTTCTACCCTCTTGTTTCGTCGCTTTATTTTTTCTATTTCTTTTTCTAACTCTTTTTCCATAATCTACTCCAATCTAAATTCAATTTTTCCTTTACCATTATCACATTCTATATGAGCAATACTACCATTTATAATTGTTAAAGAAGGCCCTTTATGTGAGATATCTGCATCATAAATAATAGGAATATTTAGCTCGTTTAAAACACTATCTTTTAAACAACTTTCAACATCATAATCATAGCAAGTATTATTTTCTCCAAATCTTCCAAAGACTACTCCTTTAGCATATTTAAAATAATCTAATTCATTCATTTTCCATAATATTCTAATTGTCTCTTCCATAGATTGTTCACAGTTATCAAAATACCAAATGATTCCATCTTTCTTATATTTTTCATTAAACTCTTTTATTCCATCATACTTAGTACCAGCAAGTTCTGCAATTACATCAAAACAACCACCAATAATTCTACCGGTAATATCTACTCTTTTATGATTCAGAGTATTCCAATAAACTTTATCAGTTAAATTTAATCCTTCTAGACCAGTTATCTTTTCAGGATATTCTCCTTCATACATATCATAACTTTCTTCAAATAACTTTTTGCCAGTAATAATATCTAAGAAATCATAATGACAAGTATAGAATGTATCTTCTCCAAATGATGAGAAATTACTACCATAAATAGTTGCGATATCACACTTAGTAGTAATTGGATATAGAAGACCTGTTGGATCAGAGAAACCACATAAATATTTAGGATTATTCTTAATGAGATTAAAATCAATAAAAGGTAGTATTTCTACTAAGAAATCTCCTCCTGCAGCACATATCATCATATCTATATCTTTATTAGAAAACATTTCATTAATCTCTTTAGCTCTTTTTCTTTTATCACTACTACGACCTTTTTCACTTTGAAATATGTTTTCTGATAAAAGAGTTTTATATCCTTCATCTAAAAAGAATTGATTAGCATGTTTATACTTATTTATCTTTAATTCATCACGAGCACCATCAGAAGGAGCAGGAACTCCAATTAAATCATTCTTTTTTAGAAACTTGGGATATTTCATCTACATCATCCTTCTTCCTAGTTAGTAATTTATAAATAATTAGTATTAATATTCCAGAAACTAGAATAATTATTCCTGTAATAGTTAAACTATTAGTATTAAACTTATCAATTAGATTTTGACTATTGACAATAAGATTAGTAATAATACTAGCTAAGACTATACCTATACCACTTACTATTAGTGATTTACTAAACGTACCAATCCATTTATAAAAAGACTTTTGAATTAAAGCAATTAATAATAAAGAAACAGCTATAACAATAAACATAATTATTCTAAAATTCCAAGAAATTAAGTATTTATATCCCTTTAAAACAGACTTTTCCGTCTTAGTCATATTTCTACTTGCATTCGCAATACTTTGTTTATAAGCATTAGAAATATCTTTAGATTCTACTTGTTCCATAGCTTTATCTATCATATCATCAGTTATTTCTTTACCAACTTTTTCTTCAATAATAGAACGATTTTCTTTTATAAATCTAGCCATATCCTCTTCAAGAGCTACCTCATCAATACTTTCTTCATCAAGTAAACCATCAACAGTAGTATCTAAATACTTTTCTAATAGTTCTTGTATTTCTGGGCTATTTAATAGTTCTTGAACTCTAGGATCACTAGTAATTTCTTTTATTTGTTCTTCTGTAATGACATTATTTTCATCATTATAACTTCTAGGAACTATATTTTCGATAATAGTTTCTTTAATTACACCGTTAATTAAAATGTTTTTTAAGTTAAAACTAATTGCTAAAAAGAAAATACAATTAATAATTATCAAAGATAAAATTACTATAAATACTTTTTTAATCCACTTCATAATATCTCCTCTATTTATATAATTATACCATAAATTACAAGTTATTAATACTTAGTTATTATACTATTATTTCATTGACTTTTTCGAACAAAAGTGTTATAATATGAACTTACTTAAGGAGGGGTTTGAATGAAAAAAGCCTTAGAGGAATTAAAGGAAATTATAAAAAAAGGATCTGTTTCACAAGAAGAGTTTAACAAATTAATTAGTACTTATAGATTAACTGCTGAAGAAACAGAAGAATTAACTGATTTTATATTTGAAAACAACATTTTATTCACAAGAGATAAAGAAAATATAGAAGACTCTTTAGAAATAATTACAATTACTAAGAAAGATTTAAAAGACGTGGAAGAAGTTTCTGAAGAAGAATTAGCTAATGTTTCAAAAATAGATACTGACTCAATATTTTCTTCAAATAAAAGTAGTCTTCGTTTATATTTAAATGATGTTGGTAAAATACCATTATTAACTTTTGAAGAAGAAAAAGAGTTAGCAAAAAAAGTTGCTGAAGGTGACATAGAAGCTAGAAATAAAATGATTAATTCTAATTTAAGATTAGTTATTTCAATTGCTAAAAGATATAATAATCGTGGAGTTGACTTCTTAGATTTAATTCAAGAAGGTACTATTGGTTTAATGAAAGCTATTGAAAAATTTGATCCAGATATGGGATATAAATTTTCTACTTATGCAACATGGTGGATTAAACAAGCTGTTTCTAGAAGTGTGGCTGATTTCTCAAGAACAATAAGAATTCCAGTACATACACATGAAACAATTTCTAAAATGTCTCGTATTGAAAAAGAATATGAAGCAGAACATGGTGGACAACAAATATCTGAATATGAATTAGCTAATTTACTATTTACTGATAAAAAGAAATTACCAAAAAGAATAAAAGTTAAAAATACTGTAAAAATGAAACATGATTTAATTCCTAGAAAGAATATTTTCCCAGGAAAACCAAAAGAATTAACTAGAGAAACATATGCTAAGCATTATAATGATGGATTAACTCCAAAAAAACGTTGTGAACAAATAAGAGAAAATATTAAAAAATTAAGAGAATTAAAAAGACAACTTTATATTGTAAGTACAACTTCAACTGATTTACCAATTGGTGAAGATCAAGATACTTCACTATTAGATATGATAGTAGATGAAAATGATACTTTCTCTGTAATAGAAGAAGGTTTTGCACATCAAAAGATTATGGAAGTAATAGATGAAACTTTTGCGGATGATCCAAGAACAAGAACTGTTATTATTAAACGTTTTGGGTTAGATGGTCAAGGAACTAAAACTCTTGAAGAATTGGGAAAAGAATTTGGTGTAACAAGAGAAAGAATTAGACAAATAGAAAAAAGAGCTTTAAAGAAATTAAGATTTCCAGGTAGAAGTAAAAAATTAAAGGATCTCCTTTAATTTTTTTTCATGTCTTCTAAAAACTTTTTATACATTTCCTTAACATCTTCAAAGTCTATCATATCTAATACTTCATTCATTGGTACGAAAGATACTTCTTGTACTTCTTCTATTTGAGGTTTAATCTCTCCACCTATCTTTTCTCCTTTAAAGAAAACAACTTCTTTTAACACACCTTCTTTAGGTGAATATTTAAGCGTATAACGATAATTTGTATCTACTTTAATATCTATACCAGTTTCTTCTTTTACTTCTCTAATGGCTGTTTCTTCCTCTGTCTCAGTACCTTCTATATGACCTTTAGGAAATCCTACATGTCCAGCATTATGCTTAATAACTAATACTTTATCTCCATCTAAAACAATAGCTCCACATGACTTTTCATTCTTCATAATATCACTCCTAAAATAGTTATAACATAATCATAAAAAAAATAGAATAGTATCAACTATTCTATTTTCTTATTTTATTTTCTGTAATTCCTTTTTGCATTAAATAAGCAATATTACTATCATGAGCTCTTTCTTTTAATCTTCTTTCTGATCTAACTTCTTCTAATTTATCTTCTAGTTTTTTAATAAAAGCTTTTCTTTCTTCAATAGATTTTCCTTTTACATATTTTTCTTCAAGTTTAGATTTTTGATATTCAATAACTTCTTCTAATAACATTTCAGCATCACGTTGTTTTAAAATCTTATCAAGTAAAGCTTTATCACTTAAAGTTTTATTCTCAGCACCTTTTAAATTACCATTAATCATTTGCATATATTGAGTAACATATGCTTGATCAGTTGTTTCTGAATTAAAGTATTGTGTAATTAAACCATCTTTAGCTTTTCTAATACGTTTTTTATCTTCAGAAGTTAATTGTTTCTTTTCTACTTTTTCATAATTAGCACACTCAGTAACTTTAAATTGCTTAACTTTTCCATCTTCACCAATAACTTGATAACCATTAGTAACAAAAGGATATTGATCTAAGTATTTTTTTCTTTTATCTGCAACTTTTTTACACATATTTGGTTCTGCATTCTTACAATTTTCCCAACATAAATGTAATTCACAATCATTATTAATTCTTTGTGTTACTGATGGAGTTAATTTTATTGCGATTATTTTTCCTTCTTTTTTCTTTAATATCACATTTTCCATTTCTTATACCCCCTACATCAAATGTGCATACATTATACTACATTTTAGCAATTTTGTCAAGAAATTGTACATTTAGACTTGTCATAATCTCAAAAAAATGATAAAATATACTTGTTATTCAGATGGCGTCATTGGTGAAGTGGTTAACACGCTAGTTTGTGGCACTAGTATGCGTGAGTTCGATTCTCACATGGCGCCCCAGTTTAAAAATAAGTTGCTTTATGCAACTTTTTTTATTGAATTGAATATGTTATCATTATTTTAGAGGTAATTATGAAAAAGATATTTTTAATTTTTATTATTTGTATATTAATGTGTTCTTGTAATAAAAACAATGAAGCAAGAAATGATATGTATAAAATAGGTTATTCTTCCAATTTAATAGATGAAAAAGACAGAAATGAACTGAGAAAAGTATTTGATGAACATAAACTATCTAATGTTGATTTATTTTTTAAATGGTTAGATGATTTTAATAAAGAAGAAGATATGGGCTGTGGTTTAAAGAATTGGGATAAAACAGATACTTTTATTTATAATGATGCTAATTGTATGGATAGATACGAAAAAATCCATAGTAAGTCAGATGGAGATTGTAGAATAATAGCATATGCTTTACTTCAAAATATTATTGAAATAAATACAATTGAAAGTGAATATGGAACATATTTAATGTTTGATATGGATGTTCTTGAAAACAATGAAGATTATAAAATAATAAATGATAATCAATTGGATTTTATTAATTTATTTAATGAAATGGATGTATCTAATATAGAAAAAGAAGAATATAAAAATGTATATCCTAACAAATTAAAATCACATGATTTTAATTTGAATAGTGATAAAGTATCACTTATAAGTGTTGTTTTACATGATAGTGATTTTAATACATTATTTGTAGGACATGCCGGTGTATTAATTAATTTAGATGATAAATACTTATTTATTGAAAAAATAGCATTTGAACAGCCATATCAAATAAGTGTAATCAAGTCAAAAAATGATTTAATAGAATTATTTAATAATAGATCTACTTATTTTGGAGATGAAAGTGCAAAAGGACCATATATATATGAAAATGATAAACTGTTATATGAATACAAATGATTTTGATTTTTATAAAAATGTGATATATTTTATTCAAGTAATTGAGTCAATCTAGGTTTATAGATTTGTGCCGATTTTTCGTATACACGTTCAATTGAGGCCCCAGTTTGAAATGTAAAAGGATCTTAATAAAAGATTCTTTTTTTTTTAATAAAATGTTATAATAAGATAAATAATTAAAATATAAGGAGAATCATATGAATTATAAGAAAATAGTCGTTGCGGGTGGTGGCGTTTTAGGTAGTCAAATAGCTTTCCAATCTGCTTATTGTGGATATGATGTAACAATATGGTTAAGAAGTGAAGATAGTAAAACAAGAACACAACCTAAGTTAGATACATTAAAAAAAGATTATATTGAAACAATTGAATCATTAGATCCTCATGATGAAGATAGTTGGGCAAGAGGAATATCAGACATTGATAACTTTAATAAAAAGGAATGTTTAGAGAAAGTAGAAAATGCTTATAACAGTATTAAATTAGAAGTTGATATGAAAGAAGCAATGAAAGATGCTGATTTAGTAATTGAATCAATGGCTGAAATAAAAGAAGAAAAGATTAAGTTCTATCAAACTTTGGCTCCATTATTAGAAGAAAAAACTGTTGTGGTGACTAACTCTTCTACTCTATTACCATCTATGTTTGCTAAATACACAGGAAGACCTGAAAAGTTTTTATCACTTCACTTTGCTAATACAATATGGATTAAGAATACAGCTGAGGTAATGACTCATGATGGAACTGGTAAAAAGTATTTTGATGAAATTATGGAATTTGCTACAAGTATTAGAATGTTACCTCTCCCTGTATTAAAAGAAAAATCTGGATATTTATTAAATTCTATGCTTGTACCCTTCTTATTAAGTAGCATGGATTTATTAACAAATGGAATATCTGATGCTGAAAGTATTGATACTGCCTGGAAAAGAGGTACTGGTGCACCAAAAGGTCCATTTGAAATTATTGATACTGTTGGATTAACAACAGCAAAAAACATTGTTGAACAGTATCAAAAAGTTCCTGGATTAATGAGTCCTCTACTAAAGAAAATGATGTTACCTTATAACTACAAAGGTATGTTAAATATGCTAAATAAATATATTGAAAAAGGTAAATTAGGAAAATCATCAGGAGAAGGTTTTTACAAGTACGATAAATAATAAAAGACACATCTTTATTTACGATGTGTCTTTTGTTTTACTTTTTCTTTTTTACTTTCTTCATATAGAGCATAACCATTTTCTATTTCTTCTAAACTTGCACAATTATTAATAATATTTTCTGTAAACATCATAGCTTCTTCAATATTATCAAAATTATACTTATTGTTTTCCATGTTACTATCTACTACTTTCAATGTAGCTTTTATTACTTTTTCATCACTAACAATTGGAGTAATACTAACATGATATCTCATTAATGAAACAGATAATTTACTATCCTTTATATACCAACTATTTAAATTTATTTTTGACATTATTCCTCCTATACTACCTTATAACCTAATTCTTTTATTGTTTCTATTAATAAATCACTATCTAGATGCATACAATAAATCTTATCTTTCAGCCTATTTGGTATTATACCATTTAATGTATTTATATTCAAATGGTGACAGTTTTCTCCTTCATTTAATGTAACATCAAAATACATTTTATCTATTTCTTTGTCTTCTTTTATTAATCTTTCTACTGTAGAAGTCTCTTTACTATCCCCTGAATAATAAATATAACCATTATTAGTATCAAACACTATACAGTAACAAGTTAAACTACTTGAATGAATTGTTTCATAATATCTTATATTATCAAAAGACTTGTATTTATTATCTAATTCACTCTCATTAACCAAGTCATATTTATTTAGACAATTAGTAGCCTCTAATATATTTTCTATATAATTTAAATATTTATTTTTATCAGGATTGTTTGGAATAATAATTTTAATCTTATTATTCATTTTATAATAAACATATGAGGCTAATGTACCAATACTACCTATATGATCAGAATGAGTATGAGTAATCATTATATAGATATTATCTATTCCTTCTAATATATTTCTAACTATTAATTCTCTATAGACTGATTCTCCACAGTCTATTAAAAACAAATTATTATCTTCAATAAAATATGCTGAATTATTACCTTCTTTAGGATTAAAAGCAGCTCCCCTACCTAAAAACTTTAATTCCATAATTACTCCACGGTTACACTCTTAGCTAGATTCTTAGGTTTATCTATGTCACAACCTCTCTTTAAGGCTACAAAATAAGCTATCATTTGAAGTGCAGGTACTACAAGTAAAGGTTGTAATTTTTTATTAATACGTGGAACTATTATTTTATGTTCATAATTTACATCTTCATTCCCAACATAGATTGGATATGCTCCACGTGATATTACTTCTTCTAAATTAGAAATAGTTTTATCTCTTATTTCCTCATCAGTTGCGATAGCAAATACTACTGTACCATCTTTTATTAAAGAAATAGTACCATGCTTTAATTCTCCTGCTTGATAAGCATCACTATGAATATAAGATACTTCTTTTAGTTTTAAACTACCTTCCATACTAATAGCATAATCTACTTTTCTACCGATAAAGAAGACATCTTCATGTTTATAAATAGCATCTGCTAATTTCTTATAGAAACCTGTTTTATCCAATAATACTTTTAGTTGTTGTGGCAATTTCTTTAAATCTTCAACATATGTACCATCTGGATCTAATCTATAAGCTAATAAACTTAAAATTAGAACTTGTAATAAATATGCTTTAGTAGTTGCAACTGCTACTTCTCTACCAGCTTCTATTAATACTTTATATGTACATTCACGAGCAATAGTTGAGGCATCAACATTAACAATAGCTAAAGTATCCGCATGTTCATTTGCTTTTCTCATCGCAGCTATAGTATCTGCAGTCTCTCCTGATTGAGATATTAATATTACTAATGTATCAGGTTTATAAATAATATTACGATAACGATATTCAGATGCTACATCTATCTCTACATCTAAACCAGCATCTTCAAATAAATTCTTACCTATCATACCAGCATAATAAGCAGATCCACAACCTACTATATGAATATATTTATACTTCTTTATATCAGGTAATTTCTTTAAATGATTAATATATTTTTTAGTTAAATTATCTACTAAGATTGGTTCTTCCATTATCTCTTTCATCATATAATGATCATAACCACATAAATCAGTAGCTTCATTACTTAATTTACTAGTAAGAACTTCTCTTTTTACTTCTTTACCATTCTTAGTAATTTCATATCCTTTATCATCAATTACTACTATTTCATTTTCTCCTAGTAAAACATAATCTCTAGTATACTTTAATATTGCTCCAATATCACTAGTAACAAAGAACTCATCTTTTCCAATTCCTAATATTAATGGTGATTCACAACGAGTTGCGTATAGATTATTATCATCTTCACAAAGAATTGCTAAAGCATAACTACCTGTCATTTCTTTAATTGCTTTTTCTAAAGCTTTTTTCATATCTTTTTCATAATACTTATTAATAAGTGCTGCTATTACTTCAGTATCAGTATTACTATTAAACTTAACTCCTTCTTTTTGAAGTTGTTCTCTTAAAACACTAGCATTTTCAATAATACCATTATGAACTAAAGTAATCTTACCTACTTTATGAGGATGAGCATTACTCTCATTAGGTTCTCCATGAGTAGCCCATCTTGTATGCGCAATACCTAAACTACAATCAATTAACTTTTCATGATTTAGTTTATCTTCTAGATTAGATATTTTTCCAACACTCTTAATTATTTGTATTTCTTTATCCTTTTTAAAAGCTACTCCTGCTGAATCATAACCCCTATATTCTAAATTCTTTAAACCATTAAGTAATATATCCTTTGGTTGTTTTTTTCCTTTATAACCTATTATTCCACACATATATAATCCTCCGTATAATATTATTATACATTAAAAAAAGAGAATTACAAAATTCTCTTTATCTTATTATTTCTTCTTTAGAAAATACATAATTTAACTTCTCAGTTTTATTCTTTTTTTGTTCAATTAATTCATCTTCTAATTTAGATTGTTTAGAAATATCACTATAATTATTCTCTATTTGTTTTAATAAATTTAATAGTGCTTGTTCCTCATCTGTAATTTGACTATTTGCTTTCTTTAATTCCAAATCACTTATTTCACTAGTATTACGCTTATAAATTATACCATCTTTTTCAGCATGATAATAAGCATAGTATTCTTTTCCATCTTTACGTGTCTTAATATAAACATCATATTCAATGAAATTAGCTTTTGAAATTCTACATACAGCTTCTTCTACTTCACCTGGTACTTTATAAGTCTCTAGGTTATTATAACCTACTTTTACTAGGGATGAACAAGTAGCTTGATTTTCACTATTTTCTTTCCAAAATTTAGGATTATGATCTCTATTAACTCCAATATCTACATAACTAAAAAATACTACTAAGATAAATATTAAATATGCAGTTAAAGCAAACCAAAGATTTACTCCACCTTTTTCCTCACATATATTCATTAAACCAAATTTATCAGTATCACTATATTTTCTCTTATAATATTCTACTTTTCTTTTAGAAACAAAGACATAATAGAAATTAAATAATACTCCTGAAGCAATCATTACTATAATCCAATAAGTAAAAAATATCTTATTAAAGAATATCGCAATAATTGCGCTTATAACTAGACCTACAACTCCAGTAATATATAGTTTTCTATATAAGAAATAACTCCATGTAACTAAAAATGCATATATATTAAATGGTATCTTTTTAATAGATTTATAATCTTCTCCAATATAAGCTTCTAATAAGTCTTCATTCTCATATGAAAATTCACCTTTTTTTGTTCCACTAGAATCTTTTATAGTAAATTCTTCATACTCTTCATTTCCTTTTTCAGACTCATCAGTACTATCTAATAGATTAGTTTCTTTAAAGTCTACATCCCAACCGGAGTTATCTTTTTCACCATTATAATAACCACATGCTTCACAGAATTTTTCATCTTTACGCATTAACTTTCCGCATTTTTTACATCTCATTTTATCACCACCATTTTACTCTTATTAATCATCTGATAGTTTTTCTAAGTTACCTTTTGCTTGTTCATCATATTCAGCTATTTGATCTGCAAAAATACTATCAAATTCTGGCATTGACTTCTTTATAACATCTTGATAGATGTTTTTACTACTCATAATTGCTCTTTTTACATCAACAATATTTACTTCTCTTCTATTATCAAATAATGCATTAGAGAAAGCTTGTTGAACAATTGTTAATGAGACATCTGGATATCTAGAACCAATTTCATATACTCTTTTATATTCACTAGTTATATCAGTAATAAACTCCATTATCTTCCTTTGAATAAATGGTGTATACATCATTTTAGCACCAGTTCTATATTCAATCTTAGGAAGAGTTCCAACTAGTATTTGAATGTTTTCTTCTCTTGTAGGTTCATTTAATTCTACTTTTTGGAAACGTCTAACAAAGGCTTTATCTCTTAAAATATATCTTTCATACTCTTCAGTAGTAGTTGCTCCTATGACTTTGATATCACCACGGTCTAATGCCGGTTTAAACATATTCGCAAAGTCCATAGCTTCACCCTTAGTTCCCATTAAAGTATGAATTTCATCTATAAATAATATAAGTTTACTTTTATCTTTTAACTCATCAATTAATGTTTGTACTTTTGATTCTCCAGTTATTGGATCTGTTCCTAGAAGTGCTGCTGTATTTAATTTAATAACTTGGTAACCCTTTAATATATCAGGTACTTCCCCTTTTTGAATACGATAAGCTAATCCTTCAACAGTAGCAGTTTTACCAACACCAGGCTTACCTATTAAAACCGCAGATTTATCAGGAGTTAATAATATTAAAATTAATTGCTTAATTTGTTCATCTCTACCAATAGCTGGGTTAGTAATATATTCATTTTCTTGAAAGTTTTCACCATAGTTTTGAAGTATACTAATACGTTTTGACTTTATGTCAAAGTTTTTTTCTGCTTTTTTGTCAAAAACCTCATCTAAATCCATATATTTCACTTCCTAATCTACTTAATTATAACATACTTAATTATTAATTAATATGCTTTTTTACTTACTTGTCACTTTGTAATACTAATTGTTTTTTATTAACAAAATAATTATTAATCATATTTCTATTAATACTAAATTTATCTAGTATTTTTTCTTTTATATAGGGATTTATCTCATAATAATTACTTAGTTCTTCAAATATTTCTTCTAAACTATCTTCTTCTATTACATAAAGAGTATTTTTTAATCTCTCTATAGCATATTCATTATTATCTAATAGTTTATATAACATATTACCATTATTATTTCTACTAATTTCAAGGGAATAATCTCCATCATATATTCCATAATCAGATAACATGTTTTCATTATCATATAGTGGTGCAAATCTAATATTATCATCTATAATTAACCCATAATTATCTGAATTACGATCACAATTACCTATTAAAGCATCAAATAAAAATATATCAATAAGCTCTTTCTTTAATCTTTCTGATGTGTCTACAGAATGATACTCATCAAGGATATAATTTATATCTTCAATATTATTTCTATTTTGGTCTAGACCATATACAGTTTGTAAGATAGTACTCATACTATAATAATGTTCTTTAGAAAACATTTTAGATACAGAACCTAGATTATCTTCAAAAGAAGCCAAATAGTATTCGCAACAAGCTATTCCTATTTTATCTGCGATTTTCTTCGCGAGAATTTCATTATAGATATTATCTATATCCTTAAGAGTTTTATAATAGTAGTCTTCTCCATTATAAGAGAAAGTCATACCTCTACCAAAATGTCTATAATTCTTAATTTCTATATCTAATTTATCTAAATCAAAAAACATAATATCCCCTGATTTCTATTTATTTCTATCTCTTAAATATTCAACAAATCCTCTTAATATTTCTTTCTTATTATCATCTATCCAAGTATTATTATTTAAAACATTACTTGCTTCATCATAATATTTGTTCATTAAATCAGTACTATATTTATGAGCACCTGACTCTTCAAATAAATCTCTTACTTTACGAATTGTCGCTTCGCTTAAATCATCTTTTCCATAATACTTCATTAATTCATTATGATATTTAGTACCAGTAATATATGAATATAAAATAGTTTGTTTAAATTCTTTTATATCAGAACCTATTACTTTACCAATTTGATCAGAATAAATTCCTAGAATATCATCTTGTATTTGAAAAGCTATTCCTACTTTTAATCCAAATTCAGTAATCTCTTTTATTTTTTTAGAATTAGCTCCAGCTAATATTAAACCTACTGATAGAGGACCAATAATAGTATAATGAGCTGTTTTTAATCTATAAATATCCATGATACTATCATTTAATTCTTTACTACTTAAATTAGTATATTTACTTTGAAAAGGTAGTATTACATCTAATAATTCACCTTTAATAGTATATAAAACAGTATCATTAAAATAATCTAGTATCTTAGCTAAATTCTTATCTTTAGCATATGCCCTACTAATTATTTTATTGGCACTATATAGTCCATAATCTCCCATACATAAAGCAATAGAATTACTTAGATTAGTAAGTTCTTCAGAGTCATTAGAATACTTATTATACTTCTTATAATTTGTATAATGTATAGTTTCTTTACCACGTCTTATACTATCTCTATCTATAATATCATCATGAACTAAAATAGCTGTTTGAAAGACTTCATAGGCAAGAGCTAAATCAGTACTATACTCTCTATTATCTTTTAATAAATAATATCCTAAGTCTACTAAAGAACCTCTAATTAGTTTTCCATCAGAGTTTAGATTTTTAAAGTACTCTAAGTTTTCTTTTAATAACTTATTATCTTCTTTTACTAAATTATTATTAAATAATTCTAATTTCTTATTTAGAGTATCTTTTTCATTCTTATAATAATCTTTAAATGCTTGTATACTCATTTTATTTCTCCTTTTTTCTATTAATTATCATATCTATTAAATAAATACCTACTCCAACAGTAATAGCTATATCAGCTAGATTAAATACTGGAAAATTATAACTAAAAAACTTAAATGATAAATAATCAATTACTCCATGATGAATAATTCTATCAATTAAATTACCAAATATTCCTCCCATAATTAGGCCTAAGCCGATCTCTTCTAACTTAGTAAAACTTTTTTCTTTCTTAATAAATCTATCTAATAAAACAATAACTACTGCGCTTATTATTACTAAAAGTACTGTACTATCTTCTAATATAGAAAAAGCTGCCCCTGTATTTTTTAAATACATAAAAGAAAAGAAGTTAGGAATTATTTTGATAGAACTACCTAAGTCCATATATCTATTTACTAGTATTTTAATAAATTGATCTAGCATTAGAATAATACTAGTTATTTTATAAATATTTTCTCTACTCTTCATTTTCTTCTCCTTGTATTATTCTAATTCTATCTACTATTACTTGTACTTCATTAAGTCTTTTTTCTGCCTTACCACGTACTTTAATAATATTACCTCTTTCTAAATTACTGTTACTATTATAGACTTTTGGAAATAAAGTAAACTCTCTACTACCAGTTTCATCACTACCTGTAATAAAAGCCATTTTATCTCCTTTTTTAGTATCAATTACTTTAATCTTATCAATTAATACTAACATATCAATTGTCTTATATAAATAATTATCTATTACATTCAAAGAAATACAATTAGGATTATCTTTTTTATACATAGTTGTAGGATGAGATGATAAATAGAATCCAAATACTTCTTTTTCTTTCTCTAATAAATAACTTTGTTCATATTCATTTTGTCTTTCTATTTCTGGCCTCATCACAAGTGATGGATCTATATCTTTAGTTAATTCTGCATAATTAAACAAGCTATCTAAATTATAAATTAATGTAGCTCTATTATAATTAAACTCTTTAAAGACATCTGCCATAATTAAAGTTTCAAATGTCTTCTTACCTATTCCTGCGATATATAATCTACTAAAGCAATCAAAGATATCAGTAAATTCTCCATCTTTTTTAGCATCTTCTATTTGTTTTGAAACTACTACTCCTATTCCTTTAATATTAGAAATAGGATAAATAATAGTATCATCTTTTACTACATATCTTGATTCACTATTATTAATAGTTGGTTTTTCTATTTCAATCTTATTAGCCTTTGCTTCCATTATATATTCATTTGTTTTAGTTTCACTACCAATAACATTAGACATTAAATTAGCAAAAAACACAGTCTTATAATGACTCTTTAAATAAGCCATTTTATAAGCAACTACTGAATATACTACAGAGTGAGATTTATTAAATCCATAACCGGCAAAGTTAAGTACTAAATTAAATATTTCTTTTGCTTTAGATTCACTATGTCCCATCTCTATACTTTTATTTATAAACTTCTCTTCTTCAGCCTTAAGTAAATCTACTTTTTTCTTACTCATAGCTCTTCTTAAGATATCAGCCTCACCTAAAGTATAACCAGCGAATTTTGAAGCAACCTGCATAATCTGTTCTTGATAAATTAAAATACCATAAGTTTCTTTTGTTATATCTTCTAGTGACTTATCTAGGTAAGTAACTTTTTCTTCTCCATGTTTTCTTCTAATATAACTATCTATATTAACCGCAGCTCCTGGTCTAAATAACGCAATTGCGGCAATAATATCATTAATAGAATTAGGTCTTAACTTTCTTAAGAAATTACGCATACCACTAGATTCAAATTGAAATATTCCACAAGTATTAGCTTCACTAAACATTTTCAATGTCTCTTTATCATTCAATGGAATTCTATTAAAGTCGATCTCTTCATTATAAATATCTTTAATATCTCTTATGACATTATCAATTAATGTTAAATTCTTAATAACTAGAAAATCCATCTTTAATAGTCCTAATGGCTCTAAGTATTCCATAGAATAACCTGTTAGATACATATCATCTACTTTCTCTAATGGAATAACTTCATCTAAGTCAACTTTACTCATGACAATACCTGCTGCATGAGATGATATATGTCTAGGAAATCCTTCTAACCTGCAAGCAATATTAAACATCTTTTTTAATGAACTATCACTATCAATTCTTACTCTAAATGTCTCATTACTTTGATAAATATCTATTAACTTATCATGACTCATATTAGGAATAAACTTACATAGAGAATCTACTTTATGAAGAGGAATATTTAAAACACGTGATACATCTCTAATTGCTTGTTTAGCCGCAAGTGTACCAAATGTAATAATACCACTTACTCTTTTTTCTCCATACTTATTCTTAACATAATCTATTACTAAGTCTCTTTTATTATCAGGAAAATCAGTATCAATATCAGGCATAGTTTTTCTCTCCGGATTTAAGAATCTTTCAAATAATAAACCATATTCTAAAGGATCTATATCAGTAATACCTAGTGAATACGCAACTAAAGAACCTGCGGCACTACCTCTTCCTGGTCCAACTAAAATTTTATTCTTTTTCGCAAATTTAATATAATCATAAACTACTAAGAAATAATTATTAAAGCCCATATCATTTATTACTTTTAATTCATAAACTAATCTTTCTTTATAATTATTAGGTATTTCTCCACCCAATCTTTTAGTTAATCCTGCACGACATAAATCAAACAAATATTTCTTTGGATTATCACATTCAAATATAGGTAATAAATTCTCAGGAGTTGGAAATTCTATATTACATAGTTCACTCACTTTAAAAGTATTATCAATTCCTTCTTTTGAAGAAATATTTTTAAAACTATTTATATTTAAACTATGATTAGTAATTTCATAAGATAATTCATCATTAAAAATCTTGCCATCTCTAATACAATATAAATAAGGCAATAAGTCTTCATCTTCACTATTTAAATATAGAGCTTCTCTCAAAAAAATAATTTTATCTGTTAAAACTCTAACTTCAGTCTCTTCTTTTTTATTAGAATAACCTAAATATAAATCAACATAAATATCTTTTAAACTATCAAACATTTCTTTTGAATTAAATGGTATTAAACAAATAACACTCTTATTATATTTTTTTATATCATCTATTTCTATTACTCTTTCACTTTGGGTAGTTGCGAGTTTAATTAGACTTTGATATCCCTTATAATCTTTAGCTAATAAAACAAGTTCATTATTATCTACTAAAATACTTAAACCTACAATTGGTTTAATATTATTCTTATTACATTTATTAATAAACTCCATAGTACCATGCATATTAGTATCTGTTAGAGCTATACTGGAGATATTATTATTTTTTGCATAATTAACTATATCATCTATCTTTAATAAACCAGATAATAATGTATAGTTACTTTTTACATATAATGGAATATACATATTAATACCTCCTCATCTATATTTTATCATATTATTAACTATGTTTTAATATTATTTTATTTGACTTTATCGCGTATTTATGGTAAAGTTATAAGGCAAGTGAAGTTATACCGAAGGAGGGATATTATGGCAGTAAATGTAACTACTAGAAAAGGTAATGTAAAAAATATGAGATCTCATGCTTTGAACGCTACTAAAAAAAGACAAAAATTAAATTTACAAGTTTATAGATTAGAAGATGGTACTAAAGTAAGATTATCTACTAAAGAACAAAGAACTTTAAAGAAGAATGAAAAAACTGCATAATATGCAGTTTTTTTTATTTATTTACACGTAAATTTTTTTGCCTTCATATCAACCATTATTTTTTCTTTAGAATCACCTTTTTTATAATCAATACTTACGGTTTTATCTTTAGTATTTTCAGGTTTAATTTTAGTTAAATCTAAATTCTCATAATCAATATTAGTAGTAATTACAAATCCATTAGGAATATCATTTATAGTTATTTCATATTCTTTTTTTGTAGAGACTAATTTTTGAAGTGTATCTTTATATTTCTTAACTTCAGCAGCTCCTTCTGGTTTATTAGGTGTTGGAGTAACTGATAATATTTTAGTACTTCCAACTAATTTATTATCTTCAAAATCATATGTAATACTATAATTATAATCTAGAGAATTAGCTGTTGAAGTAGTTTGTTCACAACTCAAATAATCCTTTTCAACAATCTCTTCTGCTCTTCTTTGTTCAACTAATTGTTCTGCTTCTCTTTTCTCTTTTAATGTATTAGAAACCTGAACACCAACTCCACCAAATAATAGAGATAGACCTATTATTCCAATTATAATAGCTGGTTTTTTACTAGTTCTTTTTTCTATTCTAACGATTTCTTCTAAATCTTTTAAATTTATTACTTGTGTTTTTTGAAGTTCTTCAGGAGAAAGATTATTCAATTGATTATTTGTATCATTTTGATTCATAAAATCATCTCCGTTCATCATCCTATATTCATTATAATAAAAAGAGATTTTTAGTTCAAGAAAAACGCATAAATTTAATAAAAAAAATAACTATTTCTAGTTATTTTTATTTTTTGCATCGAATTTTTTTCTTTCTTCTGTATTAAGTATTTTCTTTCTAAGTCTTAAATAATTTGGTGTTACTTCGATTAATTCATCTGAATTAATATAATCAAGTGCATACTCTAAAGAGATAGGTCTAGGTCTCTTTAATACAACTGTGTGATCTGATCCTGCCGCACGAGTATTAGTTAATTGTTTACCTTTAACTACATTAACCGCTAGATCATTTTCACGATTACATTCACCAACAATCATACCTTCATATACTTCATCTCCAGGAGAAATAAACATAATACCACGATCTTCTAAATTACCTATAGAATATGCAGTAGCATTACCATTTTCCATAGAAACTAATACCCCTAGTTTTCTTTCTCCAATAACAATATTTTCATATGGTAAGAATTCTTTAAAAGTATGATTCATAATACCATAACCTTTAGTTAAAGTCATAAAGTCAGTAGAAAAACCTATTAATCCACGAGATGGAATTGTATATAATAATCTAACTTGATTTTCAAAATTAGTCATATTTTCCATTTTTCCACCACGAATACCTAATTGTTCAATAACATTTCCAACTGATTCTTCAGGTACTTCTATTTGTAGTTCTTCATATGGTTCATATTTAATACCATTTTCTTCTTTAATAATAACTTGTGGTTTAGAAACTTCTAATTCAAAACCTTCACGTCTCATATTTTCAATTAATATACCTAAGTGTAATTCTCCACGTCCACTAACCATATATGAATCATTTGATACAGGTGCTACTTTTAGAGATACGTCTCTTTGTGTTTCACGCATTAATCTTTCTTCAATTTTACGAGCAGTAACTAATTTACCATCTCTACCAACCATTGGTGATGTATTAGCACCAAAAGTCATTTGAAGTGTAGGTTCATCAATATGTAATTTAGATAAAGGTAAGATATTATCATTATTACAAATAGTTTCTCCAACAGATATATCAGAAAGTCCTGCAATAGCAATTATATCTCCTGCTTCTGCTTCTTCTATTTCAATACGATTATATCCATAAAAACCAAATAATTTTTGAATTCTAAATTGTTTCTTAGAGCCATCTAATCTACAACAAGTAACCATTTCACCTGTTTTAATTTTACCATTTTGAACTCTACCAATTCCAATTCTTCCAACAAATTCATTATAATCAAGTAATGCAGGTTGGAATTGTAATGGAGCATTAACATCTCCTGTTGGAGCTGGAATCTCTTCTAAAATTGTATCTAGAATCTTAGTTAACCCTTCACTTTGAGTACTTATATCAGGATCATATGAACTAGTTCTATTTAAAGCAGATGTATAAATAGTTTTAAACTCTAACATTTCATCATCAGCACCTAATTCAATAAATAAATCTAATATTTCATCTAATACTTCTTTAGGTCTGGCTGCTTCTTTATCAATCTTATTGATAACTACAATAGGTTTTACTTTAGCTTCAAATGCTTTCTTAAGAACGAATCTAGTTTGAGGCATAGCTCCTTCATAAGCATCTACAACTAAAATAACACCATCAACCATATTCATAATACGTTCTACTTCTCCACCAAAATCTGCATGACCTGGAGTATCTAAGATATTAATTCTTACTCCTTTATAATCAATAGCAGTTGTCTTAGCTAAGATAGTAATTCCACGTTCTCTTTCGATAGCATTAGAATCCATTGATAGATTAGATGTATCTTCATTTTCTCTAAACATTTCAGAATTCTTAAGTATTCCGTCTACTATTTTAGTTTTACCATGATCGACATGGGCTATTATTGCGACATTTCTCTTTTCCATATTGACACCTCTTTGCAACGTTCAACATTGTATCATAAAATCAAAAAAAATACTAGTAGTTTCTAGTATTTCTTATATTTACTAAAGTCTAATCCCTCATTTTCAGCATTATAAAACATATCAGTACCACTGTAAACATCTAATGCCTCTCTAAGATAATTCTCACTATATTCACCATTCATATCAGAAAATACTGTATCTTCTAATGGAATAACTATCTTATTATAATTATTATAATTCTCTTCTAGGACATTAGGAGAATCTTCTTTATAACCAGCTTGAGATTTATATAATAATTCTAAACTACCACTATTAGAAACTCTATATAGAGCTTTTCCAATCATAGTATCCCCTTCATTAATACCTAAATCTATATATTTATCTGCAAAAGAATTAAAAGTAAATATTCCTTCAAAATAATATAAAACATCACCATCTAATGTAATCATCTTTTTACCTGTAATATCACAATCTCCATAACTATTTGATAAAACACCCATATCTTCAATATTAAACAAAGTAAAAGCTATAGGTAAAGTTATAGGTTGAATAATATCTTCACTAAATACATCACAATTAACTTCTTCTTTTCCATCAAAGAATTTTCCATTACTAGTGATAGTTTTTTCATCAACTACATGTGCAAAAGTTGCTTTAGTAGTTCCACTATTATCTATTAAATATGTATAATCAAGACTAGAATCATCACTAGTTTTATCTTCAAAGCCCATGATATCATCTATTTTACTATTAGATGCCATAGTAGAATCTTCATATTCAATTGGATTAATAGATTCTATTTCACCAGACTTATCATTTAAATTAAAGGAACATCCTGATAAACATAATGATACAGCTAATCCTGTAATCATTAATTTACCTTTTAATTTATTAGTATTTTTCATTATATTCACCTTTTCTCCCAAAAAACGTGCTTATTGTATCATATGATAAGTAAAAAGTCAAAAATAAAGAACTAACTATTCATTAGTTCTTCAATATAATCACTTAAACTTTCATATTCTTTTTTATTTAAGGAATCAAGTACTTGATGATGTTTTTTCATTATTACACCATCAAACTCTTTTATCATTTCATAGTCATTATCATTATCACCTATAACATGTAGTGAATTATAATTTAATCCTTCTAAATTAAATAATCTTTTTAAAGCATATTTCTTATTAACAGTATGATGAATTATATTAATATGAGAACGACTAGCATATACATGTACTGGTACTTTATCTCTAATAATATTAACTATTTCTTTTTGTTTTTCTTTATCATCACACATAATTACTATTTTTACACAATCATTATAATTAGTAGTTTCATTATAACCATCATCTAAATAATACTCCCAATTATTTTCTTCAATAATAGGTACAATCTTCTCTATTTCTTCTTTCTCAAGAAGAATAGTATTTAAACAATAATCTACATTATTAAATGTCTTAGCTCCATCTTCACATATTAAATAAGTATATGGAATATTATATTTATTTAACAATTGTTTTAAATCAGTATAATTTCTACCAGTAATAATACAAAATGAATTACCATTTTTAACAAATCTATTAATGGCTTCAGCATTTTTTATATTTTGATCTTCATTATCTAATATATACATAGTATCATCAAAATCACTAGCTAATATTTTCATACTATCACCTACTATAAGTATATAATAATTTATAAAATTATAAAACAAAAAGGAAAGATTATCTTTCCTCTTTACATTTATAATGTTGGTATATTGTGTTTTTTATTGTACTCATCTAATTGACGTTTAATTTTATCAAAGAAAGTGTGTGATTCATCGTTACTAAATCCTAGGAAGAATACTTTATCAATTTGATCATGATTGAACACTGAAGTTATATTTGATTTTAATTCTCCTTCTGGAAATGGACATCCATTATAATCATATATTTTATCTGGATGTTCTGCTGTTTTCATACAATAACCAGTAATCATAACTTTCTTTGTACCACCTTTTAGTAGTACAACTGATCCTATAGGTAAAAATTTCTCTTGCATTTTTATTCCTCCCCTTTTTATTGTAGGTCAGCTAGTTCTTCATTATTTCTAGCCCCATATTTTTCTGTTACTGGTTCTTCACTAGCAACATAATCATCATCATCTAGATATTCTTCTTTTGGAGATGTATCACCATAATCTATATCAGTTGATTCATCACCACTCCATTCATCTGATTCAAATTCATCTATATCTTCATCTGAATTATTCTTTTTATGATCCATATATGCCTTAGCTCCTAGACCTGCAGCTGCGGCTGCACTTAATCCAGCAGCAATTGGAATAAATGAACCTCCACCTTTTGATTCTCTATAACTAATTGGTTCACTATCAGTTGGTATAACAGTAATATCATCACCTTTGACAATATTATCTTCAACTTCTCCAGTGATTCCCTCTTCTAATCCTTCTTCAACTAGTGCACCTTCTGTTGTATTTTCAGGCTCAGCTAAGTTTTCTGTTAAACCTGATCCTTCGCTTGTATATTCTGGTTCATATGGAACATATCCTTCATCTTCAGAATATCCTCCACCTGTATGATATGTAACTGTTGTAGTATTTCCTCCACTTGGTGGTGTAGGTGTTGGTACAACAGTTGGTGTTGTACTAGGTGTTACTGTTGGCTCAACAGTTGGTGTTGTTGTAACTGTAGGTGTCTCTGTTGGAGTAACAGTAGGTGTTTCTGTTGGTGTGATTGGATCTGTAGGTGTTGGAGTTGTAGTTTCTGTCGGTGTTGTTGTAACTGTAGGTGTTGGACTAGGTGTAGGTGTTGGTTCTGGAACGTAAGGATCTCCTCCGCCACCACTGTAGCTGCCATCACCGCCACCAGTTCTACGATATTGTGGAGTGTAATCATCATCACTACCATCATCACCTGTATCTTCAGGATTGTCATCACCTGGTTTTTTATCATCATCGCCGCCAGTTACACTATTTGCTCCAGCAGATAAATCTGCATTTGTTTTATCATAAGCGGAATCTGCATCTTCATCTACAAAAACATTTTCCCAAGTGTCTGATCTCTCATCAATAGTACCGGTACGATTATCTGCTGTTATATCAGAAGATGTCTCTGCACGTTCAACACTGTCTTTTCCGATGTCATCAACATTTGTTCCCTCTGCAGCACCTGTCATAATAAGCAAGTCTTTCACAACATTTTTCATCTTATCGGTTAATTTATCAGAATCCTTAATAGACTCGTACTCAGAATCACTAAATGCTTGTACTGCAGCATCACATTGCTTAATTAAAAAATCTATTTCCATAGCATAATTTGCGAAGTCCTTTTTTAAGAAATCAAGAGAATCAAGTGTTTTTCCAAAACAATTATCATGCTTAGCACCAAGCTCTTGAACTTGCTTTATTATTGTATCAACTTGTTTTACCATATTTTCTACATTTTCTTTTACGGGTGCTAAATTATCTCTTGTATTTTCTAGGTCTTTATATGCAACTGTAACTTGTGCCATTTAAATCACTTCCTATTATTTTAATTTTGTATCATCAGCTGAAACTATACCGCTCTGATTCTTTTCCGTATATGAATCCGTTCCTTTGGACTTCAAGAAATCTTTACGACTGAATTTTTTATTATCAGATGAAAATGTGCCATCTTCATTAAGTAAATAGTAACAATCTTCGCTTTCTACATACTTGAATTGTCTATCTTTTTCATCTGCCACTACAGTTGTATTATCAGAATCCCATGGTTTATCACCAAAAAACTTATATCCTTTAGGTAAAACAAAATCTTCTTTATTTTCCATTTGTTGTCTTACGTATCCATCAACTTCACTATATTGTGTTCCATCAGAGGCATATTTCCCAGCAACATAGCCAGTTCCTGTCATATCTCCAGTTTTTTGCCCTGAATCATCTTCTGACTTTGTACTTCCACTCTCAAGTTCCTTATCAGCATTTGTATTTACTTTCTTATCAGCAACATGATTCATATTTGGTTGTTCATCGCCTGGATTAGTTGTAGCAATTTGACCATTTGGAGTACGATATTGATAAAAACTACCATCTGAAACTTCTTTACCTTCAGTACTGAATGAACCATTTTTATACTCATACTCTGTTGGAGTAACTTCAAATAATGATTTACCTTCTTCTATTTGTTTACGTGTATATGTAATCTTCTTTGTAGGTTCACCTTTTTCATTATACTTAACTTCTTCATCAAGCCATCCTTCACTATTTTTAACTTTATGACTAACTATTTTTCCGTTTTCTTTTTGAAGCTCAACTGTAGAACCATCTGGATTAGTATATGTTTCTGTAACAAGTTTTCCACCTAAATCAGTAGTAACATCTTTTTTAGCTCCTGGTTGTACTCCTTCAATTTTTTGGGCATCCTCATTTGAAACGTGAGTACCAACTACACCAGAAACTGCTGTTGGTAATCCATTGCAAAAATCATAGTGCTTTTTTGCTTCTATTACTTTATCAGTATAAAACGAATGAGCTGTTTCAAAAGTACTATTAACTTCACCTGCATAACTAGAGTCTCCATCAGGCTTTGAGTCAAGATGTATTTCATTTTGATAGTTACCAGGATCATTCAAAGAACATTTATCATACCAGCTATATTCTGGACTACCATCTTCTTTTTTACCTGACTTATATTTTCTGTTATTATTATATGCATCAACAGCATCTTGACATTTTCCCCATAGTTCTTGATAGTGTTCCTTAACTTTAGTCCAGTATTCCCTAGCTTCAATTTGTCTATGCTGGTTTCCTTCTCTTTCAGCCAAAACTATAAGATCTGCAATATCATCTAAAGTAACTATAATTCTCTTCTTAATTTCTCTAGCAATATCATTAAGGGGAGCTCTTCCATTAATACTTAATGCTTTTTCAGAAAGACCCTTATCCATTTCAGCAGTTAAAAGTTGAGTAAACCCACTATCAATACTTTCTAGTCCACCTTTACCGAAACCATCTGTGATGTCACTTGTTTTACCACCACTTCCACCTTCGTAATCTAAAAAAGTCCCCATATCAGTTTCATAAGTAATTGATCCCTTATTAGCCATAAATCATCATTCCCTTCTATGGTTTTATAATGTTCGGAACTTGTATGATCTTCATACAAATTCAGAACACTACAAAAGTAGTGTTTTTTTAATTAAAGTCCTTGAAAAGCTTTTGCTCTTTCTTTTTCAGTTTCATCAAATTCGTTATACCAAGTTGTTAATTTTTGATCCATTTCATTACTGAATTTTTCTCTTTCAGAATTGATCTTTGCTTTGATTTCATCAAATACTTCATTGAAGACATTTGAAGATTGTCCTTTCCATGAACCTTCACTCATAGAAACGATATTATTTTTCATACTATCTAAGTTTTGAATCATTTCATCAAACTTACTTTCAGCATTTGCTTTAGCTGTTTGTAAATTTTGATAATCTACTATATTTGCCATTTTCTATACCTCCCTCTTAAAATGAACTCATAACTGATTGAGATGTTTGTTCAAATCTATCAGCTGTAGCTCTTATTGTTTGAATTACATTTTCTAATCTTTCTCTTTCAGCTACTAATGCAGTATCAACATTCTCGTTATAATACTTTGTAAATTGATCAGCAACTTCACCAGCACAAGCAGTATTTAATTCATTTTCAATTGCTCCTTTTAAAGAAGTTCTTAATCCTTCGAAGTCCTCTTTTAGAGTTTCAATTGCGCTTGCAGTTTGTCTCATTTCAGCTGGATCTTCTAATAATGTTAAATTTGCCATTTTTCATTCCTCCTACTTTTCATATTAAGAATCATTGCTCTACCGAACCATATTCTTACAATTTAATTGTATATTAATGTAAAGTTAATTGCAAGAGTTTTACTATATTAATACATTTTTTTACAAAAAAAAGAGAGAATTTTCTCTCTATTTTAATATCCTTTTAAAGATTGCATTTAATCCTTTATTTATTAATTTATCTGTAGTTTTGTTTACTACTTTTTTACCTAATTTATATTCAATCGTATTTTTCTTAGCTCTTTCAGCTTCTTTTCTTTTCTTCTCAGCTTCTCTTTCTGCCTCTTTTTTCTCTTTTTCTGCAGCTTTTGCAGCTTTTTCAGCTTCTTTAGCTTCTTTTTCTTTTTGTTTTGCTTCCTCTATTGCTTTTTTCTCTTCTACTTCTGCTTCTAATTTTTCTTTAATTAATCTATCTAGTTCTTCATAAGCAGAATCTCTTTCTACAACTTCTTCATATTTTCCTACTAATGGAGAATTATTAATTATTTTATTACGAGTCATATCATCTACTACACCCATTTTGCTTTGTGGTGGTAAGATAGTAGCTTTTTCTACAACTTCTGGTTCTCCATTTTCATTTTGGAATGATACTAAAGCTTCTCCAGTACCTAGTGCTAGAATTGCCTCAGCTGTATCAAATTTAGGATTAGTTCTAAATGAATCAGCAGCAACTTTAACAGTTCTTTGTTCACTTGGAGTATAAGCTCTTAGTGTATGTTGTACTCTATTGCCTAATTGAGCAATTACATCATTAGGAATATCTGTTGGACTTTGTGATATAAAATATAAACCAATTCCACGAGATCTAATTAATTTAACTACTTGAACTATTTGTTTTAATCTATAATTTGGCATTCCATTAAATAATAAATGAGCTTCATCAAAGAAGAAAACAATCTTTGGTTTATCTAAGTCACCTACTTCTGGCATTTTGTTAAATAAATTAATTAATAACCATAATAAGAATGATGCATATAAATCAGGTGATTGGAATAATTCAACTGCATGTAATATATTGATTACTCCTTTACCATTACTATCGATATTTAAAAAGTCATTTATATCTAATTCAGGTTGTCCAAAGAACTTATCAGCTCCTTGATTCTCTAAAGTTAATAAACACCTTTGAATAACACCTACACTTTGAGCAGTAATATTACCATAACTTGTGATGAAATCATTTTTATTATCACCTACATATTGAAGTAATAAACGTAAATCTTTTATATCATCAAGTTTCCAATTATTATCTTTAGCTATTTTAAAAACAATAGCTAAAACTCCTTCTTGAGCTTCACTTAAACCTAACATCATTGATAGTATTTCTGGTCCTACTGAATCTAGTGTAGTACGTATAGGATGACCATATGTTCCAAAAATATCCCAATATCTTACTGGAAAGTTTTTATACTCAAAACCTTCTAACTTTAATTTCTCTATTCTTTCTCTTAGACTTTCACTATCTTCTCCAGGTAATGCAGTAGCACCTAAATCACCTTTTACATCTGCTAAGAATACAGGTACTCCAGCATCACTAAATGACTCTGCCATAACCTTTAGAGTAATAGTTTTTCCAGATCCACTTGCTCCTGTAATTAAACCATGACGATTAGCTTTATCTAATAAAATAGATAGTTCTTTATCACCACTTTTACCTACTAAAACTTTATTATTAAAATACATAAAGATACCTCCTATAATTATTATAACATTATTATTTAAAAATAAAAATTATTAACTCATGTTAATAATTTTTACTTATTCTTTTCTTTTGCTTCTACATATAGTTTTCTATTTTCTTTTAGTCTATCAATATGAGGATTTTGTTTAATATCATAATCAATATATTTAATAGCATTATCATAGTCTTTTAGATAAAAATAAGCTATAGATACATAATCATAGATAGTTCCATCCCAACAACTTATATCTTCTGTAATAAATCTGTTTCTCTTTTTTATTTTTAAAGCTTTTAAACCATAATCAATTGTTTCTTGATACTTTTTTTGTTCATAACTAATAATCATTAAATCAACATATGGTGTCCTACAATCTTCTGTTTCTTCTATTGTTTTTAATCCCCATAGTTCTGCTTCTTCATAATAGTTTAAATTACTATATGATTTAGCCATAAAAGACATTACTTGACCTCTTTCTTGTTTAAAAGTAGCTTTTTCATGACTTAAATACTTATGTCCTACTTTAATACATTTTTCCCATTGACCTCTATTCTTATATTCTCTAGCAAGTAGAAACATATTTCTAGTATCATCTGGATTATTTTCTACATATTCTTCTAATAAGTCTAAATAAAAACCTCTAGATTTCTTCATATCAGGTCGATGTTTTACTACTATATCAGGAGTATCTATTGCTTCTTCTTTATCTCCAATAAATTCTAATACTTCATGAATTGGATATTTCCATCTATAACAATCTCTTTTATGAATTTTTCCACATAAGAATTTTATTAATGGTTTATCTTTACTATCTAGACAATAGTAATAATAATATCTTAATTGGGTTGTGTTCTTCTTCCAATACTTATTAATTTTTTCAATAAATCCTGGTTCAATACAATCATCTAAATCTAGACAAATACAAATATCATATTCTTTAGGAACTAAATTTAGAGAATCATTACGTGCTTTGTCAAATTCAAATTTATCATATTTCTTGGCTTTTATATGAGCTCCACGTTCTTTGAATTTCTTAACGGTATTATCTGTTGAACCTGTATCTAGTATATAGACATGTTCTTTTATCTCTTCTAAACAGTCCATAAATCTATCAACAAATTTTTCTTCATTTTTACAAATGGCATAGACACATATTTTTGAATTCTTCATCTTACTCATCTGCTAAATTATCAAAATATCCTTGGATAAATACTACTGGAGTTCCTTTATCTCCACTACCACTAGTTAAATCACAAAGTGATCCAATTAAATCAGTTAATCTTCTAGGAGTAGTTCCTTGTGTAACCATTTGTCCTTTTAAATCAGCATCTTTTTCTCTAATTTCATTCTTAATTGCTTCTTTTAATTCATCTCCTCTTAAATCAGCAAACTTATTATCAGAAACATATTTTAATTTTATTTCATTTGGAGTTCCTTCTAATCCACTAGTATATGCAGGAGATACTACAGGATCAGCTAATTCCCAAATATGACCTACTGGGTCTTTAAATGCCCCATCTCCATAGACCATTACTTCAATATTTTTACCTGTTTTTTCTTTCATTTCAGTTTGAATCTTTTCAACTAAAGTTTGTCCAGTTCTTGGGAATAATTTTAATCTTTCTTCAGTTGATTTATTAGAACCTAACATTCCATATTTTTCATTAAATCCACTACCATTAACAGGTTCACTCATTATTTCAAATAAACCAAATACTTTTCCACCAGCTTTTGTTAATAACTCTTTTGTTCTAAGACGAGTATGAATATCACAATTAATAACATTCTTAGTATAATTTAATATTTCAGTTGGATTATTAGATAATACAAATACTGCTTCACAGTTTTCTTTCTCAATTAATTCTTTATAGAAATCCAACATATTAATTCCAGTAAATGGATGTATCCAATCACCAAACTCTTTTCTATATTCTTCTTCTGTAATTACACTACTTGTATTAAAATTACTATGATATAATTTCTCTTCATCTAAAATACCATTTCCTACTTCATCACTAGGAAAAGATAATTGTACATATAACTTTTTAGTACTTCTAGCAATTGCTTTTAAGATAAGTGAAAATCTATTTCTACTTAATATTGGAAATACTATTCCTAATTCTTCTGGATTATCAAATTTATTCTTTATATCAAGTGATACTTCATCAACTGCTACATAATTACCTTCACTGATACCTACAACTGCTTCAGTAATAGCAATTACATCCCTATCTCTAAATTCAAATCCATTATTCTTACTAGCATTTATTACTGATTCTACTACAATACTAGCTAAATCATCATTCTCCTTAATTATTGGGGTACGTATACCTCTAACTACTGTACCTAAATCTCTCATTAAATCATTCCCTTCTATAATAATTTTAGCATAGAAAAAAAAGAGTGACTACTCTTTTACTTTCCCTTTACATTTTTGTTTTCATTATAGTTCGCTATTGCTCGTTCAAAGACATTTGCTAGATACTCTACCTCTGGATAATCTTTTTCATCAAGACAAGCTAGGACAAATTTATCTCTAACACTGTGAATTATTTTTCCATCTTCAGTTTCTTTCCTTGATAATTCTCTAGTAAATGTTTCCATATCAAATGGAAAGCCATGTTCTTTAGCATATAAATAAGCAAAAGATAAAATTGTTCTAGTATTACCATCTCTAAAAGGATGTACTCTCCATATAAGTGCCAACTCTCTCGCAAACCTATAAGCTATTTCTGATACTTCTAGATTTTGCCATACAATACTATTTATTTTATTTAATCTTTCATTTAAATCTTTTTGAATCTCTCTATAATCTGAATAATAAACACTACATCCTGGAAGTACTAATTCTTCTTTAAATAAAGGCATTATTCTAAATTTACCAGCCCACTCAAAGATATCTTCAAAGATATGCTCATGTATCATTTTTAAAGATTCTTCATCAAAATTATCAATTTTTAGTGAATCAATATTTAATAATTTAATAAAACCAATATCAGCTTCTGCTCTATTTAATTCATGATAATCATGAATGTTTAATTTATTCTTTAAAACACCATTATCATATACATAAGGATCATTCATATTAGTTATCCTCCTTATGTTTATATTTATTAATTACTAATTCTTGTATTTCATTTAATTCTTTTCTACCATCTATATAGTCATTTACTAAGTCTAGTACATCTTCTGATGGTGATTCTGCTCCTGTAAGTGAAATAGCAAGTGCTTTTTCGACAATTAATCTTCTTTCTTCTTCAGTTGTTTCAGATATTAAATATTTCATCTAATCACTCCATTATTTTCTATCTTCTGGAATACTAACTTTTTTACCAGCTGGTTCTAACATTAATTCTGGTGTATCAAAAATATACTCAATTAGTTTTAAAGCTTTACAGAAATAGAAACCATCTGCTATTCTTTCATCTATTGTAGCTCCCATTTCCATATACCATCTACCATCTTCTTCTACTATTTCACCAAAAGTAATTAATGAAGATGAAGTACCAAAATTAGTTAAGTTATGATAGATTGCCCCTACTTTAAAAGTACCAATATTAGATAGAATTGCACTTGAATAATATAGATTATCATCAGTAATACTCTTAGGTAACCATCCATGACTATCAAAGAATTTTAAAGTACCAACAATTGGAACTCTTAAGAACTTAGGTAATTTACCAATAGTATCAGCAGCTCCATTAGCATTACCCTTTCCTTCTGATTTCTTTTTTCTAATAATGTCTACTTTTTCCTTAGTCTTTCTAGATATATCTTCTAAAGTATCTTCTGGATCAACTTTTAAAACCATTAACATTTCAACAGAATTATCTTCAAATTCCACTTTAATAGTCTGGGCAAGAGATACGTCTTTATGCATATATAAAGTTCTTCCCGCTACAAATCTATTCATATATGGTCTAGAATAAATAGTCTTAGCCATTACATCTACAAGACCATGATAGTATGTTAAACCATCTATTTCTTTCTTTTGCTTTTTCATAAATTTAACAAAATTAGTCATATCAATCTTACGATTCATATAAACAGCAGAATCACACCTATTAGGTTTAAAATCAATTAGAATATTCTGCATGCCGTGGATATCTTTTACTTTATAACCATCTCTTCTATTCATATTATCACCCTTACTTTTATTATATCAAAAAAAACTACTTTTCTTCTTTAATCAATTTAGCATGTAAAACTACTCTTTTGGAGCCATCACCTATACAACTAGATAATGTAAGTATTTTATCATTTTCATTTACTTCTGTACCATAATTATATATTGATCTTGATTTAATTGTTTTTACAAAATCACTAAACTCTTTAACACTAAAGAACTCAGTATTAATATAATAATCTTCTGGTTCTATAGAATAAGTAGAAAAGACTTGATATTTATAATTACCTTTTTCTGTAACTAAAGTAACTTGATAATTATCAGGATTTTCATACCAATCTTTATTTAAAACATTTTTTAATGTTCCAAACATTGAACCATCTTTAGTATCATGTCCATAGATAACTAAATGATCATCAGTACCATCAAATCTATTATGATAATCTCCAAATATCCATCCAGCAATATTCCATTTCTTTTCAAAATTATGTTTTAAATAATAACTATTATCTTTAGTTTTAACAACTATATAATCAATCTTAGTATTATTTACTTTTAAATAAGCTATAGTATCAGGATTTTGTTCTTTTAGAGTTTTAAAATCTATTTTGAATTCATCCTTCTTTTTATTAACTACTATACTCTTTTGGATAGTTTCTTTTACTTTTTTATTTTCATCTACATTTACTCTCCATTGAATTAGATTTATAGAAGAATATATAATACCTATTGTGAATATAATAGATAAAATATTTAGTACTTTCTTTTTTGAGATATTCATATATATTCCTCCTTATTTATATTATAACATTAAAAAGCAGGATTTTGTCCTGCTTCTATTTCTTTTTAAAATACTCTTCTTTTATTATATTTATTCGTTATAACTAAGCCTCCAGCACTTAATACTAACATAATTATATTATCTATTAAATTATCAGAAGTTTCAGGATTCTTTGTTTCTTTTTTCTTCTCTGGTTCTTCTTTTTTGATTTCTTCATATTCAACATTTACTTTAACTTCACTATCAGGCATTATAAACGAACAATTACCTTTATTATTAACTAATTCAATATCTAATTCATTTCCTTCTGAATCAGTTAAGTATACTCTAGTAATCTTAAATCCTTCTTTATTAATAACTTTAAATTCTACTTTATCACCAACATAGTAAGGATTATCACTTAGATTTTCAACATCACCTGTAACTGGATATTTATTTAGTTCTTCTAATTCTACATCTATTACTACATCTTCAGTAGGCATTTCAAATGTATATTTACCATCTTTTTCTTCTATAGGGATATCTAATTCAGCCCCTGAAGTGTTTTTTAAACTAATATTTTTTATTCTATATCCATGAGGAATATTTACTCTAAATGAAGCTAATTGCTCTTCTTCTACTGACTCTACTTCGATATTTACATTATCACTAGAAGTAGTTACATTGTGGAATTCTTTTAATTCTCTATAGATAGATGATACTTTTACATCGTTAGCTGGCATTTCAAATTTATTATTATTAACAGTTATACTTAATTCATTATTATCCATATCAGTAATTTTATAAGATACGAATTTATATCCTGATCTATCAGTATGATTTAGAGTAACTGTTTCTCCATCTGCAGCTTCTTCTACATCACTTGTAGTATATTCATCTTCATGAATACGGTATTTCTTAGTAACTCTAATTACATATGGATCATCATTTGTACCTGTTCCAGACATTATCAAGGCATTATTTCTAACTGATACCATTGGTCTAATAGCAGCTGAATAAGTAAATGTATTCATATTTAATACACCTTTTGAATTAGGATACATATTCTTATTTGTTACATATGGAGACATTGACCAATATGAGTATGCAATATTTACAAAAGTATCAACTTGTGTTTTTCTAAGTACTTCTCCTGCATATGTTAATTCATCTGCATTAATAATAGCTGTTGGATAAGTTAATTTTTTATTTCCTTTATCAGAGAATACTGTAAATGCATCATCTTTATTAGCACATGCTAAAGTAGGATGTCCTTCTTCTAATCTTGTTCTTGTATTAAATACACTATTTTCAGCCATACCACGGTCATTACACCAAACAGTGTCTTCTAATTCTTTTACATGATCTAACATATTGTTTTCAAACCAGTTGTCTAAATATGCTTTAGCAGTAGAATCAGTAACATTAACATCGCCTTCGCCAGTATTATACATCCATCCATAATATGGTGCGTTGTTTACTGAGTTATAAGCAGTTTTACCGATTGTTAGGGCATCTGCAGCATTATTACATTTTCCATCGCTTGGGAGACCGGCATACATTAATTTAATTCCACCAGTTTCTGTAGTTCTAATTATTTGCCAACAAAAACCAGCATAAAGTGCATTATTATTTGAAATACTACCACGATAATATAATATTGGATAAGTACTACCTGCAGTACTTCCAATCATATATAACCCTTTTCCATTGATATCACTAGATACATCTGTGAAATCTATTCCAGAGCTATATTCTACATAAGTAGAAGCAATATTATCCTTAGTAGAATTATTCTTCATTATATTATATAATGACTCAGATTTTGCATTTACATGCATTGGAATAAGTGTAGCCATCATAATAAGTATTAATAGTCTATATATTTTTTTCATTATGTCATCCCCATCCTCCACACTATTCTATTTTTACTATATCACTTGGCTGATTTTTTTTAAACTTTTAATGCAAACAAATTTATAAATGATGTCTAATTTTGTAAAGTCTGTGTGTTACCTTCTTGTTCATGATACTTATGAAGTTTTTTCTCCATAAGATTTCTATTTTTTTGCATAATAATATCATCAAATAATGAATACCATTTAACCTGAACGAATTCTTTACACCATTCATATTTTTTATTACCATTTATACACCTATTCATTGGTTGAATATATAGTGAACTAATATGAACAGTTGAAGATTCTCTGTTTATGTTGCTTTTGATTGAATTAACTATATCATTTGAATTAATCCACATGAAATCATTTGGCACTCCTGATATTATTCCACTTACTCTGTGTTCTGATATTTTTCCTTGTAATATAAATCTATCTATTATCTTCTCAATATCAATTTTAGTAAGAGCTTGATTGATCTTCTTAATTTTTCTTTTATTCTTAGAACAAAATTCTTTTGAAGATAAAATTTGATTATAGTCTCTTCTATTAACTCCATAATGAAACAGTTCATAATAATAGATTATTTTATCACTAACTCCTAATTCTTTTAAAAAGTCCTTAAATGAAATAATGCTTTCTAGATGTACAGAGTTTCTACTTCCTTTTTTTACACTTATAAATCTAGTTTTATTCTCTATTTTTAGTAATATATCTCCTTTCTCATTATTACACGGATTTCTCCAAGCTTTTATAATTGAATCTTCATTGACATTATAAAATATATCATCAACCACTTCTCTAAGTAATGGATTTAATTCTTTTACTTTTTTATTATTAAATTCTAATACAAATAAGAATTCATTTTGGTACCCATCTGGTATTTTTTTCATATAATTCCTCCTCATATATATGATTCGCAATTATTCGTAATATTTATATTTTATTTGATAAAATGGTAGAACCTTTTTCAAGTTGACTACGTTTGTTCGGATTATTACAATAAAAAAACTTATCTTTCGATAAGCTTGATTTTAATATGGAGCGGATGATGGGAATCGAACCCACGTAGTCAGCTTGGAAGGCTGAGGTTCTACCATTAAACTACATCCGCATATGTCTTTAATCGCCTTAGCCTTTCCGATAGCCAAGCCGACTAAATTCAGTAGACATACTTAATTATACTAAAAATAGCCAAAAAGTCAAGAATTTTCAACAAAAAAAGCAATCATTTTAGATTGCTTTTACTATGAAAGTGTTACTTCTACATCTTTTTCTGCATATTCTCTACCGTTGACATAACTTATTTTTAAAGTAACTTTATCTCCTTTTTTCTTTTCATAAATAACATCAGATAGATCACTAAATGTAGTAACCTTCTTGCCTTCTATTTCAGTAATAACATTACCAATAGCAATACCAGCTTTATCTGCTCCACTACCTTTAACTACTTTAGATACATAGAACCCAACTGGTAGACCATAATTATTGTTTTCTTCAGTAATCATATATCCTTCTACACCTACTGTAGCATCACTAGTATCTTCTTTTCCATTCATTAAATTAGTAATTAAATCTTTTACATCTGAAATAGGAATTGCGAATCCCATACCTTCAATACTAGCAGTAGTTGATGTTGCTTCTGCTGAATATTTAACAGAGTTAATACCAACAACTTCACCCTTACTATTAAGAAGAGCTCCACCACTATTTCCTCCATTAATTGCAGCATCAATTTGAATCATTTTAGATTTAACATTATCTACATTAACTTCTCTGTTTAAAGCACTTACTACACCAGTAGTTACTGATTGACCATACCCTAAAGCATTTCCAATAGCAATTACTCCATTACCAACTTTTAAACTATTACTATCACCTAGTGTAGCAATTCTAATAGATTCAACAGTTTCTTTGTCTAAATCACTAACTTTAACAGATATTACTGCGACATCCTTTCTAGAGGATGTTCCCTTAATAGTCGCATCAACACTCTTTTCATTTACAAATTGTACTGATAATTCTTTAGCATTTTCAACAACATGATTATTAGTTAGAATTAACAACTCATTATCATTCTTACTAACTATAATACCAGATCCAGCACCTTCAGCATATTGATTTTCTCCAAAACTAAAAGGTCCAAATGATCCAGAATTTACTAATGTTTTACTAGTAATTGAAACGATTGAAGGCATTACTTGTTCTACTACTTCAGATACATCTGTAATATAAATACCTTCTTTTACTTTATCAGTTGTTTCAGTATATTTTAATTCAGCATTATTATTATTACCAGGTAATTTAATATGACTTAATTCATCAAATTTAATTAACCCAGCATTATTAAGTGCTACTACGAACGCAGCAAAAATCAATACTATAAATAATATAATAACTACATATGTAAACTTTCTTTTATTTGTTTCCTTCTCTTCTAATTGTTCCTTTTTTGTACTCATATTTCCACCTCATCTTCTTTTTTATCATATTATGTTTTTATTAAATGAACATTAAATTATAGAGACATTACAATTAATACAATTGCCGCTATAAGCATTATTATATATAGAGCTATATTCAATGTATAAGTATATACTTTTTTAACTACCCCATCAATTTCCATTGTTTTTAATTCAACATATGGAACAGGACTTCTTCTATACCAACCATTTACTTTTATAACTTTATCAAAATATTCTTTTGATTTAAATAAAGCAAATATTTTATTAATTATATTAATTGGTTGATTATAATCTAAGAATAAAATACCAGTTTCATCTTTAATTACAAAATCTTCATTAAAAATACAACCAGGATTTCCTCTACCAATTATTGTTCCTTCTAATGAACAAGGTATTGAAGTAATATGTGATACTTTTACTTCACTTAATAAATCTCTTACATTTGTTTCTTTAAATGGTTTATTACTATATCTTCTTCTAAACTTAATAAATGAGAATAATTCTATTGCAAGTAAAGATATTCCTGCAGTTAAGAAGATATTTCCTTCTGATGCTAATGTTAATGCACAAAGAACTAATGCAATTATAAATGCAAAGAAAGGTAAAGCATTAATTAATAATTCAATTAAGAAATCATCAACATAAGATTCTTCTTTCTTTAAATCAAATACAATATATGGTTCTTGATTAAAATCTCTACTTCTTTCTGAGATTGCTAATAATCTTTTTGAGATTAATGGATGTGTTGAATTAAACTCATACCATTTAGCCCATATATTCCATTGTTCCCATTTCATAGCTTGTTTAATATTATCTTTTGATACTTCTCCATTATCTTGACTAGATACTATCAAAGCTTTTGAAGTTTTAGAATCAAAAATACCTAAAGCATTACTTCTAGCAGCAGAATGTTTTGGATTAGTTTCTGCTGTACTTAAACCATATCCTATTTTAACTAAAGCACTTGCTAAAGCATTAGGGTTTTTAGTTACTTCAATAGAAAAGCTATCAGCATAATACTCTCTTGTTCTTGATAACATCAATATTATATAGTTACTAATAACATATAATACATATGCTAGATATCCAATTAATTGAGCTTTATTATCACTATCGCTATCGCTATTTGTTCTAGCAAATATTTCATATATTCCATATAGTACTAATGGAACTAATTGAGCTACTGTCATAAATAACATATCATAGTGAGATGCATGTCCTAATTCATGACCTACTACAGCTTTTACTTCTTCTTCATTTAGTAACTCAAAAATACCTCTAGTTAAAATAACTCTAGCATCATTTTTAGTACGTCCATAAGTAAAAGCATTAGGAGCTCCATCATCTATATATCCTATTTTGGGATATTTCATTTTATTTTGTTCACAGACTTCTGTGATAAACTGTTTTACATTATCTGGTAATTCATGATCAAACGTAGCTTTATAAAACCATTTCATTGATAAGTCTGTTAACCAAGGTGATATTAAAAATTGTAATATCAATACAACAATACTTGCTATAATTCCATATAAAACCGGTATATCTGTAACTAGAGCAATTAATATAATAATCGCAGCTAGAAGAAAATACAGGCCAGTTATTGTCATTAAAGATATTCCTAATAAATTCTTTTTCATATTATTACCTCCTAATTAATGAAACTCCTGTCATTTCTTCAGGTTTTTCTAATCCTAAAAGTTCTAACATTGTTGGAGCTACATCAGCTAGTTTTCCATCATTTAATTCAATGCCTTCTTTAGTTATTATACAAGGAACTGGATTAGTTGTATGTGAAGTAACAGGTTTATGATTTTCATCCCACATAACATCACAATTACCATGATCAGCAATAATAATTAGAATTCCACCTAATTCCTTAACCACTTTGTCATAGAACATACCAAGACAACTGTCCATGTCTTCTACAGCTTCTACTGCTGCTTCATAGACACCAGTATGTCCAACCATATCACCGTTAGCTAGGTTCATAATAGTAACATCATAATTTCCCACTTCTTCTAAGAAACTATCACGTACTTTATAAACACTCATTTCTGGTTGTAGATCATAAGTAGCTACTTTAGGTGATGGAATAAGAATTTTTTTCATATCATCATATTCTACTTCTTTTCCACCATCGAAGAAGAATGTAACATGCGGATACTTTTCTGTCTCCGCAATACGTAATTGACTAAGTCCATTGTTATGAAGATAATCAACCATGATATTTTTTAAATCTAAATCATCAAAAGCATGTGGACAAAGAACTGTCTCAGTAACAGGATACATTGTTAATACTTTTAAATTATTAAAATGTTTTACTTCTAAATTCTTCTCGTTAGCCTGAGGTTCATATTCACTTGGATTAGACCATAGAGTAAACATTTCTCTTAATCTATCTTTTCTAAAATTAAAAGCAATTACTCCATCATTATCATTTAATGGTTTAGAATCAATAATACCAGGTATTACAAATTCATCATATTTTTCATTTTTATAATTTTCATCAATTAAATCTTTATAGTTATTATATTTAGGTCCTTCACCATAGACAATTGCATCATAGGCAAGTTTCAATCTATCAAAATTATTATCTCTATCCATTGCATAATATCTACCTGAAATAGTATTAATCTTACCTATATTTAATTCTTTCATTTTCTTATCTAATTGATCTAAATAAGTTAGAGCACTCTTTTCATAAGTATCTCTTCCATCTAGACAGATATCAAAATATACTTCTTTGACATCTTCTTTTTTACACATTTCTAACAAGGCTAAGACATGATTAATGTGAGAATGTACTCCTCCATCAGATAATAATCCAAAAATATGTAATACAGAATTATTCTTTTTTACATGTTCTATTACTTCTAAAATTTCTTTGTTCTTGAAGAAGTCTCCACTGTCAATTGAGGCACTTATTGTCTCTAAAGGTTGCATCGCAACTCTACCAGATCCAATATTCATATGCCCTACTTCACTAGTTCCCATTTGTCCTTCAGGAAGTCCTACATAAGGTCCACTAGCTTGTAGAATTGAATGAGGATATTTCTCCATCAACATATCAAAAGTTGGTTTCTTGGCATTTTTAAAAGCATTACCATCAGTTTCTTCTCTAACACCACAACCATCTAAAATACATAATACTAAAGGTTTACTCATTATATACCTCCTAACTATATAATTATAACACAAAAAAAGAAGATTAACTCTTCTTTTAGCAACTATTTTTTTGACAAGTAGTACTCTCTTCTTCTAAACATTTGATTAAACATTTAAATTTATTATAAGCATACTTCTTAATATTATCTGTTAACTTACTATATGGATCAGTTAATTTAGGACTAATACCTGTTTCTAATTGAATAGCTTTTCCTTGTGATATAGCAACCACATTAGGAGCATAGATTCTCTTTTCTCCAGCACTTACTTCTTCTTCATTTTCATTTGTTAAAGTATATTCTTCTAAAACATTATCAAGTTTTGTTAGTAAATCCATATAACCTTTAGAACCTTCAGTAGTTGTTTTAATCTCTCCATCTTCTCCTATTTCTCTAACATCTCTGATATTTAAAACATCTACATAGTAAATCTTTTCCACATTTGTATCTTCTGCAGCTTTAATTAATTGTTCAATAACACTTCTACACCAAGGACATTCTGCAAATCCAAAATATACTATGAAAGATTCCTTATTATCAATTCTTTTAACAATATCTTCAGCAGTTGCATATACAAATGGATTTTCTTTAGAAATATCTAATTCACGATTCTCTTTCTTAGTATGTTCATTAACTTTACCATTAACTCCTTCATACTCTTCTTTAAATTTCATTGCATCAGTTTTTTCACTAGAGCAACCAACTACTACTAAACTTAAAACTAATACTAATATAATTGAAATAAATTTCTTCATTTTATCACCACATTTAAAATTATACTATTTATATAATAATTTTTCAATTTATAAGTACCATAATTTTTCATTATTCTTACGTACTTCTTTTATAATACCTCCACCTAGGCATTGATCTTCTCTATAGAAAACACATGCTTGGCCTGGTGTGACTCTTTTTATTCCATCTTTATACTTTACAAGTAATTCATTATTATCTAAATATTCTACTTCTACTGGAACATCCATAGAACGATATCTAAATTTAGCTGTACATTTATCTATTTTGTCTTCTGTTAAGAAGTTAATATCTTTTAAGATACATGAATCTGATACTAAATAATCATTGTCATCACCGATACAAATATATAAAATATTCTTTTCTGTATCTTTTCCAACAACAAACATTCTGTCAGCTGTACCACCGATATCTAAACCTCTTCTTTGACCAATTGTATAATACATTAATCCTTTATGCTTACCAATTACTTTTCCAGTATCAATATCAACTACATCACCAGATTCTTGTGTAGCATGTTCACTTATATAATCATTAAATGAACCTTTAATAAAACATACATCAAAAGAATCTTTTTTGTTGGCATTTTCTAATCCATTTTCTCCAGCTAGTTCTCTGACTTTATCTTTTGATAAACCTTCTAATGGAAAAATAATTTTATCCACCATATCCTTTGGAATACTATATAAGAAATAAGATTGATCTTTTAATAAATCTTTACTTCTATATAGTTTACCATTATCTATTTTTGCATAATGACCAGTTGCGACATAATCACAATTATACTTTTTCATATTATCAAATAAAAATTTAAACTTACATAATTTATTACAAATTACACATGGATTTGGAGTTAAACCATTCTTATAATCATTTAAGAATCTATCAATTACTTCTTTTTTAAATTCTTTTTGGTAATCCTCTACATGATGTTCTATAGATAATTTGTTAGCTACTTTTACTGCATCAGTTGGATCAAAATCTTCAATAAATTTAAAAGTTAATCCTACTACTTCATAACCCATATTTTGTAGTAATATAACTGCAGCACTACTATCTACTCCACCACTCATACCAAGTAATACTCTCTTCATCTAACTCCTCCTTCCTATGCGCATAATTATAACATTTCTTCTATATCTTGACAATCATATTCCCAAAAACCTAATTTACCTTTCACATAAATGGCCTCTATTTTTTTTACATTTTCTAATTTAAATGCATATTCATCTATCTCTTTATTAATAGCACCTAAATAGACATTTTCGTTTTTCCTTTTTAACTCTTCTTTTAAATTATCATCTACTAATACACAATCAGTTAATGTAACTTTTCCAATAATACAACCTTTAGGATAATCTAAATTTAAATATTCAAATCTTTTTAATGCTTCCTTATCTACTCCTAAACCTGCATGAACTAAGAAATCTCCTCTGTACTTTGTCTTCCAAGTTCTAAATTCATATTCTTTGTAACCTTCAACTACTAGAGTAGCCCAAGGTTGTTTTAGAGTTAGTACTTTCATAAAGTAAGTTCTTCTTCCTTGTGATTTTCATAATTTTTTCTCATTCTCTCTAATATTGCATCTCTCTTATCACATAATTCATAATAAACTCTAGTCATATCATTATCTTCCTTTTTGCTTAGAGATGTTATTAAATTGTAGATTTTCATTCCACTAAAACTTTCAGAAAAAGTTTCAAACAAACTATTTAATTCATCAAAATTTTCTTTTCCAACAGCATCTAGAATAATATTTATATTTCCATTACTTCTACTTTTAATAATTAAATCTTTGTATTCATTATAAAAATCATTTACCAAGAATGAAGAATGTTCATAACTAGTAGTTTTCTGATACCTTGACTGATTCTTATCATCAAAAACTTGAACATTATCTTTATGCATTATTTCACATATTTCTTGAGCAATCTTTTCATTAATAATTTCATTAAATAATTCGTAAGACCTTTTACTATTATCTTCTTCAGTTACTTCTACATCACCTATTGTTCCATCTACTTGGTCCCAGCCACAAATAACACTATATGTATCTCCTAATACTTCGTTTAAATGTAATTCAAACAAGTGATTTAATTCATGAATAATTGCATGATCTAAATCATCAGATATTTCATTTAGATGAACAGCTACCAAAGAAAACAATTCATAACCAGTATCTGTTTGAACAATATTAGGGCTTACGAAAGTACCACCATTTTCATACATATTCATGTCAATATGATCATGTTTATCTAATAAACCTAGCTCATCTATTTTTCTTCTAGTTTCCTGATAAATAGCAGTTTTATCAAACAATTCTTTTTTTAATCTATCTAATAATTGTTTTCTATCTTCTATTAGTTTATCTACTCTTTCTGAAGAAGGCCAAATCTTTCTAGCTTCTTCACTATTTAGATAATCTTCATAATTATCTCCCAAATCAATACCATTCTTTTTTAAATAACTAATTCTATCATTTTTAATACTGTTACTTATCCATACGTTTTCATTTGAATCATTTAGGTTTTCTTCACTTTCTGTGGAAAAACTAGTAATATCAATAGTACTATATAGAGAATAACCAAGAGTATCTCTTATATATGAGTCCAAATATATTTCTTTATTATAGTCTTCTTTATAATCTTCTAATCCCCTTCTCTTTTCTTCAGGTATTAAGTCTAGATTATCAAGAATAAACTCTTGCATATATTTTTTGTTTAAATCCATTTCAATTTCATCATATTTTTTTAATTCTATTTGATAGTTTTCTACTACTTTCATTCGTTCTAGATATGATTCATAGGCTTTTTCATAATCTTTTTTTATTTCAATAAACTTTTGAAATTCTGGATTATTTAATTTTTCTTTAAAATTATCTTGATTAATATCTGGATCTATTAATTTTAATAGTTCTTCAACTCCATTAAAATGTGTTACTAAGTTCCTCTCAATAGCATTTGAATCTACTGAATATAAAATATTATTTTTTAACCAATCAGAAGCATTTTCGAATTTTTCTGTATTTGGTATTACACCAGTTTTTGATATTTCTTTTAAATCTTCATATGTTAGAACAGGAATATATCTCTTATAAGATTCTAAAGATGAGTTAATAGACTCTTCTAATCTTCCATCAGCTCCCAAACTATTCTCTTCAAGTAAATTAAACAAGTTATTAATTGGTTGAATATTTTTAAATTCAAAACCATTATCACGAGTTAAATCTTTTACTTCTAGATTCAAATCATGTTTATTAATTATTTCTTCTATTAATTCTTTAGTTATATTTTGTGAAAAACTATTAATGGTAGATTTAAGATCAGACATTGTTTGGTAACCAATAAATCTAGCTTTAGAAAATTTATCTTCAATTTCTTTTCGATGATTTTCCCCGTAATATTCTACAAATGCTTCGATAAATTTTGGAATAGATTTTTCAAATTCTTCTAGTCCATTTATAAGTTTTAATGATCTATCCATTTAAGCCACCCAACAATTCTTTAATTCTAGAATAATTATCTGGAAAGATTCCTTTTCCATGAAAAACATCTTCTCTTTTACCAGAGTAAACAGTTACTTTAAACTCTTCTACATCTATTCCGCTTTTAGTACCATATTCATTTTTCCATTGAGATAGTATTCTTACAAATTCTTCTAAGAAAGAATCATCTACTTCATATTTTTTCTCATTTAAGTAACATACTTTTTGTTTATAAGCTATTAAGGCACTAGTTTGTACAAGTGCTCCATTATTGATTATTATCTCTATCGCATCTACCATAATATCACCAATAATATTATATCATGATATAATACTAATGTGAGGGATTATTATGTATGGTATACAGAAAAATTTAAATAGACTATATACTACGGGAAGTACATTCTTTTTAGATCCTAAAGATTTAATGAGTATAAAAGGTAAATTAAAAAAGAATGAATATAATATCTATTACCCCTATAAAGATAGTGAAAAAGTTATTCTCTATAAGAATAATAATCCTGAAGTATTACTCTATGAAATAATTATTAAAGTACCTGTTAGACATCAAGATATATTAGGTAGTATTTATTCTCTAGGAATTGATTCTGAATTATTTGGCGATGTCTTAATAATAGATAATCATTATTATGTATATATCTTGCCTATTGTGAGAAATTATTTTGAATCTAACTTTCTAATGGTTAAAAACTCTCATATTGAATTAAAAGAATTAGACATTGACTTTTTAAAAGATTATGAAAGGTCTTATGAAAAGATAGAATTAATAGTCTCAAGTAATAGAATTGATACTGTAATATCTAGTATTTGTCATACTAATAGAAATAATATTACTGATATGATTAAAAAAAGAGAAATTCTTCTAAATCATGATTTTTTAAAGAATTCCTCTTATAAACTTAAAGATAATGACACTTTTAGTATTAAACGAGTTGGTAAATATAAATTTAATGGAATAATTAAAAATACTAAGAGTAATCATTTTATAATTGAAGTATTAAAATATCTTTAATTATATCTAACATTAATATCCACATAGTTATTATTAATACCATTTACTTTACCATTTTCACATACTTGCCATACTTTATATTTACCTTGGTAATTAGTTTGATCAGTATAATGAGCTAACCAGATATTTTCATCCATTGGGAACCAAACTTCTTCTAAATAGTTTTTAGAACCATAGACCATACCAGTATAACCTTTTTTAGAAACAGTTTCTGTAAATGCTTTGGCAACTTCTGTTAAATTATAAAAACTTAAATTATATTCTGGATAATTATTCCAGTTTTCCCAATCAAATACAACTTCTAAATCTACGTTGTATTTTTTTATTTTAGATAAAACCCATTTAGCCTCTTCCTTGGCAGTTTCTATCGAATTAGCCTTGGAGAAGAAATATACTCCTACTGGTATTCCTGCTTCATTAAAACCTTTGATATTCTTCTCAAAGTTTTCATCTAAAACAAATTCTCCTTCGATACCATCTCTTCGACCAACTCTAATGTAGGCAAATTCAACTTTGTTTTTCTTTAACTTTTTAAAATCAATATCTCCTTGCCAATGAGAAACATCGATACCAATGGATGTCTTTTTAGTTTTATATTTTTTATAGATATCTCTATAATCCGTGTAATTAGTAAATTCAAATTTATTTGTAGTTTTTCTAGGAGTAGCTTTGCTTTTTTCTTTTACTACTAATGTGAAATCATGTTTAGTTGCATTACCAGATTTGTCTACTCCCTCTAGGGCAACTGGATATTCTCCAGGATCTTTTAAACTATATTCACCTACTATATGACATTTAGGATTATTATCATAATTATCTCCACAGAAAAATGAATTTTCTAATTCTTTCTTTGTAGTACCTACTGTAACTACTTTAGTTCCAGGATAAGCAACTATTGGGAAGACATTATCAATAACCTCAATAGTAATTGTATATGGAACTTTAATATGACTATCAGTAATATATTTAAATTCAATCTCTTGAGTACCAACCTTAGTAGTATCAATTACTGGATCATCTATTAATTCACCATTAATACTTTTAATTAAATCACTTAATTTTAAATCATCAAATACTTGAACACCTTTAGTATATAATTCAACTTCTTTATAAGCATATTTTACTCTTAAATGCTTGTATAGGGATATTCCTGCTAGGGCAATTACAAGTATTAAGATAATTGAGAAGGGTTTTAGTTTTCTACGTTTTTGTTTTTTCTTCATATTAATCCTCCTCTATCTATCTTAACATAAATTAGTTTATATTAATCTATTTTTTAAATAAAAAAGAGGATTACTCCTCTATTTTGTTCCGTAAATTCTATCTCCTGCATCTCCTAGTCCTGGACAAATATATTTATTCTCATTTAATTCTCTATCGATATGAGCTGTATATATTGGAACATCAGGATGCTTCTTAGATACTGCTTCTAATCCTTCTGGTGCAGATATTATACATAAGAAGTTTATTTTCTTTACACCTTTACCTTTCAATAAATCAATCGCATCTATTGCGCTTCCTCCAGTAGCTAACATAGGGTCTAGTAAAAACACTTCTTTCTTATCTATATTCTTTGGTACTTTAAAGAAGTAATTTACAGGTTCAAATGTTTCTTCATTACGGTACATTCCAATATGACCTATTTTAGCATTAGGTACAACTGTAATCACTCCATCAAGCATTCCCATACCTGCTCTTAAGATTGGTACAAATGCATATTTATCTTCATCTAAGATGTGTGTTTTAAACTTCTCAATAGGTGTTTTAACCTCTACTTCTGTTAATTCGACATTCTTCATAGCTTCATAGCATAAGAACATAGCAATTTCACTTACTAATTCTCTAAATTCTTTTGTTCCAGTTTTTTCATCTCTTAGAAGTGCTAATTTGTGTTCTATTAAGGGATGATTTAATTCTATTACGTTCATACTTTACTCCTTATTTCTTTTTCTTTTTTTGTGGTTTATTCATTTCTTCTCTAATAGTTTTAATAATATCTTCTTTTAATTCTACAGTTAATTCTTCTTTAATATCATTTTTTAATTTAGTCATATCTTGTTTAACTTTTCTAGTATCATTTTCTATTAAAGTAGCAACTTCTTCCTTTTCACCAGGTAAGAATACATTTAATAAAATACCTATAATTGCGGCTAAACTCATTCCTGAAATAGTTAGAGATAAATCTCCATGTACTATTGAGATTGCAGCTCCTCCTAATCCTAAAACTAACATTGATGAAGCAACTATAATATTTTTTGATTCTTCAAAATTAACTTGATTCTTAATTAGTACTTTTAAACCATTAACAGCTATAAATCCATATAATAGTAATGATACTCCACCTAATACTGCATTAGGTATTGTTGAAACTAGTGCAGTAAACTTACCTAAGAATCCTATAATAATTGCGAATATAGCAGCCATTCCAATTACTTTAACACTAGCTACTCTAGTCATACCTACAACTGATGTGTTCTCTCCATATGTAGTATTTGCAGGTCCTCCTAAGAATCCAGCTACAAATGTAGCAAGACCATCTCCAAGTAGTGTTCTATCTAGTCCTGGATCTTTTATTAAATCTTTTCCAATAATATTAGATAGTGATGTATGATCTCCAATATGTTCACACATAGTAACTAGAGCAATTGGAGCAATTGTAATTAAAGCTGCAAAGTTTAATCCATAATCTTTAAACATAATTTTAAATTTAGGAAGACTAAACCAACTAGCTTCAGCAACTGGTTTAAAATCAATCATTCCTAAACATACCGCAACTACATAACCTGTTACTATTCCAATTAAGAATGGAATTACTTTGAAAAAGCCTTTTGCTTTAGTCATTACAATAGCTGTTACTAAGAATGATACAAGCGCTACTACTAGTACTTTCCATTCTAGTGCAGAGCCATCTGCTAGACCAATTTGACCTATTGCAGAAGGTGCAAGTCCAAGTCCTATAATCATTATCATTGGTCCTATTACTACTGGTGGTAATAGTTTTTCTAACCAATCTTTTCCTGCAAATTTAATTATTATGGCTACTATTACATAAATCAATCCTACAGCCATAATACCAGTCATTGCTCCAGCAATACCTGCTTTAGTATAAGCAGCTGCTATTGGTACAATAAAGGCAAATGAACTACCTAAATATACAGGTGATTTTCCTTTCGTACATAAAATATAAATTAAGGTTCCGATACCTGATGTAACTAATGCAACTGGAATTGTTAGAACCTCTGCGCCAGCTGCTGCATTCACAAGGATTGGAACTAGGATTGTTGCTCCAAACATTGCAAATAAATGTTGAAATGCTAAGATGATTGCTTCTTTCATTGGTGGCATTTCATTAATGTCATATGCCATCTTTTTACTTTTCACAAAATCTCTCCTCTCTTAGGGCATTTTATTATAAAAAAGAAGGGGTTTCTAAAATAGAAACTCCTTCTAATTAACAAATAATAAAATATTTAATGAAATGAATAGATAAGAATAGATACCATGTCTTTTTGGAATAAAAACTTTTGGAGCTACTCTTTTTTTCATTCACTCATCACCCTTCTATATGAGAATAATATAATTATTAAAAAATTGCAAGTACTAATTTATACTTTCTAAAGCGTTAGCTAATTGATCGGGACAAGAAGTATTTCTATAACCACATTTAATACCTTTTAACTTCTTAATAACTTCATCCTTATCTTGACCTTCTACTAAAGCAGCAATTCCTTTTAGATTACCATTACAACCACCAGTAAACTCTAAATTATGAATCTTATTATCTTCTATATCAAAATTTATTTCAACTGAACAAGTACCACTTGTTTTATATGTTTTATGCATATTACTTTTCTACTTTCGTTCTAATAAATTTAAGTTCTTTATCGAAAGTCCATAATAATTTTGTAGTTTTTGGTGGTTCTTCTGATACAGATAAATCTTCCCATCTTGATTCTGTATGTACATAAATATATTTTTCATCTGAATCAAATGATTTAATTGTACTAGTAATTTTATCTGATCCAGTTCCTCCGCATCTATTAAGTAAATACATGATTCCTGTTTCTTTATCATATGCCATTGGAGCAGGGCATCCACTTAACATCATTTTTTCAGCATCAAATTCTGGTGCTTCTTCATTAAATAGTTCTTTATAGTTTCTATCAAAAAGAGCTTTTTCCATAGCACTAGCAGGTTCTTCTGCATCAGGTTTAGTTCCTTCTAATCTATTAATTACATCTTCACTAACTGGTGATTCTCCACCCATTCTCTTAGTAATAGAATAAGTCATTTTTAATTTAACTTCTTCTGATAAACTCTTTGTACCATTAGCAAAATGTCTATAAGTTCCACCATTTGCATAATTATAATCTAATCCTGCTAAAACAAATCTTTCTAATCTTTCTTTAACTAACCTATCCATAGCTTTTGCTGATACTGCTAAACCATTTACTACTTCTTCTTGTTCTTCTTTTACTTCACTTTTCTTTGTCATAGTTTTAGAAGTAACATAACTTGCTCCTATTAAGAAGCCTCCACCAACAGCAGCTATTAATAAAGCCACTATTAATACTGTAACCAAAACCCATGACTTTTTCTTATCTTTTTTCTTTTCCATAATATCCTCCATTATTAAAACAAGTATAACATATTATTTCTTTATTTTATGAATCAATTTAAACAAATTATAATGCCATGTAATTGGTAATTCAAACTCTCCAATTAACTCTTCTACATAACCATTAAAACCTCTCTTAAATTCATATATACCATAGTCTTTAGGATGTTCATTAATATTAGCTGGTATACCATAAAAATTATGTTTTTTAAAACCATGTTCAATTCCATATTTAATAAGATTCCACTGAATTAAATATTGTGAATCAAACTTTAAGAATTCTTCATAATTACCACTACTTAAATATATTACTTCAGGTTGTATTAACATAAACATTGAACCTGACAAAGTAATTATATTAGTCTTTTTCTCATCAATAATACTTTTCGCATCATCTATTCTCTTAGTAATAGAATTAATCTCATTAGTTAAATTTTTCTTTGCTCCATCATTATACTTCGCATCACTTAAACTATTAAGCTTATCTTCTCTTTCTTTGATATCTTTTTCTAAATTAGAAATATATTTCTTTAAATCTAATTCTGTAATAAAGAACTTAACTTCATCCTTATCATGGAATAATTTATACATATCTTGATAATATGATAATTTACGATTAGAAAAACCTTTTCTTTTAGATGTTTCTTCCATTATACTTTGAAATCTATCTAAGTCTTCATAGCCTATTTCATTTACTTCAATTCCTGATTTTTCTATCTTTCTAATTTTATTTCTAGTAGATGATTTCATTTCTTTCATAATTTGTTCTTCATTTTTACCTTCAAGTCCTAAAGAAAACATCCAACCTACTTGTTCCATATTTTCTATAGGTACTTTCTTAAATCCCAATTTATATAAATTATCTACTACTTTAGAATTATCAACTCCACCTTCAACAATATTTCCATCTATATCTCTTTCTTTATAAATCAAATATGGATCTACTCTAAAGATATAACCTTTCTTTGCTTTAATAAATATCTTTAATTCATTAGTAAAATAATCAACTAATTTTTTATTATTAAAATCTAATAAATATCCTCTAGGAGAATAGAATTCATATTTACCAAAATGTCTCTTATGAGCAAGTAACATAGTGGCAGCAATCACCTTTTTATCTTCTTTTACTCCTACATAATATGTATCCCAATTACTTTTCTTCCTTAATTCAGATATTTCAGGAGCTGATAAAAAAGTCTTTAGAGGATGATTTTTCCAATACTTCTCATATTCTTTTTCTGTTAATTCAACAAATTCCATCTTATTTCACCTTTTTCTTATGCTTTTCATCTTTTAAAAATATTGTACTTATAAATAATACTATTACAGTTATTAGTAATAATAAAGTTATACATAGAGAGATACTAAATTCATCTTTATGCTTAATAGTTGTATCTAAATAACTATTAGTTAAATATTCATTATAATTATCTTCAGTAATAACAATTTCATTCTCAGCTGGAACAAAATTCTTAATATTTTTAATAGCTAATTTCTTAATAGTATCAGGTACAATTACTGGATAACCATAAACTCTTATTCTTTCTGGTTCTTCTTTTATTCTATCATAAGTATAATCAATTATATTTTTATATTTATTATAATCATTTTCATTAATTGCGATTAAATAAGTATGCCATTGTCCAGTATCTTCTTTTTCAATAACAAAGTGAATTCCTACATTAGTATCTTTATAATAAGCGAACTTTTCAGACATCTTATAAACATCTATATAAGTGTATTCTTCAACACTTTCTACTTCAGACCATGGGGTAATATTCTTCTTGTCTTGATATAGCCTATAAGAACACACAAAAAGAATAGTAATTATACTTATATATACAATACTAATTAGTAATTTTAAAGCAACAAATTTTTCTCTTACTTTTTTCTTTTTCATAATCCCTCTATATTTTTATCATAACATATTTTTGACAAAGTAAAAAGTTGCGAGCGCAACTTTATTAATTATTCTTCATATAATGCAACATTTTGATAGAATGAAGATTTCTTTTCTAATTCTTCATTTATCTTAGATAAACCTATTTCTTCTGATAGAGTTTTCTTACTTGAGAATAAGTTTACACCTAAGCCTAATTTATCTCCTTCTATTTCTACTCCCATACTTGCTAAAGTAGTTGGGAACATATCAAATGAAGTTGCTTTTCTATTCTTGGAATTAATTGGTTGAACTGAAGAATTCAAAATAGCATTATAAACATATCTACCATCAGTTGATCCTAAGAATGAACTATCCATATTTAGATGATCTCCAGTAATTATTACTGTAGTATTATCATAAAAATCTTGTTCTTTAATCCAGTTTATAAAATCAATAATCATTCCATCAGAACAAGTAATAACATTTTCAATATTCTTATCATATGGAGCTTCACAAGTTTCATCAAGATATCCACCAGTTGGATGAGTATCAACAGTTAATAGAGTTAAATTAAATGGTTTCTTTGTTCTAGATAATTCAGTTAGTTTTTCTCTAGAATACTCAAATAACTTTTTATCTTCAAAGCCCCACCATACTTTATAATCTTCAGGTATTTTACCAGTTTCTTTAGCAGAATTAAAATCAAAAATATTATAATTACCATGTTGTTCAAAATAACGATTTCTACCAGCAAATTCTACTTCGCTACCTAGATATAAATAATTATCATAGCCATTATTCTTTAAAATATCTCCTAGTGTTACTACTCCATTTAAGAATGATTCGTTTTCTACATCATAAGTTGTGCTATCAGCAGAGAACTTTAAAGGAAGTCCTGAAGATTGTGCTACCATACCGGCAATAGTCCAGTTAGCTCCAATTGTTTCGTTAAACCCACCTACTCCTGAGTTGTTTGAAAAGTTAGTTTCGGTAGCAGCCAACTCTTGTAAATTTGGAATAAGATTGTGTTTCATTAATCCACCTGATTGTTCATCCATATAACTAGACTCTAAACTCTCGACATAAATATAGATTAAATTCTTCTTATTACTTGGAAAAGTCATATTAACATTTTTAGGATTAACATAGTGATCTTCAATAAAACTAGATGTAACAAATTGGGCTTTAACAAAACTAACAATATTATATTTATGTGAAAAGTATGCAAGTAGTAAAATAATAGAAATAATTATACCAATAGTAATTCTTTTTAAATCGAATTTAATTGGGAAAAAAGCAAATAGTTTTTTCTTATTAAATTCTAATACTAATCTTTTTCTATTAGCAGTAACTGCAAATATTAATAAACCACTTGATACAACTATAGGTAGGACTATTTTTAAGATAATATCTTTTACTATGGCTGATGAAGTACCTCCTAAAGGAACTTGTAAATGAAACATTAATTGTTCAGCAGGCACATTACTATAATAGTTATGCATATATAAAACAGCATAGAATAAAACAAAAAATATACTTGCTAAAACTAAATTTATAATCATAGGTTTCTTTTCTTGTTTTAAATAATTCTTTTGTTCTTTAATCGTAAATTTACTTAACAGTATTTCAGTTAAAAGAATAATTATTGCTGATGCAAAAGCTACAACAACAGATAAAACAATATATTTCATTACAAATACATTAGTAAGATATTTAAAATTAAATGTCATATCAACATTTCCATTTAATATATAAATACATAAATGAGTTAAAAGGACAGATAGAGTTAAAGAAAATGAAAAATATTTAATATGATCATATACTTTAAGGCTCTCCTTTTTAGGTCTAAACATTATATATATAGCATAGGCTAATAAGCCAGCTAATAAACATAAAAACGGGTACATTTAATCACTCCTTAGTACAATCTTTAATTAACATTTTTTATTATAACATATACTAGTATATTTTTTTAACAAAAAAATTGCAAAAAAGCAATTTTATTCATCAAATAAATCTTTCATATTTTCTTTAGGAACAAGCATTTTCATACTTTGATCTACTTTAAAACTAAATTTAGTTGAAGTAGATTTGTATTCTTCTCCATCTATACACCAAGATGTTTTAGGACTGTCTAAAAATTCTATTTCCAAATTATCAGTACGATAATATTTTATTTTTGGTATATTTTTAACATCCATAGTACTTATTTGTACTATCATTTTTAACATATCACTTTTTGTTTTTATATTAGCAAAAGCAACCTCAAACATTTTATCATCTAATTTTACATCGTAATAAACATCTGGTTGACCAGCTATATGTGATGAATTAGAGATAAAGAAAAACGAATAAGTTCCGCGATGTTCTTTACCATCTATTGTATACTTTATCTCATAACGATGTATTTTATTTTTTAATTGCTTTAAACCATAAATAATATAAGCTATTTTTCCATATCTTTTCTTTAAACTTCTAGGAGTAGCGTATGCCATATCAATATAGTCTCCTAAACACGCAACATATACAAATGGTGTTTCATCTATATAACAAATATCTACTTTTTTTGCTTTTCCTTGAAGTAATATTTCTAAGTTTTGAAAAACAGTTCTATTTAAACCATACATATGGCCAACATCATTAGTACTTCCCATTGGTAGAGGTGCGATTACTAGTTTCTTTTTACGCATCATATTTCCGGATACTATTTCATTTAAAGTTCCATCTCCACCACCACTAATAACTAAATCGGTGTTATCATCAATAGCTTGAATTATGTTTCTAGCATCCCCTCTAGCTTTAGTAAATATAATATCTGTATCATATCCATATTTACGTAAGATATCATAAAAATCTTTATAGTTTTTTATTTTCTTCTTCTTTCCACTTTCGGGATTCATTATTATTACACATTTTTTCATAATAATCACCACCAGTACGTCTTCACTACATATTATAACACAATAAAAATAAAAGTATATTCTTTTGATATACTTTTATTCTAGAAACATTTTTCTTGTTATAAAATTAAATACCATTACTATACCAGTCGCAATAATTTTAACTATTAAATAGTGAATTTTAAGAATATCTGTACCAAACCACATAATTATCTCAGTTAAAATTAGTCCAATTATACTAAATATAATAAATAATATAAAATTTCTTTTCTCTGACTTTTCTTTATTAACATCAAATACCCATTTAACACTAAGTATATAATTAAATATAACTGATATTGTAAAAGCAATAGCGGCTGATAATAAGACATTTAATCCAAAAACTTCTTTACAAATAATTAAAGATATATAATCTATTAAAAATGCTATTCCACCTACAACGCCAAATCTTAATATTTGTTGTATCAATTTATTTTGTCTAACCTTTTTTACCAATTTAATCCCTCTTTTTATCAATTAAAAACAACTCAAATAACTGTCTATGTTTCTTCACTACTACTTCAAGTATTATTCCACAAACAAATGATAATACTGATATCATTAACATGAATCCCGCAAAAATAAGAGTTGGGAATCTTTTTACTAGATGTGTTTTAAAGTATTCTACAAATACTGGAACTCCAAAACATAATGAGATAATCAAGAATAATAATCCTATCAATCCAAAAAATACGGTTGGTTTATATTCTTTAAATAGTCTGCCGATAGTTTTTAAAACTTTAAAGCCATCGGAAAATGTATTTAATTTAGATTCGCTTCCAGCTGGTCTATCTCTATATTCAACTGGTATTTCTTTTAGTGAAAAATTTTTATCTAAAGCATGAATTGTCATTTCTGTTTCTATTTCAAATCCTTTAGATAATACAGGAAATGTTTTCACAAATTCATAACTGAAAGCTCTATAACCAGTCATTATATCTCTTACATTACTCTTAAATAGTGTATTGATTAAACCTCTTACTAGCTTATTCCCAAAGTTATGAAATGGTCTTTTATTTTCTTCAAAATATGTTGAAGATAATCTATCACCTATTACCATATCTACTTTATCTTCTAGGACATATTTAACCATCTCTTTAGCATTATCAGCAGGATAAGTATCATCACCATCAATCATTAAATAACAATCAGCATCGATTTCTTTAAACATAGTTCTTATAACATTACCTTTTCCTTGTCTATGTTCATATTTAACAATAGCTCCTGCTTTTTTAGCTATTTTATCTGTTCCATCAGATGAGTTATTATCATACACATAAATATCTGCACTAGGCAATTCCTTTTTATAATCTTTTACTACTTTTTCTATTGTTTTTGATTCATTGTAACAAGGAATCAAAACAGCTATTTTTTTATTACTCACGACTCACACCTCTTATTAAATTGTATCATTAGTATAGCATTTTTTAAACCCTTTGTTTACAACAATATTGAAAAATGTTATACTCAACAAGAAGAGGTTGGAGACATATGAACAAATTGATAACATATATTCAAAAAAACACTTATTTTGCAATTATTTTTGGTTTCATAGGAACTATAGGTATAATTGAATACTTAAATATAGTTTATGGCATAAAGATTTCTTATAATTTTATAGCTATCGTTTTTTTTGTTTTGCTTGCAAATCTATATTATAAGATGCCAAGACTAAAAAAAAGGGAGAATATTTTTGGGCTAGGCATTACTTTTACATTATCAATTATCTTTATATTAGGTTCACAGTTAGATAATTATAGTGCTATAATTTGGTCTCTAGCAACTTTTGTTAAAATCATTATGCTAAGTTTTGCCATCTTTCCGATGATATCATATTTAATAAATTTTATTAATAAAATATCTATAAAAAGGCATATTAATATTTCAAAGAAAAATCACGTTATAGTTTTTGTTATTATAAGCGCATTTAATTTTTTAGGATTTTTTGCGTTATATCCTGGAGTTTATGGTTATGATGCAGGATTTCAAATTTTGGAAGTATTGGATCCATCCGTTAAATTAACATCACATTTTTCCATTATTTATTCATTTTTCTTAGCCCAATGTATAAATGTGGGAAAAACTATTTTTCATAACAATACTATTGGATTAGCTATTTATTCATTGATACAAATGTTATTTATGAATTATGTTGCTACTCGAATTACATTCTTTTCTTATAATTTATCAAAAAATAGACTAATTCTCTTTATTTCAATTCTAATGTTTAGTATATTTCCTCTATATATAGTAATGGTTTTTTCAACAGCTCAAGACGTTATATTTTCAGGTCTATTTGCCTTACTAATTATTAATTTCATCGAGTATTATGATAATCCTTTAAATAATAAAGCCATTATGATTGGCTTTATAACTTTGCTATTATGTCTTTTTAGAAATAATGGTTATTATGCGATTATATTTTTTCTAATAGTGAGTTTTTTTATAAAGCCAAAAAAGCCCTACTACCTACTATTAATATCGATCTTTTGCAGTGTTGTTATTTATAACCTGTTCGTTGGTTCAGGTTATAGATTACTACATATAGTAAAGGAATCCCCTATCAGAGAAATGTCAAGTGTTCCTTCTCAGCAATTCTCTAGAACTTATAATTATAATATTGATAACCTATCAAAAAAAGAAATCAGAGAGTATGAACATTTTTATGATTTGAAGTACTTTTCTTATTATAGTACAAGACAATCTATATCTGATTCTTCCAAAATGGGATTAAAAGTAAAAGTAGTTGAAGAAAAACCAATTGAGTATTTATTGTTTTGGTTAAAAACAGGAGTTGAACACCCAAAATTATATATAGAAGCTTTTTTACTAAATAATTTGGGAAGCTGGTATCCAAGTAAATATTATAATGATAATAGAATGTATCATCCCTATATAGAATATGAAATGTTAGATGCAAAACTTTACAATCCCAAGTATGAAGTAATACAAAGGGAAAGCAAATTACCATTTTATAATAATTGGTTGAAAAAAGTTGTTTATTATACTAGCTGGCAAAGCTTACCTGTTTTTTCATTTGTTTTTTCTATAGGATTCTACTTTGTTCTTTACCTGTTTACACTAGGCATGTGTATTATAAATAAAAAGAGAAAATTTTACTTCCCTTTGATATTGATTGGGGGCTTATATATAACAATTTTGTTAGCTCCAGTATCATTATTTAGATATAGCTTCCCAATAATTTTATGCTCTCCGATTCTTTTAAGTATGATTATAACCAAAGAAAAAAAAGAAAAATAATTTTCTTTTTTTTTAGTAATAGAATTTACTCATATCTACACAGCCACTAATTCCTGGAACAGAAGCACAATTTGTATATTGCCATCCTTCGTATGGCCCTGCATATGTTAATTTGTTACTCCATTGAGCAACCCATGTTGCATAGTTTTGAACTTCTTTAGGGAATCTCTCTTCTATATAATTTTTTGAGGCATATACTCTTGTCTTGATACATAGTTTTTTTTCTGTGTTATCTATAAAAGTATTAATCATATCCTTATATGTATTCTTACTAATTCCATAGCTATTTTCTCCAGTAGATTTAATTTCCCAATCTTCTAAATCGTAATAAATAGAAAAAATGTTTGCAGCTATTTTAACAGAATTATTCTTAATTGTATCTACAACAAAGTTAGATTCTCTTAAAGCTTCATCCTTGTTTTCTGCATAACTAAATAAATATACACTATAAGGAATACCTAATCTTTCTAATTCCGCCTTATTTCGGAGAAAATATGAATCGATAAATCCTATACCATATCCTAGTCTTAGTATTACAGCATCTACTTTTCCTGAAGCTTTTACTTTGTTCCAATCCACCTCTTCTTGATGTGCAGATACATCAATTACTCTTACCTCACGAACAAACTTTTCAAAAGCTCCAGTTATTTCGTTAAACTTCCAAAACATATTTGTCATATATTGAACACCCTTAGCTTGAGTTCCATCGGGATTATAGTAATACTTCTTTCCGTTTTCTATTTTAAAGCCTTCTAACAATCCAGTTTGCTCATTAAATTTATAATTTCTTCCATCGATTGTTTGTAAACTAGTAACGAGCTCTCCGGCACTATTTTGATACCAATATCCTTCAGCAGCTCCTTGCCATCCAGTTTTTAAAGCTCCATTTACTCTTGAGAAGAAGTATATTTTATCATTTAACTTAACAAACCCTTTCTGCATTATTCCTTGTTCGTTGAAGTAGTATTTCTTTCCATCTATTGTTTGCCAATCTTTTACTACTTCTCCATTTTTGTTTTGATACCATACTCCTTCAGTTGCACTTTGCCACCCTGTTTTTAAAGCTCCGTTTACTCTTGAGAAGAAGTATATTTTATCATTTAATTTAAGAAAGCCTTTCTGCATTATTCCTTGTCCATTGAAGTAGTATTTCTTTCCATCTATTGTTTGCCAATCTTTTACTACTTCTCCATTTTTGTTTTGATACCATACTCCTTCAGTTGCACTTTGCCACCCTGTTTTTAAAGCTCCATTTACTCTTGAGAAGAAGTATAACTTATCATTTAATTTAAGAAAGCCTTTCTGCATTATTCCTTGTTCGTTAAAGTAGTATTTCTTTCCTTCTATTGTTTGCCAATCTTTTACTACTTCTCCATTTTGGTTTTGGTACCATACTCCTTCAGTGGCACTTTGCCATCCTGTTTTTAAAGCTCCATTTACTCTTGAGAAGAAGTATATTATATCATTTAACTTAACAAACCCTTTTTGCATTATTCCTTGTTCGTTGAAGTAGTATTTCTTTCCATCTATTGTTTGCCAATCTTTTACTACTTCTCCATTTTGATTTTGGTACCATACTCCTTCAGTGGCACTTTGCCATCCCGTTTTTAAAGCACCATTTACTCTTGAGAAGAAGTATAACTTATCATCTATTTCTTTAAATCCAGTTACCATTATATTATTTTCATAATAAAATTTCTTATTATCTTTTTCTTGCCAACCATCTAAGGCATAAACATTTGGAATAAAAACAAATGATAATATAATAAATAATATAATTTTTTTCATAAAATTCACCTCCTGTATAAACTGTATAATGAATATCCACCTAATCTATCATCAGGATCTTGACTTTGTTCTCTCCAAATCAAATCTACTTGATGCCATTTATTGTTAAGTTTATTAAGTGGATCATATGCATATGTAGTTTTATTTTGTTCATTATAATCATATAGTATTATAGCATGATTCCATTTTAATGTAGCAAATGTTCCATTCTGCATTGCAGCAAAAACAATTTTACCTTCTTTTAGTTCTTTAATTAATTCTTCTTTTGTGTTTATACCATTATAATTAACATTGAAGTGATTTGATGCATATATTACTCCCATTCCACTAGTTCCAGTTAGCCTTTTGTTAAATTGATCAGTTTCATTATATAAATAATATGCAACATCTATTGGTAAGATTTGCCTTTCTAAAATTGATGTATATGCCATTGCAATACTAGTTGGCGCACATCCAGATGATCCCATAGTACTTCTTCCATACCTAATATTTCTCCATCTACTATCTTTTTGATTGTAATATGTAGGTAGCAGTTGTGTCTTTACATATTCGCCAGTCTCAGCATCAATTACAATCTCTTTATATTTCGTTTTAACACTTCTAGTTAATTTTTCACCAGTTTTGTCATCAAAATAATATAGTTTTCCATCAATCTCATGTTTACCAGTATAAGCAAAATTGTTTTCAAAGAAATACTCTTTTCCTTCTACAACAGTCCATCCGGATGCAATCAGTACTTCTCCATCTTCATTTTGATACCATACTCCTTCAGTAGAACTTTGCCATCCAGTTTTTAAAGCTCCATTTATTCTTGAAAAGAAGTATAACTTATCATTTAATGTAATAAACCCTTTTTGCATTATTCCTTGTTCGTTGAAGTAGTATTTCTTTCCTTCTATTGTTTGCCAATCTTTTACTACTTCTCCATTTTGGTTTTGGTACCATACTCCTTCAGTGGCACTTTGCCAACCTGTTTTTAAAGCTCCGTTTATTCTTGAAAAGAAGTATAACTTATCATTTAATGTAATAAAACCTTTTTGCATTATTCCTTGTTCGTTGAAGTAGTATTTCTTTCCTTCTATTGTTTGCCAATCTTTTACTACTTCTCCATTTTGGTTTTGGTACCATACTCCTTCATTGGAACTTTGCCATCCTGTTTTTAAAGCTCCATTTACTCTTGAGAAGAAGTATATTTTATCATTTAACTTAACAAACCCTTTCTGCATTATTCCTTGTTCGTTAAAGTAGTATTTCTTTCCTTCTATTGTTTGCCAATCTTTTACTACTTCTCCATTTTGGTTTTGGTACCATACTCCTTCATTGGAACTTTGCCATCCTGTTTTTAAAGCTCCATTTACTCTTGAGAAGAAGTATATTTTATCATTTAACTTAACAAACCCTTTCTGCATTATTCCTTGTTCGTTGAAGTAGTATTTCTTTCCATCTATTGTTTGCCAATCTTTTACTACTTCTCCATTTTGGTTTTGGTACCATACTCCTTCAGTGGCACTTTGCCATCCTGTTTTTAGAGCTCCATTTACTCTTGAGAAGAAGTATAACTTATCATCTATTTCTTTAAAGCCCGTTACCATTATATTATTTTCATAGTAATATTGTTTATCATCAATTCTATTCCATCCATCATTTAAAGCTTTAACATTAGTATCTATTATAAAAAATGATATAAGAGCAACTATAAGATATCTAATATTTTTGATAATAACACCTTCTTACTCATAATCTTATTTATTTCTTCTTAATAATCTATTTACTTTATCAAAAGTTTTGTTAACAAGTTTCCATCTATTACTATTTAATATATCATTTAGTCGGTTATCAACTTCTAAAATTGCTTGCTGAATTTGTTTGTTGATATTAATTAAATTTTCTTTTTCGAGTGATTCTTGTTTAAGTTTTCTTTCCACTTTATGCTTTGCAGCTAATAATTCTAAACTTTGTTTTGACATATATTCAGATAAATGATATCTATCTATATTATTTTTTGCACTTTGCTCTAACATACTATTTCCATCTAATATATCTTTATATGTAGATTCCTTAAATATGAAATTATCCATTAAAGATAGTTTTTTTATTAGTTTCTTTGCCTTACTTGTATTGAGAACAACTGAAGATACACCATCTTTGTCATAAATATCTGGATGTTTATTATTAATTCCCCAATAGTCTCCCATTATAACATCGGCTATATTATTACTGCCCTTATAATTACATTCATAGCAACTGTTTCTCAATATAGTATTGTCTAAATATAAAGTCATTAAATCACTATTACCATAACTAATGCTCGTTTCTTCTCCATCTTTTTTTAATATAACTGTAGGATTATCCCAAGAAACATCTTTTTTGTGGTATAGAACTTCTGTTTCGCTAGAATAAGATTTTTCTTTCAATAAGCTAGAAACAATATCATCATTCATTACTCCATGACAAATAACTGCTGCTGTATATAATTTATCATAATTACCAGAATAACGCTTTATTGCTGCAATTTGGCATGCTGTTCCACTAAATAATATGTGTTTATTATTTTTGATATCTTCTTTTAAAAGTTTATATACATCGTTTAAATCACTTTGGGTATATTTTGCACCTCTTATTTTGAAAAGGTCTTCAACTTTTGAAACTCTAATATGCTTAGTTTTATTGTTATGGTTTGTTGCACCATAAACTACTCCATCTAATTCTTCAATAAATGATTTTGCTAATACTGGAAAAAAAGCACCGGAAGAAGAATCTTTCCTTAACTCATTATCTTTAGATTTACATGCATAACATTCTTGAATTTCTTTTTTCCTTTGATTTATAAACTTATTAGCAACCGGACATTTTTGCCTACACAAATCACAGTTAATACATTTTTGCAAATTAATTTTAGGATAATAAAAACCTTCATCATTCTTTTTCCAACTAATAGCTTGCGTTGGGCAAACATTCTTACATAAACCGCATCCAATACATTCTCTAGAATCACAAATTGTTTTTTTTGCATTCTCTTCCAGTAAATCAATAGTTCTAGTAAACATTGTTGATGCTTCTTTAATAATAGTTGGGATTTTTGCTTTCAAAACTTTTTTTATGTCATTTTGGTTTTCTTTTAACCACTTAAAATTATTAATTAATCTACTAGTATTTATCTTATCATAAGGTAAAACATAATTATGATTTGTTCCAAATAAATCTTTGGCTATTCCTTTAGACTTAACGCTATAGCCTAATACTAGAGTTGGAACGCATGTTGAATATGCGGCAATTGAGGCATGCGTTCTTGATGCAATAAAAATATCACATTGAGAAATAATATATTTTATTTCTTCACAATCATAATTATCATCTTCCAGAAAAACTCTATCCTCATTCTTAAATTTTGCTTTTAATTTTTTATGTATTTTCATATCGTTAGATTCTTTTTGTATTACGTGAGGAATTAAGGAAACCGAATAATCTGTCTCTTTTAAAATATAATTTATAAGATCTATAACAGCATCAAACGCATCTTTATTATTTTCATTAATTATAAAAGGTGAAAGATTAATACCAACAACTTTTTTGTTTTTGTAGAAACTATTTAATTTTACTTCTTTCTTTTTTAATGCAAATGCCGGATCAGGGCCTAATAATACTTTATCTAAATCCACATATTTAGCTATAGCATCATAAGTAATTGATTCCCTAACATATATTACATCAAACTTATTCAAATCGTTTAATAATCGTTCATCATCTATTTTCTCTAAAATAGATGCTCCCCATAGAACAAGCTTTTTATTATTCTTTTTTACTTCTTCATCTATAGTAAACAACCAATCATTTGCATTATATGAATAGTTATCTCCACCCGCAGAAAGACATATATCATATTTTGGAACTTCATCAATTAATTCTTTTTGAATATTTCTTAATATTTCTCTGTCAGTTGTATATGTTTGTTCAACTTTACTAGTAGCACTAATATGTCTAATATATTTACTTACTTTTTTCTGATATTTAGTTTTATTATTATCATAATCAAGACAAGCAATAGATACTTTATAATCATCACTTATTTGATTAAGTGTAGAATTAACTATTGCTTCTACTCCTCTATTTTTGTAAGTTCCTATACCATATATCAATACTTTTTTCATACATTTCATTCCTTTGATTATATTTTTATAACCCTTTTTATATACTTTTACCTCACTATATTCCTATATATACAGTATATATTAAAAAGAAAATTAAGACAAGAAACACAAAGGTAAAAAAGTACTTATAAAAGTACTTCTACATTTTTCATTTTATCTTCTCTGCCAATTCCTTTGCTTTAAGCATTGAATCTTCCATAGAATTATAAATCCAAGCTCCATATCTACCTATTGTATAAATATTATCTTTTGCAAATTTTTCTTTTAATTTATCTATTTTTTTAGTAGTATTTGTTTCTATATGAACATAGGCAGGATCCATAACGATAGTAGAATGATCTACTAGTTTCATAGATTTATCAATTATACCCTCTTTTTCTAGATTTTCTAGAGTTAGTTTTAATTGTTTATCTATTTCTTTATCAGTAATCTTATCATCTTTTCCATAGCCTATTTCTATATACATACTTAACTTTTTTTCTTTTAAAATGTTGTTATAGAAACCACATCTATAGAAATTACATTCTTTAGATGGAATATATAACCAATGTTCTTTAGTACATAATGGAGAAGCTTTATCAAACCCTAAGTTAAATACTAATACTTTGTTATAAGACATCTCATTTAATAATTCTTTATTAGTTCCTAATAATTCTAAGAAATGATTAAGTGGCATAGTATTAATCAAATACTCATACTCTACTTTCTCATCATTTGATAAAGTAACAATTTTCTTCTTAGTATCAATTTTTACTACTTTAGTATTTAATAGCACTTTATCTTTATCTAAGTTGTCATATAATACTTTGATAAATGAAGCAGCACCATTCTTTGGATATAAGAAACTAGCATTATATGAATTCACTTCACTCTTCTTCATATTATTAATTATTGCTTCTTTATCAGCATATGGGAAGAATCTACCCATAGCATCAACATCCAAATTAGTTAAATCAGTTGCATATAATTTTTCATTATATGGTTTTAAGAACTTCTCTACTATAGATTTTCCAAACTTACCGTATAACATATCTAAGAAGTTATCATATTTATCTTTTTCCTCTTTATTAAACAAGTCATATAAACAATCAATAAATTCTTCTTTTTCTAATTGATGAATATTAGTTTGAAAAGGAAAATCTATGAATTGTCCCTTATATCTAATTTTCGTAACTTTATCATTATAAATAATATCTTCTTTAGGCATTTTTGCTAAGAAGTTCTTTTTAAATTCTTCTGTATTGAAATGGAAAAAATGTCCAGCATAGTCCCAAACATATCCATTCCTTTTTATAGTACGGCAATAGCCTCCCACTTCATTTTCTTTTTCAATTATTAAATAATCACCTTTTGCATAATTAGCAAATGTTAGTCCAGAAATACCTGCACCTATTACTAAATATTTAACTTTTTCCATACTGTCTCCTCCTATTTGTTTCTAAACACTATATGTTTTATTTTTACAAGTGATTTTACAGTTTTCATAAATTTACCCCTTGTTTTTCTATAAATTTTTACTCTTGAATCAATCACTTCTTTAGCATTATAAAACTCTGGGTATTTTTTTAATTGACTATCAAATTCCATAAATTCTTTGCCTTCATCAAAATGTTCAGTTGTAATGTAGTATTGTGCAGTAATTAGTGGATATATTATTTTCTTCTTCAAGTATTCTTTTTTTATTGGTGATAATTCTTCCTTATAATATATATCTTCAATTATCCTTAATGTAACATGCTCATGATTCTTATAGTTTCTCTTAAATGAAGCAGCAGATACTGATTGTCCCTGTCTACCCAAATAATAAATATACAAATCTAGTGGATAAAACTTAACTGTTTCTGCCTTAGAGAAGGCTATTGAATTTAATTCCATATCTACATAAAAACAATGTTCTGAAATTTTAAAATTCGCATCTTTTAATAATTGTGTTTTAAATGTAGTTGTAGAAAGCAATGGTCCCCATTTTTTAAATCCATTTTTGCTATTGGCTAAATCTTCAATTTTATATACTTTTCCTACTTCCATAAAATTATAGTGCTGAATAGGATTCATTCTTCCATAAACGGCTAAGTCTTCTACATAATTATTCAATATAAAATCTTCATCTGATTCTTCCAAATACTTAACCAACTTGTTTAAAGATTCAGTATCAAAATAATCATCACCATCCATCAATTTAAAATATTTCCCTGTTGCAAGTTCAATACCTTTATTAATAGTTGACCCATGACCTCCATTTTCTTTATCGATAAACTTAACTATACTTTTACCGTTTAATGTTGTCATTTTCTCCAATTGTTTTCCAATTTTAGCAGTATTATCTTTTGATCCATCATTTACTATTAAAATTTCCAACTTATCTGCAACATTTGAATTAAGTAATGACATAACACTATTATATAAATACTTTTCAACATTATATGCAGCAATAGAAATAGTTAAAACTTTTTCATCAGAAATCTTTTCTGGTTTATATTTTTTTCTTGGCAATTGCTTCTGTAGAATTTCTATTTCTTTTTTCATTGTTGCTTCATATCCATAATTTTTCTTAACTTTATCATGAACTTTTTTACTTAGAGCTACATATTCTTTAGGATTTTTATATAGTCTTTCAATTATTTTTGCTAGATCTTTGTAGTTTTCTTTTCTAGCAAGCAACTTTTTATCAAACATCTCGGGAACTGCAGCCACTTCATTAGAAACTACTACCAATCCACTCATAGCGGCTTCTGCTGCTGAAACACCTAATGTTTCATATCTAGTAGCAAATAGTGCAATTCCGTTTTCTTTATGCACTTTTGCAATTTCTTCATGAGATAAAAATCTTTTGTGAATTTTAACATTATCAAATTTTTTCAATGGCTTTAATAACTTATTATGATATTCCCCATCACCATAAATATTAAATTCTAATTCTTTGAAGAAATCTTTTTTACTTAATTCTTCAATAGCTTTTACAGCCATATCAATACCATAAGTACTATAATTATCATATTTTCTTATAATAGTTATTTTTTTTCTCATGTCCTCAGTTTTTTGAGTAAAATTAAATAAATATTCATCAATAAATGTTGGGATTATATCGCAATTATTAAAAACTATGTTATTTTCTTTCTCAGTCCTATCTTTTGACCATTTAGATGGAAATATGAATTTCACATTAGGCATTTCATTATATCTTTTCAACATTTTATCCTTAGTCTCAAAAAAGCTTTCTTGTTTCTTTGTCGCCTTTTTGATAGGTTTGAAATATGAATTTGTCAATATGTTAATATCCCTATATATAACATCAGAACCATGAATGAAAACAAAAATATCAGTATCAGTTACATTACATGCATCTAAGATTTGTACATATTGTTCACTAAAGAAATGCATAAAAATTTTTTCATATTTTTTTGTTTGCAGTAATAATCTTATTTCATTAAAACCTGTTCTTATTACATGTACTCCTTCAAATTCATAGAAACAAGTTTTATCAATAAAATTGTCATTTACTACTCTAACATCTACGTCCCATCCTTGTTTTAAGTATTCTAACACTCTTGTATGAACAAAAGCATAGCTATATTTGTTGCTTTCACTAGGATATCCAGGTGTTATTAATAATATTTTCCCTTTATTTGCTTTTGTAAATGCTTCATCCTTCTTTTCTTCACAAACATCAAGAGTTTTTAATTCTATAACTGAGTTTGGCTCAAGTGATACAGATACAAAGAAAAGTTTATTAATCTTCTCATAATAGGTTGTAGATGAGTCCTCTATTCTTTCTACTACTCTTAACTTTCTATTAAATAATTTTACTTGAGGCTTTTCACCTTTTTTTATAGTGTAGTCCACATCTATTTTAATATCAGTACCATTTGAGTAAAAAGGTTTTGTAAAAATCACATATCCCCTTTTTTTTCTGGAATGGTTACTAATAATTAGACTATTGCCTTGCTTTTTTACTCTCATTTTGCCAATCTTTACTCTAAAACTTTGCATATAATTCATATAGTTTCCTCCTAAATTCTATTCACCCATTTGATGTTTATAATATTTTTCGCAAACTTTTTTAGTATCACCCATATCAACTATTTTTCCATGTTCTAACCAAACTACCTTTGTACATAATTCTTTTATTGATTCTAATGAGTGTGAAACATATAGGACTGTTGTTCCACCTTTTATTAATTCCATCATTTTATTCTTACTTTTTTCTTGAAACTTAATATCTCCAACGGATAGTATTTCGTCTACTATCAATATTTCGGGATTAACTATTGTTGCAATTGAGAATGCAAGTTTAGCAACCATTCCTGATGAAAAGTTCTTAACTGGTACTTCCAAGAAATCTTTTAATTCTGAAAATTCTACTATTTCATCAAATTTATCATCTAAAAACTTTTTTGAGTATCCTAGTATTGCTCCATTTAAATATATATTCTCACGTGCAGTTAAGTTTCCATCAAATCCAGCACCTAATTCTATCATTGGTGATATTACTCCATGAACTTCAACATTTCCTTTAGTGGGTTTCATTACTCCACTAACAACTTTCAATAATGTTGATTTCCCTGCACCATTAGATCCTATCAAACCAACAACTTCTCCTTTTTTTACATTAAAACTTACATCGTTTAATGCCCAAAACATTTCTTTTTTCTTTTTTCCTTTTCTTGCTTTAGGACTAAAGAAGTTTACAAAAGCTTGTTTAATAGAAAATTCTTTTTCTATACCCAAATTAAATTTCATCGATACATTTTCTATCTTAATCATAAGTCCTCCTATACATAGTAGATATATTTATCTTGATTTTTCTTAAATACAATTGCTCCAAATAATAATGTCACTAAACCAATTGCAAATAGTATTAATAATGTCATACCTGATGGTCTTTGTTCATATAACACTATAGATCTGGTTGCTGTTAAAAATTGATATAGTGGATTAAATTGCATTAAAAATTGTAGTTTTTCTGGAAGTATTTCAATACTATAAAACACAGGAGTTAAATAGTTCCAAATAGTAACAATTATTCCATAGATATAGAATACATCTCTTAAAAATACTGATACGCACGACAAAAATAGTCCTATTCCAACAGTAAACATAAAGAAACAAACAAATATATATGGCAGTATTAAATATGCCCAATTAAAGTGACATGTATATTCACCTAATCCTACATAAGATAACGCTATGATTGCTAGCCACGGAATTAATGTTAACAAAAAATTAATTCCAACAAACATACACTTCGCTAATGGAAATACATATTTAGGAATATACACTTTATTTATCAATAGAAAGTTATCAACTACTGATGTCATTGCAGAAGTAGTTGCTTCTGAAAAGTAATTAAACATAATAATACCAGTCATCAAATAGACTAAGTAATTAATACCTTCTACTTTGAATTTAAACATTTGTGAGAAGACAATTGCCATAACTGTCATCATTAAAATCGGATATAGTAAACTCCATACTACACCTAATACACTTCTCTTATATTTAACCTTAAAGTCTCTTGAAATAATTTGTGTCATTAAAAACCAATACTTTTTAAAATTTGCAATAATATTATTTATTGTTTTCATAAATTCTCCTTCTTTTGCTATGTTATTGCTTCTATTTAATTTTAACATAATGAAAAAAAAAAGTCTATAATAGCTACAGCTTGTTATAGACTTTCCTAATGAAATAACATATGTATCTTACAATATATTTTTGTCAAAGTCTTATTCTTTTCTATTGTTCTTCTTAAGAACCCACGATTAGTATAATATTTATTGTTCTTATAATCTGGAACTTCTCTTTTTAAATAATCAAATGCTTTATCAATAAATTCCATCGCATCCTTTTTATTTTTTTGCTCTCTCTGTTGAATTGTATAATTTGTTATTATTCTAACGGTTAATTTATCTATTTTATCTTTTAAATACTTTTTGTTTTTTGTATATTTTCTAATCTTATCAACTATTTCTAAAATATCAAATATTCTTCTATCTCTAACTGTTGTCTCACTATTACCGTGAACAATATAATGTACTAAACATTTATCAACTTTACCAATTAAATTAGCCCTATCCAATGCTTCAATCACAAAAGGTGCATCTTCATATTTTAAATTCTCAACAAATCTAATATTATTGTCTTTTATTAATTCTCTTTTATATAGTTTACCCCATGGAGATAAAAATTCAGTAATAATATCTGGATTATCCTTTAACGTAGAATTTTTAAATGAACTAGTTTTAATTGTTTCTTTATTACCATTATCATATTCTTTATAAAAATCACAAATAACTAAATCCAGATTATCTTTTTCTGCTTTATTATATAATTCTTCACAAATATTTTTTTCTACATAATCATCGCTATCTAAAAACATAATATATTTTCCAGTAGCTTTATCAATACCAAAGTTTCTAGTATATCCTATTCCATGATTTGTATTTTTATAATACTTAATACGTTTATCAGAATAGCTTTTTATAATTGATTCGGTATTATCTTTTGAACCATCATTAATAACAATTATTTCTATCTCTTTAAGAGTTTGTGACAATAAAGAATCCAAACATTTCTCAATATATTTTTCAGCATTATATGCCGGAATAATAATACTTACATTCTTCATCAAATCACCACTTTCTTATATTATTTTTTTACCAAATTTAGGGCTCATTCTAAAGATAACTTTCTTTATCTTTCTTGCTAAAGTATCCGTTAATAAATTATCAAATACTTTGTCTTTTATTAGTTTCTTTTTGTATTTTTTATAGTCTTTATTATTTAATTCACATATTTTTAATATTAGACTATTTGAAATAAAACTTTTAAATACTTTAGAGTCTAGATCAGTCTTATCTATTTCTTCTATTAAATATTTATAATGATTATAAAAGTCATCTACTTTCTTTTTTGTTTTATCATAGTTAGTAGTACTCATTATACTATTTTCTCTTTGTAGATAATTATAACCAATATAATTAATTGAATTAACAGTACTAGCTTTCATTATTACTAGTGGTATTAATCCATAATCTTCATGAAATGTACCTTTTTTAAAACTAAATTTCTCTTTTAAAAAATACTCTCTTCTAAAAATATATGCACTAGCATTCTCTACATAGTGATATTTACTTATAATATTAAAAGCTTCTACTCCATTTAAATCATTAAATTCTTCTTCTGGATAGTCTTTTTTATCACTACTATTTTCATATACTTCACGGACTTGAAATCTAACTATATCAGGATTATTTTTTAAAGATTTATTTAATTCTTTTAAAAGATCCTTTTCTATATAATCATCACTATCTAGAAATAATACATATTCCCCTTTAGCTTTACTTACTCCAGTATTTCTAGCTACACTTAATCCTTGATTATCTTGATTAATAGTTTTTACATCATACTCTTTAACAATATCCATACTATTATCTTTAGTACCATCATTAACTACTATTACTTCATAGTCTTTAAATGATTGATTAAAAACACTATCAAGACATTTTTTTATATATTTTTCTACATTATAAACTGGAATAATAATACTAAATTTAGGCATATTGCACCTCTATTCATTAAATATTTTTTCTAACTTTTTCATCCTATCTTTTTGAATCTTTTCTAAGTTAATTTCTTTCTTCTTTGCTTTTTTATTTAAAATAGAATTTACCTCATCAACCATTTTATCCATATCTTTATCTACTATATAAGAATAATCTTTCATATTAATTGTTTCATCACTTACATTTATAGTAGTAATAATATCTTTATTAAGCGCAAATGCTTCTAAATATACAACTGGGAATCCTTCATATTCAGAAGTTAATATTATATAATCTGCTTCTTTTATATAAGGATATGGATTGGTTTTCTTACCTAAGAAATGAACTCTATTATTTCCTTTAGAATAATCTAAATACATCTTTTTATCAGGTCCATCTCCTATTATCCATAATTCACTATCTTTAATCTTATTACAGACATTAATAGCTCTTTTTAATTTCTTAGATGAGTCATCTAATCTACCTACAAATACAAATAGTTTTTTATCTTTAGATTTCTTTTCCTTAATACTTTCATTACTTAATTCATTTATTTCATCCACATCAACAAAATTATTAAAGACATAAGTTTTATCTTCTAAATTAGAATAATATTTTATAAATGTATCTTTTGCTTCTTTAGATACAAATAATATTCTTTTATATTTAGATACTTCTCTACTATCAAAGAACTGTTTAAAGTCTTTTTCATTACTATATAGATATTCATAATTACTATGAACATATAAAGATGTATTACGAGAAGCCATTAAAGCTAATTTTCCACTACTATAACTATATGTTGCGTAGCAACAACTAAAATCATAATTATTATAATTAAATATCTTAAATATTAACTTTCTACTTGCATTAATAATCTTTCTAATAATTATATTTTTATTATTACTTACTCTACATTCTCTAATTATTACTTCAGGTTTTACTTTATCTAAGAATATACCTTTTTTCTCTTCTAATACTACTTCTACATCATACTTATTAGTATCAATTCTATTTACTAAATTTAATAATGCTTTCTCTATTCCACCTAGATCCATATTTACAGAAGTGAATAATAATCTTTTTTTCTTTCTTTTTGGAAAATCAAGTATTAATACAATTACTATTAAACTAACTGCAGGAGCAGTTATAATATGTCCTGTGAAGAAAGATAAAAATATTATTAATACTAAACTTATAAAAGTCATATAACTACTAAAATTAATGGTTTTTTCTTTCCTTAATACTTTCCATAATACATATAAAACTATACTAAAGAATAATAAGAATCCTACTACTCCATGATTATAAAATATATCAAAATAATCCATTTCTATTAATTTAGTAGGTTTTCCATTAGGTTTTAAATAACCAATTCCAAATAGTTTTTGATATACATTAGAATTTCTATATAATTTAGCTTTTCTATCTAAGAAAGTTAATCTTTGACTAAATATAAAATGATCAACTAATTCTTCATCTTCAAATACTTCTCCAACATTATCTAATTTTAAATAATCTAAATGAGTCTCAATATTCTTATAAAAATTAGTCTTAGGAATTATTACCATTAAAGCGCTTACTCCTATTAAAAGAATAATTATTGAGACTAATATTTTCTTATATTGTTTCTTTATAATTGAATCTCTCCAAATATATAAAATTATAGCTGTAATAGTTATTCCAAGTGTTAATAATGGTGTTTTAGTACCCATCATTAATATTACTACTAAGTACATGATTCCTAATATTAATTTAGGTATTATATTCTTTGAAGATATTAAGACTATAAACATTATTGGAGTAAGAATAGATATTATTCCACTTATTTCATTAGCTGAATTATAAAAACCTAAAGTACCTGCTTTAGTTATTTGATATGAATCATATCCTACTCCTAATAATATAGGTACAAAGATAAATATTAAATATAAAAATAGTGTTACAAATAAAGTCATTTTACTAATATTAATATCATCCCTAATACTATATAGAGATATTAAAAGAATTGGGAAATAGAATACTTTTATTAATCCTTGTATTTCACTAAATAAACCTATTCCATCTTTATAAAGGATAATTCCAATGACATATAAAATAAAGTATATTCCTATAATAAGATATGGTACTAATAGTTTTTTCTTTTTATAAATAAATAATACAGTTAAACAAATAAATACCAAGAATAATAATCTAATTATAATTCCAATAGTAAATTTAATACCTAAACTATGAAGACATAGTCCAGTTAATAAGTCTATTATTGGACCAATTAGTATAAATAATGCAATTATATAACTTATATTCTTTTTAATAAAATTAGTCATAATATCATCCTTTTTCTATAGAAATTATATCATACTTAAATATGTTTTTCTATAATAGACATTTCTTTACAGATACATTTGTCCATTTATTTATCTTTTTAGTGATTTTTAGTATAATTATTATAGTATGGAGGTGTTTTATGGCTACCAAAAAAACTACTAAAAGTACTTCTAAGAATACTTCTAAAAAAACTACAACAAGTAAACCTAAAAAAGAAGTTAAAGAAGTAAAAAAAGAAAATGAATTAGCTAATGACTTTGTTGAAGAAAAGAAGAAAAATAAAGTTAAAGAAGAAAAGATAGAAACTAAAGAAATAAAAGAAGAAGTAAAAGAAAAACCTAAAGTAAAGAATCATTATTTTGTACATTTCTTTTTAGTATTCTTATTACTTGTATCTTTGGGATACTTTGCGATTAATGTTTTAGATAGTAATAATAGTGTTAATGATTTAGTTGGAGATTTACTATTAACTTTATTTACAGTATTATTTGTAACTATATCTATTAGTTATCATCGTAAAAGTAAATTAACTATTTTTGTAGGTGGTTTATTACTACTATGTTATTTCTTATTTAATTTAAATAATCAAGTTAATTTAGTAAGTACTCCTGTATCTACTGTAGAAGATTTTCAAAATAAGAGTTTAACTGAAGTTATTAAATGGGCAAGTAAGAATAATATTACTGTTAATCAAGAATATGAATTTAGTGATATGATTCCTGAATATAATGTAATTAGTCAAGATATTAAGAGTGGTACTAATTTAAATAAAGTTAAAGAAATTACTGTATCTGTTAGTGAAGGTCCTAATCCTGATAAAGAGATTATGGTACCTAGTATGGTATCTTGGGATGATAAACGTGTTATTGAGTTTGTTAAAGATAATTATTTAAATAATGTTACTGTTGATTTTATAGCTAGTGATAAAGCTAAAGATACTGTTATTGAACAAAACACTAGTGGTAATTTAAAAAGAAGTGATGAATTACATTTAGTATTCTCATTTGGTGAAGAATTAGGATTTAGTGAAGTTAAATTAATTGATTTTACTAACAAGAGTAAATTTGAAGTTGAATTCTATATGAAACAACACCAATTATTATATGAATTTAATGATGATTTCTCTAAGAAGATTAAACGTGGTTTTGCGATGAAACAAAGTATCGCAGCTGGTGAAGTTGTTGAGGTTAATGGAAAGGTTATTTCAGTAACTATTAGTAAAGGTCCTAAAGTAAAAGTTCCAGACTTTAAGAAAATGAGTTTAGAAGAAATTACTGAATGGGCAATTAAGAATAAAGTTAAATTAAGTTTTACTGATCAATATGATGAATCAATAAAAGAAAATAAAGTTATTAGTTCTAATTTTGAAAAAGATTCTATTATTGAACAAGGTACTGTTGTGAAGATTGTCTTATCTCGTGGAGCACTCACAATGCCTAAGTTTAAATCATTACTTGAGTTCTATGAATGGGCAAATAAATATAATATTGATTATGAAGAAAAACATGAATTTAGTAGTACAGTCAAGGCTGGAGAAATTATTAAATTCTCATATAAAACAGGTGCTTCTATTAAGAATAATGATACTATTATAGTTACTATTAGTGATGGAGATGCAGAGACTGTTCCAAATGTTGTGGGATTAAGTAAGAGTGAAGCTATTAAAAAATTAGAAAAAGTTGGATTAAACTATAGTTTTGTTTATGAAGCTAGTAGTCGTAGTAAAAATAAAGTTATTAATCAATCAATAAGTGCTGGTAGTGAAATATCTAAAGGTACTACTATTACTCTAACAATTAGTACTGGTGAAGAAAACTATGTTGAAGAGCGAAAAGCTTCAAATAATAATTCTTCTAATACTAGACCATCTGGTAATAGTGGTGGTGGTAATAATAACAGTGGTAATAATGGAGGTGGCAGTAGTACACCTACTCCTCCACAACCATCTTGTATTACAGATACTATTTGGATTGATCAATCATTTATTTCTAATGTTCCAAGTACAACATGTGCTAATGTTAGAAGTGCTTATCCTAAGTTTAAATTTAGTTGTAACTATGTTCCGAATTCAGGTTTAGCAAATGGATTAATATCAAATGCAGCAAGCATTGATGGATCTACTAGAAGCAGTTGTGAAACAATAGTTTTAAACATAGTAAGTAATTAAGCAAGGATGTTATCCTTGCTTTTTTTCTGTTTGATAGCATAATAAGTCTAGATCTAAACTAATGTATTAACACTTTTTTGACTTTACATATAGTTGTCATTTTCTCCAAGTGGGAAAAATGATTTTGCAAATTTCAAGTTTAAAGCATTCTATTGCTTTTTTATCCATAGAAAAAGAACTGTTATCTAGTTCTATTCTTCTCATACCAATGACTCCTGTCCCGACAATGTCGGGACTTTTTTAATTAAACTCTTCTGAGAAATTACCATCTATAAAGATTGGTATTTCTTTTCCATCTTCTGTAATACCTGTGATATTCATATCTTTATTTCCTACCATAAAATCAACATGAGAATCACATTTATTTAAATTATGTTCTGTAAATAATACTTCTTTACTTGTTTTAGGACCATTTTCAATGCATTCTGGGAATGAATCACCTAAAGCAATATGACAAGCTGCATTCTCATCAAAAAGTGTCTCTAAGAAGATTTGATTGGTATTAGATATTGGAGAATCAAATGGTACTAAAGCCACCTCTCCTATCATATCTGAGTTTTCACAGATTCCAATCATTTGTTTTAATGTTTCTTCTCCTTGTTCGGCATGTGCTTCAATTGCTTTTCCATTTTCAAATCTAATATTAAAATTATTAATTAAAACATCTTGATATGATAACGGTTTAGATGAATAAACTATTCCACTTGCACTTCTACAATCAGGTGAAGTAAACACTTCTTCTGTTGGGAAGTTTACTAGTACTTCTTTACCATTAGCTAATTTCTCATTACCTGAAGCCCAAATATGTCCCTTAGGTAGATCAATCGAAAAGTCTGTTCCATTAGAACTCTTATATTTTAAAGTCTTAAATTGATAATCAGTTAGTTTCTTACCTCTAATTTTTAATTTACTTATCTTTTCATCCCAAATAGAAACTGGATCATCTTCTTTGATACTACAAATATCAAATATTTTATCCCATAACTCTTCTACTGGATCACTGCTGTCCTTAAACAGCTCTTTTGCCCAATCAGATGTAGGTACTGCAGCAATACACCAAGCTAATTCTGACTTATCACGACGAGCATCAAAACCCCTTCTAGTTTCTTGAGCGTATTTTGTCATTTCACTTAACTTCTTAGAATCAACATCTTTCATTAATCCTGGAGTTTCACTAGCTAGCATTAAGAATGCTGCATCTTTTTTAGCATAAACATTCCACATTTCTTTATTCCAAAAAGTTAATTTCTTTAAATCTTCTACTTCTAAACTCTTTAATAATTCATGTTTTAGATATGGATCAGATGCATCATAATAAATATCTTTTACACCTAGTTCTATAGCTATTTTAGTAATAATATTTACAAAGTCACTTCTTTCAATATTATAACTAATAAATAATGGTTGGTCTTTTTCTACCTTTAAGCATGATTCTAATAATACTCTTGCATATTTTTCTTGTAATGTCATATTATCCCTCCAATATAATTATACACAAAAAAGGTGAATAACTCACCTTTTATTCTACATTTAATTCAATACGATATCTATTATCTTTATTTACTTCAAATGAATAAGTTTTATTATCTTTTTCTAATTTGATATTAGAAAGATCTTTTCCTAATAATTCATTCAATTCACCATAATCACTTATATTAGCCTGATTAGAAATATAAATAGCATAATTACCTTTAGGTATATTAGTTATATCAAATTCTGCATCAAACCAAGCTCTAGTTTTATCTAAATTATCTCCTAGAGTAGATCCTACCTTATATAATCCATTAGTAATACTTCCTAAATTATAAATATATTTTTTATATGTAGTAGTATCTTCAAAGATTATTTTTCTATCTACCATAGAACTTATAGATAGATTCATACCGTATGAATAAGCAGTTCCTTTAATATGTAATTTATTATTAGTAAATTCTAGTGTTCTATATTGATTATAACTATTATAGATACTATTAGCAGTCTTATTACCTATTTGTTCACTTCTTATTACTAATTCTAATGGTAAATCACTATCTAGATAGTTATTTCTAGTAGTAATATATTTACTTCCTTTATAAGAAGATACTTGTGGTTTTAAAACTTTATTATTAATAATTGAATATGCATATGAATCATCTGTTACTGAGAAGATATAAATACGATAATCTCCATCAGGTATATCAGTAACATCTACTTCTCCCTTAAACCATGAATATGTATAATCATTTCCATCATTTGAGAATACTGGTCTAGTCATTTCACTCTTATTAGTTATTCTATCTAACATAATTGCATAAGCATCATCACTATTTAATGATTCAAAAGCTAATACATAAACAATATCTTTATCTAATGTATTATTAATACCTTTAATAGCATTATATCCTTTTATTTCAAGTTTTCCATTTACTTCTTTTAAATAATCAAAATAGAAATTAGCTTCTCTTTCAGTAATACCTAATTCATCTAAATCAAAGTCATCTAAGTCTATATCATCAGGATCAATAGTTACTTTTTCAATTACTTCTACTTTAATCTCTTTAGTAGTAGTTTTATTTTTACTATCGGTTACTGAATAGATTACTTTATATGTTCCTTTTACATTAGTATTTACTGTATTTGTAGTTACTTTTATTTTACTTGTTAAATTACCATCTTCTACATCACTTGCACTTACTCCATTTGTTGCGTTAAATCTATCTCCAACATAAATTACTTTATCACTTGCATTTATTACTGGAGCATTATTTTCTTTAACAACAACATTGATACTCTTAGTAACTGTATTATTATTACTATCAGTTACTGAATATGTAACTTTATAAGTACCTGCTTTAGTATTATTAACAGTATTTTCTGTAACAGTAATCTTACTAGTAATATTACCGTCTTCAGCATCACTAGCAGTTACTCCTGCTTTAGGATCAAAAGCTTCTCCTACATAGATACTCTTGTCAACCGCATTTATTACTGGTTTAGTATTAGTTTGTACTGATTTAGATAAACTTATACTAACACCTGGTGCACTAGCTAGTGTATATCCATAAACATTATTTGTTCCTTTTAAGTTAACTGGTACTTTATACCAAGTATTACTTCCAACTACTTTACTTTCTAATACTGGTACATATGAATTTGTATATAATCCACTAATTAATGAGTATTTCGCATCATCAGTATTATAATTAACCCATGTATATTGATTACCAGATACAGTAACACTTACTTTACCATATGAATCATTAGTAAATCTTAGGCTATCTGCACTTACCCATTCTTTTTGATCATACCAATAGTCACTAGTTACTAAATAAGCTACTGGCATACCATTTTTAAATGCCGCAGTATAAACCATTACATAACGATCTTTTAATAAAGTCTCTCCTGTTTTAGTAGTCAATGTAGAATTATAATAATATGGAGTGTTCTTTGTAGTAATAGCTACTTTAGGTTTTAGAGTAGCATTTTCTACATATAAGTCATATGTATAATTCTTATCTTGATATGCATAAACACTATTAGGAGAAATATTTCCTTTTTTACCATTATTTATCTTTCTAACATCACTTGCTTTTACATATACATAAGCATTCCAATTATAATTTCCACTAGTTATTTCATTATAATTACTATCTATATTTAAATCACTTACTACTTTATACCATTTAATTCCATTACTTGTGACTTCATCAACAATAACTAATGCATCTTCTCTTTCAGGATATGTATATATTTGTCTTGATGAAGTATTAGGATCTTTATAAGCAATAGTTGGTCCATTTACTACACCTAATTGATAATAATTATAATCTTGCATACCTAGTGCTTTATCTAATGAATAATAATTAGATGCCATTTTCTCTGACCAATATGTATCACTAGCATACTTAACATTCATTCCAATCCATTTATCACCAAATTGTGGTCCAAAATATCTCCAATCTCTAGGATGAGCATATCCATAAGTAATCCATTTAGAAGAATATCCTAAAATACTACTTGCGAATGATGCATACCAATTAGCTGCTTGTGTTGGATTAGAATCCACTGCATTTAATCCAAATCCATTATTTTTATTAATAGCTAAATTACTAGTACCATTACCAGTTTCATTTCTACTTAAACTTAGAGATAATACAGCATTAACACCATATTTTTCTTGGGCATAATAGAAGAATGTTCCAGATCCATATAAACGTGATGTTCCACTACTAGCACTATTACCATAAACATTTTTCTTATATCCCATATTATTTCTAATATATTCATCGATATTAGTACTAGAATAAGCAGTTCTAGTATGATTAGACAAATACATATAATAGTTATAATATGGATTATTCTTATTAACTGAATTATTATGACTACCAGCTTTTACATCTTTTATTAAAGTAGTTAAATTAGTATAGAAATAATGTCCATCAAAACTATAATAAGTTCCAGCACTTAACATATCTGGTTTAGGTCCAATAGTTCTTCCTGCAGAACCACTATAAGTATTTTGTATCTTAGCTACATAATTATGTCTAATATCACTATTAGTAACTGTATAACTACTAGATGATTTAATCCATGAAATTGGAACTACTTCATAAGCACTTTGTCTAATCCAACCTGTAAAGTTACCTATTTGTACTTTGGCAGCCCATATACCACTACTTGTATAATTAGAATCTATTAATACTCCATCTACTCCACCATATAATGAACCTGTATCCATATATGTATAAGATGAACCTGTTAAATTACTATTTGTATAAAAATAAGTTAAAGTCTCAGGATTAACACTTAAATCAAGTAAAGCTACATTCGCATCAATTATCTTAGTTAAACCATCGACTTTAGTCATAATAGCTAAGTTATTTCCACCATTATTCTTCATATAAGTTTTAGCTTCATTATAACTACCGTAACAAGCTACTTTATTAATAGCTCCATTACTTTCAAAACTAGCTACTTCATAGTTACCACATAAACCTCTATTTTTATAATTATTAGAGTCGAAGGCATATACATTTTTATTACACATGAAAATTAAAGCTAATAAACTAATTATTAACAATCTTTTTTTCATAATATACCTCCTTCCCTATTCTCCTAATTTAATTATACAAGGAAAGTGTCCAATAAACTATATGTCAAGTGTCAATTTTTCTTTATTTGACAATATTTTACAAGAAATAAAACCTTTTAAAATATATCACTCAGTTTCTTGATAAAAATCTAAAATTTAGATATAATCTTATAGTACACAGATTTAATTTGGAGGAGTTTATGGCTAGAGAAAAAAATAATAGTAAGACTATGAATATGATAGTAGTTTTCTTTCTTATAATTGCCCTTGTAACATCAATATTCGCAATATATGAAATATCACTACTTAGTTCAATAGAGAATTTAATTAGATATATAGTAATGGGAGTTTTAGCATTACTGGATATATTCTTTATTTTAAAAACAAGGAAATATATTAAAGGTAGATATAATAAAAGAAGTAAAAGACCTAAAAAGAAATTATTTATTACTATTTTATTTATCTATTCAATTATATGTGGAGCTGTTGGAGGAGTAATATTTGTCATATATGATCAAATAAGTGGTATTAATAAAGAATATGTTACTTATACTTCTGATTTACTAGTGATGAGTAAGAATGAAGCAAATGACATTAAAGATATTAAAGATATGACTATTGGTATTCTTAGTGATAAGAAGAGTCCTGAAGGTTATATTATTCCAAAAGAAATAATAGATGAAAATAAATTAGAAGATAATAATGAAATTAAAAAATATGATGATTATACTAGTATGTTAGTAGATATGTATGCTAATGAATTAGATGGTATGTTTGTTAGTGATCATTATGTATCAATGTTCTCTGGTATTACAGGATATGAAAATATATCTACGGATACTAAAGTAATTATTAGTAAAGATAAGAAAATGAAGAAAGCTGCGACTTCTAAGTTTGAAACAGCATCTTCTGGTAAAAATATTAAAGAACCATTCACAATACTTTTAATGGGAATTGATTCTACTGATGAAGTTCTTACTAAAAATGCTATTGCGAATGGAGATACATTAATCTTAATAACATTTAATCCTAAGACATTAAATGCTACTATGTTATCTATCCCAAGAGATAGTTATGTTCCTATATCTTGTTGGAGTGGTAATCCTGAAAATAAAATTACTCATGCAGCGGCCTATGGTAATGATTGTATGATTAATACTATTCAAGATTATTTAGATGTAAACATTGATTATTATGCAAAAATTAATTTTAAAGGTTTAGTTAAATTAGTAGATGCTGTTGGTGGTGTCGAAGTAGATGTTCCTAAAACACTTTGTACTGATGATTCTTCTCGTGGTGGAGAAGTATGTATAAAGGCAGGAAGACAAGTTCTTAATGGTGAACAAGCACTAGTATTTGCAAGAAACAGAAAACAACTTGCTAATGGTGATTTTGGTAGAGCTGAACATCAACAAGAAATTATTATGGCTCTAATTAATAAAATGAAAACTATTAAAGATGTATCTATGTTTATGGATATACTAAATACTGTTTCTAATAGTTTAGATACTAATCTAACTACTAAACAGATATTATCATTCTATAATATAGCTAAAGATATTATTAAAAAAGGATTAAGTTCTGAAGATGCAGACTTAGTTAATATTCAACAATTATTCTTAGATGGTACTGGTCAAATGATTTATGATGAAAGAGCTAGAATGGTTCTATGGGATTATGTACCTAATAAGAGTAGTCGTAATGATGTAGTTCAAGCAATGAAAGAAAATCTAGAATTAGAAAAACATGAAAATATTACAGAATTCCATTTCTCAATAAATAAACCATATGAGAAAAAAGTTATTGGACAAGGTCCTTATAGATCAGGATTTAGTTATACTCTACTTCCTAGCTTCATAGGATTAAGCGAAGCACAAGCAAGAGCAACTGCTTCTCGTTATGGAATATCAGTTAACTTTACTGGTGGAGATGGCTATGTAATAGCTCAAAGTCAACCAGCTAATAAAAGACTTGATTTAATGAGTAAAACACTTACTTTAACACTTGGTGGTAATACTAAGAAAGAAGAAGTTAAAGAAGAAGATGACGACAAAGATAAAGAAAAAGAAGAAGAAACTACTACTGATGATAAAAGTCAATCTGGAGAAAGTTCTGGAGGTCAAAACCAAGGTAATGAAGGTGGAAATAGTCAAAATGAAGGAAACCAAGGTGGAGAAAATAATTCTGGAGAACAAGTAAATCCATAAGAGTAACAATAGTTACTCTTTTTTTTACACAAAAAAAGAACTACTATTGTAGTTCTACTAATGATAATTTTTTACCATCATGGATAAAGACTAATTTAGCTTCTTTTTGATAATCAGAGAAACTACTATCAGTATATGACCATTTTACATTTACTATATAAGCTTGTTCATCTGACTTTTCACCATAATTAAATGCTTCTTTAGTAACTTCCCCTATTTCAATATTAGATACAACTGGAAGTGTTTGTTTACGGTTATTATAAATATTATTTTCTACGTACTTATAATAAGTATTTTGAGCATTTTGTAAGAAGTTTTCAAGTACTCCTCCATAGACAAAGTCTACTCCACCAATATCTGTCTTAGATACCTTATCTTTTAATGAATAGAAGTCATAAACAAACATTTCAGATATCTTTTTTACATAAGCTTCTTCATCTACTTTATCTGCTTCTAATATTGCTTTTAATTCTTCAAACATTTTCTTATAGGCAGCTGGTTTATTATCTTTTAACTTATAACCATAACCTTTAATCTCACTTAATACTTTAGCTTCTTTTACTTCTTTTTCTCCAAAGAAATTATCATATGCTAAGAACCCTAGTACCACAATAGCAATTAGTAAGATAAATACTAATATGCGTTTAGCTCTTTTCTTTAATTTCATTTCTCTGTGCCCACCTCTCTTAATTTATTATTCTTTTCTTCATTTAATAAATCAAAAACTATAATATTATTAGAAACATCCAATAATTTATTAGTATATTCTGTATTTTGTGCAATCTCTTCTTCACTTATTTCTTCTTCTGTCAAAGGTAAATAAGCAGCTTTCTGACTATTATAATATAATTTATTATTTACCCAGTTACCATTAGGGAAACATACTATATTATTCTCTTTGATATCGAATATATCATGTCCTAAAATATATTTATTATGGAATCCAAACATATTTCCTAATGTAGGAACTACATCATACATTCCCATAACATTAGAGTTAGTAAAGTTAAGTTTAGTTCCATGCATATCCTTTGTCCAAATAATAAATGGTACTTTTCTACCCAATTCATATTGATATGAATCATACTCTTTATACTCTGGATTATCTTCTTCCATAACAGAATCTGTTTCTTTATCATAGTTATATAATCTATCATAATTCTTTCTAGGCAATCTAGCATCATGATCTCCATATAAAACAATTACTGTATTCTCTAATAATCCTTTTTCATCTAAGCCCTCTATGAATTCTCCTAAAGCACTATCTGCATAATGAATTGATTTAAAATAATTACCTAGTTTAGTACCTTCCATATATGGATACACAACTTCTTCAGTAGTACCATCTTCTTTAGTAATAGTTTCTTTAATATCTACTGGGAATTCTCCATACTTATCAACTTCAGAGAATGGTGTATGATTAGATAACATTATAAGTAAACCATACCACTTATCATTTTCTGCATTTATTTTCTCTATCTTATCAATAGATTGTTTAAAGAACTCTTTATCAGATAAACCTAATCCAATAACATTTTCTTTTTTCACTTCATAATCTGTTTTACTATAAAATCTCTGATATCCTAGATTTTTATGCATAGTTCTACGATTCCAGAAATCAGCATTATTAGCATGCATACTAAATGTATAATAACCTTTTTCATTTAATAATGAAGGTATACCAATATATTTTCTATTAGAATATGATACGAAAGCTGTTCCACTCTTAGTAGGCATCAAAGAAGTATTATAAGTTAATTCAGAATCACTACTAGTACCTACACTTACTTGAGAATAAAAATTATTAAAGAACATTCCTTCACTTGCTAATCTATTTAAATTTGGAGTAACTTCTAAATCATTAAATTTTAAATCCATGACATTAGTCATCATACTCTCAGCATGAATAGCAATTATATTCTTACCTTCAAAAATATTAGTATATTCATTTGTTTCATAAGAATCTTTAGCATCTGCAAAGTATTCATTAAACTCTTTACTAGCTTTATCATAACCAAACATTGAATTAACTTTTGGTTGTACTGAAGCTACCAAATCATTAGCTTGATATACATAAATACCAAATCTCATAACAATATATTCTTTATTCCATTGTTTAAAGAATCTAGATATATCTAAAGAGGATAATGTTATTAAGAATATAGCTAATAGAAATGCAGAAGCAGTAAGAGTATGTAGAGCTTTTTTCTTACGTTCTGATTTTAATTCTACTTTCTTATAATAATTCTTTTTCTTTAACTTGAAATGTACTACTAACATAATAATAGGTCCAATTAAATAAACTAAATCCTTTAACTGTAATACATTTTCAACAACTGCATCTCCTACATCACCAATATATTGAGTTAATGATAACATTGAAATAGATGCAAATGATGTATAGAAAGTATAATATACCGAATTAATCATACATATAGCTGTAAAGAATATACAAAAACCAAAATAATAAGCAAAACGATCTTTTGGTTTAATATAGTATCCAAAAGCACCTACAGTACTAACTACTATAGTATCGGCTAATATAGCTTTCCATGATAGAAAATTCTCAACTGTATGCATACATAGAAATCTCAACATAGTTGAATTTAAAACACATACAGCTACAAATACTACAAATAAAACATTATTCTTAAAATATTCTCTTATTAAATGATCTTTTTTTATAGTATAAATCTTATTTTTTATATTTTTCTTTAATTTTTTAAATGCGTTTCTAATAAATTTCATATCTATACCTCGCTTATTAATTATACCATATAATTAAATTATAGTACATAGATTAACATAAAAGAAAAAAGTATATATTATATACATTATTTATTCACAAAAAAAGATACAAATTACTTTGTATCTTTATTATTTCTTTTCTTCTTCCTTTTCATAGTTCTTATACTCACTAGCATTTATTACTAATCCAAAGACATATATATAAGCAAGCAAGAATACCCATAGTAATAATACTAACATATTAGAAATACTACCATAGAAAACATCATATTGTGCAAATTTATCAATGTAGAAAGCAAATATTTCTGTTGCTAGTATCCAACCTAATGTAGTAAATAATGCTCCTATATTAGTACTTTTAGATGGTATATCTCGATCAGGAGCAATTACATACATTAATTTAATATTTATAAATAGAATGCAGAATAATAATGGATATTTAAGTATAATTAACAGCTTTTGGAAGAATGTTATAGCTCCATCATTTCCTGTAGCAGTTCTAATCAAATTAAACAATGTTGTACCAAATACTGGTATTATTATTAAGAATAAGAATAGTCCTACTAATATAAATATCATTAAAATAGCTTTTAATCTTCTAGAAATAACATCTCTTGGTTCTAATTTATATATTTCATTAGAAATATTAATCATTGAATAAGTACCATTAGATGCTAATAAGAAAGTTGAAAAGTAAAAAACTATAATATTAAAATTAATACCCTCTCCAGTAGCAATACCATTTAAAATATTAACTAATACTGGTGGAATTGTCTCTGATAAAGAAGCATTTAGTGTATCTACTGAGATTGATAATGCTGCCATCAGAGTAACTAATAAAGCTAATAAAGGAATCAGTGTCATTACAAGATAAAAAGCAAGATGACCTGGTAATATTCTCATTTCTGGCTTCATCAGTAAATTGAATACTTTTACAATTAGGTCCCTTGCTTTTTTCATTTTATCACCTTTTTATTTATAATCTTCTTTATTAGTTATCATTTCTAGAGTAGCTTCGTTAATAGCATCATCCAATGTTTTAATTTCATCAGTAATCATACTAAATCCAACTGCTGCTCCAAACTCATGTGGTAAGTTTCTCATCTCTTTACTTAATTTCTTAGTATAAGTACTAATTTGTCTTTCACTATAACCAATTAAGTAAATTAAGAACTCATTACCATCTGTTCTAATTATTTCACTATTTTCTAACTGAGTATTTACTAAAATACTAGCAGCTCTAATTATTAATTGATCTCCTTCTTCATGACCATAATTATCATTAACATATTTAACATTATTTAAATCAACTATTACTATTGATTGAGGGAATACTTCACATGCTTCCCATTCATGCATTTTAGCATTTAAATAATTTCTATTCTTAAGAGAAGTTAACATATCAGTATATTTCTGTCTATCAGTTATTTTAACTTTCTTCTTTTGTTTCTTTTTCTTAAAGAATAAATATACTAGTGCTAATACAATTAATGGTATAAAGATAAGCGCTAAAACAATAGTATATACTTGTTGTAGACTTGATTCTTCTAAGATAGATACTCTTAAATTCTCTATACCAGAATTACGATAATTATAATATGAATTAGTATTGATAATATAATTAAACAAGTCATAGAAAGCTTCATTATTCTTCTTAACCATGAACTTATAGTCATTTAACATAGTATCTTCATATAATAATTTTAATTTCTTAAACTTATTATTTTGATAATAAGAATATATTTCTCTATTAACTACAATTAAACGACTATCAGCCTTCTTGATTAAATCATCTAAATTACTATATTCTTTGATATTAGCTCTTGAATTATTAGAAAAATAATTATATAGAGAATCTCCATTTAACATGGCAATATCTTGATCTTTTAAACTTTCAAATGAATTAACTACATGATTATCTTCTTGTCTACCTAAAACTACATAGTCTTCAACAAATGTAGATACTGTAGGTAGATAGTCATCATTAGTATAATTATAATAATCAAAATAAACATCTATTTTACCCTTTTCAATAGCTTTCTTTAATTCTTTCTTAGAATCAAACTTTTTATATTCAAAGTTTATATCAGCAAGTCTTGATATTCTATCAATATATTCCCCTGCGATACCAGCTACTTTACCATTTACTTTTAATTCATATGGAGGATTTTCTACATACCCATATACATAATTCTTAGATATTAATTGAGCTTTAGTCTTAGCATTTAATTTATTTTTATCTAAATAATAATTTAAATAGGCATCATTATACTCATCAATATAGTTTAATTGTCTCCATTTATTATAATATTTTGTTACTATATCATTTAATTCTTTTTGATTACTACTTAGAGTTAATACAATTTGTTTCTTCATTTCAGTAAAATAGTAATTTATATAATACTTATCTTTTTGAATTGTATAATCTAAATACATTATATTAGGAACAATAATCATATTAACATCACCAGCATCTAAACCTTTATATAGATCTTCGATACTACTATATGTTTTATATGATAGATTAGTACCACTCTTTAAATAAAAACCTATCTCTTCTGAATCATTTTCAAAAACACCAAATGTAATATTCTTCATGTCTTTGATATGATTAATTCTTTGATAATCTTTTCCTACTGCAACATAATTATCATTAAATAAGAATAAATCATTCTTAGTTAGTTTTTCATCATTATTTAGAATTCTTATTCTATATCCTTCACTAGTAGGACCTGATGATTTTAAATATGGAATTCTATTAAATGTAACTCCTATTTTCTTTTCAAAATCATCTAAGAAATCAAATACTACTCCTTCTCCATTAGTTCCATATAAAGGATAGTCATTAACAACTTCAAAGTCATATGCTTGGTCTTTATTCTTTTCAACCCAACGTTTTTCACTAACTGTTAAAGTAGTTGTCTTATCTTCTTTATTATAATATCGATAGACAAAGAAAAAGGCTACTGCAGCTATAACGATAGGTAAAATAATCAATAATCTTTTTTTCATATTAAATCTCCACTCTATCTATCTTTTGTCCAATTAAATGCTGTTTTAGAATGATGTTTATATCCAATAATTGGAAATTGGGTAGTATTAGTATCACTACTAATAATTGCTTGAATATCATAGAATGATTTTTCAGCATCAGAAAACTCATCTAAAGTACTAGTTGCTAAAGCTTTAGCAGTATTAACATCAACGTCTCCCACAACAGTCATATCAATATAAATAAGTTTACCAGCTACTCTAACTTCAGCTTTAGAAGTCTTTTCAGCTAACTTATCTGTAATCTTCTTTTTAGTCGCATCAGTTATCTTAACTTTTTCTATTCCTTCCAATCTATTTCCATAGATAGCTTTTGCTTCACTTGGGAATAAAACACTTTTTAAAATAAAGAATCCTATTAATACAAGTATAAATATAGCTATTCCTACTACTAAACTTGTATGTTTCTTTATAAACTTCATATAATCACATCCTAGTCTATTTTATTATACACTATGTAACATTCTTTTTCAATTAAGATTATTTTAATTCTTCAGTTAAAATTTCCATGGCTAATCCTGGATTAACTTTTCCTTTAGTTTCCTTCATTACTTGTCCCATAAGGAATTTAATAGCTCTATCATGACCATTTTTATAGTCATTAACACTTTCTGGATTAGCTTCTATTATTGTTTTAATTACTTCTCTAATTTCTTTATCATCAGTGATATTTTCAATACCTTTTTCTTTAATAATATCTTTTATAGATTTATCACTTTCTAAGATATCATCTAAGATATCTTTTAAATTCTTACTAGTTAGAGTTTTATCATCCATTAATTTAACTAATTCTAAGAATCTATCTTTACTAAGAGTTGTATCAGTAATTAATTTTTCATTTTTATTTAAATAAGCAGATATATCTCCTAATAATAGATTACTAGCTACTTGGAAATTAATCTTTTCATTTAATAATTCATTAAAGTAATCACTTAAACTTCTATTTTGTACCAACTTAGTAGTATTAATATCTGATACTCCTAAGTTTTTATATACTTCTCTTCTCTCATCAGGTAACATTGGGATTGTCTTTTTAACATTCTCAATCATTTCATCTGTAATTATTACAAATGGAATATCTGGTTCTGGGAAATAACGATAATCATTTCCCGTTTCTTTTACTCTCATTAGAACAGTATCACCTAGTTTATCATCAAATCTTCTTGTTTGTTCTTTGAAAGTTTCCCCATTATCATATAACTTAGTTTGTCTTTCTATTTCTTTTTCGATACTTAAACCAACATTAGAAATAGAACCAATATTTTTAATTTCTGCTTTAGTTCCAAATGGATCAGATTCATTCTTTCTAATAGATACATTAGCATCGGCTCTCATTGAACCTTCTTCCATCTTACAATCTGAAACATCTGCATAGAATAATAATTCTTTTAATTTTTCTAGATATAGTTTAGCCTCATGACTACTAGTCATACATGGTTTAGTAACTATCTCAATAAGAGGTACTCCTGCTCTATTGAAGTCTAGAAGAGTCTTATCTTTTCTATGAGTACTCTTACAAGTATCTTCTTCTATATGCATCTCTTCGATATAGATTTTTTTCTTCACACCATTATCTTCTATTTCTACATATCCATCATATCCAATAGGTGTTCTATTTTGAGTAATTTGATAATTCTTTGGATTATCTGGATAAAAATAATTCTTACGATCAAAGAACATTTGCTTTCTAATCTTACAATTAAGAATAGTTGCGGCTTTAATACCTAAATTAATTACTTCTTCATTTAGAGTTGGAAGTGTACCAGGATAACCTAAATCCACTTCATTTACTAATGAATTAGCCATTTGTCCATAACCATTCTCTGAAGATGAGAATATCTTTGTCTTAGTTTTTAATTCTACGTGTACTTCAATACCGATAGTTGGAATATATTTACTCATTTTATTTTCCTCCTTTCGGATTTAGGTCTAAATCTAGTTCTTTTTCGATAAAACTACCTAATCTATACATTTCTGCTTCTTGGAATTTATTACCAATTATATGCATACCAATAGGCATATGGTTCTTATCAAAACCAACTGGTATATTAAGTCCAGGAAGTCCTGCCATATTAACTGGAATAACTAAAACATCATCCATGAAACTCTTAGATGGATCATCCATTGGATCATCTAAGTTATAGGCAGTTGTCGTAGTTGTTGGACCTATAACATAATCATATTTTTCAAATACTTTATCAAATTCAGTAGCCATATCATCTCTTATAGATAATGCTTTATTATAATATGTTTTAGCATTATCTCCACTTAATAAGTATGAACCTACCATTATTCTTCTTTTAACTTCTTTTCCAAATCCTTCACGTCTAGTCTCTAAATATAAATCTTCATGACTCTTTGGATCTTTTGCAGATAAACCATATCTAATACCATCAAATCTAGCTAAGTTAGAAGAAGCTTCTCCCATCGCAATAATTTGATATAGTGTGACAGCATTATCTAAGTATTTCATATCAACATAATCTACTACTGCCCCATTTTCTTTTAACATTTCTATTACAGATTCAATTTTTTCTATTATTTCAGAATCAACAATATCAGACATTAAAAACTTAGGTACAGCTATTTTCTTACCTTTAATATCTTTTCCAATTAATCTTGTATAATCTTCTACTTCTCTATGAGAAGAAGTCATATCATGTGAATCATGTCCACTAATTACATTAAGAAGTAGTGCATTATTTAAAACATTTTGTGTCATTGGACCTAATTGGTCTAAGCTTGACGCAAAAGCAATAACCCCATAACGTGATACTCTACCGTATGTAGGCTTCATACCAACAATACCAGTGTAAGATGCTGGTTGTCTAATAGAACCTCCGGTATCACTACCTAATGCAAATGGTACATGTCTTGCAGCTATTGTAGTTGCACTTCCACCACTTGATCCACCAGAAATTTTATTATTATTCCATGGATTTTTAGGCGCACCAAAATAAGAAGTTCTTGAACTTGAACCCATTGCAAACTCATCCATATTAGTTTTACCAATAATAATCATATTCTTCTCTTTAATCTTCTCTACTACAGTAGCATCATAAATAGGAATAAAATTATCTAAAATATGAGAAGCAGCAGTTGTACGTAAATCTTTAGTTAAAATATTATCTTTAATCGCAATAGGAATACCAAATAATAAGTTATCTACTTCCTTACCTTCTAATTCCCTAGCCTTTTCAAGTGCTTCTTCTTTATTCAAAGTTATGTATGCGTTAAGATCCTTATCTGATTCAATTCTCTCAAATGCTTCTTCTACTAAATCTATTGGTTTAATAGTACCTTTTTTTAATAAGTCATTTATTTCTTTAATTGGTTTCTCTAAGTATTTCATCTAAGCACCTTCACTTTCACCAATAACTACTGGAACAGTTATATAATTACCACTATGACTAGGAGCATTCTTTAATACTGCATCTTTGTTAATCATTTCTCCAACTTCATCAGCTCTTAAATCTGCATCATGATCCCATGGAGCTATTAATATTTCTTCATCATAGCCTACTACATCATTTACTTTTTCTACATCATCAAGTAATTGTTTTAATTCTACTTGATATTTTTCTATTTCTTCTTCATTTACTTTAATACGTGCAAGATCTGCAACATGAAGTACTTCTTCTTTAGTTAATCTATCTTTCATATAAGGACTCCTCCCTTTTTAACTGTAATTATTATAACATAATAATAGCTTTTATAACAAAAAAAGAAGAGGAAATCTCTTCTTATTATCCATCTATCCCCGCACCACAAGAATTTAGTAAAAATACAATAAATACTATAAATAATAACATCAAAAATCTAGTAAATGTTTTTATAATGACAATTATATCAAAATTATTATTATCTATATGCGAAAATACTAACGGAATAAAAGAATAAACCCCTCCAACAAGAAGTGAAATAAATGTTTGAAACTGAGATAAATATGCTAAACGTATTGCGAAGAAAGCTACTACAGCATCCACAATATTCATTAAAAAAGATTTGTGATAATCTCCAAAACTGCCTATTATAAAATAAGAAATAATAGCTATTATAAATGAATATAGATATAATACTGAGAAAATACCTAATATTCCAATTGGTATATCTAAATAAGCACAATAAGCTATAACTGCACCTATTAGAAAGTAGAAAAACATACAATAATGATATTTATTATATTCACCTTCTTTTATTCCAAAGTTTCCTTTTTTGTTTTCCTTTGGTTCATTACTCTTAGTTTCTTCTTCTTTTTCCATATGTATCACCTTTATTATATTAATAATAGCACAAAAAAAGAGTTATTAAAACTCTTATTGTTCAGCAAAGCAGTCTGATATGTAAAT
>CAMNCL010000004.1 GCA_946534345.1 uncultured Caryophanales bacterium
TCTAGGGCCCTCCCAATATTCTTTTTACTTTTGTACTCGGATTCAGGCATTTGTAGATATCCATCTTTGGCAATTTGTTTGCTCCTACGAGCAGCAATATGAACTAATTCATATTTGGAATCGACTATATTTAATAACTTGTCAATTGAAGGATAAATCATTGTATCACACTCCCTATCTTTACAATAAACTACCAAATGTAAAATAGCAAGTAAATAGACACAATTAGACATTCTTATTTACAAAAGATATACAAAAGGAACTAATTAACATTAGTTCCTCCCCATTCAACAACAGTATAACCTTGTCGCTTAATACTTTTTAATTTTTGTTCTTTTATTTTTATTGGTTTACCTAGAGCTTTAAATTCCATTCTAACTCTAATTAACGTATCAGGCTTTGGATTTATATCGAGAGCCATATTACTATTGATTTCATCCATTGTTTGAAATCTAATATAATTGTATTTATTACTTTCTAATTTAGGTAACCAGTACATTATAAATTCATTAGATTCTTTATAATTTAATCCAAGTATTTCTAATTTCTCTTCTAAGAAAGAAGCTACATCTTCACCTTTTACTATAAATCCATCTTCTTTGATAGGATTGTTTTTATTACTCATACTTTCCCAATATAGTGCATAATACTTTTTATTATTACTATCTATTAATGTACCATCAGTTAAAGCTCTTACTTTCCAGCCATTAATATATTTAGGGTAAGTAGTAGTTAAATCTTCTGGATTAGATAATTTTACTGTTACATCAGTATTTTCATTTGGATAAATATATATTACCGGTTTCCATTGTTGATTAATACTACATTCAATACTTGGCCACATAAATATAAATAATAATATAGCAAATGCAATTACATTTAAAAAAACTAATGAGCCAATCAAGGTTTTAACATTTTTCTTATCATCTACTCTATTTTTCATCTACTCACCCACCACATATTCACTGATTTCACTATGATGACTATATCCATGTTCCTTGCAGTATTTATCTAAATTTATATTCTCATTACTAATTGCCAAAAAAGCAATTAAAACTATTTGAACTAATAACAAAATTTCTAGAAAAAGAGCCACTTTTGAACCCTTACTTATTTTATTAATCAAAGCTTTCATTATTCCTCCTAAAATGGCATTTTAAAATTACCATTACTCATTTGCTTCATCATTTTCTTCATTTGATCAAATTGTTGAAGTAACTTGTTTACCTCTTGAACAGACAAACCACATCCTTTAGCAATTCTAGTCTTTCTACTAGCCTTAATTATTTCGGGATGTCTTCTCTCTTCTGGGGTCATTGAAAGTACTATTGCTTCTATATGAGCCATTTGCTTTGGATCTATTTGTACATTGCTTATACCCATTTTTTTAGCACCAGGTATCATTTTAATTAAGTTTTCTAATGGACCTAATTTTTTCATTTGTTTTAGGGTTGATAAGAAATCTTCTAAATCAAATTTACCTTGTTGCATCCTTTTAGCTGTCTTTTCTGCTTCCTTTTCATCTATTGCTTCAGTAGCTTTTTCAACTAAGGAAACAATATCTCCCATTCCTAAGATTCTACCTGCCATTCTCTCTGGATCAAAAGAATCTAATCCATCTAGTTTCTCAGATACACCAATAAACTTAATAGGTACATTAGTTAAATGTCTAACTGATAAAGCAACTCCACCTCTAGTATCTCCATCTAATTTAGTTAATACTACACCAGTTAGTGGTAATTGATCATTAAAACCAGTTATTACATTAATAGCATCTTGTCCCATCATAGAATCTATTACTAATAATATTTCATCAGGTTTAATTTCTTTATTAATATTTTCTAACTCTTGCATTAACTCTTCATCTATATGTAATCTACCAGCAGTATCTATTAATACATAGTCATATTTATTTTCTTTAGCATAATTAATTGCATTTTTAGCAATCTCTACAGGATCTTTCTTGCCTTCTTCATATACTTCAATATTTAGTTGTTTACCAAGTTGTTTTAATTGATCAATAGCAGCTGGTCTATAGACATCACAAGCTACTAAAAGTGGCTTTTTACTATGCTTTTTTCTTAAGAAATTAGCTAGTTTTGCAATTGTAGTAGTTTTACCTGAACCTTGAAGTCCAACTAACATTAAAGTAGCTGGATTACCTTTTAGATTTAAAGGTTCACTTTCTCCTCCAAGTAATTCAGTTAATTCATCTTTTACTATTTTTACAAATAAATCTCCTGGATTAATACTAGACGCAACTTCTTCTCCTAAAGCTTTTTCTTTAACTTTGCTTGTAAACTCTTTTACTACTTGATAGTTAACATCTGCTTCCAATAAAGCTAATCTTATTTCTCGCATCATGTCAGAGATATTGTCTTCAGTAATTTTTCCATATCCTTTTATTTTATGTAATGCATTTTGTAATCTATCTCCTAAACTTTCAAACATTTTATCACCTGTATCAATTATAACAAATTAACTATTATTAGACAAAGAAAAATAGTGCCTAAGCACTATTTATTATGCATTTGGTACTGCATCATCAACTAATTTAATTAATGGTTCAGTTGATTGAGGTTGTTGCGATGTAATCTCAGGTGCTGCCGTACTTATTAAATCTGACATCACATTAGGTGCTGCCTGTTGTGGTTGAGCACTTGGCTCATTATTTACTGCAGGTGCAGCAGGTGCTTGATTTATAAAGCTTGGCATGAATTGAGGTGCTTGTTGAGGTGCTTGTTCTGGTTGAGCACTAACTTCTGGTGCAGGTGCCATATCAACAAGTTTTGGAGCCTCAACTGGCGCACTAGCAACTGGATTTGTTTGATTAACTAAATTAGACATTGCTTGTGAAACATCTGCATTTGCTGGTTGTTCAGGTACTGTTTCTTGCACTAATCCTGGCTTTGCAGGTTCATTTGCAGCAGTATCTAGAGGAGTTACATTATTTGCTCCATTCCAAATCTTAACAACATTACAGTTTCCAGATAAAGGTTCTGGATCTGGCATTTCCATTTTAACTATTAACGGAATTTTAAATCCTAAACCAAATCCTAAACAAGTACCAGCTTGTAAAGCTTTTTGCTTTTCAATAATATCATCTGTAATATGTGGTATCGTCTTACGAATATAATCTATATCCATAGGGTGATTAATCTTAAAGATTAAGAAGTTAGTACATTGAGAAATAACGTTATCTGAAAGTTCAACTGGTCTTTGAGTAATAATACCTAAAATAACACCATACTTACGACCTTCCTTAGCAATTCTCTCAAATATATTATAACCAAATAAGAATCTATCATGATCACTTTGAATATATCTATGAGCTTCTTCCAAAATAATATGGAAAGGAATACTAGCTCTCTCTTTTAAACCTTTACAGAAATCAAATATTAATCTTGAATAAATCTTAGTTAATACTTTAGCAAAATCATCATCAATATCATTTAAGTTAATATTAATTATTTGATATTTTTTACCATCAGATACAACTAATGATGATAAGTATTTTTCTAATGACATATAATCAGGAACATCAAAGTATTTAGCATTTTCTCCAACTATTAAAGCATGTAATCTAACTCTTAATGTAACTGAATCACCATATGTTTGTTCATTTCTTAACCAACCTTCACTAATTAAAGTAAAGTTAAGAGCTTTCTCTAAAGTATCTAGATTATAATAAACTCCTGTACTAGGTTCAAAATCATCAAACTCTTCTTTAATAAATGAATTTAAGTATTCATTTAATAATACACTTTCAGTAAAGTTACCAGAATTATCAATTAAGAAACACTCTCTAAATTTACGAACATAACCAATTCCTTGAACTGGAGATTCTAGACTAAATTCTGGTGTAGAACAACTCGCAATAATTGAGAATATTTCATTTCTCTTATTAGGAGCTGTTTCATTAGTATATAAAATAGACATAATTGCTTTAGCTATCAAATGGTTCTTATAAGCATTTGAATCTACATCATTTTGACTAAATACTAAAGCAAGTTTTAACATTCTTTCAATAATAGGTAATTGAGAATGAGAAGTACATTGTAATAATAATGCTAAATCATCTTTATTTAATAAATAAACTGGTAATCTTAATTTTTCACCTAATCCATCAGTTTCATTAGTACTTATATAACGATAATTATAATTATTATTAATAGTATTTAAATTTGAAAAAGCACTATAATATTCACCTGATGAATCAATTATAAAGATATTAGCTTTATATGGATTTAATCTTTTATCATGAAACATATTTTGGAAAAGACGAGTAGTTCCACAAGATTTACCTGAACCAGTATTACCAAAAATAGCAAAGTGATTACTAAAGAAATTATTTACATTCAAGAATACTGGAAAACCATTATAGAATGGGCTAGTTCCTAATTTCATATATCCATCAGTATCTGCTCCTGTTATTAATGGTATTTCAGATTGATCAATTACTCTGATTTTAGAATCTAAAGATGGTTTTCTTATAGTACCACCTACTAGATTATCTCCTACTATTTCTCCTAAAAATCTTGCTTTTAAGCTTAAACCATCTAAATCATCAACTTCACCTAGTATTTTCTTATCACTATCTTCAAATACTAAATGTAAGTTCATAAGATTCATAGTAATTTGAGCATCATCTTTTAGTTTAACTGTACATCCATCATCACTAATATATGTTATTCTATCAAACATTATTATCCCCTCTTTATCATTAACCTATCATACATTAAATTATACTAATAAACCATTCTTTTTTCAAGGTAAAAAAAGAAAAGTTATTAACTAACTTTCCTTATTTACAATTAAATAGTCATCTAAATCAAAACTAAATTGAATTAATCCACTATATTCCTCTTCTGGATTATACTCTTCTGTATTAAAATGAATTGTAATTTCAAATCTATTTTCTAAGTATCTATATATCTTAATACTCATATCAGGATCCATATATGTTTTGTCATCATTAATACTAAAGAAGATTTCTCCTTGGAATAGATACTCTTTAAAGTCTACAGCTTCATTCATAGGAATCTTTAATAATTCTTCATTTGCTTTAGATGTTTCAAATGAGAATGCGTAATTATCTCCAGAAACTTCAAAACTTAAAGTGTTTATCTTTGTATAAGTAGTCTTTCCATTACGAAAGCTACCTTTTTCAATATATGAAGGTTTAATAACTACTTTTTCATTTGAAATTTGTTTTATTTTGCCTACTTTAAACATCTTATTCTCCTATAATAACTTTTCTAATTCATCTTTTAACTTCTTATCATTAATCTTATTAATTATTTCTAATAATTCTTTCTTCTTTTTAAATAATTGTAGTTTAGATTCATACTCTTCTAACTTATCAGTAACAATATGAAGTTGTTTAAAAGCTGCATTTCTACTAATATCATAGTTTTCTGCGATTTCTGCAAAACTTAGATTATTAAAATAATATTCTTCAAAATACTTTCTTTGTTTATCAGTTAATAATTCACCATATAAATCATATAAATTATTATAATAAACTACTTCTTCCATTTATAACACCCCAATCATAGAGAGTATTGTATAAATAATTAATACAATACCTGTTGCAAAATAAACTATTGTTGCGCCTTGTTTCTTAAATACTTTTATATTGTTATAACCCATCACAATTAAATCTAGACCAATAAATATATAGAATACATTTTTAAACTTAGAACCAACTATTAGGTAGAATAAGCCAAAAATAAGTACTAGTATAGTTAAAACTATTTGAACATTTATACCTAAAATATTATAATCATTAATTTTATTAGTTTTTTTCTTCTTATTATTCTTTTCCATTTACATCATATCCTTAAATAAACCATAGATATATTTTTCAATATCAAATGATTGTAGATCATCTTTAGTTTCACCTAAACCAATATATTTAACAGGTATTCCTACACTTTCTTTAATAGCAAGTACTATACCACCTTTAGCAGTACCATCTAACTTAGTTAAAACAATACCAGTAATATTAGTTATTTCTTTAAAAGCATTAGCTTGACTAATACCATTTTGACCAGTAGTAGCATCTAATACAAGTAATGTTTCACAAGCTCCTCCATCTACTAAAGAGTCTATTACTTTATTCATTTTTTCTAACTCTTTCATTAGATTAACTTTATTTTGAAGTCTACCAGCAGTATCTACTAATACAACATCATAATCTTCATCTTTAGCCATAGTTATACCATCATATACTACACTAGCAGGATCACTATCTTCTTTTCCAAAGAATCCTACTCCTACTTTTTCACTCCATTCACGAAGTTGTTCTACAGCACCTGCTCTAAAGGTGTCAGCTCCTACCATTAAGACTTTCTTACCTTCATCTTTAAGTTTATTAGCAATCTTCGCAATAGTAGTAGTTTTACCTACTCCATTAACTCCAATAAATAAAATAACAGAAACATCATTTTCATTATAATTAATCTTATTACTTAACACTTCATCATTAACATAAATAATAAATAACTCATCAACTATAATTTCTTTTAATAATTCTGGATCTTCGATGTTTTCTTTCTTAACTCTGTCCCTTAGTCTATCCATGAAATCCATTACAGTATTAACTCCAATATCAGCCATTATAAGTATTTCTTCAAGCTCTTCAAAATACTCTTCAGTTACTTTATTATATTTAGTAGTTAGATTAGCTAATTTAGAAACAAATCCTTGACGAGACTTTGTAAGTCCTTTTTCATAAATCTTAACAGATTTCTTTTCTTCAGATTCTTTATCTTTCTTTTTAAATAGTTTCTTCTTTTCCTTCTTTTGAGGCTTTTCTTCTACTATTTCTTCTTTTTCCACCGTTTCTTGGGGAATTTCTTCTTCTTCAGAATCATCTTCGTTTTCTATTTCCACAGATTCTTGTGAATCTTCAATAGCTATTTCTTCTTTTTCCACTTCTTCTGTGGATTCTTCTACTTCTTCATCTTCTTCAGTTTCTATCTTTTCTTCTTCAACTACTTCTTCCTCATCGTAGCCTTTAAACATATTTTTAATTTTGCTAAATAATCCCATTGTCATCACCTATACGTATTATAGCAAATACTTTTTAAAATTAAAAGAACTGGCGAATTACTTACACTTGAATTATTTACAAATCATAAAAATTATAGTATAATTTCATAGTTAGTTCTTTACAATTAAAGAAAGGAGATTTTATGAATAATAAAGAAACCAACGGAACAAAGATTATTGTTTTAGGTGGTTTAGGTGAAGTTGGTAAAAATATGTATTGTGTAATGCATAATGATGCCATTGTTATTATTGATGCCGGTGTAAGTTTTCCAGAAAGTGAATTAATGGGTGTTGATTACGTACTACCTGACTTTACTTTCTTAAAAGAAAATGAAGATAAAATTAAAGCACTTTTAATTACTCATGGTCATGAAGATCATATTGGTGGAATTCCATTTTTACTACAAAGTATAAATATTCCAGCTATTTATGCGCCTAACCATGCTAAAGAATTAATTGCCGTTAAATTAGAAGATAAAAATATTAGATATGATAATTTATTTGTTTATACGGATAAAACTAAATTAAAATTTAAAGATATAGAAGTAGAATTCTTTAAAATAACTCACTCTATTCCAGATTCTCATGGAATAAGTTTAAAAACACCAGATGGTAGAATAGTAACTACTGGAGATTATAAGTTCGATCTTACTCCTATTGGACCTATGGCTGACTTATATAAAATGGCATCTTTGGGTGAGGAAGGAGTAGATGTCTTAATTGGAGATTCTACTAATGCTTTAAATGAAGGATTCTCAACTAGTGAATCTGCAGTTGATGAAACATTAAATGAGATGTTTGATAGATGTAAGAATAGTAGAATTCTTATTGCTACATTTGCTTCTAATATCTACCGTGTAAAACACATATTTGAAACATGTTCTAAATATAATCGTAAAATATGTATATTTGGTAGAAGTATGGAAAATAATATTAATATATCATTAAATGGAGGATATATTGATCATAAAGAATTACTAGTTTCACCTGAAGAAGCTAATAATATGAAACCAAATGAAGTAGTAATACTATGTACTGGTAGTCAAGGAGAACCACTAGCTGCACTATCTCGTATCGCAAACGGTACTCATAAACAAATCAAATTAAGACCAGATGATGTAGTAATATTCTCATCTTCTGCTATACCGGGAAATGCTTTAAGTATTTCTAAAACAATAAACAAATTATACTTAAAAGGTGTAAAAGTCTATACAAATAATGTCTTACAAGACCTACATACTTCTGGACATGCCAATGAAGAAGAAATTAAATTAATGATTAGACTAATTAAACCTAAATACTTAATGCCATTCCATGGAGACTATCGTATGTTAAAGAAACAAGCCAATATCGGTATAAGTTGTGGAATTCCAAAAGAAAATACATTTATCTTAAAAAATGGAGATACTCTAAACTTAAACAATCATGTATTGACTAGAGGAGAAAGTAAGCCAGGAGCAGACATTTATGTCGATGGTAATAGAATTGGAGAAATTGGTGGAGCAGTTTTAAAAGATAGAAAGATTATGTCCAATGATGGAATATTAGTTGTTATTGTAAATGTAGATATGAAAAATAGAGAGTTATTAATTAATCCAAATATAACTACAAGAGGATTTGTTTTAGTTAACGAAAATGAAGAACTAATACACAAAATAGAAGAAAAAGCAAAAGAAACTATTACAAATTCCTTATCAAATCCTAAATCTACATTCGCAACTATGAAAACAGACATAACAGAAGCTCTATATCCATACATAAATACATTAACTGGAAGAAAGCCAATTATTCTACCAGTAATATTAGACATTAAAAGAGAACAGTAGTTCTCTTTTTTATATTCTATAAAAATAATTATTATTTATTAGCTCTAATGTATTTTGATAATCATAATTAAAAAATAAAGATATATAGAAGTAAAAGTACCTTTCTTTTACATTTCTAATTAGTAATAATAACTTATACTGTTCCCATGTTATTAATTCAAGTTTTTTATTAAAAACAGGAAAAGTCATATAAAATCTTTCCATTAACCATATATTTTCTCTTGTAAATAAATAACTATTTCCCATTAAATAAGAATAATAAGTAGATGTTTTCTCAATAATATTAGTATATATTTTTCTCTTTTCATAAACATTTTTACCTATATACCAAAACAAATATAATATATTATTCATAATCACCTCCTATATTATTATTCATAAAAAAAAGAGTTGCTTACAAATCATTAACTCTTTTTTAGTTTATACGCATATTTATGAAGCCAGTATTATATTGATATTCAGGCTTTTTATCTGGTTTCATCCAAAGAAATAATATTATAAGAGGAATAAATAATAATACAAAGATTATTCCCACTACATTTCTTGTAATTCTTACCCATTTCTTATTAGCATATTTCTTACTCAAAATCAAAAATACTATAAAAGTGATTAAGCAGCCAAAATCAACAAGAACTGCGCATAAAATTATCCATAAAACAACATTTATTAATAGAATTCCCATGAAAGCCATATCATTATACCTCCATTAATTATTCTCCTAATCTTTGAATACTATCTTCTTGTATTATAGTTTTATCATCTATACTTATTATATATTATAAATAACGCTATGTAAACTTGTTGGCCCTTTGTTTACATCAACAAAAAAAGAAGCTTATTTAGCTTCTTCTAAGGCTCTTGTTTCACGAATAACTGTGATTTTGATTGTACCTGGATATTTCATGTTAGCTTCAATCTTTTCTTTTACTTCACGAGCTATTCTATGTGCTTCTAAGTCATCTACTTCTTCAGGTTTAACAACTACTCTTAATTCTCTACCTGCTTGTACAGCATATGTCTTATCTACACCTTTAATTTCATTACCAATTTCTTCCAATTGAGAAAGTCTATTGATATAATTTTCTAATGAATCATTACGAGCTCCTGGACGTGATGCGCTTAATGCATCAGCGATAGCTACAATTGATGAAATAACTGATGTAGCTGCAGTATCACCATGGTGTGAAGCAATTGCATTAATAACAACAGGATTTTCATGATACTTCTTAGCTATATCAACACCAATATCTACATGACTTCCTTCTACTTCATGATCAATAGCTTTACCAATGTCATGTAGTAAACCTGCTCTTTTAGCTAAAGCTACATTTTCACCCATTTCACCAGCAATTATTCCAGATAATTCAGCAACTTCTTTAGAATGTTGTAGAGCATTTTGTCCATAACTTGTTCTAAAATGTAATTTACCAATTGTTTCAATTAATTCTGGATCAAACTTTGTAAGTCCTAATTCAAAAGTTGTGTTTTTACCAAACTCAATTATCTTTTGTTTCATATCCTTACAAGTCTTGTCATATAACTCTTCAATACGAGTTGGATGAATTCTTCCATCTTTTATTAAACTTTCTAGAGTTACTCTAGCTATTTCTCTTCTTAGTGGATCAAAGCTAGATAGTACTACTGCTTCTGGAGTATCATCAATTATTAAATCTACTCCTGTAATAGCTTCAATAGTACGAATATTTCTACCTTCTCTACCAATGATTCTACCTTTCATTTCATCATTAGGTAAATCAACTACAGTAACAGTCTGATCACTTGCAATATCAGCTGCATACTTTTGCATTGAAGTAACGATTAATTCACGGGCTTTACTATCAGCCTGAAGCTTAGCTTCATTTTCAGCCTCACGAATATACTCAGATATCTCTTTAGTCATATTTTCTTTAACCATACTCATTACTTCTTCACGAGCTTTTGATTTACTATAACCAGATATCTTTTCAAGTTTTTCTAATTGTTCTTTCTTGATTTCCTCCACTTTACTTTTTTCATTTTGGATTTCTTCTTGTTTTTCAGATAGTTTATCTTCACGTTCTTCTAGAGCAGATTCACGTTTTTGGAACATTTCATCACGTTTATCCATACTAGTTTCACGTTGAAGTAATCTATTCTCACTTTCTTTTAATTCATCTTTCTTTTCTTTGATTTCTTTATCCAAATCCATCTTTCTTTTATGAGCTTCTTCTTTTTGCTCAATAGCTGCATCTCTCTTCATCTTTTCAATTTCTTTTTTAGCAGAATTAATCATAGCATCAGCTTTTTTAGATGCTACATTTCCTCTTAAAGAATTAACAATTAACGATACAACAAAGCCTACAATTAGGCCTATAACTACAAGTAAAATGGAGATTGCTATACTATTCATAATTACCTCCATCTAGATTAATTTTTTAACTAATCTATTTCTATTTTAGTGTTAAATCAATACCTTGTCAAGTGCACAAAAAAAGCACCCTAAGGCGCTACTATATCACAAGCAACAGGTTCTTTTACGGATTTTATACCGTTTTGTTGCATCAATTTTTCTAAAGTTGTACCATTCATAATTGTAGATAGCTTTGGAGCTGTCTTTTTAAATGCTTGAGTACTTCCAGACTTAGTTTTATCATAAAATGTTTTTCTATAATCACCATTACTAGCATTTACATCAATTCTACTTATATGAGAATCACTATCTACTGAAGTAGGATGCCCAGAACTATCAAATGAGCCAACTCCTTTTCCGTCTTCATCTACCAATACAACACCATAAAATACTCCAACATAATTATGAGGATCAAAATCTTTGACCATTTTTAGTATAATCACTTGACCAGAGACATTTTTATTTTGCCATGGAGATTTTCCTCCTGTACTAAGTATTTTTTCTGCACTATCCCCATTAGCAGTTGTGAATGGATAATAATAAATTCCAGGTTCTAGTTTTGAAAAAACTTCCCCACACTTTAATTCATCAGCAACTGCTGCTGTTTTAACCTCGCTTACATATTCTTCAGCAGTTGATGCAAATTCATCTTTTCTAGTATCTTCAATTGACTCAAAAGTACTAGAAAAAACACTAAATATAACTCCTATACATCCAAGAATAATATTTAATATAATAAAACATGCTATATAGTTAGGCTTTCCTGCTTTTTTACATAGTCTTATTCTTTCATCTTCATCATCTGTAAGTCGTAAAATATTATCTATTTCATTACTTGCTTTAGCTATTCGCATAGAAGTAAAATCTTTTGCATAATTAACAGCCATGCGAATTATAATAATTATATCAGCAATCAAAATAATAATTGGTATTATCAATGTAAAAGCTAATAACCTAACTAATATAGCTGTTACTATATATAACCCTATTAGTATTAAAAACCAAGTACCTGCTTCAGAATATAATTTAAAACACATTAACCATAGCCATCCTAAGAAAAATGTACCAAAAGAAAATCCTTTTTGCGCTACATCATGATATTTATTATTAAAATATGCCTGATAGTATTTTTCTCTTTCCTCTTGTTTTTGAGCAGCTGTTTGAGCAACCTGAGCAAATGGTTGAACTGTACCTAATTGAGCTCCACAATTAGTACAAAAACTCGCTCCTGGCTGAAGCGCCATATTACATTTAGGGCAAGTATTGTTTTGTGGAAGAGTTTGTTGAACAGGTTGACCAGGATGATTAGGCTGATTAGACTGAACGCCCTGTTGAATAGCTTGTCCTTGTGGTGCAGGAGAATTACTAAATTGTGTACCACAGTGTATACAAAACTGTGCATCATCTTTTATATTCATATTACATGTTGGACATAACATATTTACCACCATTTATATTTTATCAAAAAAAAAGACGTATTCTAGATATATATAAGTCTTTTTTTATTTTTTACGTAAAATACTTAGCAATTACATCATAATCGTTGTATTCAACCTTTTTATCACCAATAGCCATGTAGTTATCTCTACCCTTTCCTAAGACTAAAACCACATCTCCTTTACATGCTATATCAAAGGCATAATAAATTGCTTCTTCTCTATCTAATATTCTAATATAATCTTTTTCTTCTCCAACCATTTGATCAATTATATCATCAACATCTTCATTTCTTGGATCATCCATAGTAAATATAGAAATATCACTGTTATCCATGACTATTTTACCAATAACTGGTCTTTTTTCTTTTTCTCTACCTCCAGCACACCCAGTAACAGTAATTATCCTCTGATATTTATATTCTTTAAATGATTCTAAAACGCTTTTTATACCATTAATCGTATGGGCATAATCAAGTACTATATCAAAATCCTGTCCAAAATCTAAAAACTCACATCTTCCACTAATAGGTTTTATACTCTTAATTCTATCTATTAATAACTCTTCTTCTACTCCATACTTAAGACAAATAATAAAAGCTAAAACAACATTATAAACATTGTATTTTCCTATTAAAGGACTCTCTATTATATACTTATGTTGATCATTAATAAGAGTAATTTCAGTTAATTTATTATATTTAACATCACTTATTATATAATCATTATCTTTATTAAAACCAAATGTTATTGAATTATCTATTTCCTTTAAATTATCATCATCACCATTAACTATTACTAATCCATCTTTTTTTAAATATTTAAGTAATTGTAATTTACAATCTAAATAATTTTTAAAAGACTTATGGACATTCAAATGATCACCTGTTACGTTTGTAAAAGCAACTATATCAAATAATAATCCCTCTACTCTTCTATGTAATAGAGCCTCACTTGATACTTCCATTGAAACAGTATCTATCTTATTCTTTTGAACTAAAGATAAGTCTCTATATAGTTCTGAAATACAAGGAGTAGTATTACTTGTAGAAATTGTTTTATCACCTATAGTTAAACCATTAGTACCTATATAAGCACAATCTTCTAATAATTCTTTAACAAGAGTTGAAGTAGTAGTTTTTCCATCAGTACCAGTTATACCTATTAAAGATATGTTATCTACATCTAAATGATAAAACTTTTTACACAATTCTCTATAATACTCATCTATATTATTCACAATTATATGGGGAAAATCAAAATCTATATCTTTATCAGTAACAATAAATACACAACCATTTTCAATAGCATTTCCAATATAATCGTAGTGATCTACATTATAGCCCTTAGTTGCGACAAAGATATAGCCATCTTTAACAAGCCTTGAGTCATCAACTATACCTTTTATATCTAAATTACTATCTATATCTATTAAATTACTTAATTTCATATAACCACCACATCTATTGTATCAAACAAAAAGGAAAAACTTAAATTATTTTTCCTTTTTAACTTCTTTAGAATCTGAATTATCAATATCATAATATTCTCTAACTTTATGTTCTAATTCACTACATAATTCTGGATTATCCTTAAGTAGAAGTTTAACGTTTTCTTTACCTTGACCTAGTTTCTCACCTTGATATGAATACCAAGCACCTGTTTTTTCAATTACACCTGCATCACTTGCTAAATCAATTACTTCTCCCTCTCTACTTACTCCTTCACCATACATAATATCAACTACACATGTTTTGAATGGAGGAGCGACTTTATTCTTAACTACCTTAACACTAGTCTTATTACCAACTACTCCATCCCCCATTTTTAATTGTTCACTTCTTCTAATCTCTAATCTAACACTTGAATAGAATTTTAAAGCTCTTCCACCAGTAGTAGTTTCAGGATTACCAAACATAACTCCAACTTTTTCTCTTAATTGGTTAATAAAGATTACTGTTGTATTTGTCTTACTAATAGTACCATTTAATTTACGAAGTGCTTGAGACATTAATCTAGCTTGTAATCCTACATGAGAATCTCCCATCTCTCCATCAATTTCTGCTTGTGGTACTAAAGCAGCAACTGAATCTATAACAATAATACTAATTGCTTCACTTCTAACTAAAGCATCACAGATTTCTAATGCTTGTTCTCCTGTATCTGGTTGAGATAATAATAAATCATCAATATTAACTCCTAATCTTTCAGCATATACAGGATCTAGGGCATGTTCTGCATCAATAAAAGCAGCTCTTCCACCTAGTTTTTGATGTTCTGCAATTGCATGTAATGCGAAAGTAGTTTTACCACTTGATTCTGGTCCATATATTTCAATAATTCTACCTTTAGGATAACCTCCTACTCCTAATGCAATATCAAGAGATAAAACTCCACTAGATACTACATCAACTTTCATATGTTTATTATCTCCAAGTTTCATTATTGAACCTTTACCAAATTGTTTTTCAATATCATTTAATACTTGTTCTAAAGCCTTATCTTTATCTTTAGAACTGTCTTTTGCTACAGCCATTTATTTTCCTCCTCGAAATAACTTACAAATTAATTGTATAATATATTTTTTTAAAAAGCAATACTTTTTCGAACAATTGTTTTATAATTTTACAATTAGTTTTTTTCTTAAAAAAATAAAATTCTCTTAATGAAAAGAGAATTTTGATAATATTTAATATTTGAATTTTAATAATTACTTTTCTCCTAAAACTAACTCTTTATTAATAACAAAGTATTCTACTGCACTTACTATTGCTAAAATACATGCTAAATATAGTAATCCAAATGCTACGTTAATATTAAAGAATTCAAATGGAATATTATAGAAGAAAACCAAACAGATTCCTGTCATCATACATGCAGTTTTATACTTACCTGACTTAATAGCAGCTTGTACTTTTCCTTTAGTAGCAGCTTGCATCTTAATTGCATCCACTACTATATCTCTAGTAACATAAATTACTGGGATAATTGTTGGAATAAAACCATTAGCAGCTAAAACTATTAATACTGGATTAACTAATACTTTATCTGCTATAGCATCTAACATTTTACCTAAATCAGTAACTTGATTATTCTTTCTAGCTAAATATCCATCTAAAAAATCAGTTAAACTAGCAATAATAAATATTACTCCTGCAATTATATAGTTTAATTGTACTAAAACACCATTAACATTATATTTAGGGAAATTAAATCCTATAAATGAAAAGAATGAGTCCCATAATAATATTAAAACAAATACTGTTAATACTAAACGCGCAACAGTGATTTTAGTTGGTAAATTCATAATTAATCTCCTCTCCATATAAAGCTTTTAATTCATTTATTCTCTTTGGAGCCTTATTAGTATTATTCACAATTACATATACTATAACAAATAATACTAATACTCCCACTATAGCATAAACAATTGGCCATAGATTTATTTTCTCTTTATATTCCTTAGTATATGGTGATTTAACTTTCTTTTCTTCTTCAGCTTCTTTTTTCTTTTTAGCTTCCATAATATCCTCTAAGGAAATTTTAGAAGTATGTTGAAATAAAAAATTATTAAATTCATCCATAACTTTATCAGAGTTTAAACCTAAGTATTTAGCATAAACTCTAATTGATTCTTTCAATTCATAAATATCTTTAAAAGCTTTTACATTACCACTTTCTATATTTTCTAAATGTGATGTTGAAAATTCAAGATCTTCACAAGCTTCTGTAATACTAACACCATTGCCAATTCTAGTTCGTTTTAAGTATTCTCCTAATTCTTTCATACAACACCTCATTACTAAACAATAATATAAATAAGCCATGTTCTGTACCTTTTCAGGCGACAAACATTTATCTACTATTACTAGTTCCTAACTCCGTTCATTTCCTTTGTTAGAACTCCCCTACCAAATTTTGGGTTTCTCACTCGCGGGGTTTACCACGTTTCACTCTTTCTTTTCAGAAAGTATCGTCACTGTGGCACTTTATGGATTATCCCATATCAAAGACTTAGGGATAAGATCCGCCGTTAGCCTAGTTAACTAAGCTACCCTAGGTTATTTTTTCCCTAGGCACGAACACTACAGCCATCGCAGACTGTGTGAGCATGGACTTTCCTCAAGGAGTTCAAGACTCCCAGCGTTTGTCTATATATTAATTGTCTTCATCATTTTTTCTTGAGCCATAAACCATTTTTTCTAATTGTGAAAGTCTACGCATTACATCTACATTAGTAATTTCACCATTAGAACTACTATTAGAAGCCACTTCAACACTTAACTTAGAATTACGTAATTCTTGTTTTAATTGCATAATTTCAGCTAATAAATCAGACTTCTCTTTCTCTAAATTATTAATAATTTCAAGAAATTGTTCATAGTCTCCAATAATATCATCTAGAAATTGATCTACTTCTTTTAAACGATATCCTCTTGTATCTATTTTAAAGTTCTTCTCTAAGATATCTTGAGGAGTAAGTTTAATTTTATTTTGATACATAATTATCACCAATCCCTTATATTAGTATTATGTCATTACTTAATAATTTTGTCAATTATTAACCCTTTTTAGAAGCCCTTAAAATTACCTAAAAACTTATGGAAAAATTATTAATAATATAGTATAATCGATTATAGGTGATGAGATGAACTATCCAAATGGTATTAAAAAGGATATTAAAACTAGTTCTTTTATCAGTCATAAAAATAGAGGTATGTCTTTAGAAGCAGATTTAAACATATCAAATGAATATTATCGTTCTATTGATAAAGCCTATATTTACAAAAAACCGACTCCTATAAAAGTTACTAAAGTTGATTATCCATCACGAGATAAAGCTACAATTAAAGAAGCTTTTTATACTATACCATCTACTACAGATTATAATGGTATTTATAAAGGAAAATATATTGATTTTGAAGCAAAAGAAACTAAAAGCAAAACATCTTTTTCTCTTAATAATATACATGCTCATCAAATAGAACACTTAAAAAATATTAAGAGACATGGTGGAATAGCCTTTCTTATTGTTAGATTTACTACTTTAAATCAAACTTATCTATTATTGATAGATGATTTGTTAGAGTTTATAGATCAAAAAACCAGAAAATCTATTCCTTTAGATTATTTTGTTAATAAAGCTTATTTAATAAAAGATAGCTATGAACCAAGAGTTGATTATTTAAAAACAATCGATAGTTTAATTGGAGGTATATAAATGGCACAAAAAAAGATAAAAAGAAGAAGTAAAGCTAGTTCTAGCACACGTACTAATTCAAGTACAAAGACTACTAGACGTAGAAGAAGTAAAAAAATGAATAAAACTGTTTTAATAGCAATTGCTTTAGCAATAGTTGCATTACTATTATTATGTTTTTCTGCATTAGGATTTATTCCAACTGTATTATTTGCTATATTAATTGCTATTGTATTAGGAATTTGGTATTTAATCTATCGTATTCCTGGAGATAAGAAGAAAAAGAAGATTATTAACATAATACTTATATTTTTCTTAATTATAGGAATTATTTGTTTAGCAGCATTTAGTTTATTTATTGCTTATATTAAAATAAATGCTGATCCAAAATATGAAACAAAGAAATTAAATACTTTAGAAATTACTAGAATATATGATAAAGATGGAGCAGAAATTGCTAAATTAGGATCTGAAAAAAGAGAAAAAGTAACTTATGAAGAATTACCTGAAGTATTAGTAGATGCAATTATTGCTACTGAAGATTCTAGATTCTTCCAACATAATGGTTTGGATGCTCCAAGATTCTTTAAAGCAACTATTGGTCAATTAACTGGTAATTCTAATGCAGGTGGAGCTTCAACATTAACAATGCAAGTTGTTAAGAATAGTTTCACTGATAAATATGGTCAAAAGACATCTGGTATTGCTGGTATTATTCGTAAATTTGAAGATGTTTACTTAGCAGTATTCAGATTAGAAAAAGATTATTCTAAAGAACAAATAATTGAATTCTATGTTAATAACCACTTCTTAGGTGGAAATATCTATGGAGTTGAGGAAGCTTCAAATGCATACTTTGGTAAAAGTGTTGGTGAATTAAACTTAAGTGAAGCTGCAATAATAGCTGGTATGTTTAAATCTCCAAACTTCTATAGACCAACAGCTAATCCTAAGAATGCTGCAGAGAGAAGAAAAACAGTATTATATTTAATGCATAGAGCTGGATATATTACAGCTGAAGAAGAAAAAGCAGCTAATGCTATTCCAGTAGAATCTCTAACTGCTGATGTTAATGCAAATACAGAAAATAAATATCAAGGTTATATAGATACAGTTGCTGAAGAAGTAGAAGATATGTATGGAGTTAATCCATATACTACTCCATTACTTGTTTATACAAACTTAGATAGATCTAGACAAAACGCTGTTAATTCAGTACTTGCGGGAGAAAACTACAACTGGATTGATGACAGAGTTCAAACAGGTGTTGCAGTACTAGAATCAGAAACAGGTAAAATATTAGCTATTGGTAATGGACGTTCAGTTAATTCAAGAAATAATAGTGGAGCTAGACAATTCAACTATGCTACACAAATTAGAAGACAACCAGGAAGTACTGCTAAACCATTATTTGATTATGGACCTGGTATGGAATATAACAATTGGTCTACTTATGAACAGTTTAATGATGCACCATATACATATAGTAATGGAAGATCTATAAAGAACTGGGATGGTGGATACTATGGACAAATAACTTTAAGAAGAGCCTTATCTGCATCACGTAATATTCCTGCTTTAAAAGCATTCCAATCAGTTAAGAACGATAAGATTAAAGAATTTGTTACTAACTTAGGTATTACTCCTGAGTTATGTCCTAGTGGATATGCTTATGATAGAGATAAAGATAGATGCTACAACAAGAAAGATGCTTCTGATATAACAGAAACTATCGCTTTACATGAAGCTCATTCAATTGGAGCCTTTACTGGTGTTTCTCCACTTGAAATGGCTGGTGCTTATGCAGCATTCTCAAATGGAGGATATTATAATGAACCATATGCTGTAAGTAAGATAGTTTATAGACAAACAGGAAAAACTATAGAACATAAAGCTGTAAGAAGACAAGCAATGTCAGATTCAACTGCATTTATGATTTCAAGTGTATTACAAAATGTTGCTTTAACTGGAGGTACTCCAAGTAATGTAGCATGTAAGACAGGTACTACTAACTTTGATGAATATACAATGGATAAATATAGAATGCCAGGAGATGCAATTAGAGATTCATGGGTTATTGGATACTCTACAAAAACAACTATTGGTATGTGGTATGGTTATGATGACTTTACAGAAGAGTCTATTGCTCAAGGATATGTATTACATAACGTACCTGCTACAATTCAAAAAGATAGATTATTTAACGCATTAGTATCTGCTGGTGCTATGGAATCTAGTCGTTCAGCATTTACTCAACCAGCAAGTGTTGTATCAGTAAATGTTGCTCCTGGATCAAACCCAGCTAAGTTAGCTGCTCCAGGTGGACCTTCAATTACAGAATTCTTTAAGAAGGGAACAGAACCAACAGAATATGATACATCTAATTATAAATTACCTGCTCCTAGAGGATTTAGAGTAGTTGAAAACGGATCAAATGTTACATTAACATGGTCTGCAGTTACTCCACTAAATACTGGAGATGATTCTCATGGTAAATTTGGTTATAACATCTATAAAGATGGAGTATTAATTACATGGACTGATAAAACATCATATACTTTCTCACCAAGCAGTCCATATGGTACTTATAAGATAATCGCGACATATAAATCATATAATGATATTCAAAGTGCTGCTGCTACATATACATTAAACGAACCAGAGCCAGAGCCTGAACCAGAAGAACCAGAAGAGACAGAAGAACCAGAAACTCCAACGCAACCAGAACAAAAACCACAAACACCATAAAAGAAGAACTACAAGTTCTTCTTTTTTTCTTTACAAATATCAATTAATCTACAATTCTTACATTCTGGCTTTACTGCCTTACAGTAATATCTTCCAAATAACACTAATTGAAGATGTCTCTTTCCCCATACTTCTTTTTTAAACTTACGCATTAATTTATTTTCTATTTGTAAAACATCATCATTCTTAGAGGCTAATCCTAATCTCTTAGATACTCTATCTACATGGGTATCTACCGCAATAGCCGGTTCATTATAGAATTCACTTAAAAATACATTTATTGTTTTTCTACCTACTCCAGGAAACGTCATTAATATATTTCTATCTCTAGGTACAACACCATCACATTCATCATCTAATATTAATGCAATATTCTTAATATAAGAGGCCTTTTTACGAAAAGAACCAACAGGTCTAATAATATCCTCTAAGTCCTCTATACGAGCTTCTTTTAGCTCTTTAAGAGAAGAATATCTATTAAATAATATAGGAGTAACAGAATTAACTCTCTTATCAGTAGATTGAGCACTTAAAACAATCGCAATTAATAACTCATAATCATTATTATAGATCAATTCACATTTAGGATCAGGAAATAATAAATCTAAGTATTCTTCAATTAAATCAATCTTCATCAAACCAATCCCAATCTACAATATCAATATCTATGTCCTCTTTTTCTTCTTTCTTCTTTTTTCTTTTAGCTCTTCTCTCTTCAACATCTTTAACAGTCTTAATACCATCTTTACCCCATTCATACAGTATCTTATCAATATATTTTAAGTTAAACACACCATTGAGAACAGCTTCTTTTAAAGCTTCTTTTATTAAATCTTCACTTATATTATTCTCTAACCAAGCATTAATAATTTCTATCTCTATAGTTCCAATAGTTCTTCCAAATTCTTTTTGTATTAACTCATAAATATCTGATTCTTTTTTACTATCAGTATCATTAATTTCTTCCATCATAAAGATAGATAATTTATCATAAAAGCCATCTAATAATATATATTCTTCTAATAAACCTTTTTCAGTCTTTAGAGTCTTAACAGTAATCAAATTCTTATCACTTAAATTACTTATATAATTCATAATATCTTTATTATTAACATTTAAATCATTAGAATATCTTTTTGGATCAAAAAGAACTTTATCTCCTAAATTATATAAATACATTAAAAAGAGAAATTCTTCTAATGATATATTTAATTTTTTATAGTTCTGAATTAAATATAAAGGAATACTTACATTACCTTTTTTCAAGAACTCTAATAATTTAGAACTCTTCATTCTATCAACTCCATTAATGTAATTATAATATCATAAATACTTTTAAAATACAAAAAAGAGAATCTTAGATTCTCTATTCATCCATTATATCTTCATCATCATCTTCTTCAGTATTAATAGATTCATATAAATCATCTATTGAAGAACTACTCTCTTTATTATCTGGATCATTTGCCCCATTAATTGAATTATATAAATCATCTATTGAATGATCTGTTTCTTTCTTTTCTTCTGGTAACTCACTAATAGTATTATATAAACTCTCTACTGATACTGCATTAGTATTAGTATTAGTCTCAACTGGTACCTCAGGTATACTTGTATTTACACTAGTATCTACAGACGATGCGGTTGGGGTAAAGATATCTTCTAAGGATGTAACATCCTCTTCATGATTATTAGCTGTTAGACTACTAACACTATCTTCAGCACTACTAGTTTCATATAAACTATCTAAATCAATTGGTTTATTAGCTTCAGGATTAACACTAACAGTTGAATTAGCATCTGATCTAACTACATTTTTAACTGTTCTAGCTCTATTAAATGCACCTCTACCCAATATTTTTAATAGCTTCAAAACACCTGTTATAGCAGCAATAGCAACTAAAATAACAACAAATATGATTATTACTTTAGGATTTATTATAGAAGATAAATCTGGTAATGAAAAACCTCCTTGTTCTTCAGTATTAACACCATTAACTATCTCTTCTATAGTTAACCCTTCAAAATTAGTATAACCACCTATTTGACAATATCTATTTTCATCTCTAACTGCAATATACTTAACATCTGCAGGAGCTTTTCCTTTTGCAAAATAACGACTTGTTACAGGGATGGTAAATGGAACTACTTGATTGGCTCTAATCTTAAAACCAGCATTTTCACTACTTATATCTTTATCAGTACAATAAGTTAAAAAACCAATGTTCTTTTTCTGTTCATCAAATAATAATACATCAATACTTACAGCAGTCTTACTTAAAGTATTATTTTGAATACCTTCAAATTTAATAGAAGCATTACCGCTACCATCAATAGTAGGATCATAAACAAAGTTTTTATAATCAAACTTATCAGTCTCTACTGATGCGACTGTATTAACTGGTATTAATTCGTTTATTTTATAATCGTCTGCATAAACATCTGGAATAAATACGAATAACGCCAATATCAAAAACAGATAACACAACCTCTTTTTCATATCCATCACCCATTTAGTATTTTTCTTTTATATAATTGCAAATCTCCTCTTTTTTATTATCTAGTTGACCATTAATAATCTTATCTTCAATATCATTATATATAATTTTTAAATATTTACCAGGTTTTTTATTAAGCATATCCATAATAGTCTTAGAATCTATATCAATATCCTTCTTACTTTTAATCGGAAGCTTAACATATTGAGCAGTAATTACTTTAATATCTTCATTCTTTATTTCACCTGCTACACTATTAACATATAACCCATATTTGTATAAATTCATAAAGTCTTTATTATCTAGTTTAACTGCTTGATTAATCTTTTCTATTAATTCTAATTCATTCTTATTAAATGGATACTTATCAGTAACATTTAATAAGCTCCAAATACCAATTAAACTAGTAGTATTAGAATCAAGCACCTTATGTAGATTAGGTATTTCCAAAATTTCGTCTAATCCTAATTCTAATAATAATTTTATACCATTTTTATAATTTGGACTAGTAAATATTTTATCCAATTCTTCTTTTTTACGATAATATGACAAATTATGTAATAATTCTTTGTTTTTTTCAATACCTTTTATAACATCTTCAGATAATTTAAAATTCAATATAGTCGCAAATCTAATAGCTCTTAAAATACGTAAAGTATCCTCTTCAAACTTACTAGAAGCATCTCCAACTGTACGTATCATTTTATCTTCTATATCCTTTTTACCTTCAAGCATATCAATAATTTTACCATCTTGATCCATACATAGAGTATTAATAGTAAAATCTCTTCTAATTAAATCTTCATATAGATTATTAATATATTCTATTTCAACAGGCTTTCTATTATTAACATAAGATAATTCTTTTCTAAAAGTAGTTATTTCAAATCTAATACCTTTAGATATAACTGTAACAGAGCCATAATCTTCACTAGGTAAACAACTATCTTCAAAAATCTCTCTAATTTGTTTAGGTGTAGCATCAGTATTAATATCAATATCATTTGACTCTATACCTAATATATAATCTCTTACAAATCCTCCTACAATATAGGCTTTATAAGAATAATCATTTATTTTTTTTAGCAATCTTAAAGCTTCTTCAAGCATTATTAACCACCCTCTATTAATATTATACCATATCATTACAAAAATAAAAGGACCTATAAAGGTCCTTTATAAACTACTATGAAATTAGTTTACAGATTCTTTTAAAGCAGATCCTGCTTTGAAAGTAACAGCTTTTCTAGCAGCGATTTTTACAGTTTCACCAGTTCTTGGGTTACGTCCCTCACGAGCAGCTCTCTTTGAAACACCGAAAGTTCCAAATCCAACTAGAGGTACTTTATCTCCTTTTGCTAATGCTCCAGTAATAGCAGCAAAAGTAGCATCAATAGCTCTAGCAGAGTCAGCTTTAGTTAATCCTGTAGCTGTAGCAACAGCTTCTACTAATTCAACTTTTTTCATAATTATTTACCTCCCTATTTTTTAAGCATCATATCGTGCTTACATATTAAAATTACCATATAATCATTACAAAATCAATATTTTTCAACGAAAATTGCTAAGTTTTTGACTTATTTCAGTTAAAAGCGCAACTATGTGTCCAATTGCATAGAAAACAATACATACAAGCAAACTAACAAACCAAATCGCAATCATAAGTGAGAAGTTAAATTCTGATACTACACAAGCATCTGAATAGAAGTATGAAGTAGTCTCACAAGTCGCAAACAAATTACCAAAAACTATACCTAGGAAGAAGCAAAGAATAAATACACCAATCGCAAATCTTTGATAGAAATTAAGTTCTCTTTGTTTTACTTCATTAGTTACTGAATGAAGTCTAGGAAATTCTTCTTTCTTCTTACTAATCTCTTCAAAAAAATCCATTACTTACTCTCTCCCTTCTTAGTAGTCTTCTTAGTAGTTTTCTTAACAACCTTTTTCTTTGGCTTTTCTTCTTTTAAATCTTTTGTCTGTTCTTTAACAAACTTAACTGCCGCATCTTTAGTATCTTTTACTTCTTCAACTACCATATCTTTTACTTCAACTATTTTTTCATCAATATCAGTCTTATCTAAAGCCCCTTTTATCTTTTCATCAATATCTGTTTTATCTAATACATCTTGAACTTTATCTTGAGCTTTATCTACAGTATCATCAATAGTCTTTCTAACTTCATCAAAATTACCTTCATTATCTATATCAATCTTATTATCATCCAAATATTTACGATATAAAAATATATATCTACCAAATAATACTAAGAACACTGCATCTAATGCTGATATAATTATTCCCCTAAGTACTGCAGTACTAATTAAATCTACTATTAACATAAGTACAGTTAAGACAAGAATAATATAATACTGAGTATCATTACTTAGCTCATTAAATGGAGATTTATTCAATCTAAAATCTTTCCAAACTATAGTTCCTCTAAGCATAGTATGAAATAAATATACTAATAAGAAGAAATTAATACTAAATTCAAGTACTGTATTTAAAGAAAATGCTTGAACTAATGTAATTAATGAAGTAACTGTAGTAATACCATATAAGAATATAAGTAATAAATTCAAATAATTAAAGTACTTCTTCCCAACATTGAACTTTAATAAAATAAAATAAATTAATACAAATAAATAAACACTATTATGATTAATAATACTTCCAAATAGCTTTAAAGAAAATTCAGAATTAGCCGCAAATGACTGACTAAATACTATTACCAATAATATTGTACCTAATATTAAATTCACCACTTTAGAGGCATTATTATACCAAGTTAATTCCTTACTATTATTATTTTTCATCTAATCACCATCCTAAGTAAATTATATCATTTTTTACACCCAGATTAAACACCAAATTGTTTTTCTTTAAAACTTTTTAATACTATGATAAAATATAGTTGAATTGGAGGGGATACTATGAAATTACCTACAGTTGCGCTTGTTGGTAGACCTAACGTCGGAAAATCTACACTGTTTAATAAAATTGTTGGTAAACAAGTATCTATTATCGAAGATATTCCTGGTGTTACTAGAGATAGAATCTATAATGAAGCCAGTTATGATAATAAACGTTTTTATTTAGTAGATACTGGAGGAATAGATGCTTCTAAACTAGATTTCAACAGTGAAATAAAAATGCAAGCTGAGATTGCTATTTCAGAAGCAGACATTGTAGTATTCATTGTAGATGGAAAAGAAGGTTTAACAGCTAATGATTTACTAGTAAGAGATATATTAAGAAAAACTGATAAAAAAATAATAGTAGCTATAAATAAAATGGATGTTAAAGAAGCCCAAGATAATATATATGACTTTTATGAATTAGGATTTGATACTTATATACCTATCAGTAGTATTCATAATATAGGTTTTGTTGATTTAATGGATACAATTACCATGAATTTTACAGAATCAGAAGAAGTAGAAGATACTAGAATAAAATTCTCAATAATAGGAAGACCTAATGTTGGAAAAAGTTCTTTAATGAATGCCCTATTAAATGAAGAAAGAGTAGTTGTTTCAGATGTAGCTGGTACTACTCGTGATTCAATTGATTCAGTATTAAAATATCATAATGAAGAATATATTATGATTGATACAGCTGGTATGAGAAAAAAAGGTAAAGTATTTGAATCAGTAGAAAAATATAGTTTATTAAGATCTTTAAAAGCAATTGACAGATGTGATATCTGCTTAGTAGTAATAAATGCTGAAGAAGGTATCAAAGAACATGATAAACATATTGCTGGATATGCTATTGAAAAAGGAAAAGGATTAATCTTTGTAGTTAACAAATGGGATACTGTAGAAAATACCACTATTAATGAATTTGAAAAACTAATGAGAGCAGAATTTCAATTCGCAACATATGCTCCTATAGTATACTTATCTGCTCTTACAAAGAAAAGAATTCATACATTGATGCCAGAAATATTAAAAGTCGCAGAAAATATCAAAAAAGAAGTAAAAACAAGTATCTTAAATGATATGATTCAAGATGCTTATAGACTTAATCTTCCACCTACATATAAGGGAAAAAGATTAAAGATATATTTTACTAGTCAAACAGGAATTAAACCTCCTAAGTTTACTTTTAGAGTAAATAATAAAGGTTTAGTACATTTCTCATATGAAAGATATTTAGAAAATAAAATAAGAGAGAATTTTGAGTATACAGGTACACCAATAGTCTTACAATTTAAGAATAGGAGTGGTGATGAATGATAATAGGAAATAATAATTATAATACAAATTCTAATTTCAATAAAAATACTAGTTTTGGTAATGGACCACATAAGACAATTGAAAATAAAACTGCTGCCCAAATAAATGCCAATGTAATGGATAAGAACGATATGGCAGATAAATCTTTTGCGATGCTTAATGAAAGATATGCAAAGGGATTAATATCCTTAGAAGAATTTACTAAACAATGTAATAAATTAAACAAATTAAGACAAAAATAAAAAAGGATTAAGTCCTTTTTTATTTTGTATCAATCTTTTTAATCATATTAGTATATTCTTTATACAAAGATTCATTCTTAAATTTAATCTCTTTGTTTTCTAATTTCCAATTATCTTTATTCTTTACTAAGAAATTTAATACTTCAGTACTAGTATCATAGATATTATTTACTCTAACTTTAGTATCATATAAAGTAGTTTGAGTCGCTTTTAAATTATTAACTAAACCATAATTAAATACTAATTCTTTGTAACTAGTTAAGCTACTGTTCTTTAAATTAGCTTCCCCATAAGCAATTATACTCTTTTCATCAGAATTCTTTATCAATTTCTCTATTTTATTATTAAATTCAGTTTTAGAATCCTTTAAATATTGAAGTGAGTTTTTAAATTCGGGTCCATCACTATTATAATTATCAAATGATAATATTTTAGTTAACTTTTCATCATGGATATCTCCTAAAACATCTTGTAATAATACAGCATAATCATCCATATATGTCTTAATAGTCTTTTCAATTCTACCATATTTTCCACTAGTCTTTAATTTAGTATTATATCTATCTTTAGTAACATCTAGAAGGACAATATCTTTTATTTCCTTTTTCAAATTATTTCTCATAGTAGCACTACGAACACTTAGAATACTCACTAATAAGATACAATCTACTACTATTATTAAACATGTTAATATTACTTTCTTTTTTTGACTCATAATAACACCTACCACACTAGAATTATTTTTCTAAATTACATCTGTTTCTATTAACCCCTCTATTTTCTCTAATACATCTTTTACACCTAACTTAGTAACACTAGAGAATACTATTAAATCATCCCCTACTACTAAATCTAATGTGTCTAAAATAACTTTTAAGTTTTTTTGCTTCTTTCCACCAGTAATTTTATCTGCTTTAGTCGCAATTACTGTAACAGGTAAATTATAATACTTTAAAAAGTTATACATTAATAAATCATCTTCAGTTGGTTTATGTCTAAAATCAACTAACATAAAGACTCTTTTTAATTGATCTCTCTTCTCTAAATACTCTTCTATCATCATTCCAAATTTAGCTTGAGTTTTTTTATCTACAGAAGCATAACCATATCCAGGTACATCTATTAAATAAAAACTATTATTAATACCATAGAAATTTAAAGTTTGTGTCTTACCTGGTTTTGAAGAAGTATGAGCTAAATTCTTTCTACCTAAAATACTATTAATAAAACTACTTTTACCTACATTACTTCTACCCACAAGTAAAAACTCTGGTTTATTATCATCAGGATATTGACTTCTTCTAGTTGCGATTATGTCTAAATTTGCATCTTTAATTATCATTCTTATTCTCCTCACTTATACTTTCAAAATAATCATGAACATATTCATCTAATTCATTCATTATTTTTAAAGCATCTTCAAGTGTTTTAACTCTTACACCAGAAGCCATTTTATGGCCTCCACCATTATGGTTCTCAGCAATTTTATTGATTTCTGGACCACGTGATCTAATAGATACACGATACTGATTATTTTTAATATCCTCAGTAATAGTAGCCCATACTACCATTTCTTTAATAAAATTGTAATTATTGACCATATTACCTGCTGATGCACTATCTACACCATATTTATTAATAATTTCATCAGTAATAACTATATAACCAAAATGATTATCAGTAACTTTAATATTTGATGAAATATAACCTTCTAATCTTAATTCACTAATTGGTCTTAAATATAACTTATCATAAGTATTCTTAAGATCAAAATTATATTTTTCTAGGTATTCTGATACTAATTTAAAAGTATCAGAAGTTACACTATTAAATAGAAAACGATTAGAATCAGATACTAAGCCCATATATAGTAATTCAGCTATTGACTGATCACACTGAAGTTCAGTTTCTTTAATTATTTGCATAATAATTTCACAAGCAGAAGTCTTATCATCTTCTATTATCTCTAAATCACAAGTCTTTTCAATAAAAGGATGATGATCTATCTTAATTGAATAATCAAACTCTTCTGGATTAGCTGAATCAATTCTCTTTCTATCTGGAGTATCACAGACTATTAATAAAGCATTATCTACTTTTTCTAACTTATCTAATCTTCCAAAATGTACAAATTTAGAACTACCAGTTCCAATAGCTAATACTTTTTTATCAGGATAAGTTAGTTTAATGGAATCTCTCAAAGCTAATTGTGAGCATAAAGCATCTGGATCAACCCCAATATGTCTAGCAATTACTATAGTATTGAATTCTTCTATTCTTTTTATTAATTCATTATACATCTTACATTTCCTATCTAATAAGCCTAATCAGCTATATTAGTATTATACTATAATATTTCAATTAAAAAAAGGATTAAATAATCCTTTTATTTTTCACAAAACTTATAAGTATCTTTAATAATCATTAATTCCTCATTAGTAGGAACTACATATACAGGAATTGATGATGATTTAGATGAGATAATTCCTTCAGATTTATCCTTATAACTAGCTATTTCTCCATTAGCCTTTTTATCTACTTTGATACCTAATGGTTTTAATCTATTTAAGATTTCTTCACGAGCGGCAATACCATTTTCTCCTACACCAGCAGTAAAGATAATAGCATCAACTTTTCCTTCTAATTCGATGTAATAGTCAGCTATATATTTAGCTACTCTATCATTATACATATTAAGTGCTAGAACAGCTCTTTCATCACCGTTTTCAGCAGCTTTTTCAACATCACGACTGTCACTAAATCCACTAATACCTAATAATCCACTCTTCTTATTTAAAGCATTAGTAACATCACTAATAGTCATATCACTTTCTTTACATACATATTCTAGAATAGATGGATCGATAGAACCACTTCTTGTTCCCATCATTAAACCATCTAACGGTGTAATACCCATTGTAGTATCAAAACATTTACCATTCTTAATAGCAGAAATACTAGCTCCACTACCAATATGACAAATAATTAAATTAACGTCTTTCTTAGCAAGTTTATCTTGCATTGTAACAGTAATATATTTATGACTTGTACCATGGAATCCATATTTACGAACACTATATTTCATATACCATTCATAAGGTACTGGATACATAAAGTTCTCTTTAGGCATAGTTTGATGGAAAGCAGTATCAAATACAGCTACCATTGGTACATTAGGTAATACATCTTTTAAAGCTCTAATTCCAGCTAAATTACCTGGATGATGAAGAGGTCCTAATTTAGTTAAATCTTCAATGTCAGCAATAACTTGATCATCGATTAATACTGAATCAGAATACTTTTCTCCACCATGTAAAACCCTATGTCCTACACCTTTAATTTCATCTAAGCTTTCTACTGCTTTATGTTCTAATAAAGCATCTAATAATACTTGAACAGCTTCAGTATGGTTCTTTAAATACTTAGCTCCTTTAATCTTTTCTCCATTTACTTTAGTAGTCCAAAAACTATCTTCTAAACCAATCTTTTCAATATAACCACTAATAATTACTTTTTCTTCAGGCATTTCAAATAATTGATATTTTAAAGAACTACTACCTGCATTAACACATAATAATTTCATAATTTCCTCCTAACACCATACATATAATATCAAAGAAGATAAAAAAAAACAATAAATTAGATTAATATGATTCAATTAATTTAAAAAGAAAAAAACTCATCAATTTGATGAGTCCTTATTATGCTTGAACATAACTTACAGTAAATAAAGAAGTAGCTCCAGTATGACCTGCAGAAGTTTCATTAATTAATGCAAGTTCATCAGCAGTAGGTAAAGTTGTTACTGTTGACTTATATGTAACAGAAACCTTAAATGTAGCAGATTGTCCTGCCTTTAAAGAATCTCCTGCCTTAATAGTAGATCCATCTGCATAAGTAACATCATAAGTCATAAATCTTTGAGCAGTAGCATTTAAATCACTCTTAGTAACAGTATCTACTTTAGCATCTATAGTACCATTATTAGCATATTTAGTAGTAAATGTAAAAGTATCTCCAGGTTTAGATAATAAATGTTTAAAGTAAACTGTATTACCATCCATCCATATAATAGCTCCTTTTGCATTATCTCCTGTTCCATCATCTGGTGTTAAACTTTCAGGATTTGATGGATTAATTGTACATTTTTCACCAGTTGGACAAGCAATAGCATCAGGATCAGTATCATCAATAACTACATCCCATGTAGGATTACTAATAGTAGATGTTCCATTAATTTTTAATGTTGAAGACAATGTAGCATAACCAATACTAATAAATCCAACTAACAATAATAATAGTAATAAAACTGTACTTTTCTTTTTCTGTCTTTGATGTTCTACTTTTAATTTTTCAATTTCATTTTCCATAATCATATCCTCCAAATTGTTTACAATTTGATTATATCATATTTTTGGATAAATAAAATATTTTTTAATAATTTAACACAAACTAACAATATTATTACAAATCATTGTCAATTAAACTACAACAAATCACTAAATTCAGTATTCTTACTATTATCTATCTTAATAGTATTAATACTATTAACTGCTTCATCTATTAAACTTTCATAATCAAACTTATTTTCTTCTTTAATAGCTACATCTAATTTAGGATTAATAACTGGATGTTTAGGTACAAATACTGTACAGCAATCTTCATATGGAATAATACTTATATCATAAGTATCTATCTTTCTAGCAACATCAATTATTTCTATTTTATCCATACAAGCAACTGGTCTAATAACAGGTATATTAGTAACACTATTAATAACAGACATACTAGTAAGTGTTTGACTAGCTACTTGACCAATACTTTCTCCATTAACAATAACTAATCCATTGTATTTTTCACATAATTTAGATGCAATACGATACATCATTCTTCTCATAATAGTAATACAATAATCTTCACGACACTTCTTATATATTTCTTCTTGAATAGGAGTAAAATTAACCACGTGTAGATTAATAGAGTCACAGTAGTCAGCTAATTTTTTACCTAAACTAATTACTTTATTACGAGCTTCAATACTAGTATGAGGAATAGCTTCAAAATAAATTGCATCTAGCTTCATACCTCTTTTCAAAGCATAATAACCCGCAACTGGTGAATCAATACCACCTGATAACATCAACATTCCTTTAGGTTGTGTACCAACTGGATATCCTCCAGCACCCATATAAGTATTGAAATAAATAAAAGTATTATCTTCTCTAATTTCTACTTTAACTTTTAAATCTGGTTTATGAACATCTACTTTAATATCAGGTATATTCTTAAGAATAACAGCTCCTAATTCACGACTATATTCTTGACTATTAATAGGAAACTTCTTATCACTACGTTTTACTTCTACCTTAAAAGTATTAAATTTCTCTTTTTTTACTACATCTAACATCTTAGTTCTAATAACTTCATCATTAGACTCTACAATATAAGCAATTTGATATGCATGTATACCAAAAATCTTATTTATAATTCCTGTAATATTATCTAAATCTTTGTCTTCAAATTCAATATACATTTTAGCTCTATCTTTATGAATATTAACTTTATAATCAACTAATTTATTCTTAACATTATTATATAAAGAATTTATAAAAAAATTACGATTAGCTTTCTTAGTAGATAATTCACCATACTTAATTAAGATAACTCTATCCATAGTATCACCACCACGCATATTTTAGCATAAAATATAAGAAAAAAACAACCTAAGGTTGTTTATTCTTCTATTTCTTTCTTTTCTCTGTAGAATTCTTTGCTTAATACTTTACAAGTACTTTCTACACTACTAGCATTATAATAATCAGTAGAATACTTTTTATTTATTTGATATACAAAGTATAATTCAGGATAATATTCAGAGAATACCTCTTTTCCTGCTTCTTCACAATTATATAAAGTTAGTTTATCAGCAGATTCAAATTCTTTCTCTTTCCACTCACCAATTTCATATATAGGAGCATTTTCCATATTATTTAATCCTTCACTATCAATTAAATAATCCCCACAACGTAATGTGACTAAATACTTACCATTATTTATAAATACTTTAGACTCTTTCTCGTCGCAAAAACCACTTCCAACAGGATTCTTTATTTTTCCAATAGTTTTCTCATCAATTGCTTCAGCAAGAGTTACCATATCTGAAGTATGATAAAAATTAGCATTAGTAGATACAGTCTTACCAAATGATAAAGCATCACTACGCATAGTATCAAAATGTTTACCATTAGAACCATCTAAAAATACTTTAAACAAAAACGTAAAAACTATTAAGACAAGTAAAATTACCACTATAGTTTCAAATCTTCCTAAACCTTTATTATTTCTCATATACACTCATCAACTTTCTATACATATTTTCATCAACTAAAGATGTTACTTTAATAGCTATATCCAAAGATTCTTTATAATTACCTTTATGGAAATAGTTTTCTGCATCTTGTAGTCCTTTATCAACATCACTATAAGTACTACGATAACGATTACCATAGACAATAGCTTGTTCTGCCATTTGAGCAGTCTTTATCATATCTGTAGTAGTATTATATAGTTTTAATACTAAATCTCTAGCAGTATCAACTCTAGTATTTAGAGTTTTAATCACAATAGGTTTTCTATCTAATTCTTTTATAACTTCACCAATGGCTTCATTTGCTTCACTTAGTTGAACATAATAATCTTCTTTAATCACTGGTAATTTATAATTACGCATCTCATCTTTCGAAGTTTTTAAAAATTTCTTAATCTCTTCTAACTGTTCACGAGCTCTAACTTCATCATCATACATATTACCAAGAGATTTTAAAGCCACATCAAAATCTTCTTCCATCTTAGTAAGTCTATCTGTTAAAGAATCAACTTCTTCATTTAACATTGAATATGGACTTGATTTAGATTCATCTTTTTGAATCATCTTTTTATAATCATCATTTATCATAATCAATGTCTTATTAACTTCATGTATAATTTCAACATCTTCATCATTTAAATCATACATATTCTTAATATCTTCTAATTGATCATAAACATCACTTACCAATTTATTAGTACGATCAAGTTTCTTCTTAAAATCAACTACTGTCTCTTCATAAACTTTACGAGATAATCTTTCTTTTTCAAAATCTATAAATAAAGAATCATAATATTCAAGCATTGTTTTTAAATCAAACATTGAGCCTTCTAAATTAAGAACTTTTACTTTTTCTAATATCTTATTAATATTTTTCTTAGACTCTGTAATATTATATTCAATATTTAAATAATCTAATACGTATCCTTTTTCAGTCATTTCTTTATTAATAGAAGATACTTCTTTCATTCTAGTAGGAATTACTTGTTTTGCCATTAATAGGATATCAGGTAATTCATTAATAACTATCTCCATATGATCAATCATGGTATCTAGAGCTTTACATACATGAACCACTTCGTTATAATCGTTAGATTCCATTACTTTTTCAAAGTCAAGGAATGTTCTTTCGATATTTTCTAATTGCATTTCAACTGCTTCTTGCATAAAGTCATATAACTCTCGATGTTCATTAAATTCTCTATTTAAAGCTCGATATTTAGTCTTTAACTTAATCACAATAGCACGATATTTTTCTTCACTTAATGTAATATCCTTTATTTCTTCTAATAGATGTTCTGCAGCTTCACGAACCTTATATATTTCAATTTCCGTCTTTGCTATACGATAACCACAAGATTTGTAATCTTTTTTATCTACATAAACATCTAAGTCTATAAGCATATCATCAATTTTAGTTAATCTTTTTGATTTAATTGTTTCAAATTTTTCTTGCCAATGATTATACTTTTCTTCCATTTTATCATTTTTAATAATTGGTTCTACTTTAGATAATTCAAGTAATACTGGAGTAGAAGCTACCATATTACGTTGAATCTCTAAGTTCTTTACTTTATTTCGATAAAACTTCTTTTCTGCTTTTTTTACTACGTGAAGAACTACAATAACAATTATAATCGCAATAACTACAGCAGAACCAATAATAAGAAATTGTCCTTGCATATCTCCACCTCTACTTTCATTACTATTTTATCATTAATAAAACTATTTTTCTACATATTCTTAAAATATTCCACAAATTCTGTAGGATCATTATGAACAACAAGTAATAATCTTCTGTTCTCAGTATCTGTATGATACTCTACTACCAATTCAATTCTTTTACTATAATCTATTTTGCCAATAGGATTAAAAGCAATATTACTTATTTCTGCAGTTTTAGTTACACTATAGCCTTTAATTCCCACTAAAGCAAAAGCTAATAAATGATCATAAGTAGCAGGATCATTTCTTTCTAAAACTGTTCTTTCAGCCGCAACAATCCTATTATTAACAGAGATATTGTCTATACTATCATAAGAAAAGTCAAAAGATTCAGCTTGTTCATTTACTAGAACACTTAATGTTAATCCATTTTCTTTGTAAACTAAAACACAAGGTTGATTTACTAAATCCGGTCTTTTTTTTAAACCAGATATGTATTCACCTACTACATATATTTCATTCTCCATTTATATTCTCACCTTAAAGTAATTATAGCACAATAAATATCATCAACAAAAGAAGAATTGCTTGACATATCAACACTTTTACAATATAATTAATAATGCAAATTCCTTGAAACAGCGAATTTAGAATATTTTAAAGTGTTTTTCAAATTAAAGTAGCGATTTTATTGAAAGGCTGTTTAGTGAAAGAAAAACTCCCTAAGATATGGCTAAATTATTCAAGATTTGTAAGATAAAGAAAGGAGAATGCAAATGTCAAGATATACTGGACCAAGTTATAAGAAAGCTCGTCGTGTAGGTTTTTCTATCAGTGAAACTGGTAAAGAATTAGCTCGTCGTCCATATAGACCTGGACAACATGGTAATGACCGTAAAGGTAAGTTATCAGACTATGGAACTCAATTAAAAGAAAAGCAAAAAGTACGTTTCATGTATGGAGTTAATGAAAGACAATTTAGAAAAACTTTTGATGAAGCTGCTAAAATGAAAGGTATTCATGGTACTAACTTCTTAAGATTATTAGAATCAAGATTAGATAACTTAGTTTATAGAATTGGTTTTGCTAATACAAGAAGAGGTGCTAGACAATTAGTTAACCATGGTCATGTAACTGTTAATGGAAAGAAAGTTGATATTCCATCATACAGATGTAAACCAGGTGATGTTATCTCTCTAAAAGAAGATGACAAAAACTTAAAAGTAGTTCTTGAAGCTCTTGAAAAAGTTAATAAGAGAGTTGAATTCATTACTTTCGATGAAGGTAAGAAAGAAGCTACTTATGTAAGAATGCCTGAAAGAAATGAACTTAATGCAGATATTAACGAATCATTAATCGTTGAATTCTATAATAAGTAAAAGAAAAGAATCTAATTATTATTTAGATTCTTTTTTTATTTCAAATGTCTCACAAGCGCAATTATCTATCTTTCCATCTAAGAGATTACCCTTTAGTTTATCTCCTCTTAGAAGATGTCTTAGTGCTCTATAAGTAGCTTCATGTGTAACTATTAGAATAGATTCATCTTTATACTTTTCTTTTAAATAAGTTAGAAAGTCATCACATCTTTCTAAAATACTTTTAGCAGATTCTACTCCAAATTCTTTATCTACATAATCATAATTCCAATATTTATAGGCATTATACATCTCTCTTGGCTTTCCATCTAACTCTCCCATGTCTCTCTCTATTATTCTCTTATCAGGTATCATTTCAACCTTATCTCCGATTAATATCATTGCTGTTTCTACTGTTCTAGTAAGGGGAGACATATAACAATAATCAAAATGTTCTTTTTCTAATCTCATTCTTAACATTTGGCATTGTCTTCTACCTGTATCATTCATTAATACATTTCTTCTACCCTGCATAATACCATTAATATTATCATCAGTTTGACCATGTCTAACTATAGTTATTTTCATGATCCAACCTCCAATACTTTTAAAGCATCACTATAACGTATAAATTTACTTAAATAACTTCCATCTTCATATGATGAATATCCAACTACTAGATATTCATTATTTTTTACTTGAATATCAGTAAAATAGTCATCTCTATCATCACCATAATTAACTACTGTAACTTCATTTAAATCAGAATTATACTTACCTATAATACCATCATAATTAACATTATCAGCTGTTCTTGTTTTATTCTTAGTATTCTTATTAGAAGTTTTAATCCCAATCGCAATTATATTATTATGTTCATCTACTGCTAGTTTATTATATCTAGTAGAATCTTTACTAGTATATGATACTTGATTTATATAATTACAATCTAAATCATATCTTACTATCATAGCTCTAGTCTTAGTACTACTAAGTCTTTCTACTCCACTTATATAGATATTATCACCTATATTAGTTATTCCACTGAATCCTACATCATCAGTATATTTAAAATCATTATAACCTATAAAATTACCCTCTAAATCATATTTACAGATAACACCTACATTATTAGTATCCATACCTACTGTATAAATAGTATCATTAACTATTAATAAATCATTAAATATAGCACTTTTACTACTTCCATATGTCTTAGTCCAAAGCAAGTTACCATCTTTATCATATTTTAGAAGGATAGCTCCACCATCTTTAGTACCTACTTTAGTATTTTTATAAACACTTTGTCCTGTGATTAAATATCCATCATTAACTGTAGTAACTGAAGTAAATTTAGAATTATCTAATAATTTAAAATCTTTTGAAAAAACTATCTCTCCAGTATTATCATACTTTACTATTAAAGCTCTTCTTATAGAATCTTTATGATCAGTACTAGTCTTTTCATAACTACCAACAGCTACTATATTGTCTTCATCCATACTAACTCCAAAGAAAGCACTATTGTATCCTACATTATATAATTTTTCAAATGTCTTTTCTCTTTTACTATTAAATTTAGATACTTTAGCCTTCTCATAATAATTAGTATTATCATTATTACTTCCGACAGTAACATAATAAGAATCATTTGTAATTAAAGCATTAATACCATCAAAATATAATGATTCTTTATTCTTAAACAACAAGGAATACATGACAAAGAGAATTTCTGCAATTAAAATAATTACACAAATTATAGTTAAATATTTTACTCTTTTTAACATTTTCTTTTTCTTTTTAGTAGCCATATAATCCTCCTTCTAATTTTATTCTAACAAAATAACTTAAGATTTTCTACAAACAAAAAGAAAATACTATTAAATAATATTTTCTAATTTGTAAAATTTACTTATATTCTCCAATAAAATATTTCTTTTTACCTCTTCTAACAACAATATATTTATCTTCAATACATTTATCTTTAGAAACTACAAATTCTAAATCGGTTACTTTTTCTCCATTTAGAGTAATTGATCCATTATTAATAAATTCACGGGCTTCTCTCTTACTAGAGCATACTCCGCCATCTACTAATAAATCAATTATATTCTTATCTTCTTTAACTTCAAATGGTGTTAAACCTCCAAAAGCCATTTCTACTTCTTTAGCGTTGAAACTCTTTATATCTCCACTAAATAATGCTTCTGAGATTTTAACTGCTTCATTATAACTTTCTTCACTATGAATATCACAAATTATTTCATGAGCTAAAGCTTTATGAGCAACTCTTCTTTCTGGATGTTCATTGTTTTCTTTTTCAATTGCTTCTATTTCTTCTTTTGATAAGAAAGTTAATTTCTTTAAGTATTCAATAATCATAGAATCTTCTAGATTAATTAAATATTGATAGAATTCATATGATGAAGTCTTATTCTCATCTAACCATAAGGCATTACCTTCAGTTTTACCAAATTTATTACCACGTGAATCAGTAACTAAAGGCATTACCATACCATATGCTTCCTTATCTAATTTCTTTCTAATCAATTCTATACCAGCAGTGATATTACCCCATTGATCAGAACCTGCAACTTGTAGTTCACAATTATACTCTTTATATAAGTAATAGAAATCCATTGCTTGTAGTAACATATAAGAGAATTCTGCATATGTAATACCTACATCCATTCTAGATTTAACATGATCTTTAGCAAGCATATAATTAATATTAAAATATTTACCATAATCTCTTAAGAAGTCACAAATATTAACATCTTTAGTCCAATCCCAGTTATTAACAACTTCAAAACCAAAGATTTTCTTAGCTTGTTTAGTTAAACCCTTAATATTCTTATCTACTTCTTCTTTTGTAATTAATGGTCTTTCTGCAGTTGGTTTTGGATCTCCAATAAGACCTGTTGCTCCTCCAACTAATAATAATGGTCTATGACCTGCTTTTGCTAATCTCTTACATATTAAAAATGATGAATAATGTCCAATATGCATTGAATCAGCAGTTGGATCAGTACCAATATAGAATGTCATACCTCCATTATTCAACCTATCAATTAATTCAGGACTACTTATTTCTTGGATTAGTCCTCTCCATTGTAAATCTTCGTATACAGTCATTTTATTTCCTCCTCTAATCTTTTCTACTCTCATACATATTATATCAAAAAAAAGCGAACAATCTATCCATAAGGACGAATTATTCGCGGTACCACCTTAATTCATGTATAACATGCACTTTAAGTCTTAACGCGACCAACGCTTTTCTCCAGAAGTGTAATTCATAATATAGTATTCTTTAACTTCCACCAACCGTTAAATCTCTATATGTAGACTATATTACTACTAAATTCCCATCAACGAAAATACACATATATCTTATCATATAAAGAAAAAAAGTCAATAATTGACTTTTATTTTTTATCATCATCATTTATTTTCTTAAGAGCTTCTTTTGATGCTTTAATAACACTTTCAAGTAAATCTTCTGCACTTTGTTTTAATACAGGAGTTCCTTTTTCTTTAGCTAATTTAACTAATTCTTCTGCTTGTTTCTTTAATTCTTTTCCTTTATCTTTTGCAAGATCTAAAGCTTTTTCTTTATCTAAATCAGATAATTCATCTTTAATTTGACTAACTCTAGCATCAAATTCTTTTTTAACATCATCTGCATCTATTTCTTTTGCTTGTTTCATTAATTCATCTAATTTTTTCTTTAAATCTTTTCTTGTTTCTTCACCTTTCTTAGGAGCAAATAATAATCCTAATCCAGCTCCGATAGCAGCTCCAAAAGCTAATTTTCCAAATCCTCTTTTACTCATAAACATTATCCTCCTCATCCTTATGTTTTTTATTAAATAGTTTTGAAATACCAGCAGTAACTCCAAATATAACAGAATCACTTATACTGGCAATTCCACTTACAGCTTTATTCATTGTTGTAACAGCTTTATCGAAGGATTCAACTTTTCCTTCAACATTTTCAATTACTTTATCAACTCTATCTAACATACCTAGTACTCTTATTCCAATAATTATTAAAACTATTAATAATACTATAGCAGCTATATATAATAGAATTGGTAAAATCGTATTTAATAAATCCATACTGTTCCCCTTTCTAATTATTTTCTTGATACATAGAATCAATTAAATCAAATAAGTTATCATCATCACTATTCTCTTTTTCTTCTTCATGTTTCTCTTCAACTTTTTCTTTAATTTCTTCTTTTACAGGTTTTTCTTCTACTTTTTCAACCTTTTCTTCTTTCTTTTCTGGTTGAGGTTTCTTATCTCCACTAGCATCAACATAATCTACATTATATTCTAATCCTAAATCTTGGAAATATTCTAAAGCATCACCTACAGTTATTTCTTTTACTTCTGGTTTAGCTCTATCACTTAAATCAACCATTAAATTATCTTCATCAATTGCTTCTACTTCTTCAACGGGTTCTTCTTCAACAGTTTTTTCTTCTTCCCTACCATAAGCCTTATTTCTAATATCATCAACACTTAGTTTTCCTCTAGAATAACTTAATGATACTTCTTTCTTTTCTTTAACATCTTCTTTTTTATAGTTTTTATCTAAAATACCATATATTGGTGAAATAATAGGACTTGGTTTAAAGTAAGTTCTCTCTTCGTGTCTTTCATAAGTACCATATTGATGTACTGGAACATTATAAGAATTATCCATACCATATGGTTTACTTTCACGACTATCAACATGAGATTCCTGATAATAAATTGGTTTTTGTTCAACTACTGGTTCACGATACTCTTCTCGAACAGGTTTTGGCGCTTCAATTATTTCAGGTTCTTCAAAAGAATCATCTTCATCTACTTTAAAATCATCATCATCCATTAATTTGAAACTATCTTTTACTTCTTCTTTTATAGTTTCATCTTTAGGTCTAATTTCAAAATCTTCATCTAATAATTCTTCTTCTTCAATCTCTTCAACCTTTTCCTCTTTCTTACCAGGTAAAACAATTTTCTTGGCAATAGGTTTTTCTACTTTTACTTCTTTAGGTTTAGATTTTTCTTTCACTTTTTTCTCTTTCTTAGGTGGTTCTTCTACCTCAACATATTCTACCTCAAAAAGAGCATTCTTTAGTTTATCTATAACACCCATGAGATCACCTCTTTTAATAATCTTCTAATTCGATCTTTTCATCTTCTATATCTTTCTTATACTTATCTGTTTCTTCTCTTTCAACAACATCTAAGAATGATTCTTTAGAAGAATCTGCTTTAAATAGACTATATTCTACTTCTTTATAATCTAAAGCATTATCACCAATCATACTTTCTAGAACTTTATCATTGTATTTAACAGAACGTAAAATATAACTCATATTCACAATTACATTATTTAATTCATCTTTTGGAACATAAGCTTCTAATTTAACATAATTAAATACATATTGTATAAAGTATTTCTTTTCTATTTCTTCTATTTGTATATAACCAGTTTTCTTATTATACTTTAGTTTTTTTGATAAGTATAAATCATAATTCTCTTCATAACTATTCTTTACTTTATGATAATATCCAATTGCATCAACATACAAGTAATATCTATTATTATAACCATCTTTTAAGACAGCATTATATTCATCTTTACTAACAAAGCTTATTCCTTTAGGTAGATAATATCTATATCCATCATAATAAACATTGTGTAAATTAACTTTTTCAGACAAAATTGTATTGATATTTTTGACAACGTTAGTATCACTTAACTTGACAACACTACAACCAGTCAATAAAAGTAAAATAGCAGAGAGTAAAACAGTAATTTTTTTCATATTTCACCTACTCTTATTACATTATATCATTTTTTTTACAAATGTAAAAATATTTTATCTTTATTTACGTTTTTTTAATGGCTTCCTAGTACATAATAAATAATAAATAGGTAATCCATCTTTTGTAAATCTATCTTCATATTCAGTAGTAATATCTGGTGCATTATCTTTATGATAATCTAGACTGACATTATTTAGTGTATAACCATACTCACTAAAACTAACTAAAGAATATTCAAATAAATCTCTATTATCAGTACGCATTTCTATTATATTTTCATTCTTAAAAATATAATCATATTTTTCCAAGAATACTTTACTAGATAATCTTCTTAAATGATGTCTAGTTTTAGGCCAGGGATCAGAAAAGTTTAAATATATATGATCTATTTCATGATCAAATACTTTATCTATATCTAAGGCATTACATCTAATCATAACTAAATTATTTAGATTATTAGGAATCTTTTGAAGTGCTTTAGCCACTACACTATCATACTTTTCAATACCTATAAAATTTATATCAGGATATTTAATCGCATTTTCTATAATAAATTTACCCTTTCCCATACCAATTTCTATATATATAGGATTATCATTTTTAAAGAGTTTTTTCCAATTACCTTTTAAATCATAATAATCTTTTATTAAGTAGGAAGAATTATCCATTATTTCTTCTTTGTTTTTTACATTTCTAAGTCTCATATTTCCACCTGGTTATATTTTACCATAAATAGTTATATTTTAATAAAAAAGATAAAGTTTTTATATTATTTATGTTATACTAATTCTAGGAAAGTGGGGCATAATAATGTTAAAACTCAAAAACTTAGAAAAAGAACAATTTGATAAATATGTTGAAAATCATAAGACAAAATCACATTTTCTTCAATCACTAGCATGGGGAGAATTTTCTAAAGCTAAAAAACATTTAACCCCTTATTATTTAGGATTAGTTAATGATAAAGATGAAATAGTTGGGGCTACTTTATTATTAGAGAAAAAACTGCCTCTAAATATGTGTTATTTTTATGCTCCTAGAGGGTTTGTACTAGACTATAATAAAAAAGAATTAGTACGTACTATGACCGAAAAAATAAAAGAATTTGCGAAGAATAAAAAAGCAATTTTTGTGAAGATAGATCCAGATATAATTAAAACTTCTTTTAATTATCAAAATGAAGAAAAAGAAAACACTAATTTTAATGAAATATTTAATACACTTAAAGAATGTGGTTTCAAGCATTTAGGCTTTACTAAGAATTTTGAAACTATGCAACCTAGATATACTTTTAGAATTGATCTTACACAGAGTTTAGAAGATATAGAAAATCATTTTTCCAAAACTACTAAACAAAGAATATCTAAGGCTAAGAAGTTAGATACTGAAGTAGTAATTGGAGATAAGAATGATTTAGATGAATTTTATCATCTTATGACTCTAACAGAGAATAGAAAAGATTTTATTTCATATACAGATGACTATTATAAAACTTTATATGAAATATTTAATAATAGTAAGAGTGCTAAAGCTACTTTGTTCTTAGGAAAAATAGTCTTTGATAAAACAATTAAATCACTAGAAAAGAACTTAAAAAGTATAAATGATCAAATATCTATTCTACCTATAGATAATCTAAGTAAGAGTGCTAAAGCTAAATTAACTGAATTAACTAAACAAAAAGAAAATATTACTAATGATATAAAAAAATATAAAGAATGTAAAAAAGAATATGGTGATAGTATTACTTTAAGTGCTCATATGATTATAGAATATGGGGATAAAGCTTGGGTATTATATGCTGGTAATCACAATGTATTAAGCGAAACTTATGTTAACTACAATACTTATTATGAACATATTAAATATTGTAAGGATAAAGGTATTAAAATATATGATCAATTTGGTACTATAGGTGATTTAAGTAAAGATAATCCAAGATTAGGATTACATGAATTTAAAAAGAAATTTGGGGGAGACTATGTAGAATTCATTGGAGAATTTGACTTGGTTACTAATAAACTAATGTATTTTGTATTTACTAAGTTAGTTCCAATCTATAGAAAGCTAGTTAGAAACAGAAGTAAGAAGGAGTTAAAACATGAAATTAGTAAATCTAAGTAAAAAAGAATTTAAAAAGTTTGCAGATAAACATCCTCAAATTACTTTTCATCAAACTGAAGAATGGGCTAATTTAAAGAAAACTAATGGTTGGGATGCTTATTATCTAGGACTTAAAGATGATAAAAAGGTAGTTGCAGGCGCAATGATTCTAGCTAAAACATTACCAATCATCAAGAAGAAAATGTTCTATTCTCCACGTGGTTTCTTAATTGATTATAATGATAAGAAATTACTTAGTACTTTTACAAAAGAAATAAAAGAGTTTGCAAAAAAAGAAGGAGCTATTTTCATAAAGATAGATCCATATGTAGAATATCAAGAACATGATAATAATGGTAAAGTTGTAGAAGATGGATATAATAATAAACAAGCTCAAAAGAACTTAGTAGATTTAGGATATAAATTCTTTGGATTTAACTTAATGCAAGATACTCTTCAACCTAGATGGATGCATGTAATTGAAATTAATGGTAGAAGTGAAGAAGAAGTTCAAAAAGATATGGAGTCTAAGACTAGACAAATACTTAGAAAGAATGAAAAATCTTGTATTAAGACAAGAGAAATTAAAAGAGATGAATTACCTATATTTAAAGAGATAATGGAACATACAGGTGACAGAAGAGACTTTGTAGATAGACCTTTATCATATTATGAAGCTATGTGGGATAATCTATATGAATCTGGTATTTTAAAGATATTACTTGCTGAAATTGACTTTAAAGAATACGAAAAGAATACTAAGAATGAATTGGAAGAAGTAGAAAAAGCTTTAAAAGATAGAATCTATAAACATGATAATAATATTCTTAAGATGAATGAAAAGAAGTATGAATCTACTAATAAGCAAGATAAAGAGTCAATCGAAAGATTAAAGAAACAAATTGATAAAATAAAAAGTTATCAACAGGAATATGGGGATAAAAAAAATCTAGGAACTATATTATTCCTAGTATATGGTAACGAAGTATTATCTCTATTTGGTGGTACTGATGATAATCTAATGCAGTTTCAATCTGCATATACAGTACACTACGCTGGTATTAAGTATGCAATCGATCATGGTTATAAAAGATATAATTTCTATGGTATTACAGGTGATTTTAATACTGATAATCCATTATATGGACTATATCTATTTAAAAAGAGTTTTGGAGGACATGTAGTAGAACTAATTGGTGAATATGATTTAATCATTTCTAAGTTCTGGTATCACGCCTATAATATTGCGTTTGGATTATATCATAAATTAAAAAAATAAAAATCTACATAAATTTGTAGATTTTTTATTATGTCGCATAAGTTTCTTTTGAAGGTGTCGCATAACCATAAACATCTTTTTTACTTCTTATCTTTTCTTCTACAATACCTTTTCCATCATAGCCTTGACCTTTTTTACTAGTATTTCCTTCTATTGTGGTAACTGTTCCATCACCATTATCTTTAATAACTATACCAACATGATCAACGCTGCTGTCGCTATCAACATTCAATAAGCAAACATCTCCAGCTTGTGGAACATAATCAGTGTCTGGTTTTTTACCATATTTAGTCGCAAATTGATCGTAGTGAATTTTAGCGCCATTCTCTTTCATGACATGGAATATTGAATAACTCTCTTTTTCTCCACAATATGATGACCATTTATAATTATAACCATTTTTTCTTAACATATAACTTACAAAATCAGCACACCATTCTCCACTATGGAATCTATTAGGAGAATCACTATAATCCCAACTTCTCTTACCAATTTCTTTATATAAAGAATCTGCTAAAGTTTGATTATTTGAAATAGGTTGTGTAGTTTCAATTATTTTATTATCTTTAATAGATAAAAACTTCATTGCTTTTGCATCAGCATCTTGATAATTAGTTAATGAATTATTTAAATACCCCTTAATAGTATTATAATTTTCTGTGTCTATATCTAACATACTCTTTAATTTTCCAAATACATTAACACAAGAATCACAAATCGGTCCCATAAAGACACTTTCATTATTTAAACTATTACAGTACTCAGTTACTTTGGTTTTCATACCTTCAATGTCAGAATTGACCTTATCTACAGTAGACATTGCATCATTAAATTTATCATAACTACCAGTTTTAACTTGTTCGTTCAATGCAGATCCCCCCCTTAAATCTTCATTGCACCAGCTAGTTCTTCTTCTAGGTTTTCAATACTAGTGGCAGAATCTTTAATATAATTTGATAATTGAGTAGCAAATTCTACATCGACATTTGAAGTAGCTACTTGTGTTGCATTAGTTGTTGTGAAAGCACTTTTAGCCGGACTATCCCAATCGTGTAAATTAGAATTAATATTTTTTTCATACGTTGTTAAATCACCACTATAATCCTGAGCTGTCTTAGCTAGATTATCAGCAATACTTCTTACTTGCTCAAAATCACATACATACTTAGGCATCTACAGCACCTCCCTCTGGTAAACCTGTACTAGTTGGAGTTGTCTCAGTAGATTCAGTATTTGTAGTACTATCAGTAGCAGTACTGTTTTCAACAGTCGTAGTTGATTGATCCGCACTTGAACTAGTATCAGTAGTAGTTGAGCTACTTTGTTCAACAGTAGCACTACTTTCTGTTGCAGTTTGTGTAGTTTGTTCTACACTTGCAGCTCCTTCACTAACAGCAGCGCCAGCTGCCTCAGTAACTTGTTTTACTGGATTCAGTTTTGAATAACTTCCTAAATTTTCCATTTTTGTACCAGAAGCACCAACCATACTAGTAAAGTCAACCGGTTGAATACTTTTATCATTATTTTCAATCAATAAGTAGGCTTTATCCTTGTTATGCTCTGTCAAAGTATTAACTCCAACTACACATTCAACTTCTTTACCATCATTACCAGTAAATTTTATTACATCTCCAACATTTCCAACAGATGAATCACAGGCTATAACATATCGTCCATCTATCATCTTATATCCGCCTTGATTATCTACTTCTTTAAGTAATTTTTTTGATTCAGCAGATAAGTTCTTATTATCTACATTAGCATATAACAGTTTATTAATAACGGATGCTGCAATTCCAGCTTTATATCCATTTATACCATCTATTTGATGTAAAAGATTGGAATCCACTCCAAGTGCAGCCGCATCTGTAGTAGTACTAGCAGCTATAAGATTACCATTAAAATCTTCAGGGAAGCTTGAACCTCCATGGTATCCACCACTTCCGCGGCGTCCACCTCTATAGCCACCATTTCCTCCATGATTACTACCATTATCTTCGCTTTCTGGTGTAGGAGGATTAAGATATGTTTCAAAATCGATACTTTGAAGAGTTGCATGTTGTGCTATAACGTTTTCAATAATAGATGCAGTACTTTTAATTCTATCTGCACAAGCACTCATATTAGCATCTAGTGTACTTTTAGCTGAAGAGAAGTCTATTCCGTCTTCAGCATCAACTGCATACTTATTACAAGCAATTGAATCAACGTTTGAAGACACTTTACCAATTGCGCTAGCTGTGCTAGAAGCTGCATCTGTATCTAATAAAAACCTCATATTTTACCTCCTAACGTTTATACATAATAATTGACATGATATCCTGGATCTGCAGAACAACGACGTGTATCTGTTCTACAATATTCTTTATCTTCTGTCATTTTTCTAACTGACCCTGTAACTGGATCGATAATTATAAAGTCATCTATCTTTACATTATCTCTAGTAACACCTTTTTTTACTCCAACTACTGTTACCCAATGTCCTTTTCCAGAACCAGTTGAAGGTGAGTTTATATGGATTACACAAGGTTTTCCTTCTTTTACCAATAAATCATATGCAAGCTGAGCTTGTCCTTTTCTACTTCCTGGATTTTTTTGAACAGCTGTTAAACCACTTTTACTATCGCTTACTGAAACACTCCTCTTATTTGGAGCTATTCCAGTTTGAGCAAAAATACAATATGCTCTTGCATAGTCATCACAGCCAACACTATCATAGCCATAGAGACCTTTGTTATCCAATTGGCTACCAAATTTCTTTGCAACTGCTCCTAAATCAACATTAAGTAATACATAGTTTCCGCCAACAGTAGTACCATCACCGAATTTCAAATTTCCATTTAGCATAAAGCTTGAAGCACCTTTTATCTTACTAGATGAAGCAGTTTTTAAAAGTTCTACTATTTCACCTTTTATCCTCTTCATGTTCTTTTCATGATCCTCTATTTCAGATCGATACTTATCAATTACATCCTGATTTTGACCATTTGTATTATTACTTTGAGCTTCCGCAAGACGAGCTTCGCGTTCTTTTTTTGCAGCTTTTTCATTCAAATACTCATTATTATATTTATCGCATGCAGACGCAAAAGCATCCATTCCTACATTAATTTTATTACATTCTTCGGTAAACTCAGTAGCTGCTTTAACAAACGCATCATGAGAAGTTCCTTCCCAACTACTACCTAAATCTCCTACTTGACTAGAATATTGTCCCAAGAATTTAACTAGGGATTCTTTATCTCCTCTAACTGTTTCACCTGAAACAACGCTCATATTATCACCACTCTATCATATACATAATATCATTTTTTTTATTTTTTTAAAACACTAATGCTACAATTATTTCTTAATTAACACTCTTTTTAACACCAAAACAATGTCTTTACCAAAGATTTTCTTACTTAAACCAGTAAAATAGGAGTATATAAAGTGAATAATAGCTCCCAATATAGCATAAACAGTAATAATTATAATATTAGTTAATCTAATATCAGAGTAAACCGGTATTATAAATCTTACTAAACTTAAAACTAAAATCATTAATAATGATCCACATATAATATCAATTAAATTTTTAACAAAGTATTCAAATTTAATACTATATTTCTTTTGTAATATAACCATTCCAATAATTAAAGAAACTAAGTATCCAAATAAACTAGCAGTTATAAATCCATAATATGGAGGTAGATTCATATTACTAAATGCTACTAATAAATTATTATTTAATAATATCTTAATAATTATTCCTACTACTAAGCTTATAAATACTGCTTTATAATCTTTAAATACTTGAAGAATTGTTATTACACATGTAAATAAACCTAAAATAAAACCAATAAAAATATAATAACTTAGTACACTTGGTCCAAATGTACTATTTCCATAGAACAATATCCAAATAGATTTAGCTAGAAAGCTTATTCCTAAAGTCATTGGTATTGTTAGGAAAGTTAATATACTAAGTGCTTGATTAATTTTTTTATTAACTTCTTTTTCTTGCTTTTTAACAACACTTTCAGTAACATTAGGTATTAAACTTACAACAACTCCTGTAGAAATAGCTAAAACAATCATATTAAATTTATTAGCCCAAGTAGAAAACATAGAGTAAATTGTCTCAGCATCTACAGTACTATAATTAACAGTATTAACTAGTCCTTTTACTACAGTTACCATATCTACATAGTTATATGCTACTTTAAAGAGATCTATCATAATAAATGGTATTGCATAATAGAAAATCTTTTTAATTATTGTTTTATCTGTTACTACTGGTTCATTTACTTGTCTTATTTTTTCATTAAAACGATGATTATTTTTCATCTTCTTATAGACAAGATATATATAGGCAGTTAAAGCTCCTAAAGTAGCTCCAAAAAGAGCTATTCCAACTGCAGTAGTTAAATCTAGATTAAATGTCTTAATAGCCATTAAACTACCAAATATAATAATTAATACTCTAACTATTTGTTCTAAGACTTGTGAAATAGAAGGAGCACTCATAATTCTATGTCCTTCAAAATAACCCCTATAAATACTTAAAACTGGTACAATAAGTATTGCTGTACCAATAACTCTTATAACAAAAGTAACATCTTCTATTGAGTTTCCTCCAGTAACATTACCTAGTACTGCTTTAGCTAAGAGTGGAGCAAATACCAAAATAATTAAAAAACTTATTAACCCCAATAAAAATGCTATTCTCTTTCCAATAACAAAAACTCTCTTTTTTACATTATAATAACCTAAAGTTTGATACTCAGAAACTATCCTACTGATAGCTAGTGGTATACCTGCTGTTGAAAGAGACATAAAAACTAAATAAATTGTATATGCGTATCCATAAAGAGCTCCTCCTTCATCACCTATTATGGCATGAAAAGGAATAACATAGATAATACCTAGTATCTTAGAGATAATAATACCTAGAGTTGTTATAAAAGCTCCTTTTATGAAAGTACTTTTACGCATTGTAAGATCCTTTTTCATATACTCCTCCATTATCTATATTTTAACATAAAAAAAGAATTAATTCTCTATAATAAGAAATTAATTCTTTTTATTAGTTTCTTTCCGTAATTAGATTCTCCTATTTCAGCAAGTTTTTCATTCTTAGGATTAATATTACTTTTATTAACTTTTATACCTGCTTTAGCTAAAGCTGTCCAGTTAGTTAATTGTTGTGAAGAACTTGCCATTAAGAACTTAGCCATTCCTTCTACATCATAGTTATCTATATATTTCTTATAATCATCTGACATTATACCAGTAATCATAACTGGAGCCATTTTATTCTTTAATAAATTATGATTTAAAATAATTCTACCAGTTCTACCATTACCATCATTAAATGGATGTATACGTTCAAATCTAATATGAAAAATAGCTTCTTTAATAAATATTTGATAACATCTTCTTACTCTCTCTGAATAAGATATTTTTTCTTCATCTGGATCTAGTATTTCTAAACCGAAATTATCTTTATAATCTGCGAATAGTTTTTGCATTTCTACTGGAACACTTTCTTTATCAGTTGGAGTAAATGAAGCATTATAAATATCATTATTAGTTTTCTTATAACCTTCTACTCTATTAACATCACTTGCAGTAACTAAATCATTTATTTTTAATGTATCACTAATAGTTATGTCATCTAATTTAGTAGCATAATCCCAAGCTTTTAAGTTATCCATCTTCATGTTATAAGCTACATCATAAGCGTTCTTTAATGAAGGTAGAATAATAAATAAATCACTTAAATTATGGAAAGTAGCCACTTTATCAAATCTACCATCATGATCAAACTTAGCATAGTATAATAAATATTCATCAAAATAACTAAAATATTCATTATAAATCTTTTCTATTTGTTTTGGATTATCTGGAACAGTACCTTTAAATACACATGCTTTTGAACCATAAAAGACTATTATTTGATGCATAATTTCTCTAATTTTATTCTTTTCAGATATAGGTAGTGTCATAAAATATTTAAAAGCAAGTTCATCTCTAGTTCTTTCTATATCATATTCATACTCTTCTATTTCAGCAAAAGCTTTCTCAATAGATAAACTAGTTTGAGATAATCCTTCTTTATAACTGTTTAATAAATATTCGTATTCATCGTAAGTAAATCTTTGTCCTCCAATATACACATCATGCTTTTTCATCCATACCATCCCCTAAATTGGACATATTATAGCACATATCGAACAAAATGTCAAAAAAGCCGGTATATCTTCTACCTTAGTAATTCTCATATCATTCTTTTTCTTACCGGCTTCTTTTCTAATAAAGATACTATTTATATTTAGAAAAATAAAATAAAAGGTATAAAAATACCCTTTATTTTACAACTATATTTACTATTTTGCCTTTAATAACTATTACTTTAACTATTTCTTTTCCATCAATATGTTTCTTAACATTTTCACATTCCATAGCTCTTTCTTTAATAGATTGTTCATCATCTTCGATGCTTATTTGAATAGTACCACGAACTTTACCATTTACTTGAACAGCTATATCCTTAACATTTTCAATAGTTTTTTCTTCATCATATTCTGGCCATTCTGATTCACATATTGGATTAAATCCTAATTCTTCATTTAATTCTTCTGTAATATGAGGAGCCATTGGATTTAATAAGATAAGTAATAATCTATAATCATCTTTAGTAATAGATTCTTTTTCATCATAGGCATTAGATAAAATCATTAAACTAGAAATAGCTGTATTATAACCCATATGAGTTAAATCATATTCTACTTTCTTGATAGTCTTATTTTGAAGTGCTTCTAAAGTATCTGTATAACCAGCTTTATCTTCAACTTTATCCTTTAAACGAATAACTTTATCTAAGAATCTCTTACATCCTCTTAAACTATCTGTATTCCATGGAGCTTCTAATTGATAATCCCCCATAAACATTTCATATATTCTTAATGTGTCTGCGCCAAACTCATTAACTATATCATCAGGATTAATAACGTTACCTTTGGATTTGCTCATTTTTACGCCATCTGCTCCTAACACCATACCATGACTAACTCTTGTCCAAATCATTTCTTTATTAGGAACTAAGCCAATATTATATAGGAATTGTACCCAGAATCTTGCATATAACAAGTGTCTTGCGGTATGTTCCATTCCACCGTTATACCAATCTACTCTATTCCAGTATTTCATTTTATCCATACTTGCAAATTCATGTGTATTATGTGGATCCATAAATCTTAAGAAATACCAAGAAGATCCTGCCCAGTTAGGCATAGTATCAGTTTCTCTCTTTGCGTCTCCACCACATTTAGGACATTTACAATTAACAAATTCTGGAATATTAGCTAATGGGCTTTCTCCATCTTCAGTAGGTTCATATTCCGCAACATCAGGAAGTACTAATGGTAAATCTTCCTCATTCATTGGAACCCAACCACATTTAGGACAATTAATCATTGGAATTGGTTCTCCCCAGAATCTTTGTCGAGAGAAGATCCAATCACGCATCTTATAATTATTAACACGTCTTCCAATTCCCATTTCTTCTAACTTCTCAGTAATCTTTTCTTTTGCTTCTTCAACAGTTAAACCATCAAATTCAGCACTATTCATTAACTTACAATCTTTTCCTAAATATTCATGCTTTTCAAAAGCTTTCTTGGATACATCTGCTCCATCAATAACTTGAATCATTTCCAAATTATGCTCTGTTGCATATTCAAAGTCTCTTTGATCATGACTAGGTACTGCCATAACAGCTCCAGTACCATAATCACCTAATACGAAATCTCCTAAGAAAATAGGAACTTCTTTTCCATTAACTGGGTTAATAGCTTTAACACCTTTAACTTCAACACCAGTTTTACCTTTATTAAGCTCTGTTCTATCCATATTAGACTTAGTAGCAGTCTCCTTAATATAAGCTTCTACTTCATCTTTATTTTCAACTCTAGGCATTAATTCTTTAATTAATTTACCATCAGGAGCAATTACAAAGAAAGTAATACCGTAGACCGTTTCAATACAAGTAGTGAATACACTAAACTTTCCACCACCAACTATATCTACATCTAATTCAACTCCAGTAGATTTACCTATCCAATTAATTTGACCTAGTTTTACTCTATCTGCAAAATTAGTATCTTCTAAACCAGTTAATAAGTCCTCTGCATAGTCACTCATTCTAAGCATCCATTGACTCTTTTCCTTTTGAACAACCTGACTACCACATCTTTCACATACTCCACCAGCTGCATCTTCATTAGATAATACACTCTTACAAGTAGGACACCAGTTGACTGGAATAGTAGCTTTATAAGCCATTCCATGTTTATAGAATTGTAAGAATTGCCACTGAGTCCATTTATAATAATCTGGATCAGTAGTAGCGAATTCACGACTCCAATCAAATGAGAAACCTAATGATTTCATTTGTCCCTTAAAAGTCTTAATATTTTCTTTAACAGCTTCTTTTGGATGAATATGATTCTTTATAGCATATTGTTCAGCAGGAGCCCCAAAAGAATCCCATCCCATTGGATAAAGTACATTATATCCCTGCATTCTCATCATTCTAGCTATAGCATCTTGAGCAGTATAACTACGTACATGCCCTACATGTAATCCAGATCCACTAGGATAAGGAAATTCAACTAATATATAATATGGCTTCTTATCAGAATCTTCCTTTACTTCAAATGTCTTATGTTTATCCCAATAATCTTGCCATTTCTTTTCTATTTTCTTAAAATTATCCATTTTTTATCATTCCTTTCTTTTTATAAAACAAATATATTAAGTGATAACTAATTATAATTATTAATAGCGTAGAAACAAAACCAATTAAAATTTCTAGTAAAAAATTATCAAATCTAGTTATTATAAATATAACTAAACTAATATCAAATGAAGATATAATCGCAATTAACTGTAATAATTGATTATATGATATCTTTTTAAAATCTAATTTCTTATACATTTTCTTTAAGTAGAGCACTTCAAAAGGCTCTTTCTTATTATTTTTCTCTTTATTTTTCTTAGCCTTAGAAACTATAAATAACTGATAAATAATAAATACAACGATATAAGTCACAATAAATAATATTAATTCTTCCATATAGTCTCCTCCTATAAAAAAAACAATCCACCCATAAGGACGAATTGTTCGCGGTACCACCTTAATTTATAAGTAATTATACACTCTTAATCGATAACGGAATTACCCATTTTGCTCCCAAGACAAGTTCATAAAACTATACTATCTATTTTCACCAAACATAGACTCTCTATAAATAATCATTTTATTACTACTTCTTGTTCATCACAAATAACAAGGTTATTATAACATATATTTATAAAAAACCAAGCAATTTTATCGATGAAATGCAATCTTTTCTTCTTTTTCACTATCTAAATATTTTAAATGAATATCTCTTATGACATTTTCAAATAAATCATCACCTAAGTAGTCAGCAATTTCTGAAATAGTTTCCATACCATCCATACTATGCCATGAGTATTCAGATATTTTATCAAATAAATACTCTGGTGTAGTTTGTAGTACTTCATCTTCACCATCAACATATAGAATACCTTTTGGATAGGAATAAAGTATTGTTTTTCTCTTAGAAGATAGATCCTTATACATACCATCTTCCTTAGATGTATTACTAAGTGTATTCATTAATACTTTATCATTACCAAACGTATTTCTTATATAATCAACCACAGCACTTTCTTCTGCCATGTGACTTTGTGAGAAGTTAACTAACTCTTTAACTGCTTCTTCACCCTTTTCATAGGCTAATTCTATTAAAAAATTATAGTTAGATAATACTACTCTAGCGATTAACTCAGAAGGAACACTAGGATTATACCCTTCTGCAGAATCTCCCCAGAAATCAACATTTCCTTCATAAAAACATAAATAAGAATATTTTCTAGCTATGTCAAAAGCTCTTTGTCTCTCTGCAGGACTAGCTTCATCTAATTTTGGACTTATAAATTCTCTATCTAAGTCTCCAGCTAATAAATGATTAAACATTTCATCAACAAGCGATATATCATCACTTAAATTCATAGTTTCGCAATATCTTAAAATAGTTGCATCTAATAACTTACCAGCTCTTATTTTTGAAAATTTATCCTCCATAGTTACCTCCTAGAATTCATTAATATAGTCTAATAGTTTTAAGAATAAATTCATATATTCTTTAGATAACCCCTTATTTTTAAGTTTTCTTACTTCAATTCTCTTTTTACTAATAGGTAATTTACCAAAGATTATCTCGGCAATTTCTTCCTTTAAATAAGTATTAATCTTTAAGTCCATTAAGATACTATCTAAGTCATCATTAATAAGACGAACTGCATCTATTTCAATATCTTTTCCTTTACAGTTAATAGTTAATTGTCCAATAGTAGGTACATTCTTAACTTCTACTATAAAGTCATTTCCATCTATATAATTTTCTGATTGTAATTTTTCAGAATTATAGTAAACAGTTACACTTTCAGCTTGCTTAGTATTTCTAAATACCATTTTATAATTTCTCTTCTCAGGAGCAATTCCACTCTTACCATCAACTGAACGAATAATTACTGTGTAGTTATTTCTTAAGTAGTTATAGTCAATTGATGTTTTTAAGTAATAACCCTCTTTATATAGTGAAGATATTCCATCATCTTCATACAAAGTATATGTATTACTTGCGCCTGGGAATATTTGAATCTCTAAATCAGTAGGAAGTCCTATATTATTATAATCACTACGATTAGAGAATGGTATTATTGAACCAGAATGTGCAAATACTGGATAATCATCTTCTTTAAAGAATGAAACATATTTCTTATTACCTGGGAATTTCTTTCCAGTAACAAAGTCATACCATGTTCCATCTGGTACAAAGAATCTATGAATAGTACGGTTCATTACAGGATCTTTTGGTTCTAGTATTGGACATACCAATAATTGTGATCCTAAATAGTATTGATTCCTATATAAATCATCATCATATACCCACATATAATTATAATAGAATGGTTGAATTAATGGTGTACCACTCTTTGTATAATTATAGGCTTCTGTATATAAATATGGTATTAATCTATGACGTAGTCTTAAATAATCAGCAGCAATATTTTCAGTTTTAGCATCCCATAACCAAGGCTCTTTCTTATAATATCTACCACGGGCTCCATGGAATCTTAAGATTGGTCCAAAAGTACTTAATTGAACATATCTAAGATATAATTCACCATCTTCAATACCACCATGGTTTCCACCAACATCATGACTCCACCAACTAACTCCAATATTTGAAGCATTTAAATACATAAATGGTAATTTTTTTAAATTTTGCCAACTTATTTCACTTGATCCACCATAAGCCACTGGATATCTATGAGGCGCATATAAGCTACCACGAGCTAATAATAATGGCCTTTTCTCACTACTACGACCAGAATCAAGATACATATAATGATTTAATGCCCATAGTTTATTAATATCTTTTCCACCATCAGAATCATTCCAGAAGAAATCTACTCCTAATGCTTCTAATGGATGTAGGAACATCTTAAATAAAACATCTAACATCTTAGGATTTAATGGATCAAAATTAATAATTGCGGGTGCTTGTACTCCTAAGAATTCACTAGCTTCTTTATAATGTTCTTCATGTGGATAAATACCATTAGTTGGATTAACACATAAACCAACTCTAATACCACGTTTATGAAATTCATTAATCATAATTTTAGGATCTTTAATTAGTTCTCTATTAAATGTAAAACCAGTTTTTAAATCCTTTTTATCTTGTACATTTCTAATATGCCAGTCATGATCGAATAACATAACTGAGATAGGTATTTTCTTTCTTTCAAATTTTCTAATTAAATCGACAATTTTACGATCATCATATTCTATATTTCTACTCCACCAGTTACCTAAAGCATATCTTGGAATTAATGGAGGAGCTCCAGTCATTTTAAAATAATCAAATAATACTTGTTTAAAGTCTCTATCATACATTAAAACATAAATATCTGTATGATTAGGAATCGGATCAGATAGAGTTCCATCTTTCTCTATCGTTTTACTCAAACTGTCATCAATTGTGCAATAACCATCTAAAGAATACAACCCTTTTTTTAGAGGATCTGGTATTTCAAAATCTACTCCAACCATATTTCCTTTTAAGTTCTTTGCTTCTACTTGACCTACAAACCAATCTTTATTTCTATCTCTATCTTTTGAAGTTAGAGTTATCTTTAAATTCTTCATTTTATCGACACCATTAGCTGCGAATGGTTGCCCTTTAATATAATTCATAGTGAAGTATTTAGTAGTAATCTCCATAATATTTTCATCTTGACGCACAAAAAAATCTGGTATTCCAACATTTCTTCTTTTGATGATTTGAGTTGGCTTATCATTAAATTGACCGCTAGGCGAAAATTCTAATCTAATAATCCTCTCTGTAATTATAGAAATCCTATAATTAGCCCCTTGAACTATTGTTTTTTGATCACTAATAGCCTTTGTATAATCTACTTCAAATTGTTTACCAAGTGGATACATACCAAACACCTTCTTATTATTCTATTAATATAATATCATAATAAAAGAAAATATCAAATAAAAAAAGACATTTTATTGTCTTTGTTTACTTTCATTTATCTATATATTTTACATAGTATTCTTCTAGTGTCATATCTTCATCATAAATTGTTTTTGCTATTTTTTTACCTACATATCTATAATGCCATGGTTCACTTCTAAATCCTGTTATTTCTTCATGCTGTTTAGAAAATCTATGAATAAAGCCATATTTATAAGCATTATCTAACATCCATTGATACTCTTTAGAGTTTAAAAATATATTAGTTGTTTTACTACCAACATCAAAAGCAAGACCGGTTTGATGTTCTGAATAACCTGGTTTTGCGACAAAGCGGTCTACGTAACTTTGACCATAATCTCTTAAATATAGATTACTAATATCTACTTGATCTTGATAACTACGATATGCAGAATTAATAATTATTCCATAGCCTTCTTTTTCTGCTGCTTTACTCATTTCAATAAAAGCATCAAGCGCAATCTTACTACACTTTAAATCATCATCTGAAGCATACTTAGTACTAATATTAACTAAATTATCAGGCTCAAACTTCTTATCTAAATGAAAACGCTTATTAACTAACATATCAGTAGAAAACTTACTGACAAGTGTACTATCTTTATATTCTTCCTTATCCATATTCAAATTAACATACATAACTACTAATTCTTCATCTTCAGCAGTTGCGTTCTCATAAGCTACATATCTATCATAATTATCTAATTTAGCATAGTCTACAAAATAGAATTCTTCTAAATATTTAACTTTATCTCTTTTTGCAAACTTACTAACAGCCTCATCATTACCATGAGTAAGAATAATACTTATATCATTATCACTATATCCTTTTTTTATTAAACTATTAATATTCTTAATTAAATGTTTTTGATCAACATATTTAATTTTACTATAATTCTTAAGATATTTATCTTTAAAATAAGGACTCTCAAAAGCAGCATTAACTGTTTTATTTTCACCTATTTTTAATACATCATCTTTATGAAATGTAAATAATATGTTTCTGCTAGCTTCTTTACTATATCCATATTTAGTCAGATCATTTACTTGTTTTAAATAAAAGATTAAAAGCATAATTAAAAGACATAGAATAACTCCCACTACTTTCGCAATACCAAGATAAGGTTCTTTTAATTTAATACTTTTTATCTTCTGTTTACTCATAGTATCCTCCTATCTTCATTTTATCACAAAATTGCATAAAACTATAGATTATGTTATTATTATAACGTTTTAGGTGATACTATGAATAAATTTAAATATTCAAATACAAATAAGAGATATCATACTCTAGATTATTTTTATAAGACTAAATTTAATTCTAAAGTATTTAAAATCAGCTTAAATGCAGGATTTTCTTGTCCTAATATTGATGGTACTGTAGGTACTGGAGGATGTATCTATTGTTCTAAAAGTGGTAGTGGTGAGTTTGGTGGTAATGTGAAAGACTCCATTGAAAAGCAATTTAATACCATTAAAGAAATGATGCATCATAAATGGAGTGATGGTAAATACATTGCTTATTTCCAAGCCCGTACTAATACATATGCCCCTGTTCAGAAACTAAAAGAAATATATGAACCAGTATTAAAATTTGATAACGTAATAGGAATAAATATTGCGACTAGACCAGATTCCATTACCGATGAATGCTTAGATTACTTAAGTGATTTAAATAAAAGAACCTATCTAACTATTGAATTAGGTCTTCAAACTATTAATGAAAAAACATCTAAGTTAATAAATAGATGTCATACTCTAGAATGTTTCGAAGAGATGGTTAGTAAATTAAGAGAGAGAAATATCAATGTAGTAGTCCACATTATTAATGGATTACCTTATGAGACAAAAGAAGATATGCTTAATACCGTTAAATATTTAAATACATTAGATATTCAAGGTATAAAAATACATATGCTTAGTATTATTAAAGATACTCCTCTTGAAAGTTTATATAAAAAAGAATATTTTCATGTACTAACTAAAGAAGAATATATTGATATAGTAGTAGATCAATTAGAATTAATAAGACCTGAAATAGTAATACATAGAATTACAGGGGATCCAGATCCAAAAGAACTCGTAGAACCTACTTGGCTAATAAAAAAGTTTGGTGTCTTAAATGATATTGATAAAGAAATGGTTAAGAGAGATACTTATCAGGGAGCAAAACTATGACAGTAAAAATCATATATTTTATAATAATAAATATCTTATCCTTTACACTTATGGGAATAGATAAGTATAAAGCCATTAGTAATAAATGGAGAATTAGTGAATATTCATTATTTGCCTTATCTTTATTAGGTGGATCAATAGGAACTTTGGTTGCTATGTATACGTTTCATCATAAAACTAAGAAACAATCATTTAGAATACTTATTCCTATCTTTTTAATAATAAACTTAATTTTAATGTTATAGAAGAAGTTATTTCTTCTTTTTTTATAGACACTTATTTATCAACAAAAAATAACAATTTTCTTGTTTATCGAAAAAATATATATTATAATGAACATAAGGTAGGAGTAATAGCTATGAAATTAAATAATAAAGAAAGAGTTATTTTATCTGCAGTTATAGCTGTTTGGGGAATGGTATTTATTGGTAGTGGTGCTATTATGCAAAAGCAAATGAAACCTACTATACGTACTAGCTATACACTAGATGTTAAATCTAGAAGAATACCAGAAATACAAGCAAAAACTAATGAAATCAAAATAAAAGATATAACTTTAGAAATCAATAATCCTCTAAGTGTTAATGTTGAAGATTACTTAGATGGAGTTGATAAATTAGATGATAAAGTATTAAAATCATTAAGATTAGATACATCTTTAGTTAATATTAACCAAGCTGGAGATTATCAATATACAATTACATATAAAAAGAAAAAATATATTGGTAAAATCACTGTTAAAGAAAAAGAGTTACCAAATGTAACATTTTCTTTGAAAACAATAACTTTAAAAGTAGGAGATGCATTATCTACAAATCCTAGATCATATATTAATGAAACTATTTCAAATGAAGTATACAATAACTTAACTCTAGACTTATCTAAAGTAGATACATCTACTGTTAATACATATGATTACTATATAACTTACAAGGGTGTTAGATATCAAGGAAAAATTGTTGTTCAAGATATAGGTCCAACAATTATGACAAAGACAACAGAAAGTTGTCCTAAAGATGCTCCTGCGGATAAAGATGGAAAATGTGTTTGTTCAGACTTAACAAAAGAATATGATTCCGCTACAAAATCTTGTAAAGAAAAAGAAACTACTTCTGAATAGTTTCTTTTTTTAACTTAGATTTATTATTTCACCATCTACTACATCTATTAGTTCATAATTAGGTTTTCTAGATAATCCTGGCATAACCATGATGTTTCCTAATAATACTGTAATAAATCCTGCTCCTCCATATAATTTAATATCTTTAACTGTAACTTCAAAGTTGGTTGGAACACCAACTTTTTTAGCGTCGTCTGATAAAGAATATTGTGTTTTGGCAACACATATTGGAAGATTACTCATATTATTGTTTTCGATAGTCTTAATTTTATTTAGAATATCTTCTCCAATATTTACTTTAGAAGCTCCATATATTTCTTTGCAAACTATATTAATCTTTTCTTCGATACTCATACTTGTATCATATAGTGGTTTAAATTCACTACTAGGCATATCTAATACTATATTAGCTAAGTCCATTGCTCCACTACTACCATCACTATAAGCACTACTAATTGCGAATGGATAATTATTTTCTTCACAATGTTTCTTTACTAATTCAATTTCTTCATTAGTATCAGTATCATACTTATTTAAGCATACTACTACATTTAGACCAAACTTCTTGATATTACCATAGTGCTTATCTAAATTAGCTAAACCTTTCTTTAGCTCTTCACTATGTTCATTAAATATTTCTTCTTTAGATACTCCTCCATGATACTTTAAAGCCTTAATAGTTGCTACTAAAACTACTGTATCTGGTTTTAAATTACCTACACGACATTTTATATTAAAGAATTTTTCTGCTCCTAAATCAGCTCCAAAACCTGCTTCAGTAACAACATAATCTGCTAAAGATAAAGCTGTCTTAGTCGCCACAATACTATTACAACCATGAGCTATATTCGCAAATGGTCCTCCATGAATTAATACTGGTGTATGTTCTAATGTTTGAACAAGATTTGGTAGGAACGCATCCTTTAAAAGTGCCATTAAAGATCCTTCTAATTTTAAATCTCTAACATAGACATGTTTTCCTTTACTATTAATTCCTACAATAACATTACCAAGTCTTTCTCTTAAATCATCCATAGAAGTTGCTAAGCAGAAAAGTGCCATTATTTCACTTGCTGAACTAATTGAGAAAGATTCATGTCTAGACCCTAAATCAACTTCTCTTAAAGCTCTATCATTTACATCTAAACATCTATTAAATGTAACCTCTTGAATATCTAGGCTATTTCCAAAATAAATATGATTATCAATCGCAGCACTAATAAGATTATTAGCAGAAGTAATCGCATGAAAATCTCCTGTAAAATGAAGATTAATATCTTCCATAGGAACTACTTGACTATAGCCACCACCAGTAGCCCCACCTTTCATACCAAATACAGGTCCCATAGATGGTTCTCTAAGTGTTCCAATTACTTTTTTATTTAATTTATTCAAAGCATCACTTAAACCTATACTTACAGTGGTTTTACCCTCTCCAAAAGGAGTAGGACTAATCGCAGTCACTAAGATTAATTTACCTTTAGGATTATCTAAATTAACCTTTAACTTAGCTTTATAATCACCATATAGTATTAAATCATCTTTTCCTATTCCAATACTTTTTGCTACATCTACGATATTATTTTTCTTACTACTCTTTGATATTTCTATGTCATCCATAATATCACCTCTTCCATATTATAACACAACTTATGAAGTTTTTATTCTAGATATGTATTTATTTGAATATTAATAATTATCTAATAGAATTCCTTTTTTCTAATACTTGATTTCTTCAAATTTTTAAATTTTATGATTTGCGATTGGAATACAATAGTGCTATTCTCTAAACCATTAAGAAAAAAGGAGGGATATTATAAATAAATTTAAATTTTTCTTAATATTTTTCTTTAGTATATTTTTAAGTAATATTTTCATCACTAATGTTCATGCTGAAAGCTTCTTTGAATCAGAATACTTATCTGATATCTATATGAATAAATATCAGTATTCTACTAATACTATCTACTACCAACAAGCACGTGTATTTAGAAGAACTACTGATCAAGCAATTGCTTATTGCTTGGAGCCATTTAGATTCTTTGATGGAACTCAAAATTATACTCCTACAGTAAATCCTAGGAATCTATCTAAAGCTCAAATAGATAGAATCTCTAAAATATCACATTTCGGTCTAGGATATAAAAAGCACAATACCATGAAATGGTATGCAGTAACTCAAATGATGATTTGGCAGACTGCAGATACTTCAGGAGATTATTATTTTACTGATGGTTTAAATGGTCCTAGAATCAATCTTTTCCAAGAAGAAATGCAAGAGATAAATAATCTAATTAGAGAACATGAGAAACTACCATCTTTCAACAATAAATCATATACAATGATTGAAGGAAATACTCTAGTTGTGGAAGATACTAATAACAGTATTTCTAGTTTTAAAAATGATAATAATTTAAATGTTAATGGAAATAAAGTAATATTTAGTAATCTAAAAGAAGGAGAATATAATTATACTTTTACTAAACAAGATAATTACTATAATAAACCATTGATATTTTATCAATCTAGTAATAGTCAAAATCTAGTTAATACAGGTGATATAAATGATATAAAAGCTAATTTAAAAGTAAAAGTTATTCATACTAAAATAGAATTAAATAAAGTTGATAAAGATACAAAAGGAACAACTCCACAAGGAGAAGGATCTCTAGATGGAGCTATATATAAGTTATATGATAGTAATAATAATTTAATTCATACATTCACAATTGAGAGTAATCAAGCTCAATTAGATAATCTCAACTTTGGTAAATACTATTTAATAGAAGATAGCCCAGGAAAAGGATATACTGTAGATACTAATAAATATGAAATTAATATTACTGAAGATAATCCTAAAGTTCAATTAGTATTAGAAAATAAGATTATTGAGAAAAAGATTATTATTGAGAAACAATATGGGGAGAATGATTCTTTTAAACCTGAAGTAGGTATATCTTTCGATATCTTAAACAATCTAAATGAAGTAGTTAAGACTGTTACTACTGATGAGAATGGTAATATAGAATTATCTTTACCATATGGTAAGTATAAAGTTATTCAAAAGAATTCTAGTGAAGGTTACTCTAAAGCAGATTCTTTTATTATAGATGTTAATAATTCTCAAGGAGAAAAGATATTATTAAAAGATCATAAAATACCTACACCTACAACTTATAAGAAAATAACCAGAATTGCAGTACCAAATACTCATATAGATAATAGTTTACTTATACTATTACTACAAATATTATTAATAATATTATGATAAAAAAGACTTATTGGATACTAATTATATTTTTATTATTACTTTTACCATTATCTATTTTAAAAATATCAGCTAATGCTAAAGAAGACTGTTCACCAATATTTAGTTTTTCAACTAATGAAGAAAAACCTATTGGTAATCTAATAATTGAAAAGCTTAATTTAGATGAAAACATCTATGAATTAGGTAGTCCTAAAAACAATGTTGAAGAGCATGTTACTATACTAAATGGTTCTACTTATCCTGATATTGATAGAAGTACTTTAATACTAGCTGCTCATTCAGGAGTTGGTAAGATAGCTTATTTTGAAGAATTAGATAATTTAAAAGCAAATGACACAATAGATTTAGTATTTAAAGGGAAAAAGTATACCTATTATGTAAGAGATATTTGGGAAGAGAAAAAGAATGGTTATATAAACATAAGCGAAGAAGATACTAAACAGCTAATACTTACTACATGTAGTCCTAATAGATATGGATATCAACTTATAATTAATTGCATAGAAAAAGAGTCTAATTAGACTCTTTTAGTGCTTTTAAAGCTTCTTGTAATTGATTATCATTACTATAATTTGGACTATTATAGTATTCTTCTGAAGCAAGTACTTCTATATCAGGTTTAACTCCTTTTCCTCCTAAGAACTTACCTTTAGATGTTAACCATTTATCAGTAGTATATTTAATACTAGTACCATTACTTAAAGATTGAGATTTTTGAATAGTTCCCTTTCCATAAGATTTTTCTCCTACAATAATAGCATTATCATAGTTTTCTTGGAAACAAGAGGCTAAAATCTCTGATGCAGAAGCACTACCAGCATTAATTAAAACTGCTACTGGATAATCAATTATACTATTGTTTAATGATTTTACTTTCTTAGTCATTTTCTTATTTTGTATTTCAAATAGAACTGTTTTCTTAGTAAAGAACTTACTAAGTATTTCTCTAGTTCTTTCTAAACTACCACCAGGATTATCTCTTACATCAATTACTAAATAATCAATCTTTTTTCTAGTAAATCTATTCATTGCTTTTTCAAATTGCTTATATGAATTATTTGAAAATGCTTCTATATGAACATATCCTACTTGTTTTCCTTCATATTCAAAGATAGTATTATGAACCATTTCTAATTCTATAACTGATCTTTTTATAGTAAAATCTATTTCTTTATCATTTCTTTTTACTGTTAGTTTTACTTTAGTACCTACTTTACCTTTAACAATACTATGAAAAGCAGATTCATTGTCTTTAACATCAATATCATCAACTTTAACTAATAAATCATCTATTTTTATACCTGCTTTTTCAGCTGGAGAACCTTTAAATACTTCTATTATTCTATAATAACCATCTTCATACATTACAGTGATTCCTACCCCAGTAAAACTACCTTCAACAGTCTTATTGAATTCATTAGCAGTACTATTATCCATATAATTACTATATGGATCTTCTAATGATTCTACCATTCCTTTAATAGCCGCATCACTAACTTTATTCCTATCTATTGAATCATAATAATTAGTAGTTAATTTATCATAAACATTAACTATTTCTGATATATTTTTATCATTATAAATAGATAACTTACTACAAGTAATAATATATCCAATAACAATTCCAAATAATATAGAAATTATTATAATAATGATTACTTCAAACATAGAGAAGCTTTCATTTAGTTCTTCTTCATGGAAAATTCTTTTCTTTATTCTTGTGAATAAAGAATCTTTCTTTTTATGTTTCTTTTTCCTTTTCAATTTCACAATAACCATCCTCCTACACAATACAATCATAACATAAATAAAAAGAAAAAGACACCAAAAGTGTCTTAAGATAAATAGTTTGTGATAGATTCTTCACCTTCAACATAGTCTACTAAGCTTCCATTAGTAATTCTAATTAAAGTTGGTCCATTTACTTTCAATTCAGAAGCCTTAGTAGGACTAGTATTAGAAGCATCTGTTGTAGAATAGCTTTTATTTAAACTATTATTCATATTAACTGTATAAATTGGTAAATGATCTTCTTTTGCTTTATAAGTTGAAATAAGTCCACTATAAGTAGTAGATATCTCGTTATTACTAGAATCATATAATACTACTATATAGTCTTCATCAGACATTGAAAAAGCTCTACCAATTAAGATTTCATCATAGTTAATAGAAACATCACTAGTTTCTGTCTCTTCCTTTGTATCCTTATCACTATGTTTATTTGTAATATATATAGTTAATAAATAGAATAATCCTAAAACACATATTACAATTAAACCTATAATTATTTTGTTTAATATATCAGGTGAAGTATTAGTTGTTTCTACTACTTCTTCCTTCTTTTTATTTCTTCTTCTTGTTTGTCTATTTGCCATTTAAACCACCTGTGAATATTATAGCATAAAAAAAGATTATCTAAAATAATCTTTTTTATTTTTGAGATATTTTAACTTTAACTTTCTTAGTCTTTGATGAGTAATCTAATCTTAAATCACTACCTGTAACTTTAACCTCAACTTCATGTTCCCCAACACCATAATTCTTAAGGTCAATATAAGCAGTAATATCAGATGCTTGAATATCTTTAATTGCTTCATCACTACCTTTAACTACTACCGTTACTTGTCTATCTTCATCAGTTAAAGCTTGTACTTTCAGATTACTATCTAAGTTTTCCGATTGAATAGAAATATTTTCAAATTCTTTACTAGAAGAATTATCAACTATTACTTTTATCTTCATCGACTTAGAACTCAATTCTGTAATACCTTTAGGTTTCTTCAAAGTAACATCAAAGTCTTTATTCTTATCTAATCCTTTAACATCAATCTCTACTTCTAATTGCTCTAATTTATCAACAGCTTCTTGTGAACCATATACTGTAATCTTAGAAAGACTAGCTTCCATAGATTTTATTGATTTACCAAAAGCCAACTCACCCTTAGGAACAACTTGTACTGGTATTTCTTTACTTGGAGATGTAATAGTTACATTTGCTGCGACAGTCTTTGGAACTATTTCAACATCCACAATCTTACCACCTGTATCATATGCAACTAAAGGAATATCTTTGACAGTTATTTCTCCAGCATGTGGATTAGGTATGTTCTTAACATCTACTAAAGCTTTTACAGTAGCAACTTGATCTAATTTATATTGAGCTCCTTTAATAATTACTTCAGAACGATCAATTTCAACATTACTAATATATAACTTACTATCTAGAGCTTCTTGATGTAATACATCATATGTTAAAGTTCTATTTTCACTTACTTTTTCATAAATAGTTACTGTTACTTGAGATGGATCTAATTTATAATCTAGAGATCTTAATCTCTGTGTATATTTCAAAGTAACTTTATGATTTCCAGGTTTCATACCAGTTAAATCTACTGATACTCCTTTAGCAGGTGACTGTTTAGCTAAGAAAATATGTCTTCTTTGACCAATTAGAGTAATATCTACTGTTTTTGGTAGTCCTTCTACTACATATAATTCTTCATTATAAACAGCTGTTACTGGTTGATTATATAATATTTCTGCATATTGATCTATCATCATAGTAGATTCTCTATCTATTACAACAAATACACCAAATGCAAGTATTAAACTTACTACTAGTAATGTAGATTTTCTACTTGAAATTCTATCAAAACTTTTAACTAGTGATTTTCCTACATTCATTATCTTGAGAATTAATTTCGTAATTGGAGTTATTAACCATTTATCAAAGAATAATCCAATATGACGAAATAGTCTCATTATTAACTTACCTATCTTCTTCATATATCTCTTCCTCTTCTACTTCTTCTTCATAATCTGCATCTTGTTTTGGTTTTAACTCATCAATTAGCATCATTCTAACATCATCAAGTGTTAAGTTATATAACATTTCACCTTTTAAAGCAATTGAGACTCTTCCTGTTTCCTCAGAAACTACGATACAAATTGCATCAGTTTCTTCAGCTAACCCTAAAGCAGCTCTGTGTCTAGTTCCTAAACGTCTATTAAGTTTAGAACTACTACTTGTAGGGAATACAGCTCCTGCACAAGTAATTCTATCACCTTGAATAATAACTCCTCCATCATGTAATGGATTACCTTCATAGAAGATAGCAATTAATAAATCACTAGATAAATCTGCATATAATTTCTTTGCTTTATCAATATAATTACCTAAGCTTATATCTCTTTCAATAACAATTAAAGCTCCAATACGTTCTTTTCTTAAATAATCAATTGCATTAATCATCTCATAAACTAAATGCTCTCTTTCATCTACAGTAAGAACTTTATGTCTACCAAGCAATTGACTTCTACCTAATTGTTCAAGAATTGTACGTATTTCTGGTTGAAATATAATTATTAAAGCTACTGGTCCCCATTGAATAATATAATCTAATAAATATCCAACAGTTACAAAACCTAATTTATCACTTATAAGCTTCAATATAATTACAAAGGCTACACCTTTAAAAATCAAAGATAATTTAACATTATTCTTAATATTCTTCAAAATATAATAAAATATAAACCATACTAAAGAAATATCTACTATTTTTCTTAATATAGTTAACACATCAGACATTGTTATTAACATCGCGTCATCTCCTTTATCTGTAATTTGAGATAAAAAAAGCCAATATCACTTCTCTACCCCATACTCATTATTATGATAACATTTTATTAATTTTAAAGCAACCTTAAACCAAAGAAAAAAGAACGCTAAACGTTCTTTTTTACAGCTAATACTTTCATCTTATTAGTAGTCTTTTTATTAGATTTATTTTCTCTATTTATATGATAATGACCTCTTAATATTTCAACCATATGTTTATACTTAAAAACAGCTTGGTCTTCTTTTTCATTATTGATTAAATTAGCTACTGGAGTTAAAAATCTATCATATATTGCTTGAATTATAGTTATATCTTCTGTTTCTAACTCTTTAGAAATTTTAGGTCCTATATCATCATAATCTTTTAAAAGATTAGTATATTTATCATCTTTTTCCATAACATTCTTTTGGTAACCAATAATAGTTTTATATACTTCATCTTCTTTATCTAAACCTAATCTGCTACATACCATAGTTGTGATATATCCTCTATAACGATAATGATCTCCTTCATCAACACAAGTGTTATCAGGATAGTAATAAGATCCATACCAAGTACAATAACCCTTTATATAATTTGGATTCCTTTTATCATATGGTCCTCTTCCTTTTTTATCTTCGAAGTTTGCACAACTACCACATTGATTATCGTATGCCATAGTATATTCCCCCTAACGAGGACATATTATAACATTTTTTAGTGAATTTTTCAAGTTATATATTGCGACTCTTACGTCTCAAAGCTTTAGTTTTAGCAGATTGATTAGTCTTATTAGTATCTTCGATGTAGTTTTCTTGAAGTTTCTTCTCTACTATAAAATCAATAGTTTTATCTGCTTTAGAAGCTGCTTTTACTTTAAGTAATAATCTATCACCTAAATAATAATTATCTTTACCATCTAATGATAATAAAGTATATGTATTTGGATTATAAGCATATCTTCCACCGAAATCTTTATTTTTTACTTTACCTTCAACCATATTATCTAATTGAATATGAATGCCTCTATCAGATAATCCAATAATAGTTCCTTCAAACTCTTCTCCAATATGCTTTTCCATGTATTCACTACATTTCATATATAGAGTTTGTTGTTCCGCATCATCAGCTATCTTTTCCATTCTAGATGCTTGCATTCCAATGTCAGGTAATTTAGTTTCCCATTTTTTTGCCCTAACTCTACTATTTCCATCTTTATCAAGAGCACATTCTTTTAATATTCTATGTACAGTTAAATCTGGATATCTTCTTATTGGAGAAGTAAAGTGACAATAATATCTCTTTGATAAACCATTATGTCCTATATTAATTGGACTATATTTAGCTCTAGACATACAACGTATTAATCTGGTTGATAACATAGTAGATAAGCGACCAGTATCTTTAATATGTTCAGATAGTTTTTGTAATGCATTAGAACTATTAGCACAATCTTCTGCATCATATCCTCTAAAAGGTAAGTCTATCGCAGCTAACATAGTCAAATAGTTATCTAACTTCTCTTCATTTGGATGATCATGAACTCTATGTAGACATGGATATCCTTTCTTAGATAAGTGTTTATCAACTGTTTCGTTAGCTAAAACCATGAACTCTTCAATTAGATTTTCTCCAACATCTTGTTGTCTTTTAGAGAAGTCTATAACACTACCATTATCATCAAATAATAGTTTTAATTCTGGTTTATCAAATTCAATAGCCCCTTCCATTATACGTTTCTTACGTAATATTAAAGCTAATTTATTAAGAGTTCTTAATTCATCAGCATAATCTTCATATTCTGAATCTATTTTTCCTTCTTTTAATAAACTATTTACTTTATCATAAGTCATTTTTAATCTAGATTTTATAACTGTAGGAGAAATACGATATCTTACTACTTCTCCCTTATCATTAACTTCCATAATACAGCTCATTGCGAGTCTTTCAACATATGGATTTAGTGAACAAATACCATTAGATAACTCATGTGGTAACATTGGTATTACTTTATTAGCTAAATAATTACTAGTACCCTTTTTATAGGCATCTTTATCCAAAGGACTACCCTCTGGTACATAGTAACTTACATCTGCAATATGAACTCCAACTTCATAATTACCATTATCTAGCTTTCTACAACTCAAAGCATCATCAATATCCTTAGTATCAGCACCATCTATTGTGAAAATTTTCCAATCAGTCAAATCTTCTCTTCCTATTTTATCCTTATCTAATACTTTATTTGGAATATATTGTAATTGTTCTAGAGAAGCATCACTAAATTGATCATCTATTCCACACTTAAATGCCTCCCATAAAATATCCTCATCCGGATCATCTTTATGATTAAATACCCTAGTAATTTCACCTATATAGAAATTATCACTAGTTTGCTTTTTTAATTTAACAGCTACTTTTTGTCCTTCAATAGCTTCTCCTTCTAAAGCTATAGTTAACATTTTCTTTTTCTTATCTATTGGTTTAACAAAATAGCTATTTCCCATTCTTTCTACTTCACCCATAATATTTTCCATATTACGTTCAACAATACCTACAACGTGGGGTTTAATTCCTTTACTACCAGTATCAATAAGTACTAAATCTCCATCAATTGCATTATTACAATTTGCCCTTTCAATAGTATATTTTGATTCTTGTAGTACTTGATTACCCTCTTTATCAACAAAAAAATTTCTAGAAATAACAAACCCTTCTCCATTCTTGTTGCCATAAAATCTTCCTGTTCTAAAAGAAGTCTTCATAATAGGAGAAATTTTACCGGTAGTAGTTTCAATATACTCATAATTACTTATACCTGTTTGTATGATTTCTTCTACTTTTAATCTGTCATCTCTAGATAATTTATAGTTTTCGTCATCTAATTTAATTAATTCTTCAACTTTAGCGCAAACACTATCCAAATCAATTGGCTTTTTTGCTTTTCTTAATACTGAGTCTACATATTTTTTCATGTTTTCGCCCCCATATTAAATTTACCATATTTTAGGCCAAATTAAAAGCATTTAAGCAAGAAAAAAGCTATAACTTAGTTATAGCTTTAATTTACTCTTCTAACAGCCATTAAACTGTCTATTGAACCACTTTCCCATCCAGCTACACTACTTAGTACAACTCCTTGTGATGGGTTTGTAGCATGTATCATTTGACCATTACCAACATATAATGCAGAGTGAGTAATCATTCCACCATGTCCCCAACTTAAGATATCTCCAGGTTGAGCATTGGCATAACTTACTCCTACTCCATCATAGGCTTGAGTATATGAACTTCTACTTACACTCTTTCCTACTCTAGAATATACATATTGAACAAATCCACTACAGTCGAATCCATATGGTCCATTAGAACCAGAAATATATGGAGATCCAATCAATGAATAAGCAATTGAAACAATATCTCCTCCAGCGGCATTTGCAGGTGCATTTCCTCCAGATACTGCAGGTATCTGTGTAACTGCTGGTTTAGCCTTAACTTCTAAAATAAATTTTATTTGAGTAGCATTTCCACTCTTATCTTTAGCATTTACTATTACTTCATGTTCTCCTACATTATCAATGTCTTCTCCATAACTGAAATTATAATAATAGTTACTATCTTCAGTTACTTCTCCAGAGTAACCAATATCTCCATCTACTACATCTTTAACAGATTCAATATTAGTAGTTAAATCGTAGTCAGATCCTTCTGTAATAGTCACCTTTTCTTCTTTTATATTAATTGCAGGAGCTTCAGTATCAACAACGTTAACAATAAATGCAACATTCTTAGTAACGTTCTCTTTCTTAACTTCTACAACTACTTCCTGTTCTCCCATCTTGTTTGTATCAATATCTTGTTTTACAGATACGATTTCCCCTTCGACCTTTTTAATTAGTTTATTGATATCATAGTTTGCACTGCCATACTCTACAGCTGCTTTGTTATCTACAACCACCTTGATACTCTTATATGTATCATACTTATGATACACATAACAACTAATCACCATAATCGATGATAATACCACCAAAGAAATGAATTCAACTATCATCCTCTTCGACGGTAAATCAATAGTTTTCATATCTAATTTTCCTCCCTGAATGCCTACTAGTGTAGCACAAACAGACTTTATTGTCAAAAAATGAGCACAAAAAAGGAAGCATTTAGCTCTCTTTATTTATCATACTTATCTAAAAAACTAGTGTATTCTCCATCAGTTTTAGTACCAATAACACAGTTTAAATTAACATTATCAAGGGATTTATAGATGTTATAATCAACATTTGGATTATCTTTACGCATCTTTTTCACTAAGTTCTTCATCACTAATCTTTTGCTTTCTTCCTCATTTTTAGCAGATTTCTCAGTAAAACGACATGCACAATTTAAAAACTTTAAATTATTTGTCTTAGCCCAAGAGATAATATCTTCTTCTTTAACCATGTGTAATGGTCTAATTAACTCTAATCCTTCAAAATTCTCACTATGAAGCTTAGGCATCATAGTTTTAATTTCTGCTCCATAAAACATCGATAAAAGAGTAGTTTCAATAACATCATCAAAGTGATGTCCCAAAGCTATCTTATTACAACCTAGTTCTTGAGCTTTCTTATAAAGACAACCTCTACGCATTCTGGCACATAAGTAACAAGGACTCTTCTCAACGGTAGATACTATATCAAAAATATCACTTTCAAATATTTCTAAGTCAATATTCATAGTTTTAGCATTGTCTTTAATTAATTCTAAATTAGCTTCATTATAACCAGGATTCATACATACATAATGTACTTCAAAAGGAAATTTACCATGTTTTTGTAACTCTTCCATACATTTAGCGAGTAAAAATGAATCTTTGCCTCCACTAATACAAACCATGATCTTATCATTTTCACTTATTAAGTCATATTCAATTACTGCTTTAACGAATTTACTCCAGATATCTTTACGATACTTTTTAATTATACTTCTTTCTATTTCTTTATATCTTTCCATTATTCAACTCCAATAAAGTCATATCCTAAGTCAGTAATTTTATCTTTAATCTCAGAAACATTCAAAATACCATTATGCTTTATAGTTGCTTTTTTGTTTTTTAAATTCACTTTTACATCTTTAACATCTTTAATTTCTTTTAATCCATTACTTACAGTTTCTGCACAATGATTACAGCTCATACCATTAACTTTAATAACTAATTTCTTACTCAACATTATTTAGCCGCCTTTCTTTTCTTTTTCTCAATCTTAATATCTTTAGAAAAATACCACATTAGTAAAGAACCTGCAAAGTTTCCTAAGATTGCGAGTATAATTGACCAATGAAATGTGCGAGCTACTCCTAAAGTTATAATATTTGCGATACAGTGTTGGAATCCACAAAAAATGAATAATGGTATACCATAAATAATTCCTAAAGATGTACCTTTACGATATAAGAACACCGCAATGTACATAATAACTCCACATAATACTGATCTTATAAAGAAAGATACTGAAACATCCCAAGTAGCTACTTTACTTACTGCGTTAGTTACTATTTCTTTATCTGCAAAAGAATATACTAGTCCACATAAATAACCAGCTACTAAGTTTACTAATAGAATTATCATTAGATCTCTAAACTTAATCTTATCTTCAATAAGAAATCCACACTTTCCTGTGAATAAGTTCTGTCCCATGTAACAAACACCTAATAATCCTAGGGCAAATATTACTGGTCCAATTGGATTACCTAGTTTTAATAGAGCATAATTTCCTAGAGAAATAAGTATAGCTGCCCCAATACTTTTATTTATTAATTCTCTCATATAATCACTTCCATATAAATTATATCAAAAATCGTTTTAAGTACCAATAAAAAAGATGAGAAAGAACTCTCATCTATTTGAATATATCAATATGCATATCATTTTTTTAGAGTAAAAAATCCCGGTACACCTTCACGATCTATTTTTGCCATTCTTGAATCGGAGATACCATGATATTTTGTACCATTACCACCTACTATTTGAGTCGTACCATAGAATAAATCGTCTAAACTTGATAAATCTTCTATGCTTTTAAATGTCCAATCTGAAGTTGCATATATTTTTCTTAAATTAGTCATACTAGAAAACATACTTGAAGCATCTCTAACATTGCTTACATCCCAATCAGATAAATCCAATGTTGAATATTTACCTCCAGCCTGTCTACCAATTGAATAAAACATTCCCCTCATATTAGTTACATTGCTTACATCCCATTTACTTAGATTCCATTTTACTTCAGCATTCAAATCAAATTCTCGAAACATATATTCCATATTAGTTACCTTACTAGTATTTAAATCTTCTAATCCAATAATATTAATGTTATTCGTAAATATAGCAGCATTATGAAACATATGAGACATATCAGTAACATTTGATGTATCCCACCCAGTAAGATTAACTGTTGCTGATTCATTACTTTCTGCAATGTAATAAAAAATATATTGAAGATTAGTTGTATCTCCTAAATCCCAATTAGATAAATCAATATACGAGTTATTACTATAAAGGGCTATATCATAGAATAAATTATTAATAGGAGTTTCTTTGCTTATTTTCCAGCCAGATAAATCTATATAAGTTTTTTCAGATCTTCCATATGCAAATTGATAAAATATATTTCTAGTTGATGTAATTTTTGAAATATCCCAATTTTTAGCTTCTATATATCTGCTGTGTGGATCTGATCCAGAAAAAACATTAGAAAACATATTAGATAAATTTGTCTGATCAAATACCCAATCATTCATATATAATTTAATATCTTTTGAATTTTTTAGGAAAGAATAAAAACTAGGTTTATCTTTACCTAACTTAAGATTATTCAAATTTGCAATAGATTCTTTAGCGCTATAACCAGCAGCTCCTAAAAAATCATAATCATAGGGACCATTTTTATAATTTCGTAAATCCCATCCCTCAATATTAATCGAAAATTTATCAGCATAACAGCCAGCTTTCTCAAACATTTTTTCCATATTTTCAACAGAACTGACATTCCATTTATGAAGATCGATACTGATTTCTTTAGAATAGTAACCCATATATTTAAACATATCACCCATATCAGTTACTTTACCTATATCCCAATTATTCAAATCAATGTTCACATTTTTGCTGTAGAATGCAAAGCTAGTAAACATCTCACTCATATTAGTTACGTTGGAAGTGTCAAAATTTTCAAATGAAAAGCTTATGTTTTCACTATTATATCCAGCATGGTCAAACATATTAGACATATCAGTTGTTTCTTTTGAATCAAAGTGTTTAGTTTCTAGATCTTCCAATGAGTATAAATGCTGGAACATATGACTTGAATCTTTATTTAATGATGGTGTTTTATCTTCACTCCACCAATATATTGTTCCATTTTCATACCACATATATATTGGATATGGAGAATCAGATAAAGATACTATGTTTTTATCCTCTTTATTACTATCACTAGGTTCTTTTTCTGAACGTTTAATAGCAGTTATGTTAGTATCAACCGCCCCTTCTCCATATGAAGTTATGTTTGTTCCTGCTAATTGTTTCATTTTTATATTTACTTCAGACCCAGTTAAAAAATATGCTTCTTTTCCATCTATTTGTATATTTGATTTGACTTCAATATTCGCTTTACATAATGCATAAACACTAGTTGGAATAAGAACTGTGCCAATTATTAATATCATAAATTTAATAGATTTATTTTTTTTCAATATTATTAAAGATATTCCAATACATATTATTAAAACTATCATATTTATTACAAGCAAATTCCCTGTTTCAGGATTTTTGATAATATTGAAATTATCTATAATGTTTTTATCAGAAAGATTAACTATCATATTATTTGTATCATTAAAAACATCATTATTTAATTCTTTGGCTGGTACTTTGTTTTTGTATTCTACTTTTAGTTGAACATTTTTGTCTTTTCTTGCTTCAATAACATTTGAATTATCGTCATAGTTAAAATTATATTCTAAATATTTAGTATTCAATTTTAATGATTTTTCATCAAAAAAATAATCTTCTTTAGAGGTGTTTTTAACTTTTAAATTGTATTCTATTGAATCTCCTGGATCATATAGTTTTATGTTAAGATTAACTCTATTACCATTTATTTTAGCTTTTTTTATTTCTTCAGCATTTCCATTTTTTGAATTAATTTCTATCGATTCAATTTTAATACTTGAAGAATCACAAGTTTTCGCACAAACAACAAAAGGTACAAACATTGCGAACAATAAAATTGGAAATAATATTTTCTTCACAGTTAAACACCTCCGTTTTATTTTAAAAATATACACATTATGTAAATTCTAGCTTTATTTAAATTATATATATGAATTGAATAAATATCAACTTTTTACTTAGATAATATGTCATTATGCCTTTATTTCATACAATAAAAAAACTAACTATTAAGTTAGTTGAATTCTCTTGGTGGAACTGAGGGGAATTGAACCCCTGTCCGAAAATAGAGCTACATAAACTTCTACAAGCTTAGTTAACTAATTAATCTCGTATACTTAGCAAGTAGTTAACGACCAACTAAATATACCAGTCTTTAAATTCTTTCTATTATCTAGACAAATAATAGCTATAACCTATAAAATTGAACCTCTTAATAGTTCCTAGGTAAAACTATAAGAAGTGCTGGCTCGTAAATTAAAGAGCGTAAGCAACAGCTTGGTTTCCACCAAACATGTTAGCTACAGCATTTTTTAGCTTATTAGCATTTATTTTTTTGTGCCCGTGACGTGGACATTCGACCTGCCATCTATGCTCTACTATTCCCGTCGAAACCAAATCAGCCCCATATAATCCATATTACCCATATATCCTCATATGTACACATATTATAACATATTTTAGTAAAAAAATAAAGGAATACTATCTATATTCCTTTATATTCTTTAAGACATCTCTTTTTATATCTCTCTCTTTAATAGTCTCTCTCTTATCATAATTCTTTTTACCACGACAGATACCAAGTAATATTTTAAACTTATTATCTTTAAAATATCCTTTTAATGGTACTAAAGTTAATCCTTGTTCATTAATAGCTTGAGTAATCTTTCTAATCTCTTTTTTATGTAATAATAGCTTTCTACTTCTAGTTTCATCATGATTAAATATATTTCCTTCAGTATATTGAGCTATATACATATTAAGTAAGAATACTTCTCCATTTTTAACTATTCCATAACAGTCTTTTATATTACATTTACCAGCTCTAATTGACTTTATCTCAGTACCAGTCAATACTATTCCTGCTTCTATTTCTTCTTCTATAAAATAATCAAATTTTGCTTTTCTATTTAGAATTTCCATTGTATTACTCCTCTGATAAGCCCCACACTAATTCAGGATAGCATTCATTAACTATAGCTTTGTATTTCTCATATAAAGCGGCATGATTAGGTAATTGACTATCACTTAATTGTGGATATGGAACTACTTTAAACTGATGGTTTACTCCACCTCTTTTAACAGTAGTAGTATACACAAGTTCAGCCTTAGGGTCAATAACACTCTTTTCAACAGTATCATCTACATTAACTACTTTTTTAAGAGTTACTTCCATTGCAAGACCTGTGAAGTTATCCACATCGTTTTGATCGCTTATAAAATTACCTAATGAATATACTACAAAAGTCTTTTTATCATTAATATATTCAACTGTTTGAATAACATGTGGATGTGCTCCTATTATTAGATCTACTCCTAAATTAGATAAATGAGCAGCTATTTCATCTTGCTTATAATCTGTTTTAAATGAATATTCTGTTCCCCAATGCATTGCGACTATTACAAAATCTACTTTATCTCTTACTGATTCTATATCTGCTTGAGCTTTTTCTGGACTATATTCATTATTTAAATAACTCTTTCCTGCTGGAGTAGGTAAACCATTATTCCATATTGTATAAGAGATAAAGGCATATTTAATACCATTAACTTCATATACTTTCTGAATAGAATTAGTTCGCTCTTCTTCACTACTCCATTGACCTGACCAAGCAATATTCTTTTTACTTTTCCAATATTCCACTGAAGCCAGAACTCCTGCTTCTCCCTTATCCATTGTATGGTTAGTCGCAAGTGATACTGTATTGAATCCTGCATCAATAAAAGCATCTCCTACTTCTTGTGGTGAATTAAACATTGGATAATTTGATAATCCTAGTTTAGTACCACCTAAGATAGTTTCTTGATTATAATAAGCAATATCATACTTTGATGAAATTGGCTTAATAGCTTCTAACATAGGTTTAAAATTATAACTACCATCACTTTGTCTAGCATCTTCATAGACTGCACTATGAATTAAAGCATCTCCTACCATAAATACTTTCGCAGTATACTCCTTCGGAACCTTAGGTTCTTCTTTTTTCTTAACTACTTTTTTAGGTTCTTCTTTTGTTGCATGATTAATTGAAGAATAAGCTTTATATCCGCATATTCCAACTAGAATTATTAAAACAAATAATAGTAATCCCTTAGCCTTTTTTTTCAACCTTACTTTCTTTTTTGCCATCTCCATCAACCTTTCTTACTATTTCAAAGTCAATAGTCTTCTCTTCTTTAGATGCTCTTACAACTTTGACAATTACTCTTTCCCCTATTGAATATTTAATATGACTCTTTTCTCCAGTTAAAGTCATTCTTTCTTCATCAAAATGGAAGAAATCATCCATATCTTTAATTGGAACTAGTCCTTCTATTAAATTATCTAATTCTACAAACATACCAAAGCTAGTAACAGAAGAAATCATACCTTCATATTCTTCTCCAATATGTTTTTCCATGTATTCTGCCATCTTCATATCTTCTACTTCACGTTCACAATCAACTGAAGCTCTTTCTCTCTCAGAAGAATGTTCTGTAATATATACTAATCTTTCTTCCCATTTCTTAATAGTAGACATATCTAATTTATTATCAAATAAATATGTATGAAGTAATCTATGAACAGTAGTATCAGGATATCTTCTGATTGGTGAAGTAAAATGTGTATAACATGTACTAGCTAATCCATAGTGTCCTAAGTTTTCTGGCTTATAAACAGCCTTTTGCATACTTCTAAGTAATAATGTACATAGAATTTTATACTCTGGCTTATCTTTTAATTGTTCAAGTATCTTCTGCATAGTAGTTGGTTTAACATCTTTAACATTGCCATCTACATGATATCCTAAATTACTTATAAATCCTAAGAAGCTTCTTATCTTCTCTTCTTTTGGATATTCATGAACACGATATACGAATGGTAAATTCATGAAATAGATATGAGTTGCGACACATTCATTAGCCGCAATCATAAAGTCTTCAATTAGTTTTTCACCTTTACCACGATATCTTAATACCACATCAGTTGGAACACAATTCTCATCAACTAAAATCTTAGCTTCATCTACATCAAAGTCAATATAACCTCTTTTTACTTTAGCTTTACGAAGAATATCTGCTAATTCTTGCATTAATCTTAAGTCTTCAGCATAGTCTTCGTATCCTTCTGGTACTTTATTATCTTCTAAGATACTATTAACTTTCTTATAAGTCATTTGAATACGAGATCTAATAACACTAGGGAATATTTCATATTTTAATTGTTTACCTGTATTATCAAACTCCATAACACATGATACAGCTAATCTATCTACATTTGGATTTAATGAACAAATACCGTTAGATAATTCATGAGGTAACATAGGAATAACTCTATCTACTAAATAAACACTTGTCCCTCTCTCCATTGCTTCGTTGTCCAAAGGAGATCCTTCTTTAACATAATAACTTACATCGGCAATGTGAACACCTAATTCATAATGACCATTACTAAATTTCTTAATTGAAATAGCATCATCAATATCCTTAGTATCATCACCATCGATAGTAAATATTACTTCATCACGTAAATCTCTACGATCACGCATATCAATATCTCTTACTTCCATTGGCATTTTAGCTACTTCTTGTTTTACTTCTTCAGGGAAATCAATATTAATACTATATTTATAAATAATTGATAATATATCTACTCCTGGATCATTAATATGACCAATAATATCAGTAACTTCCCCTTCATAGTGAGTATTATCTTTTCTCTTACCTAAAACAACTACTACTTTATGTCCATCTACAGCGTTCTTAGTCTTATCTTTAGGTATTTCTATTTCTAAATTTACTTTAGTATCATCTAAAGTAATATGACCAATTCCATCTTTATCGAAGTTAATAAGACCAATATATTGTTTAGTTCTTCTCTCTAATACTTTTAAGATTCTACCTTCTAATCTATCGATATTCATCTTACTAGTAATTTCTACTAAAACAATATCATCATGGATAGCTCCATTCATATTATCTTGTGAAACATAAATATCATCTTCTAGATTATCTACTTCTACAAAGCCAAATCCCTTTTTATTTGCTCTCATTATTCCTTTTCTTAAATGGCTATTCTCTATCAACATATATTTATCTTTATTAGTATGATAAATAATAGCTTCATCTTCTAATTTTCTTAATTCTTCACTAAGTTCAGTAGCTTCTTCTACCTCTTTTATTTCTAATAAATCTTGTAACTCATCTATTGTTACTGCCTTATCAGAGTTTTTTAATACATTTAAAATGTTATCTCTCACTGTATCACCCTCTATTCATAATTATAATATAAATCTATGAAAAAAAAAAGGACAAGAACTGTCCTTATTACATAAACATAGCAACTAAACAAATGATAAAGAATGCAGCTGCTAAAGCAGCAGTAATTCTAGTTAATACTAACTCAGATCCTCTTTCTTTTCTGTTAGCAAATAACTCACTTTGACCTCCAGATATAATTTGAGGACCTCCATCTGCTTTACCACTTTGTAATAAAACTATAATTATTAATAAAATTGAAACTACTAGTAACAATACTTCCATTTAAATCCCTCCGTAAATACATTTAGTATTATAGCATAATAAGCTCAATTATACAAGAAAAAGCTATAATACAAGATTATAAAAAAGAAGAACTTATTTTGAAAGTTCTTCTTCTATTCTTAATAATTGATTATATTTACAGATTCTATCTGTTCTAGACATAGATCCTGTCTTAATTTGACCTAAGTTAAGTCCTACAGCTAAATCGGCTATTGTAGTATCTTCTGTTTCTCCTGATCTATGAGAAATTACAGTAGCATAACCATTATTACGAGCTAATTCAATTGTTTCTAAAGTTTCAGTAATAGTACCAATTTGATTAACTTTTAATAAAATTGCATTACCAGCATGATTATCTATACCCATTTGTAGACATTTCTTATTAGTAACAAATAAGTCATCTCCTACTAATTGAATTCTATCTCCAATTCTTTCAGTAATTTTTCTAAATCCTTCCCAATCATTTTCATCAACTGGGTCTTCAATAGAAATAATTGGATATTTATTAACTAATTCTTCAAAGAAATCTATTAATTCATCTGTAGAAAGACTTCTTCCTTCTCCAACTAGTTCATATTTACCATCTTTATAGAATTCAGAAGCAGCTACATCAATACCCATGCATACATCTTTTCCTGGTTCATATCCAGCTCTTTTAATAGCTTCCATAATTAAATCAAAGCCTTCACTATTAGATTGTAAATCTGGAGCAAATCCTCCTTCATCTCCAACACCAGTAGCTAATCCTTTTTCATTTAATACTTTCTTAAGATTATGGAATACTTCTGCACCTACTCTTAATCTTTCTTTAATAGTATCTCTTTGTGGAATAATCATAAACTCTTGGAAATCTAATTTATTATCGGCATGAGCTCCACCATTAATAATATTCATCATTGGTCTAGGTAATGTAGTTCCATCCCCAATATATTTATATAATGGTAATCCTTTCTCTATAGCACTAGCTTTCATAGCAGCCATACTAATACCTAATATTGCATTAGCACCGAATTTAGACTTAGTTTCAGTTCCATCTAATTCAATCATGGCATAGTCTAATCCTTTTTGATCAGCTGCATCCATACCAATTACTAAATCTCTTAGTGGTCCATTAACGTTTTCTACAGCTTTTAAAACACCTTTTCCCATGTAACGTGATTTATCTCCATCACGTAATTCTAATGCTTCTCTTTCTCCAGTTGAAGCACCAGATGGTACTGCAGCTCTACCTAATACACCATTTTCTAAGATAACATCTACTTCTACAGTAGGATTACCACGTGAATCTAAAATTTCACGTCCTATAACGTCTTTTATTTTCATATAATCAATCCTCCTCTTTAATTATAACACTATTTTAAAATCTCATAACTTCTTTTAACTAAATCATCACTCTTTGTATTAATAATTGACAATTTACCTGTTCCTTTATTATCTAATAAATTATTCTTCTCTAATTGCCTTTTTACTTCTTCACTAATTCCTCTGCAGCCATCTAATTGTACTACATTTGGTAATACATTATTAATTTCATCTTTTATTAGTGAATAATGAGTACATCCTAGTACTACTGAATCTACTTTATCTTTATAAGGACTTAATATCTCATTTAATACTCTATTAATTTCACTAGTATTATTATCTTCAATTAAACTAGCTAAGTTATCTCCAGATACTAAATATAAGTTCTGATCATCTCTTTTATAATCATGTATTAACTCTTGAACTCTCTTTGACTTAGTAGTATATGGAGTAGATAAAATAATAGTATCTTTATAATTATAATCATAAGCTACCTTGATTGCAGGTACAGTACCTACAAATATAGTATCAGGATACATTTCTCTTAATTTCTTCATACATGAAGTAGTTGCGGTATTACAAGCAATTACTATTAATTTGCAATCTTCTTTTATTAAATAATCTACTATTTTAGAAGTTAACTCAAGTAACTCTTCATCAGTCTTTTCTCCATATGGAACATTAATACTATCAGCATAATAGATATAATCTTCATTTGGTAATAATTTTCTTAACTCTTTAAGTACTGATAAACCTCCTAGTCCAGAATCAAATACTCCAATTTTAGACATTCTTTAACTCCTTAACTTTATCCTTAAATTCTGCTCCACGTACTTCACATTCCTTATATTGATCCCAACTAGCACTAGCAGGACTTAATAATACAACGTCTCCTGATTCTACTATCTCTTGTACTTTATCAAATCCATCTACTAAGTGTTCATAGACATATACATCTTTTCCGATAGACTCTGCATATTCTTTTACTCTTTCTCTACATGTCCCAATTGCTACAATAGCTTTAACATGTTCCATATATGGATTCAATTCTTCAAAGTTTTGTCCACGCTCTAATCCTCCTAAAAATAGAATGACAGGACAATTAAAGGAAGATAAAGCAATCTGTGTACACTTAATATTAGTAGCTTCTGTATCATTATAGTACTCTACTCCATTAATAGTATCAACATACTCTAAACGATGTTCAACACCTCTAAAGCTTTCTATTACTGAGCAAATAATATCATTTGAAATATTATATTCTTTCGCAACCATAATTGCAGCCATACAGTTTTCTACATTATGCATTCCCTTAATTTTAATAGAATCAATAGATATTACTTTTTCATTACCATAATAAATATCTCTATCTTTTAAATGACAACCATCTATTACTTCTTTAGAAGAGAAATATTTCTTAATAGATTTAATATCCTTAGTAGCTTCCATTACATCACTATTATCATGATTTAATATGGCAATATCATCACTACTTTGACTATATAACATTCTAGTCTTAGTCTCTAGATAATGTTCATAAGTCTTCATAAAGTCAATATGAGCTTCACTAAAGTTAGTAATTACCCCTACATGTGGATGAAAATCTATAAAGTTTTCACCTTGTTGACAAGAAACTTCCATTACTATAATATCGTTTTCTTTTACATTTTCTACAATACTAGATAATGGATAACCAATATTACCAGCTAAATGAACTCTATCTCCAAATGCTTCTTTAAATATATTATATGTAAGTGTTGTGGTTGTTGTTTTACCATTAGTACCAGTAATACCTATAATCTCAACATTTTCTGGTAATAAATGATAAGCCATTTCAACTTCATTAATTACTTCAATTCCTAACTCTCTAGACTTTAATACATATTTATGATCAATTGGAACACCAGGATTCTTTATCAAGTAATCAAAAGAATCATCTAATAAGTCATCTGGATGAGAACCTAATATTAGTTTTACTCCTAGTCCTCTTAATTCTTCAACTTGATCTTTGTCTAATTTATCTTCTGTTTTAAATTCATTTAAATAGACATCATTACCTCTTTTTATCAACAATTTCGCAGCTTGATAACCACTTCTAGCTAATCCTAGTATTAATACTTTTTTATTTTCAAACATATAATCACCAATATTAGTATACTATAAATGACATTTTTTGACTATTAAAAACATTGTTTAATATTGAAACTACTGTTTTACATATGCTATAATTAAGTGGATGATTGGAAGTGTTGAGAGTGAAAATAGTTAAATTAAACTCATCACAATTTGATAAATTTGCCTCTTCACATAAATACAGGAATTATTATCAAAGTTCTATGTATGGAAATGTTATCGTTAAATTTGGATATCATGCCCAATATTTAGGTATTACAAACGATGATAATAAGCTTATAGGCGCAACATTGATTATTTATAAAGAAGTCTTTATGGGTAATAAAATGGCTTATGCTCCTAGAGGGATACTATTCAATTATGAAGATGCTGATTTAGTTAAAGAAATGGCTTCTAAGTTAAAGAAAACGCTTGGAAAACAAGGATTCATGTTACTTAGAATAGATCCATATATACCTCTAACTATTAGAGATTATGAAGGAAATATAATGAACTTCAATAATAAAGGTAATGCCATGATTGAAAATCTTACTAAAGCAGGATTTACTTATAGAGGAAAAACTCTAATGTTTGAAACAGAGAAACCTCGTTGGGAAGCATTAGTATTATTACAAAGGGATATAAGAGAAATATTTGCTAAACTTGATAAAAGAACACGTAACAAAATTAGAAGAGCTACAAGTAGTGGTCTTATTGTAGAAAAAGATGTTAATAAGAATATTAATGCACTATTTAACTTTGTAGGTCATAAAGAACACAAACCAATCTCATATTACAAAGAAATATGTAATAAATTTGAAGATTCAGCTGAAGTGTATTATGCAAAACTAGATACTGAATCATTCTTAATAAATAGTAGAAGAAATTATGAAAAAGAAGTAGATTATAATAATACTTTATATGAAAAAATTCAAAGAATGAGTATAGATGATCGTGAAAGAGATAACTATTTAAATAAAAAGATGGAATCTGATAAATTAATCACATCATATAAAAACAATTTATTATCAGCAACAGAGTTATTAAAGAGTAATCCAGGAGGATTAATAGTTGCGGGAGCATTAGTTATTAAATATGACAATGCAGCTTATATAATATCTGAAGGTATGGATGATCAGTATGGTCATTTAAATGCCAATTCATTAATAAAATGGCAACTAATAAATGATTATAATAACCAAGGATTAAAATATGTTAACTTAAATGGTATTGTAGGAGAATTTGAAAAACAAACTGAATTTAGTGGATTAAATGAATCTAAATTAGGATATGATGCTACTGTAACCGAGTATATAGGAGAGTTTGATATCGTCCTTAACAGTTTTGCCTATGGATTATACAAAAAAACAAACAAGAACAAATAATTGTTCTTGTTTTTATTTACAAACAGTTCCTGTAGCTTCATACATCTTTTTAGCTCCATCTAATGTAAGCTTATTATTTTCAGTATATTCTTTCATAGCTGCATTATTATCAATAAACTGTTTCATATCAAGCTTATTATAATCAATAGTTACATTACTAGTAACTTTATCATTATCATTAGTAATCTTATATTTATAACCACCATATGTCTTCTTATTATATGAATATTGCTTATTAAACTGTTTCTCAAATTTATTTAATACTTTACTATCTTTAGAAGTTATTACTTCATTAATCTTTACTCTTTGAACAATACCATACTTTGCTTTAACCACATATTTAGCACTAATACTATATCCATTACTACTTTGATCAGATTTAAAAGTACAAGTCAATGTTTTCCTACTTAATAATATAAACAATATAATTACTATTATTAAAACAATTATTCCTATTACTATTCCTAGTAATAACTTTTTATTTTTCATTTTAATCACAACTTTCTTTATTAATACCAAATAGTTTATATACCCCTTCTAATTCTATTTTATCTCCAATAATATTTTCTTTTAAGAAAGATTTATTCTTTGATATCTTAGATACATTCTCTTTTTTAAACTTTATCTCTACTTTTAAGGTATACTTATTACCTTTTATAGTACTAGAAATTATTCTACATCCACCTTGTTCTTTATTATACTTATTAATTTCTTCTTTATATTGTTTTTCAAAGTATTCTAGAACTGTATTATTTTTAGATTCTACTTGTCTTTTTATTAATACTTTATGAACAATATCTTTTTTATGATATATATTATAAGTATTAGTAATGGCATAATTCTCTTCTTTAAAACTATTTATGCACACTGATTTATCATAACGAAAGATAATTACTCCCACAATTATTATTAAAATAATAAATATAGATAAAATAGTTTTCTTTTTCATATTATCACCGTTCTTTATCATATTAAGGAATAATACATTTCTGTATTATTCCTATTTTAATTTGCTGCGAGAGTAAATGTTCTACTATCAGGTGGAACAGTATAAGTAGATGTGTTTTTTCCATACATATGAGTAGTATCATTATTTATACCATTACCATTAGTTTTTGGTATTGTGATATACCATATCGTAGCACTATATCCTGCTTCATTAAACATACCACTCATATTTGTTACTTGAGATGTATCCCATCCACTTAAATTTAAGCTGAAAGTAGTGGCCCTTACTCCTGCACGTTGGAACATATAACTCATATTTGTTACTCGAGATGTATTCCAGCCACTTAAATCTCCGACATTCCATGTTGTGGCCTTTTCTCCTGCGTAGTTAAACATACCACTCATATTTGTTACTTGAGATGTATCCCATCCACTTAAATTTAAACTAAAGGTTGTAGCATTACATCCCGCCCAATTAAACATATCACTCATATGTGTTACTTTTGATGTATCCCATCCACTTATATCTCCAATGTCCCACGTTGTTGCTTTATATCCTGCATCGCTAAACATATCACTCATATTTGTTACTTTTGATGTATCCCATTCACTTAAATCTCCTATATTCCATGTTGTGGCATAGTGTCCTGCAAATTCAAACATATAACTCATATTTGTTACTTTTGAGGTGTTCCATCCACTTAAATTTAAATTGAATGTTGTGTCACTAAATCCTGCACGTTGGAACATATAACTCATATTTGTTACTTGTGATGTATTCCATCCACTTAAATCTCCAATGTTCCACGTTGTAGCTTTAAATCCTGCATAGCTAAACATATAACGCATATCAGTTACTTGTGAGGTATTCCATCCACTTAAATCTCCTATATTCCATGTTGTGGCGTTTTGTCCTGCATAGTAAAACATATAACCCATATCTGTTACTTGGGCTGGATTCCATTCACTTAAATTTCCTATATACCATGTTGTGGCGTTTTGTCCTGCATAGCAAAACATCTTATTCATATTTGTTACTTTTGATATATCCCAACCACTTAAATTCAAGTTGAATGTTGTTGCACTATATCCTGCTTTGTTAAACATAGAACTCATATTTGTTACTTGTGAGGTATTCCATCCACTTAAATCTCCAATATCCCATGTTGTGGCATTGTATCCTGCAGAACTAAACATAGAACTCATAGTTGTTACTTGAGAGGTATTCCATCCACTTAAATCTCCAATATCCCATGTTGTGGCATTGTATCCTGCAGAACTAAACATACCACTCATCCATTTTACTTGGGAGGTGTCCCATTCACTTAAATCTCCTATATTCCATGTTGTTGCTTTATATCCTGCATGGTAAAACATAAGACGCATATCAGTTACTTGGGATGTATTCCATCCACTTAAATCTCCTATATTCCATGTTGTTTCATTTACTCCTGCATAGTAAAACATCTCACTCATATTTGTTACTTGGGATGTGTTCCATCCACTTAAATTTAAATTGAATGTTGTGGCATAACATCCTGCATAGCTAAACATATTACTCATATTTGTTACTTGGGATGTGTTCCATCCACTTAAATCTCCTATATTCCATGTTGTGGCATTACATCCTGCATAATAAAACATTTGATTCATATCAGTTACTTGGGATGTATTCCAACCACTTAAATTTCCTATATACCATGTTGTGGCACCACGTCCTGCAAAGGAAAACATTTTACTCATATTTGTTACTTTTGAGGTATCCCAACTACTTAAATTCATGTTGAAGGTTGTAGCTATATATCCTGCAGAACTAAACATAGAACTCATATTTGTTACTTGGGAGATATTAAGCTTTTCTAAGTTAGCATTAAATGTTGCAGCATTATATCCTACTCCATTAAACCAATAAGCTGTTGATGTAGGACTTATTTCTTTTTCTATGTTTACCGTTGTTACATTATAACTCTTATTATTTGTTGAATCATATGAACCAACTATCCATGGTACTTGAGAAGCGCTACCAAAGCTAGTATCAGCTGCAAAACTTCCTTGTTCTACTCCATTTACTTCTTCACTTGATAGAACTAGTGTTTCGTTTATATTATCATTATCATTGTCATTGTCTTGTAAGGCCCAATATATTACTGATTCCCAGTAAGCATACAAAGTAGTATTCTCTGATATTGCTATTTCTTGATTTTTAGAATATGAAGTACCAGAATAATCTGAATCGGTATTGTAACTTGTTATTGATTTACCAGTTAGATGATAAGCATTAAATGCTTCATTTGGTATTTGAGTAGAGATTCCAGATATAACTTCTATACTGTAAGGATCTCCTACTGCATCTGGATCATTTTTATCAAATGTTAATGTATATGTTTTAACCCATTGAGCATATAAAGTTATATTTCCTGTTAGAGTAATATCTGCTTTATCTAAATAACTTGTTCCACTACCATCACTTTCTGTATTCCATCCAACAAATACATATCCTTCTTTTGAATATTGATTTTCGTTTAATGAAGTTGGTATTCCATCAGCAATCGATTGATTGTTTATTGTACCAGTAGCACTATTATCATTCTTGTCGAATGTTACTTCATAATACGTGTAATTTCTCCATTTCGCAAAAATTTCCATGTTTCCGCTTGGAACATAATTTTCATCTACTTCTATTCCATCTGTAAGAGAAGTATACCAACCATCAAAATGATTTTCTGCTAAAGTTGGAGTTGGAAGTGTTCCAATACTGTCTCCTTGATTTATAGTTATTCTTGTTGGATTTACTTCTCCTCCATTTGGATTTAAAGTAATATTAAATTTTCCTGCTTCTTCGTATTCACCTAATTTAATATACATATTTGATAATGTACCTTTTAAGTATCTCTGTGCTGCAGTTCCTGCTTCATTTGATGGAGCTGCTCCAAACCATGTTGTTAAATTAAAGGTTGGATTATACTCAGTTAAGTTGTTTAATAAAACTTTATCCCCACCATTGATACTATAGTATATCTCATTTGAAATACGGTATACTTTTACACTTGTTACAGTATTATAGGCAAATGTTTTTTGTTCATTTGCACTTGATGTTTTTCTAGATTGAAGAACAAAGTTATCTGTTGCATCATTTCTTCTAAATACTACTCCAGGATAACCAGTTGCTTCTAATTTAGTATTCATAAGAGTAGCTCTTGATTCATTATCTGCTGGTGTATAACTATTAATTGTGAATCCTATTTCATAATCTTTGTTTTTATTTGTTTCTGAATATAAAGCTATTCCTGTATCAATATATTTTTGTCCTACATAATCTCCACAGTTTTCTCCTGTGATTGTTCCACTTGACCCATTAAAAGTACAAGCACCTATCTGTTCAAATACTTTTGGGAATGTTGAATCAGACCATTTAGCATGTAATGTAATACTTTCTGTTGGTATGTAACTGGATGTTACTTTTGTATTATAAGTACTTTCTAGATACCAACCATCAAATGACATGTTAGCTTTAGTTGGTACTGGTAAAGTTCCTATTGCTGTACCTTGTTCTATTTCTATATCATCAACACTTGATCCTCCATCAGTATCAAAGCTAATTGTATAAACCTGTTTCTTCTGCCATCTAGCAAATATCTCTATATCATCGCTTGGCTCATAAGTTGATGTTACTTCTACACCATCAGTTAATCCTGTATACCAACCTACGAAATTATGTAAAGTTTTTGTAGGTGTTGGTAGGGTTCCAACTGCATCTCCTTCACTGACACTTATAAACTCAGGATCTACTTCTCCTCCATTTGGATTGAATGTAATTGTATAAGAATTATTTTCTACATATGTTCCTAATTTAATATACATATTAGATAATTTTCCTGTGAAATATCTTTGGGCAGTTGTTGCACTTGCATTAGTTGGAGTTGCGCCAAACCAAACATTTAAATCAAAAGTTGGATTGTATTGAGATAAATTATTTAAAAATGTCTTTGGACCATCATCAATTTTATAATATATTTCATTATTAATACGCCATATTTTTACATCTCTTACTCCTGCAGATGCAAAACGATAGTTTTCATTAGCACTTGATGTTTTTCTTGATGCTAATTCAAATTGAGTATTATCTTGTTTTCTGAAAACCACTCCAGGATATCCAGTTGATTCATACTTGGTATTCATAAGTGTTGCTTGATCTACGTTACTAGAAGGAACATATTCTTCAATTGTAAAGCCTATTTCATAGTCTTTACCTTTGTTTGTCTCTGAATATAGTTTTATTCCAGTATCAATATATTTACCATTAGTATATTTACTACAATCTTCTCCAGTTATATTTGCACTTGATCCATTGAATGTACAAATACCATCCTGTCTAAATACATATGGGAATGGTTCTACTTTCCACTGTGCATATAATGTTATCTCGCCTAAATTAGATACTTCTTCTTCGTCATTATATGTTGTTCCTGTTCCATCTGCTTTGGTATTCCAATTTTTAAAACTATATCCTTCCCTTGTGAAAGTATTCTTCGTTAAATTATCTGTAGAATTGGCTGGAATTGTTTGATTTTCCATTGTTCCAGTACCACCATTAGCATTATATGTAATAATAGTTTCTTCTGGTGAACTAATATCCGCTTGTTTATATTTAACAGTAAATGCTAAACTTAATGATTGATTACTATCAGGTATTTGATTTAATTCTATATCATCACGATATTTTATTTTCAATTTATATGTTTTAGTATCACCTGCATTTAAGAGTTGATTTTCTTGTATTTCTGTTCCATCACTATAAGTAACACTATAATCAAGATATTCAGGTAATGTAGTAATAGTTACTCCGTTCAATTTGGAACTTACACTTTCTACCATTCCATTTATTGTTCCTGAATTTACCGCATCCACAGTAAATTCATAATAATCTCCTGGTTGAGCTAATACTACTGCATATGTTACTGTGGTTCTTAAACTATCTATTGTTGGTTCTGTTACTACATTATCACCTGTTACACTACCATCAGTAACTTGAACATTTTCCCAATGAATATTCCAAGTAGGATTACTAAGATTAGCTATCCCTGTTATATCTAAGTCCTGTTGTAGAAGGGCATAGCCTAAGCCTACTAAGAGAATAAAGAATATGATAGTATTCTTAATACTTTGTTGTCTTCTTTGAACGAATTTATTCTTTCTCACGCTATCCCTCCTTATAATAATAAGTATACTAATTATCTACCATTTTTTCAATAAAAAAAGACTCATACGAGTCTTTAATTAGTTTAATTATTCAACGATTTCAGTAACTGAACCAGCACCTACAGTTCTTCCACCTTCACGGATAGAGAATTGAGTTCCTTGTTCAAGAGCGATTGAATGGATTAATTCAACTTCCATATCAATGTTATCTCCTGGCATTACCATTTCAGTTCCTTCTGGTAGAGTAATAACTCCAGTAACATCAGTAGTTCTGAAATAGAATTGAGGACGATAGTTGTTGAAGAATGGTGTATGACGTCCACCTTCTTCTTTACTTAAGATATAAACTGTAGCTTTGAATTTGTGATGTGGAGTAACAGTTCCAGGTTTAGCTAAAACTTGTCCTCTTTCAACTTCTTCACGAGCGATACCACGAAGTAATACTCCAGCGTTATCTCCAGCTTCAGCATAATCTAATTGTTTACGGAACATTTCAATTCCTGTAACAACTGTCTTCTTAGTTGGTTTAATACCAACGATTTCAACTTCATCGTTTAATTTTAATTGTCCACGTTCAACACGTCCAGTAACAACTGTACCACGACCAGTGATTGTGAATACATCTTCGATACTCATTAAGAATGGCTTGTCAGTATCTCTTTCTGGAGTTGGAATCCAAGTATCAACAGCTTCCATTAATTCATCGATCTTTGGAGTCCAAGCTGGGTCTCCTTCAAGTGCTTTAAGAGCAGATCCACGAATAATTGGAGTGTCATCTCCTTCGAATCCATATTCGTTTAATAAATCACGAATTTCCATTTCAACTAAGTCTAATAATTCTTCATCATCAACCATATCACATTTGTTCATGAATACTACCATTTTAGGTACTCCAACTTGACGAGCAAGTAAGATATGTTCACGAGTTTGTGCCATAGGTCCATCTGT